>NZ_JBFREG010000003.1:0-282983 GCF_052114185.1 Arthrobacter sp. RAF14 | reverse complement strand
CCCGTTCGCCACTAATCCACGGTGCAAGCACCGCTTCATCGTTCGACTTGCATGTGTTAAGCACGCCGCCAGCGTTCATCCTGAGCCAGGATCAAACTCTCCAAAAAGAAATTCAAAACCCAGCAAACACCAACCACCACGGGGTGATGGCCGATGATTACCAAAAAAACATTGGTATCAAAAAAACATGACACACTATTGAGTTCTCAAACAACAGACTGCTTTCGGATCTCCAAGCCGGCTCGTTAGCCCTGCTTGCCGTTCCCGAAGCAACTTTTCAAGCTTAGCACCCCGAATTCTTCGGTGCAAATCGCTCAACTTCAGACAATTTCTTGGTGAAAATCGTGCGATCCGCGGCGTGTCCGGTTGACTCCCTCAGAAGCTTTCCTTCGCTGCGGTGCGGGTATCAACTCTACCACCGTTCGCCGGTGATGCCAACTCCTCGGTCCGGTGGCTCTTCGTGAGACGGCTTGAGGCCCGGAATCCGCGAGATTCCGGGCCTCAAGCCGTCGTCGACACCATGCCCAGGGGTCTGTCAGGCCCCCGAGACGCTCAGTCGAGTTTTGTGAAGTACACCGCACCCAGGGGCGGCAGCGTCACCTTCGCCGATGCCGGCTGCCCATCCCACGGACCGTTGTCCGCCACGACGGTCCCCCCATTGGTGACCCCCGAACCCCCGAACTCGTGGGCGTCCGTATTGAGGATCTCCACCCACTCGCCGTCGGAGGGGAAGCCGAGGGCATAGTCGTGATGCGGCGCGCCCCCGAAGTTGACCGCGCACACCAGCTTTTCGCCGTCGGCGCTGATCCGGATGAAACTCAAGACGTTCCGGTCGGCGTCCCCACCGTTGATCCAGCGGTAGCCCTCTCCCGTGTTGTCCTGCTCCCACAGGGCGGGAGTCTCCTGGTAGATCGTATTGAGCTGCTTGACCAGCAGCTGCACGCCGCGGTGATCGGGGCCCTCGGCGAGCCACCAGTCGAGTCCGTGCTGTTCACTCCACTCGGCCTCCTGCCCGAACTCCGTTCCCATGAAGATCAGCTGCTTGCCGGGGTGGGCCCACTGGTAGGCGAGGAATGCCCGGAGATTCGCGAGCTGCTGCCAGCGGTCGCCGGGCATCTTGCGGAGCATCGACCCCTTGCCGTGCACCACCTCGTCATGGCTGATGGGGAGGAGGAAGTTCTCCGTGAACGCATAGACCAAGGAGAACGTGATGGTGTTGTGGTGCCAGCGGCGGTTGACCGGGTCCTCGGCGATGTACGCCAGGGAATCGTGCATCCAGCCCATGTTCCACTTCAGCCCGAAGCCCAGGCCGCCCTGCGAGGTCGGCGCCGTCACGCCCGGGAACGCCGTCGACTCCTCGGCGATGGTGACCGCCCCCGGGTTCCGCTTGTAGACCGTCGCGTTGGTCTCCTGCAGGAAACTGATGGCATCCAGGTTCTCGCGGCCCCCGAACTGGTTGGGCACCCACTGGCCCTCCTCACGGGAGTAGTCCAGGTACAGCATGGACGCCACGGCATCCACGCGGAGGGCGTCCACGTGGAACTCCTCCAGCCAGTACAGGGCATTGGCGACCAGGAAGTTCCTGACCTCCTTGCGGCCGAAGTTGAAGATGTACGTGCCCCAGTCCGGATGCTCGCCCAGCCGCGGGTCGGCGTGCTCGTAGAGCGGTTCGCCGTCGAAACGGGCCAGCGCCCATTCGTCCTTGGGGAAGTGCGCCGGCACCCAGTCCATGATGACGCCGATGCCGGCCTGGTGCAGGGAGTCGACCAGGAACCGGAACTCGTCAGGGTGCCCGAACCGCGACGTCGGCGCGTAGTAGGACGTGACCTGATAGCCCCAGGAACCGCCGAACGGGTGCTCCGCCACCGGCATGAACTCCACATGGGTGAACCCGAGCCACTGGACATACTCCACCAGCTCACGTGCCAGCTCCCGGTAGCTCAGGCCCAGGCGCCACGAGCCGAGGTGGACCTCGTAGACGCTCATCGGGGAGTTGTGCGGATCCCGCGCGGCACGGGCGGCCATCCACTCCTGATCCTTGAACTCATAGGAGCGCTCCACCACCACGGACGCCGTCATCGGCGGGACCTCCGTGCCGAACGCCAGCGGGTCGGCCTTCTCCACCCAGTGGCCGTGCCGCGTGCGCAGCGCGAACTTGTAGCGGGTTCCAGGGCCGAGACCCGGGATGAAGAGCTCCCAGACACCGCTCGATCCCAGGGAGCGCATCGAGTGCTGGCGCCCGTCCCAGGAGTTGAAATCGCCGATGACGCGAACGGCCTGCGCGTTCGGGGCCCACACGGCGAACGAGACGCCCGTGACGTCACCCATCACGGAGCTGTAATGCTGCACCCGGGCTCCGAGAACGGTCCAGAGCGTTTCGTGCCGGCCCTCCTGCAGGAGGTGGAGATCCAGCTCGCCCAGCGTGGGAAGGTAACGGTAGGGCTCGTCGACCAGGACCGTCTCGGCGTTCTCGTAGGCGACCTCGAGCCGGTAGTCCGGCACGTGCGCGCCGTCCGGCGACGCATAGGTGCCCACCCAGACACCGAAGCCCTCGTGGTGCAGGGGGATCCGCGCGTCGTCGGCGAGGATGACCGTCACCGCCTCGGCAAGGTGCTTGACCGTGCGGAAGGTGACCACGCCGTGTTCGTCCAGATGAGCGCCCAGCACGGAGTGCGGCGCGTGATGCTCACCATGCGCCACCTGCCCCAGCGTGGCCTGATCGATCGGCAGCGGAGCCGGCGCGGCGGCTTCCGGGGTCGGGTTCATGGTTTCCCTTTCGCTCCGGGACCTGCAAGTTCCTCAAGCGTCGCACGCGCCGCGCTGACCGGGATGTCCAGCCAGCCGGGGCGGTTGCTCTGCTCGTAACGGACCTCATACAGGGCCTTGTCCAGCCACAATGCCATGAAAAGGGGAGAACGCTGGTCAATCCTCCCGGGCACCACACTCGAATAACCCTCCAGGAAGGCCGCCGAGCACTCGGCGACCCACCCGTCGGAGACCTCGGCCCCCGCCACCTGGCGGGCGGCGGCCCCGGCCGCATAGTCCAGGGAACGGAGCAGCCCGACCACATCCCGCAAGGGCAGATCCGGCAGCGCCCGCTCGGAGACGGGCCTGAGCGGCTCGCCCTCGAAATCCAGGAAGACCCACCGCTCGGCGCCGGCAGCCGGCGCCCGCACCGTGAGGATCTGCCCCAGGTGGAGGTCGCCGTGGATCCGCTGCGGCTGCGCCGGCACCGCGGACAGCGACGTGAGCAGGGCCTCGACCTCGGCGTCGTACGGCCCGACGACGGCGCGCACCTGAGCCCAGCTCTCCCGCACCCGGGCGGCCAGCTGACTCAGCACACCCCCCGGAGCGGTCGTCACCGGAAGGCCTTCGGCCAGGCGCCGATGAATCCGGGCGGTCCCTTGCCCGATCGCGTGCGCCTGACGCGCGAACGACTCACCGCGTGCGGCGGCATTGAGCGCGGCGCCCCAGGCATCCGCGCCACCCGGAAGGAATTCGTGGATCACGGCCAGGTCGGCCTGATAGGAGATGCCCTCGGACTGCCAGTGGGCTTCCAGCCAGCCGAGCGTGGCCGGAACATCCTGGGTGCCGAGCCTGGTGAGCACCTCGCCCAGCTCCACCTCCGGGTTCTGGCCAGAGGAAAGCGTGCGGAAGAACTTCACGATCATGCCGCGGCCGTGGGCGTTGAGCACGATGGACGTGTTCGACTGCTCGCTCCGCATGGGGTCCATGGTCTGCAGAGGGTCCGACAGGGCGATGCTCTTGCCGGCGTCGGGGCCGCGACGGGCCTGAATGCCGGCGTGCTCCCCCGGAAGGTCCGAACGGGCGTTCAGGGAGGTGCTGGCCAGCACCTCGTCCAGGAACTCCCGGCGCAGCGGGGCGTCGTGGACGTCCCACGGTCCGGAATCCACAGGAGTTCCCTCGTCACCGCCCGCGGAGGACACCGTGCCGATGAAGCCTGAGGCGCCGGTGTCGCCGCCAAGGGACGGGCGGTCCTCGGAGCGCAAGTACAGCAGCGGCACCTGAAGAAGCGTGGTCACCAGCGCGCCCTGAGCGTCGGGGTAGGCGAGCCGCAGGACACGGACCTCGGAGCGCCGCTCCGGCCGCAGGACACCGGGAAGCACGGCGGCCACGGACACCGTGACGACGCTCCCCTTGGCGGGGAACCACCGCTGCTGCGGGAGCCAGCGCTCCAGCAGTCCCATGAGTTCGTCGGCAGGAGCGGTCATCTCAGACGCCCTGAGGCACGATCGGAATGGCCGTGGTCTGAACGCCGGGCGCCGCGGACCGGAACCTGAGCCAGAAATAGCCGTTGCCCGCCAGCGTCAGGCTGAGCGTGCCGTCGTCCCCCACGCTGGGGAACGGCTGGCCACCGAAGATGTCCCGCAGGCCGCGGCCGGCGAACTCCGGGAGATCGAGAAGAGCGGCCACGGGGTTCTGCGACAGGTTGAACACGCACAACAGGGTCTCCGGCTGGGCGCCCTCCGCGTTGTCCGGGAGCAGCTCACGGCGGTACGCGAGGACGGATTCATGATTGGCCGGCACGTGGTGGAAGGCCCCCAGACCGAAGGCCGGATGAGCCTTGCGGACCGCCAGGATCTGACGGGTCCACCGGAGCAGCGAACCCGAGTGGGCCGCCTCCGCCTCCACGTTCGCCATGCCGTAGTGGTACACGAGCGACTGGATGACCGGCAGGTACAGCTTGCCCGGATCCGCGATCGAGAACCCCGCGTTGCGGTCCGGGGTCCACTGCATGGGCGTCCTCACCGCGTCACGGTCCTGGAGCCAGATGTTGTCCCCCATCCCGATCTCATCGCCGTAGTACAGGAACGGCGAACCCGGCAGACTCAGGAGCAGCGCGTTGATCAGCTCGATTTCGGACCGCGAATTGTCCAGGAGGGGCGCGAGCCGCCGCCGGATGCCCACATTGGCGCGCATGCGGGGATCCGGCGCGTACCAGCCCAGCATCGCGGACCGCTCCTCGGCGGTCACCATCTCCAGTGTCAGCTCGTCATGGTTGCGCAGGAACGTGCCCCATTGCGTGCCGGCCGGAATTGCAGGCGTGTCCTTCATGGACTCGACGATCGGGGCGGCCAGCTGATCCCGGAGGGCGAAGTACAGCCGCGGCATGATCGGGAAGTGGAAGCACATGTGGCACTCGGGGGCTTCCTCGGTGCCGAAGTACTCCACCACTTCCTGGGGAGGCTGATTCGCCTCCGCGATGATGATCCGGCCGGGGTACTCCCGGTCCACCATGGCACGGAGTTCGCGCAGGAATTCGTGCGTCCCCGGCAGATTCTCACAATTGGTGCCGTCTTCTTCGAAAAGATAAGGAATCGCGTCCGCGCGGAAACCGTCCACCCCGTGGTCCAGCCAGAAACGCACCACATCGAAAATCGCATCGACCACGGCCGGATTCTCGAAATTCAGATCCGGCTGGTGGCTGAAGAAACGATGCCAGAAGAATTGCCGCCGGATCGGATCGAACGTCCAGTTCGATTCCTCGGTGTCGATGAAGATGATCCGGGCGTCCTCGTACTTCTCGTCCGTGTCACTCCAGACATAGAAATCTCCGTAGGGACCGCTGGGATCACGCCGGGACTCCTGGAACCAGTGGTGCTGGTCCGAGGTGTGATTGAGGGGAAGGTCGATGATCACCCGCATGCCGCGGGCGTGTGCCTCACCCACCAGCCGCTGGAAGTCGTTGATGGTGCCGAATTCGTCCAGGACCGCCTTGTAATCCGAGATGTCGTAACCACCGTCCCGGAGCGGGGATTGGAAGAACGGAGGCAGCCAGAGGCAATCGATGCCCAGCCACTGGAGGTAATCCAGACGATCGATCAGACCGTTCAGGTCACCCGACCCGTCTCCGTTGGAATCCGCGAAGGCCCGCACCAGCACTTCGTAGAAAACCGCCTTGCGGAACCAGTGCGGGTCATGGGTCAGCCCCGGGGCGTTCGTGTCGAAGCGGTCCCGGCTGGCGATCCCGTTGCTTGCGGACGGCAGGCTGAAAGTCATCAGACTCCTCGGCGGATATGCAGGATGTGAGCCGGCTCCACGTGCGGATCCAGGCGGACGTAGTTGTGCTCGCCCCATTCCCAGCTCTGCCCGGTGATCAGGTCATCCACGCGGAACCCGTGCGACGCCGTCCAGTCCTGCGGGTCGAGCTCCAGCGCGGCCAGGTCGAGGGAGACGGTGCATTCGCGGGTGCCGTGCGGATCCACGTTCACCACCACGATCACGGTGTCCTTGGAACCGTCCGGCAGCGTCTTGTGCTTCGAGAAGACCACCGTGGAATCGTCCGAGGACTGGTGGACCGTCAGGTTCTGCAGATCCCCCAGCGCAGGATGGTCACGGCGGATCCGGTTGAGCCGCGTCAGGTACGGAGCGAGCGAACGTCCCGCCGCCTCGGCCGCTTCCCAGTCCCGGTCCTTGTATTCGTACTTCTCGTTGTCGATGTACTCCTCGGCGCCCGGGCGGGCCACGTGCTCGAAGAGTTCGTAGCCGGCGTAGACCCCCCAGAGCGGGCTGCCCATGGCGGCCAGCACGGCGCGGATCTTGAACGCCGCCGGACCGCCGTACTGCAGGTACTGGGTCAGGATGTCCGGGGTGTTGACGAAGAAGTTGGGACGGAAGAACGCGGCGGAGTCCCGCGAGATCTCGGTGAAGTACTCCTCCACCTCCTCCTTGGTGTTCCGCCAGGTGAAGTAGCTGTACGACTGCTGGAAACCGGCACGGCCCAGCGCGTGCATCATGGCGGGGCGTGTGAACGCCTCGGCCAGGAAGACCACGTCCGGGTGCTTCTTGTTCACCCGGCCGATCAGCCACTCCCAGAACCAGACCGGCTTGGTGTGGGGATTGTCCACGCGGAAGATCTTCACCCCGTGGCTGATCCACAGCTGCACGATGCGGAGGATCTCCTTGCTGAGGCCCGCCGGGTCGTTGTCGAAGTTCAGGGGGTAGATGTCCTGGTACTTCTTCGGGGGGTTCTCGGCGTACGCGATGCTGCCGTCCACGCGGCGGGTGAACCACTCCGGGTTGCTCTGCACCCAGGGGTGGTCCGGGCTGGCCTGCAGGGCGAGATCCAGTGCGATCTCCAGCCCGTGTTCCCGGGCCTCCGCGACGAAAGCGTCGAAGTCCTCGAAGGTGCCGAGGTCCGGGTGGATGGCGTCATGGCCGCCGTCGGCCGAACCGATGGCCCACGGGGAGCCCGGATCACCGGGGCCGGCCACCAGCGTGTTGTTGGGGCCCTTGCGGTGGGCGTGCCCGATCGGGTGGATGGGCGGCAGGTACAGGACGTCGAAGCCCATGGCGGCGACGCCGGGCAGCCGGCCGGCGGCGGTGCGGAAGTTCCCGGAGGTCCACTCCCCCGTCGCCGGGTCACGCCGGGCCCCTTCGGAACGGGGGAAGAACTCGTACCAGGAGCCCTGGCCCGCGGCGGCACGCTCCACCAGGAGGGGGAACTCCGCCGATTCGGTCACCAGTTCACGGATCGGCTGACGTTCGACGGCGCCGGCCACGGCGTCCGAGAACCCGGCCCCGAGGCGTTCCTCGACGGTGAGGCGGGAGTCCGCGAGCGCTTCGGCGGCACGGCGCAGGGTGCGGCGGTCGGCGGCGGTGCGCTTGGCGTCGTCGTCGGCGGCCTGGGCCAGGAGGGCGGCGCCCTCCGCGAGCATGAGCTCCACGTCGACGCCCGCGGCGACCTTGATCTCCGCATTGTGGTGCCAGGTCCCGTACCGGTCGTGCCACGCCTCGATCACGAAGGACCAGTCACCCGTGGCGGTCGGCGTGAAGACGCCTTCCCACAGATCGGTGCCCAGACCGCGCTCGCCCCTGGCGGGCTGCAGGCGGACGGTCTCCCGGACCTTGCCCTTGGGGTCCTTCAGGACGGCGGTCACGCCCAGCTGGTCGTGACCCTCACGGAAGACCGTGGCGCTCACCACCAGGCCCTGTCCGGGCACCGCCTTGGCGGGGAATCGGCCGCCCTCGACGGTCGGCTGCACATTCGTGATGGGAAACCTGCCGAATCGCAGGCCGCTCGGAATCCCGGTGGACGCGGGGAGCGCGGGGGTGGACTTGGTCCGGCTGGCGGTTCGTTTGGTGCTGCTCACACGCACGACGTTAGTCCGGACCAGGGCCAATTGCTAAGGGTCATTTGAAAGAAACCGCTGTTACGCGTCATTTACCAAAAAGAAACTTGCCCCTGTTCCGATGGTCGGAGGTCTCCGTTAGTGTGGCGCACGTGAAGGCGATCCGTAGATTCACCGTCCGAACCGTCCTGCCCGAGCCGATAGCACCCCTGGCCCGACTGGCCAATAACCTCCGCTGGTCCTGGCACCTTCCGACCCGCCAGCTCTTCGAAAGCCTGCATCCCGTGCTCTGGGACAAGAGCCGGCACGACCCCGTCGCGCTCCTCGGGGCCATCTCCGGCGAGGAGTTCGCGGCTATGGCGCGGGACGAGGAGGTGGTGGCCCGGATCCGGACGGCGGCTGCGGACCTGGACCGGTACCTGACGGAATCCCGCTGGTACCAGACCCAGAACGGCGACGCCCCCGAGCGCATCGCGTACTTCTCCCCCGAATTCGGCATCACCGAAGTCCTCCCGCAGTACTCCGGCGGACTGGGCATCCTGGCCGGCGACCACCTCAAGTCGGCCTCGGATCTGGGCGTCCCCCTGGTGGGCGTCGGGCTGCTCTATCAGGCCGGCTACTTCAAGCAGTCCCTCTCCCGTGACGCGTGGCAGCAGGAGACGTATCCGGTGCTGGATCCCGACAACCTCCCCCTCACCCTGCTGCGGGAGGAGGACGGGACTCCCGTGACCATCCGTCTCCCGCTCCCTCAGGGGCGGCAGCTGCTGGCGCAGATCTGGCGCGCCGACGTGGGGCGCGTCCCCCTGCTCCTGCTGGACTCCAACGTCCCGGGCAACGACGACGCCGCGCGGGGCATCACGGACCGGCTCTACGGCGGCGGCGGTGACCACCGTCTGCAGCAGGAGCTGCTCCTGGGAATGGGCGGGGTGAAGGCCCTGAGGGCCTACGCACGCCTGACCGGGACTTCCGCGCCCGAAGTCTTCCACACCAACGAGGGGCACGCGGGATTCCTGGGCATCGAACGCATCCGGGAACTCATGACGGGCCAGGGTCTGAGCTGGGACGAGGCCCTCGCGGCATGCCGCGCGTCCACCGTGTTCACCACGCACACCCCGGTGCCCGCCGGGATCGACCGCTTCGAGCTGCCCCAGATCGAGCACTTCTTCCGGGCCGGGCTCGCCCCCGGCGTCCCCGTGGAGAACATCCTGGACCTGGGACGGGAGAACTACGACGGCGGCGATCCGGGCAAGTTCAACATGGCCGTCATGGGTCTCCGCCTGGCTCAGCGCGCCAACGGTGTGGCGAAGCTGCACGGCGAGGTGTCCCGGGGCATGTTCGCGGGGCTCTGGCCGGGATTCGAGAAGTCCGAGGTCCCGATCGGCTCCGTCACCAACGGCGTGCACGTCCCCACCTGGGTGGACTCCAGCATCGGCACCCTGGCCCGCGACGCGTTCGGGCCCGAGGCCGAATCCCTGGGCCGCTGGGACCTGGCGTACAACGTGCCGGATGAGACGCTGTGGGCGCTCCGCCGGGAACTGAGGGCCAAGCTGGTGGTGGACGTCCGCCGTCGGCTGCGCTCGTCCTGGAAGAAGCGCGGCGCCGCCGACGCCGAACTCGGCTGGACCGACAGCGTGCTGGACCCCGACGTCCTGACCATCGGCTTCGCCCGGCGGGTGCCCACGTACAAGCGCCTGACGCTCATGCTGCGGGATCCCGAACGGCTCCGGAGGATCCTGCTGGACCCGGACCATCCGGTGCAGCTCGTGATCGCGGGCAAGTCCCATCCGGCCGATGACGCCGGCAAGAAGATGATCCAGGACCTGGTGCACTTCACGGACGACCCGGAGGTCCGCCATCGCATCGTCTTCCTCCCGAACTACGACATCGCCATGGCCCGCACCCTCTTCCCGGGCTGCGACGTCTGGCTCAACAACCCGCTGCGGCCGCTGGAGGCCTGCGGGACCTCCGGCATGAAGGCGGCCATCAACGGCTCCCTCAACCTCTCGGTCCTGGACGGCTGGTGGGATGAGATGTACGACGGCGAGAACGGCTGGGCCATCCCGACCGCCAACAACGGAGCATCGCCCGAAGAGCGGGACGACATCGAGGCCGCCGCCCTGTACGAGCTGATCGAGACCCGGGTGGCCCCGAGGTTCTACGGTGCCGCACTCTCCACCGATGCCGGGGCGGCAGGGCCGTCCGAGGCGGACGAGGACGGACTGCCGACGGCGTGGATCTCGATGATCAAGCACACGCTCGCCCACCTGGGCCCGGCGGTGTCCGCGGACCGCATGGTCAAGGACTACGTGAGCGGGCTTTACACACCGGCCGCGGTCTCCGGCCGGGACGCCGCGGAGGACGGCTATGCGCTGGCCAAGGACCTGGCGGCCTACACGGAACGGGTCCGTGCCTCCTGGCCGGAGATCCATGTGGAACATGTCGACAGCACCGGCGTGGGCGAATCCCCGCAGATCGGTGACACGCTCACCGTGAACAGCTACGTCTCGCTCGACGGGCTGACCCCCGACGAGGTCCGTGTGACCGCCGCCTACGGCAGGGCCGGGCATGACGACCGGATCAAGGATCCCCGCAGCGTGGACCTGGAGGCGGCCGAGGACCTGGGGAACGGCCGCTGGCTCTTCCGGGGCACCATTCCGGTGGACCGCTCGGGGGCGTTCGGTTACACCGTCCGGATCTTCCCGCAGCACGAGGGCCTGGCGAGCAATGCCGAGCTGGGTCTGGTCGTCAACGCGTAGTCGCGGTGCCGGCGTGGCCCGGGGAGCAGGATCGGCTCCGCTTGCCATCCCCGCAGCGGGGTACTCGGCTTTCGCTGCGCAAGGGGCTGCGGGGCCCCTTGACGCAAGCTTCCGCTGGTCCTGCTCCCCGGGCCAGGCCCCTCAGCCGAGGACGATGACGCTCAGGTGCGGGTTGCCCGCCTCCGCGTCGCCGAGGATGCTCTCGACGGCGGCCACGGTGCCGGCGTCGAGCGTCGCGGAGCGCTCCCAGACGAGCGTGGCCGGGACGGTGAGTGCCGAGGCCCAGTCCCCCAGGCAGTCGTTGAGCGCGTCCAGATTGCCGCCGAACCAGGCCGGGAAGTCCAGTGCCGCGGCGAAGGCGTTCAACGTCTCCGCCTTGTCCGGCGCGCCGGGCACGGCGAACGGCTCACGGCCGATCGCGAGGCTCGCGTGGACGAGTTCACCCAGGGTGTGGGCGCCGGCCGGGTAGGTCTTCACTGGCCCTCCAGGATGAAACGGAAGCTCTTGTAGTGGTCCGGGGTGTAGTACTTCTCGTGCTCCGAGCCCACGATGATGCGGCGGGCGCCCCGGTCGCGGGAGCCCGGGGTGGGCACGGTGAACTCCTGGTAGTAGCCGCCGCGCTTCTTGGGCAGCACGCCCTCGAAGTTGCCGAAGTTGATGCCGTCCCGGTCGTACGGGTACGGCCCGCCCTTCGCGATCAGTTCCAGGGTGCGCTGTGCCTCCGCCGGCAACGCGGATTCCTTGACGGCGCCGAGGCTGCTGGGGTTCTTCTGGCCGGCGCCCGAGGCTGAGGAGGCGCCGGGGCGGTGTGTCGCGGACGCGCCCGGCCCCGCGCTCCCGCCGCCCGCGAGGGGCTTGCTTCCCGAACCGCTCGTGCCGAGCCAGATCAGACCCGCCACGACGGCGGTGACGAGGATGCCGGCCAGGCTCAGCAGGGTTTTGCGGTTCACGGGACCTCAGAGTCGGTAGATGTTCATGGAGAAGGCGTCCACCAGGTCCTTCTCCCCTTCGGCGCGCTGCGTGCCCCGGCGTTCGTCATGGACCAGGGAGGTGGACAGGCGCAGTTCGAACTTGGCGGTGTCCTGAGCCGGGGTGACCCCGAGCTCGGACAGCCGCGGCAGCACGATCTCCACATCGGTCGGCCCGCCGTTGATCACGACCAGACCGTCCACCTTGCCCTTCCGGGACCCGAGCAGCAGCTGCACGAGCCGCTGACCGGGGTTGTTCCAGTCCTCACCGGACATGAACTCGCCATCCTGGTTGAACCAGTGCAGATAGGAGTGCTCGTCACGCTGCGGGTAGTCGAACGGCTGGGCCGCCATGAACTCGCGGCGGATCCTGATGGCCCGCTGCGTGGCGCGGAACATCTGCCGGCTCTCCCGCGTGGAGGTCCAGTCGATCCAAGTGATCGGGTTGTCCTGGTTGTACGCGTTGTTGTTGCCCTGCTGGGTGCGGCCCAGCTCATCACCGGCCACGATCATGGGCACGCCCAGCGAGATCATGAGCGTGGTCATGAGGTTGCGGCTGGTCAGGGCGCGCTCGGCGAGCAGCGACTCGACCTCGGTGCGGCCTTCGTACCCGTGGTTGTAGCTGTGGTTGCTGTCGTTGCCGTCCCGGTTGTTCTCGCCGTTGGCCTCGTTGTGCTTCCGGTCGTAGGACACCAGGTCCCGCATGGTGAAGCCGTCATGCGCGGTGATGAAGTTCAGCGACGCGAGCCGGTTGCGGCCGGACGGCGCGAACAGCGACGCCGAGCCGGACACCACATCCGCCAGTGCGGACACGCTGCGGCCCTGATGGCCGGCGTCGATGGCCGCGCGCTCCGTCAGCCAGAAGGAGCGCACCGTGTCGCGGAAGCGGTCGTTCCAGTCCACCCAGCCGAAGGGGAACCGGCCGGTCTGCCAGGAATCCCCCTGACCCACGTCCCACGGCTCGGAGATGAGTTTGACCTCATGGAACACCGGGTCCGCGGCCAGGGCCACCAGGAAGGGGTGCTTGGGGTCGAACTGGTTGTTCTCGTCACGGCACAAGGTGGTGGCCAGATCGAAGCGGAACCCGTCCACGTGGTAGTCCTGCACCCAGTGACGCAGGGAGTCCAGCACCAGCTGCACCACGCGCGGCTCACCGAAGTTGAGGGAGTTCCCGCAGCCGGTGGTGTCGTAGTAGTTGCCGTTGCCGTCGTGACGGTAGTAGGTGCCGTCGCCGAGACCCCGGAAGCTCTGCGCCGGGAGGTCCTTGCCGCCCTCGGCCGTGTGGTTGTAGACCACGTCCAGGATGACCTCGATACCGGCCTCATGCAGGAGCTTGACCATGCCCTTGAACTCGTCCTGGACGGCGCCGGGGCCTGCGGCACGGGCCGCCTCCGTGGCGTAATCCGGGTGCGGAGCGAAGAAGGACGCCGTGTTGTAGCCCCAGTAATTGGTGAGGCCGACGTTCTCCAGGTGGGCCTCGTCCAGGTGGAAGTGCACCGGGAGCAGTTCGACGGCGGTCACCCCGAGCTGCTTCAGGTACTCCACCATGACGGGGTTCGCCAGCCCGGCATAGGTGCCCCGGAGGTCCTCCGGAACATCCGAGTGCAGCTTCGTCAGACCGCGCACATGGGCCTCGTAGACCACCGTGTCACGCCATGGGGTGTTCGGGCGCCGGTCGGCGCCCCAGTCGAAGTCCTGGTGCATGCGCATGGACACGAGGGAACCGTCGACGACGTCCACGCCCCGGCCGTAGGGGTCCAGCAGCAAACCGGAGGGCACGCTCGAGGGCGGCGCGCCGTCGTCGTCGCGCCGCATCATGAGGCTGCCGGTCAGGCGGGCGGCCGTCTGCGGCCCGAGGAATCCATACCGTGTCCCGAGAGGGAAGCGCGGCACGAGGCCGTGGTGGACCCCGCCGCTCTTCTCCGTCAGGCGCGTCCGGTGCCACTGGCCGTCCGGGCCGAGGTGGTGGACGTCCACGGCGGTCAGGCCGGGGGCGAACACCGCGACGTTGACGGTGTCAGGTGCATACTGATCGGCCTGCCGGGCCGGGGTCACGCCCAGTGGGAACGGCCGCGAGGCCGTCACCACGAACTCAAGGGGCATGGTGATGGGATTGCTCATGGGACTGTCAGGTGGCGGATCGGCGCCGGGAGACTTCGTACAGGGAGATGGCGACAGCCATGCCTGCGTTGAGGGACTCCATGGCGGAGTCGATCGGCACGGACACGATCTGGTCGCAGTGCTCGCGGACCAGGCGGCTCAGGCCCTTGCCCTCGGAGCCCACCACGAGACAGATCGGCTCGGTGGCCAGTTCGAGGCCGGGCAGCGAGACATCGCCATCGCCGTCCAGGCCGAGCACGAAGATGCCCATCTCCCGGAACGCCTTCAGGGTGTTGTTCAGGTTGCCGGCCCGGGCCACGGGGACGCGGGTGGCCGCGCCGGCGCTGGTCTTCCAGGCGGCCGCGGTCATGCCGGCGGCCCGGCGCTCCGGTACCACCACGCCGTGGCCGCTGAACGCGGAGACGGAGCGGATGATGGCGCCGAGGTTACGGGGGTCGGTGATGCCGTCCAGAGCGACGAACAGCGGCGCGTTGGCGATGTGGCCCTTGCGCCAGGCCTCGATCGTCTCTTCGGCCAGGTCGTAAGGATCCGCGTAGTCGTACGGAGGAACCTGCAGAGCGAGGCCCTGGTGCACGGCGTCCTCGGTGAGACGGTCCAGTTCCGGCTTGCCGGCCTCGAGGATCGGCACACCGCGCTCGGCCGCGAGCTTGAGGACTTCCTTGACGCGGTCGTCGACGTCGATGCGGATGGCCACGTACAGCGTCTTGGCGGGGATGCCTGCACGCAGAGCCTCGACCACGGAGTTGCGTCCGGTCACGAACTCCTCGGTGGCACGGCCCTTGGGACCGCTGGCACGACGCGGGGCACGGGTGTCCCCACCGGCGCGCTTGGCGGCGGCGCGCTCTGCCAGAACCTTGTTCTTGTGCGCCTTGTGATAGGTGCGGTCCTCCGCCTTGGGCGTGGGCCCCTTGCCTTCAAGAGACTTGCGGCCATGGCCCCCAGTACCCACGGAGGCGCCCTTCTTGTGCTTACGGACAGCGCCGGAACGGCCGATCTTGGCCATGATTCACCTCTGCAGTAGTGTTGCGGACCTGCACCATTTTACGGTTCAACTCGTGTCAGTCCTGACGCAGGCTCCAGGACGCCCCCTGAGGACCGTCCTCGACCACGACGCCGGCCTCCGCCAGAGCATCACGGATGGCGTCTGACGTGGCCCAGTCCTTCGACTCGCGGGCCTTCGCACGGGCCTCCAGCTGGGACTGGATCAAGGTGTCCAGGGCCTGGACCACGGGACCTTCGGCAGCGGCCGACGACGCGACGTCGTCGAGCCCGAGCACCCGGGTCATCGCCAGGACCGAGTCCAGAGAGGTCCGCACCGTCTCCGCGTCCCCCGCCGCCAGAGCGGCGTTGCCGGTCCGGACGGTCTCGTGGAGGACCGCGAGCGCCTGCGGAACATTCAGGTCGTCATCCATGGCCTTCGCGAAGTCCTCCGGCACCCCGCCGTGGCTGAAGTAGCCGAACGTCCCGTTCCCCTGCGACTGCGAGCGGAGCGCGCGGCTGATGAAGCCGTCGATGCGCTCGACGGCCGAAGCCGCCTCGGCGAGCGACCCGGGGTTGTAGTCGAGCACCGAACGGTACTGCGCCTGGCCCAGGTAATAGCGCACCACGCGGGGGCTCGCCTGGGAGAGCATCTCCTCCGGGCTGACGGTGTTCCCGATGGACTTGGACATCTTCTCGCCCTGGTACGTGACCATGCCGTTGTGCATCCAGAAGTTCGCGAAGCCGTCACCCGCCGCCGTGGACTGGGCGAGTTCGTTCTCGTGGTGCGGGAAGCGCAGGTCCAGACCGCCGCCGTGGATGTCGAACCGCGGGCCGAGGTACTTGGTGACCATGGCCGAGCATTCCAGGTGCCACCCCGGGCGTCCGCGTCCCCAGGGGGAATCCCAGGCCGCCGTCTCGGGGTCGCCTGCCTTGTGGCCCTTCCACAGCGCGAAGTCGCGGGGGTCGCGCTTGCCCCGCGGGTCGGCGTCGGCGGCGGCCTGCATGTCGTCGATCCGCTGGCGGGTCAGGGCGCCGTACTCCGGCCAGGAGCGCACGTCGAAGTACACGTCCCCCGAGCCGTCCGGCGCCGCGTAGGCGTGGCCCCGCTCGATCAGACGGGTGATGAGCGCATGCATCTCAGGGATGTGTCCCGTGGCGCGGGGCTCATAGGTGGGAGCGGCGACGCCCAGGGTCTCGTACGCCACACGGAAGGCCTGCTCGTAGCGGTACGCGAGCGCCCACCACGGTTCCTTGGCCGGACGGTCCCCGTCAGGCACGAAGCCCTCCCGGAAGGACTCCGCGGACTTCGCGAGGATCTTGTCGTCGATGTCCGTGACGTTGCGGACCACGGTCACCTCGAAGCCCCGGTAGCGGAGCCAGCGGGTGAGCTGGTCGAAGGCGATCGCCGACCGGACGTGGCCCACGTGGGGCAGGCCCTGAACGGTGGCGCCGCAGTAGTACAGGCTCGCCTTGCCGGGCTCGAGCGGCTGGAATTCGCGGACCTGGGCTGAGGCCGTGTCATAGAAACGCAGTGTCACCTGCCAAAGCCTATGCCCTGGGGTCCGTCCCCGGCTATTTCCGCAGAGGACGGCCCCCAGGGCACGCGGGGGGCTCAGGCCAGTGGCTGCTGCAGTTCCACGAGCCAGCCGCCGTCGTCGTCGCCGAGCCGGTGGTAGATCTCCCGGCACGGGCCGTGCAGTTCGAGGCCCGCCGCGGCCAGTTGGTTGCCCAACGCCTGCCAGCTGACGCCGATGTCCTGGATGCGGCCCTCGTGCAGGAGGGTCGCGGCGCGGGACACTTCCGGTTCACGGCCTTCGCTCACGGTCGGATCCGCCGCGAGAACGGCCGCCGGATCGCCGACCGTGAGCGCCGCGGTGACCAGCAGGCCCTCGTCGCCCGCGAGATAGGTCGCGATCGACGGTCCGACGGGAGATGTCCCCGCACGGTCGCAAGCGGCTTCCAGGCGGTCGTACATCCCGCCGATGTGCAGTGACACCTCTTCGGAACCTGCGACGGTCCGCTGCAGCTGGACGAATTCCAGCGCCGGCAAGGAGGTGATGGTGTATTCAGGCATTTCCTGCTCCAATTCCAGAAGGCGGAGCCGTTCGCGGATCCTCACCAGGCGGTCCTGTCCCGCCAGGATCCCGGCCTGCACCTCCCGCTCCCTGTCCCGGAGCATGCACAGCATCTCCTCCAGGCTGAGGGTGCGGTCCAGCAGCGGGCCGATCTCCTCCAGGCTGAACCCCAGGTCCTTCAGGGCCAGCAGCTGACGCAGTCGCGGCAGCTGGGACATCTCATAGTGCCTGCGACGGGTCCACTCGTCGGTGGCCGCAGGGACCACCAGGCCGAGCGCATCGTAGTGGCGCAGCATCCGCACGGACACACCACCCAGGTACGCGAACTCTCCGATACTCAACATGACGGGACCAGTCCAGCTGCTGACACCGTGTCAGCTTCAAGCCCCGGTCGCCGGAAGCGGGTAGACGAGTGCCGTGGCCACGGCGGTCAGTCCTTCGCCGCGGCCCAGGAAGCCGAGCCCGTCCGTGGTGGTGGCCGAGACGCTGACGGGCGCACCGGCGGCCTCGGTGAGGACGCGTTCCGCTTCGAGCCGCCTCGGTGAGAACTTCGGCCGGTTCCCCAGGAGCTGCACGGCGACGTTGCCGATCCCGAATCCCGCTTCCCGCACGATCCGCGCGGCCTCGGACAGCAGGGTGACGCCCGACGCTCCGGCGAACTCCGGTCGATCGGTCCCGAAGTGCGTCCCGAGATCGCCGAGTCCCGCCGCGGAGAAGAGTGCGTCGGCCGCGGCATGTGCCACCACATCCGCGTCGGAGTGCCCGGCCAGGCCCCGTTCACCGGGCCAGAGGAGGCCTGCGAGCCAGAGCGGACGCGGTGCGTCCTCGGAGGCGTAGGCGTGCGCGTCGACTCCGACGCCGGTGCGCGGGATGATCATGCCTCCCCCACCCAGCGTCCGGCGAGCGGACCTTCGAGCAGCCCTTCGGCCAGGATCAGGTCCACCGCGGTGGTGATCTTCAGCGAGTAGCTGGATCCGGCCACCACGTGGACCGGGATCCCGTGGGACTCCAGGAGCATGGCGTCGTCCGTGATGGCGGCGGCCTGCCGGTCGTCCAGGTACTGCGCGTCCTCGTGCGCGGCGCGCAGGGCGGCCAGGCTGAAGCCCTGGGGTGTCTGGACGGCACGGAGGGTTTCGCGCGCGATGTTGCCGGTGACGAGTTCGGGCGCGATCTCGGCGTCGGCCCCGTGACCGGCGTGCACCTGCTTGATCGTGTCCACCACGGGGATGGCGGGGATGACGGCGCGGGCGCCCGCCCTCAGGGCGTCGGCCACGCGCTGAAACACCTGGACCGGGACGAGCGGGCGGGCCGCGTCGTGCACCAGGACGTGTTCGACGTCGTCCAGCGCGGTGAGCGCTCGCGCGACGGAGTCGGAGCGGGTGGCCCCGCCTTCGACCACGGTGAGGCTCCAGGGGGCGCCGGGGTGTTCCGCGCGGAAGGTCTCCACGACCTCACGCAGCGCTGCATCGTCGCCCGCGTCCGCGGACGGCAGCGCGACGACGATCGCGTCCGCGACGCCGGCCGCGACCACGCCTGAGAGGGCGTGCCGCAGGATCGGTTCGTCGCCCAGCAGGACCTGTGCCTTGGGGATGCCGAAGCCCAGCCGTTGCCCGGAGCCGGCAGCCAGGACCACCACCCCGAGCCGTGAATCAGAAGTCATAGTGCCAGCGTAGCCGGGGCGACGCCGGGCGGCCGGGTCCGATGCACCCGCAGCCAGGTGCCCCCGGACAGCGAAAGGCCCGTCCGGCGCAGATGCACCGGACGGGCCTTTCACAAAAACTCAGGTCAGAAAAAACTCAGGCGGGGAGTGCTAGGAAGCCTTCACGTCCGAGGCGAGAACCTCGTCCAGAACGTTCGCAGCATGCTCCTCATCCGTCTTCTCGGCCAGGGCGAGCTCGGAGATCAGGATCTGACGCGCCTTCGACAGCATCCGCTTCTCCCCCGCGGACAGGCCGCGGTCCTGGTCACGGCGCCAAAGATCGCGAACGACCTCGGCGACCTTGATCACGTCACCGGAAGCCAGCTTCTCCAGGTTCGCCTTGTAACGGCGGGACCAGTTCGTGGGTTCTTCGGTGAACTCGGCACGGAGAACGTCGAACACGTGCTCCAGGCCTTCCTTGCCCACGACATCCCGAACGCCCACCAGGTCGACGTTCTCTGCTGGAACCTCGATGGTGAGGTCCCCCTGGGCTACGCGGAGCTTGAGGTACATCTTCTCAACGCCCTTGATGGTGCGCATCTTGATCTCTTCGATCTTCGCTGCGCCGTGGTGAGGGTAAACAACCGTCTCGCCGACTTCAAACACCATGTGGATTATCCCCTTTCCCGGCTTCCAGTTTACCACGTGTGAGCGCGGCAACTTCTCGGCCCTCCAGCCGCTCTTCCTTGAAATATCAAGGATCCAGGCCCACTCAAGCGTTCGTCACGTGACTTGACGGACTGGCAAAAAGGTGCATCCACGCCGCCCTGTCGGCCTCATGTAACAAGGGTCCTGGCACGTCGAACGAGGCCCCGGCCCATTTGCCGATAAACTGTCAGCAAAGAGCTCTCATTCACTCGTGCAAGGAGTTACGTAAAGTGCGTTCCACTGCCCCCCAGACCGTCAAGCCCGGCAAGCGCGCCCTGGCCGCCGCAGCGTTGGGCCTCGGACTCCTCGCCGCCACCACCGCCTGCTCCGCCACCTCGGCTCAGCAGACCACCCACCAGTACGCGGCCTCGGACGGCGTCAACGCTCAGTTCGGCGACATCAAGGTCCGCAACGCCATGATCGTCAGCGACGGCGAGAAGAACCCGGGCCGCCTGCTCGGCAGCATCTTCAACGGCAGCGCGCAGGACGTCACGGTCACGGTCAACGGCGCCGAGGGCTCCCAGACCCAGGTCCGCGTGAAGGCGAACAACGAGGTCTCCCTCAACGAGAGCAGCGACTCCGCCATCCTGAGCACCTCGGGCGGCGCCCCGGGTTCCCTAGTCACCCTCCAGTTCACCGGCGAAGGCAAGACCGCCGATGTGAAGGTCCCCGTCCTGGACGGCACCATCAAGGAGTACAAGCAGTACCTCCCCACTCCCAAGGCCACCCCGGGTGCGTCCACCAAGGCCGAGCCCACCACCTCGGCCACCCCGGAACCGACCTCCACCACCGAGGGCGGCCACTAGCCTCCACCCGGCTTCGGTCTTCGGCCGGACTCCCGGCCACCACGACGACGGCGCGGTCCCACCGCGGTGAGTTCTCACCGCCCGGGGGCCGCGCCGTCGCTGTTCCCCCGTTCACAGGGCACCGGCATTCGCAGCGCACCGGGCCGGGCTTTCGCCCCGGCCGATGAACCCGGACGGCATGTGAGCAATCACACAGGCGCGCCAACCGTCCAACAGGTGATCAGGGGCCGGACGATACGGAAGAATGGAGATGCGGCCCATGCCGCCCCATCCCTGGAATTTCTTGTCAGAGGACGACTATGACCATTTTGAATCTGGTCCAGCCGCGGTCCATCAGCCGCCAGCTGGCACGCCTCGACACCCCCGGTCGCTTCTTCGGCGCCTACCTGCTGGCCCTGGCCGTTCTGGCCGCCCTCATGGTGGGTCTCGGAGCGCTCGGCGGAGTGGCGCTGAATCTCGGCGTGACCGCCGTCTTCATGCTGCTTCTCGCGGAGCTCGTCCTGACGGTGGCCTTCCTGGCCGTCGCCCTGGGCGGGCCCCTTTACTGGAGCACGCAGCGGCGCACCCGCTAGAGCATCGTCAGGCACCACCAACGCTGAAGGAGCGGCCCCGAGGGGCCGCTCCTTCCGCATTTTCCGTTACTCCCCCGGGGCGCCCCGGCGCCCCGGGGGCTCAGGCTTACGGCTCGAACTTGTAGCCCAGGCCGCGGACCGTCACCAGGTACCGCGGAGCCGACGGGTCGGGCTCGATCTTGCTGCGCAGCCGCTTGACGTGGACGTCCAGAGTCTTGGTGTCTCCCACGTAGTCGGAGCCCCACACCCGGTCGATCAGCTGCCCACGGGTGAGCACACGCCCGGAATTCCGCAGGAGCATCTCCAGAAGCTCGAATTCCTTGAGCGGCAGCGAGACCTGCTCGCCGCCCACGCTCACCACGTGCCGCTCGATGTCCATCCGCACCGGACCGGCCTGGACCGTGGTGGTGATGAGTTCCTCGGGCTCGCCCTGACGGCGCAGCACGGCGCGCACCCGCGCCACCAGCTCGCGGGAGGAGTACGGCTTGGTGACGTAGTCGTCCGCACCGAGTTCCAGGCCCACCACCTTGTCGATCTCGGAGTCCTTGGCGGTCAGCATGATGACCGGCACCGATGAGCGCTGGCGGAGCTGACGGCACACCTCGGTGCCCGACTGGCCGGGCAGCTGGAGGTCCAGCAGCACCAGGTCGGCGCCGTTCCGGTCGAATTCGGTGATGGCGTCGAGGCCGTTGTCCACGACCTCCACCTCGAAGCCCTCTTTGCCGAGCAGGTAGGACAACGGGTCGCTGAAGGACTCCTCGTCCTCCACAATCAGAATGCGGCTCACGCCTGGACTCCTTCTTGATGAGCGCTGCTTTGATGAGCATTGCGGTGGCCGGTTCTCCCGGCCTCGTGGGCTTCGTCCGGGCTCCCCTGATCCTCGGAGGACTCGCGGCCCTCCATCTCGGGGAGACGGACGGTGAACGTGGAACCCTGGCCGGGTTGCGACCAGACGGACACCTCGCCGCCGTGGTTGGAGATGACGTGCTTGACGATGCTGAGGCCCAGTCCGGTGCCGCCGGTGGCACGGGAACGGGCGGCGTCCACCCGGTAGAACCGTTCGAAGACTCGCTCCTGATCCTCCGGCGAGATGCCGTCGCCCTGGTCGGTCACGGAGACGGCGATGAGGCCTTCACGGGACCGGATGCCGATCCCCACCCGGGTGTTCTCCGGCGAGTAGCGGATGGCGTTGTCGATGAGATTGCGGAAGGCCGTGGTGAGCAGATCCGGATCACCGAAGACGCGGGCTTCCGCGCCGGCGCTGCCCACGACCAGGGTGATGTTCTTGCTCTCCGCCGGGAGCTTGGAGCGGTCGACGGCGTCGGCGATCACGTGGTTGATGTCCACCACGGTGCCCTGCAGCGCGATGTTCGCCCCCTGCAGCCGGGACAGTTCGATGATGTCCTGCACCAGGTCCGCGAGCCGCGACGCCTCCTTGTGCATGCGCTTCGCGAAACGGCGCACGGCCACCTCGTCATCCGATGAGTCCTCGAGCGCTTCGGCGAGCAGCGAGATGGCGCCCACGGGGGTCTTCAGCTCATGCGAGACGTTGGCGACGAAGTCGTTCCGGATCTCTTCGGTGCGGGTGATCTCGGTGCGGTCATCGGCCAGCAGGAGGACGTATTCGTCACCGAGGACGGCCGCGCGCACCTGGACGATGATCGATCCTGCGCCGAGCGGTCCCCGCGGCAGTTCGAACTCGCCCTCCAGCACCACGCCGTCGCGGCGGACCTTGGCGGTCATCTCCAGCAGCTGATGGTGCACCACCGTGTGGCCGCGGACGAGGCCGTAGGCGTAGGCCGCCGGGCTGGCCCGCACCACGCCGTCGATGTCATCGACGATCACGAAGGCCCGGCCGAGCACGCTCAGAACCTCGGCGGCCCCCTCGGGCAGCTGCGGCTCGTCCAGTTCATCGTCCACGAGGGTGCGCTGATGCTCACTCGCACGGAATGCGAGGACGCCGAAGACACCGAGGCACAGGCCGACGAGGCCCGCGACGACGCCGATGAGCAGAGGATCCACATCCCCAGCTTACGGTCCGGCATGGCGCCCTCCGGCCAGATTGCGGGGAGGATCAGGCCGGTTCAGCTAACGTTCACCTTCAGGACGTGCAGTATTCACGGCCTGCTGACACTGTAAGTAGCTGGACCACCAGCGTGTTGGGGGCGCTCCCCGGACGGGGCGTCACTGCGGCACGCAGCCATACGAAAGGACGCCGTCAGTGCGCAAGGCTTTCCAGGACGAGCTCGCCCAGGTGGGCGATGAGCTCGTTGAAATCTCCAAGTTGGTGGCGACCGCCATCCAGAACGCCACGCAGGCCTTCGAAACCGCTGACGTGGACCTCGCCCAGGACGTGATCGCCGCGGACGCCCGCATCGACTTCCTGCAGAACGCCCTCGATGAGAAGGCCATCGACATCCTGGCTCTTCAGGGCCCCGTCGCGAGCGATCTGCGGATGATCGTCAGCTCCCTGCGCATGAGCGCCTCGCTCGAGCGCATGGGCGATCTGGCCCGCCACATCGCCCAGCTCACCCGCCTGCGCTACCCGGCGCAGGTCATCCCCGCCTCCCTGCAGGACACCTTCCGGTCCTTCGCCGAGCTGGACATCCAGATCGCGAACAAGGTGGCCGAGCTCCTGGCGACCCACGACCTGAACGTGGCCCGCCAGATCGTCCGCCTCAACCTCGAAGTGGACGAACTGCACGCCGGAGTCTTCCAGGCCGTCGCCGACGCCGAGTGGACCGGGAACGCCTCCACCTCGGTGGACGTGGCCCTGGCCAGCCGGTACTTCGAGCGCTTCGCGGACCACGGCGTCTCCGTGGCCCGCAAGGTCAGCTACCTGGTCAACGGCGAATGGCAGCCGGAGGAGATCGGCGGCGCCTGAGCCGCGGTTCCCACAGCACACTCGTGCCAGCACGCTCCTGCACGACGACGGCGGGGTGGTCACCCAGGTGACCACCCCGCCGTCGTTCTGTGCGTAGTCAGGGATCCGACCGCGCTGCCGGCGGATCCCTGACGAAGCCCTACTTCTTGCCCTGGTTCGCGACCGCCTGGATGGAGGCCGCGGCAGCCTCGGGGTCCAGGTAGCGGCCGCCCGGGTTCAGCGGCTTGAACTCCTCGTCCAGTTCGTAGACCAGCGGGATGCCGGTGGGGATGTTCAGACCGGCGATGTCATCGTCCGAGATGCCGTCGAGGTGCTTCACCAGTGCACGCAGGGAGTTGCCATGGGCGGTGACCAGAACGGTCTTGCCGGCCTTGAGGTCCTCCTTGATCTCAGATTCCCAGTAAGGCAGCAGACGGACCAGGACGTCCTTGAGGCACTCGGTGCGCGGCACGGCGTCGCCGAGATCGGCGTAACGCGGGTCGCCCACCTGGGAGAACTCGGAGTCGTCGGCCAGGGGCGGCGGCGGGGTGTCGTAGCTGCGGCGCCACTCCATGAACTGCTCCTCGCCGAATTCGGCCAGGGTCTGCGCCTTGTCCTTGCCCTGGAGGGCACCGTAGTGACGCTCGTTCAGGCGCCAGTCACGCTTGACGGGGATCCAGCCGCGGTCCGCCTTGTCCAGGGCGATGTTGGCGGTGTTGATCGCGCGCTTGAGGAGCGAGGTGTGGAGGATGTCCGGCAGGACGTCGTTCTCCACGAGCAGCTCGCCGCCGCGCGCGGCCTCGGCGCGGCCCTGATCGTTGAGGTCCACATCCACCCAACCGGTGAAGAGGTTCTTGGCATTCCATTCGCTGTGGCCATGGCGCAGCAGGATCAAGGTGTACGTCATACGTCAATCCTAGCCAGCCCCGGACGCCCTCGGCCCTTTGCGTCTTAACGTCACCGTCCGTGACCACTCCCCGACCCGCCTACCATGGGACGGTGGTCCAGAAATCCGAACGTCTCCGCGCTCCCGCCCGCGCCGCGGGCCGGACCGGCAGGCCACTGGGCAATGTCACCCGAGGGACCACCAACCCCAATCGCATGCGCCGCGTGGATCGCTGGATCACCGGAACCCAGTCCTGGCGATTCCGGGAGGACGGCGCCCCATTGGCGGTGGACCTGGGGTACGGGGCGAGTCCGCGCACCGCGATCGAGCTCTTCGACCGCCTCCGCACCGTGAATCCCGGGTTCAGGCTGACGGGCGTGGAGATCGAGCCGGGCCGCGTGGCCCGGGCCATGGAGGAGGCCCGTCCGGGTCTGGACTTCCGCCTGGGTGGTTTCGAACTGCCCGTGGACGACTCCCCGCTGCTGGTGCGGGCGTTCAACGTCCTGCGGCAGTACGACGAAGGCGATGTCCCGGCCATCTGGGACACCCTCCGCTCACGGCTGGCTCCTGGTGGTCTCCTGGTGGAGGGGACGTGCGACGAGCTGGGCCGGACCGCCTGCTGGGTGGCGCTCGACGGCGACGGCCCCCTCAGTCTGCACCTCTCGGTCAACTTCGGCGCGCTGGAGCGGCCGTCCCAGACGGCCGAGCGGCTGCCCAAGGCGCTCATTCACCGGAACGTCCCCGGCGAGCGGATCCACGCGTTCCTGCAGGCCGCCGATCAGGCCTGGCTGGCAGCGGCGCCGCTGGCCGGTTTCGGCACGAGGCAACGCTGGATGAGGATGTGTGTCGCCCTGCGGGAGGCGGGCTGGCCGGTGCTCGACGGACCGCGGCGGTTCCGGCTGGGCGAGCTTTCGGTGGCTTGGGAGGCCGTGGCGCCGGGCGCGTGAAGCCCGTCCGGGCTCACCAGCTGTTGTAGCCTCCGCTGCGGAGGTCCTTGATGGCCGGGCGGACATCGGCCAGGTAGACGCAGGACGCGGTCACCGCGACCAGGGCGAACAGCCCCAGACCACCCGAACGGGAGAGGACCGACAGGAGACCGATCGCGGCGGCGCCTCCGGTGACGGCAAGCCAGAATCCCTTGCTGCGCTTCATGGCGGCCTCGAAGTCCCCGGGCTTCCGGATCAGGGCATCGATGAACGCCCAGGCCTCCAGCCCGAAGGCCACCAGGCCTAGCACGAAGTAGACGGCCGTGGTGGCAAAGTAGATCAGCATCTGTCCGCTCACGGTTCCACCCTATCCTCCGTGGGCCGGCAACGCGTCGAGAGCCTGCGACAGATCCGCCCAGAGGTCCTCCGCGTTCTCGATGCCGACGCTCAGTCTCACCAGGTTCTCCGGCACGCTCTCCGGTTCGGCGACGTGGCGCCGTCGTCGCTCGATGAGCGATTCCACGCCGCCCAGGGAGGTGGCGGGCATCCAGAGATGCAGCGCCCGGACCAGCGCGTCGGCGTTCTCCGCACCGGTGCGGCCCCACCCCGCCGCCATGTCAATGGCCAGGATGGAGCCGAATCCCTTGAGCTGGGCCTTGGCCCGCTCGTGGCCCGGATCCTCCGGGAGGCCCGGGAATCGAACCCGTTCGACAGCGGACTGGGCGGCCAGCCGCTCCGCGAGGATTTGCGCGCTGGCCTGCGAGCGCTCGACCCGGAGCGCGAGGGTGCGCAGACCCCGGAGTGCGAGCCACGCTTCCCAGGGGCCGGCGATGGAACCGTGCAGGGTGCGGTGGTGGAGCAAGGTGCTCCGCAGACCTGCGTCCCGCGCCACGAGAGCACCCAGCACCACGTCCGAGTGTCCCGCGAGGTACTTGGTCACCGAGTGGAGCACGAGGTCCGCTCCCAGGAGCAGAGGCTGCTGGATCAAGGGGGTGCAGAAGGTGTTGTCCACCACCACGAGCGCGCCCCTGGCATGGGCGGCCTCGATCAGAGTGGGAAGGTCGGCGACACCCAGCATGGGATTCGTGGGGCTCTCCAGCCAGAGGAGATCCGCCGCCCCGCCGTCGGCGCTCAGCGCCTCCAGTGTGGCCTCCGTGTCCGTGACATCCACGAGCCTCAGCGTGAAGAGGCCTTTCTCCGCGAGTTCGGTGGCCATCTGCACCGTGCCCGCATAGGAGTGCCCGGGCATCACCACCAGCCCGCCGAGAGGCACCAATGACAGCGCGGCGCTGACGGCGGCGAGCCCGGAGGAGAACAGCAGGGCCGGCTCCGGTGAGCCTTCCAGACGTCCCAGCGCGTCCTCGAAAGGCTCCCAGGTGGGGTTCGCGTAGCGCCCGTAGCCACGGTCCCCGTCGCCGAGCGGCCCCGTCCCCAGGAAGGTGGAGGAGAGCACCACGGACGGGTTCACGGGGGCGTCACGCTCCCGGTCCGGCCGTCCGGCGGCCACCACGAGAGAATCGGGGCTGAGGTCCTGGGATTCGTGCATGGTCCTCACGTTACGGCTCCGCCCGGCCGTCCGGGCAAGACGATCCCGTCATGTGGGCAACGGGAATTCCGCTTGTCCACATCGCCGCGGACTCTCCGCCCGCATCCAGCTTGGCCCGCTAGGCTGTGAACGTGACTACCAGCGCAAACGGATCCGGCCTGTTCATCGCCTTCGAAGGCGGCGACGGCGCCGGGAAGTCCACGCAGAGCCGGCTGCTGGCCGAGGCACTGCGGGATCGCGGCATGGTGGTCGTCCAGACCCGTGAGCCGGGTGGGACCGAGATCGGCGAGAAGCTGCGCTCCCTGGTCCTGGACCACGGTCACGGCGAGATCGACGCCCGCACCGAGGCCCTCATGTACGCGGCCGCCCGCGCGGCACACGTGGAGCAGCTCATCAGGCCGGCTCTCTCCCGCGGCGAGGCCGTCATCACGGACCGTTACATCGATTCCTCGGTTGCGTACCAGGGCATCGGCCGCGGCCTCGGAACGCGCGAGGTCCGCGAGCTGAACGCCTGGGCCACCGACTCGCTCTGGCCGGACTTCACCGTGGTCCTCGACGTCGACCCCGCCGAAGGCCGGGCCCGTCGCGCACCCGGAGGCGAGGACCGCCTCGAGTCGGAACCGGATTCCTTCCACGCCCAGGTCCGGGACGCCTATCTGGACGCGGCGGCCGCCGCACCCGAAAGATACCTCGTGATCGACGCCCGTCAGGACGTCCAGGTCATCGCGGGCCTGATCCTGGAACGGGTGGAGCAGGTCCTCTCCGCCCACACCGCCCAGGACGCCGTCGCCACGGACTCCCCCGGGGAACTCCCGTGACCGTATTCGATGAACTCCGCGGCCAGGACGCCGTCGTCACTCAGCTCCGCCGGGCCGCCGCCGGGGACGGGATGACCCATGCCTGGCTCTTCACCGGCCCTCCCGGATCGGGCCGGTCCAACGCCGCCAAGGCGTTCGCCGCCGCGCTCAACTGCGAACAGCCCGACCCCGCCCGGCGCGGCTGCGGCGAGTGCCACGCCTGCCGGACCATCCTCGGCGAGACCCACCCGGATGTGCAGCACGTTCGCACCGAAAAGGTCACCATCACCATCGACGAAGCCCGTGAGCTCGTCTCCACCGCGGGCAACCACCCGGCCTCCGGCCGCTGGCGCATCATCATCGTGGAGGATGCGGACCGCATGGCCGAGCGGACCACCAATGTGCTCCTCAAGGCGATCGAGGAACCCACGGCCCGGACGGTCTGGATGCTGTGCGCCCCCTCCCCCGCGGACGTCCTGGTCACCATCCGCTCACGGTGCCGCAGCGTCGGCCTGCGCCTGCCCGCCGTGGACGACGTGGCGGCTCTGCTCGTGGCCCGCGACGGCGTGGACCCGGCCCTCGCGGCCAGCGCGGCGCGGATGGCACAGAGCCACGTCGGGATCGCCCGGCGTCTGGCGCGCGACGCCGACGCCCGGCAGCGGCGCCTGGAGACGGTCCGCTTCCCCCTCGCCCTCAAGGGCATCACCTCGGCCGTGCTCATGGCGGAGCGCCTCATGGCCATCGCGACGGACGAGGCGGACAGCTCCAACACCGAGCGTGACGCCGCCGAACGGGCTGCGCTGCTGGGATCCCTGGGTCTCGAAGAAGGCGCCACCGTGCCGCCCGCCCTGCGCAGCCAGCTCAAACGCCTCGAAGAGGACCAGAAACGGCGCGGCAAGCGGTCCGTGACGGATTCGCTGGACCGCACCCTGACCGATCTCCTCTCGTTCTACCGGGACGTGCTCATCCTCCAGGTGGGTGCCACCGGGACGCTGGTGAACGAGGAGATCCGGCCGGACATCGAGGCCTTCGCGGCGAACGGGACCGCCGAGGAGACCCTGGCCAGGATCGATGCCATCAATCTCACCCGTCGGCGGCTGGTCACAAGCAACGTGGCCCCGCTGCTGGCGCTGGAAGGCATGGCGGCAGGGCTGGTCTAAGACCGGCGCACCAGAGGATTCCGCGGCCGGACCGGACCGGCCTGCGGGGAAGACACGGCGAACCACGACAGTTCGGAAGGCGGACAACGGATGAGGCAGAGCGTGAAGGGCACTGCGACGAGCGCGGGGCGGAGTCCTCGGAAGGGGCGGGCGCGCGCGGGGCGGCTCGCCGCCGTCGTCGCCTCCGTGGCCGCGCTGGCACTGGCCTTGAGCGGCTGTGTGACCATCCCGGGGCCGGAGAAGAGCGCCAAGGCGCCCGCGGCCGGCAGCCAGCAGGAAGGCTTGAGCGACGGAGCTCCGGCCGAATTGAAGGATTTCTACGGTCAGAAGGTCGGCTGGACCTCCTGCGAGCACGACGCGAGTTGCGCCTCTGTCAAGGTCCCCACGGATTACCAGAATCCGGGCAAGGGAAGCATCGAGATCGCCCTGATCAAGATCCCCGCCACGGGGAAGTCCCAGGGTTCGCTCTTCATCAATCCCGGCGGCCCGGGCGGCTCCGGCTACGACTTCGTCAACGAGTCCGCCCAGTGGATTCTGAGCGACGAGATGCGCTCCAACTTCGACCTGATCGGGTTCGACCCGCGCGGCGTCAAACGCTCCGCCCCCGTCACCTGTCTGACGGACCAGGAGCGCGACGCCCAGCGCGCCGAGTACTTCGACCCCAGCACCGCCGACGGCCTGGCCCTGGCCGTGCAGGAGCAGCGTGACACGAACGAGGCCTGCCAGCAGAAGACCGGGCCGGTCCTGTCCCATGTGGACACCGCCAGTGCCGCCAAGGATCTGGACATCCTCCGGGCCGCCCTCCGCAATCAGAAGCTCAACTATCTCGGCTACTCCTACGGGACCTTCCTCGGCTCCACGTATGCCACGCTCTTCCCGGACCGCGTGGGCCGGATGGTCCTGGACGGCGCCCTGGACGCGACCCTGACCCAGTCCCAGCTGACCGTGGGCCAGGCGAAGGCTTTCGAACGGAGCCTCCGGGTGTTCGTCGAGTGGTGCCAGCGCAACTCCGGATGTCCCCTCAGCGACGGGGTGGACGCCGGCATCGCACGCATCCAGAAGCTCCTGGCCGAGTACGAGAAGAGCCCTCAGCCCGCGAATGACGGCCGTCCCGTGACAGTGAACAGCTTCGTCTCCGGCCTGATCGTTCCGCTGTACAGCAGCTCGAGCTGGCCGACCCTGCGCCAGGCACTGGCCCAGGCGCTGGTGGGCGATCCATCGCCCATGATGCAATTGGCGGACTTCGGCGCGGACCGTGACTCGCAGGGCAAGTACACGTCCAACAGCTCCTTCGCCTTCAACGCCATCAATTGCCTGGACTACACGCCGGACTCGTCGGAGAACGACATGCGCAAGGAGGCCCAGGAACTCGAGAAGGTGTCCCCCACCCTCGGCAAGTACATGGCGTACGGCGGCATCTCCTGTGAAGGCCTCGAGACCACCGGCATCCGCAAGGCGGCTCCCGCGTCGTACAGCGGCAAGGCGCCGATCGTGGTCATCGGAACCACCGGAGACCCGGCCACCCCGTACGAATGGGCGGGCAATCTACGCAAGCAGCTCGGCAACGCCTCGCTGGTCACCTGGGAGGGCGAGGGCCACACCGCCTACGGCCGCGCGGGAGACTGCATCACCAACGCGGTCGACGACTACTTCGTGAAGGGCACGACGCCGGACGACGGCCTCCGCTGCACCTGAGCGTCACGAAAGGCCCCGGCGGGTTCCCTGCCGGGGCCTTTTCCGTCGCCGCGCCCTGATACCCTGCCGAGCTCCACCGGGACGCGGCGGGAGGGAAACCCCTCTGGCAGACTCCGTCAGAGCTGGCGGCCACCGAGGAGGGGCCTGCTCCCCTCCCTCAGGAGGCCGGGGATGTCCCGGATCGACGGGACCACCGCGTCGGCGCCGGCAGCGCGCAGGGCGAACTCGGAATGAGCCCCGCTCAGCACTCCGGCCACCAGGCCGGCGCCGGCCCGGAGGCCCGACTGGATGTCCGCCGTCGTGTCCCCGACGACGAGAACCTCCCGGACGTCATCCAGGTCAAGGGCCAGGACGGCGGTGAGGATCATGTCGGGGTGCGGCCGGCCGCGGCCCGCGTCCTCCGGGCACAGGCTCAGATCCGCCAGGCCCATCCAGCCGAGGGACTCCAGGATGGTGTTCTGCGTGTGCCGCCCGAACCCCGTGACCAGGCACAACTGCATTCCCGCCTCACGGAGCCATTCCATGGTCTCCCTGGCGCCGGGGATCGCCTGGACACCGCCACGGGCCACGAGGCGGTCGTAGGACTTCTCGAAGACGGCGTTGGCGAGCAGAGCCCGCTCCGGCTCCCCCTCGTAGAGCTGCCGGAAGACGCCGAGCTTGGAGAGCCCCATGGCACTGTGCGCGAAGTCCATCATGGACCCGAAACGCTGCCCCTGCGGATCCTCCCCGGCGTCCAGGAACGCGTCGCTGAGGGCCTCGTCGATGAGGCCACCGTCGGTGACCGTGGTGCCCGACATGTCGACCACGGCGAGCCTCAGGCAGCTCGCCCGGCCGGTGACGTCCTGTGCGGTGGTCCGTCCGGCAACCGGGTTCACGGTCATCGCTTGCGCTCCTCTGCTGGTTCCCGCCGCACGGTCCTGGCCACGCGGCAGCACGGAGTCCCCGACGGCACCGTGACCTACAGGTTGCCCCGCCCGGGCGACGGCCAGCTGAACCATGCTGGGCCGGGACATGAACAGCCCACCCGCGCCCGGGGGAAGGCCGCGTACACGGCCGTTTTGACCCACAGCCGGAGAGCACTCTAAACTTGATTCCTGTGCGGTCAGGCCAGCAGGTCAGGCGCGGCATGTGCTTCCTTAGCTCAGTCGGTAGAGCGTTTCACTCGTAATGAAAAGGTCATCAGTTCGATTCTGATAGGAAGCTCGGACACGGCGAAGGCCCCCAGGAAATCCTGGGGGCCTTCGCCGTTCCCGTGGTCCTTGCGTTCACGGCCGGACCGCGGGACTCACGGTGGATCAGGCGAAGTCGGAGACCGCCGGGTCGGGACCGATCCGGCCCTCCGCGCCACGGTCCAGGCTGCTCAGAGCCTTGATGTCCTCGTCATCCAGGGTCACATCCAGGGCGGCGAAGTTCTCCACGATCCGGCTCTGCGTGACGGACTTGGGGATCACCACGTTGCCGATGGCGAGGTGCCAGGCGATGACCACCTGGGCAGGGGTGACGCCGTGCTTCTCCGCGATGCGCAGCACCTCGGGGTCGCTCAGCAGTTCGCCGCCCTGACCCAGCGGGGACCAGGCCTGCGTCAGGATGCCCTTGCCGGCGTTGTACTCGCGCAGCCCGGCCTGGTTGAAGTACGGGTGCAGCTCGATCTGGTGGATGGCCGGAACCACGCCTGTGGCCTCGATCAGCTCATCGATCGCCTCGGCCGTGAAGTTGCAGACGCCGATGGAGGTGACGCGGCCGCGCTTCTGCAGTTCGATCAGCGCCTTCCAGGTGTCCACATAGGTGCCACGCTGCGGCTGCAGCCAGTGGATCAGATACAGATCCAGGTGGTCGAGGCCGAGACGATCCAGGGACTCGTCGAAGGCCGCGAGGGTCTGCTCGTAGCCCTGGTCGGAGTTCCACAGCTTGGTGGTGATGAAGAGGTCCTTGGGGTCGAGGCCGGACGCCGCGATGGCGCGGCCCACTCCCGCCTCATTGCCGTAGATGCGGGCGGTGTCGATGTGGCGGTAACCGGCGTCGAACGCCTGACCGACCACGGTCTCCGCGACGTCGTCGGCAACCTGCCAGACGCCGTAGCCGAGCTGGGGGATGGTGTTGCCATCGTTGAAAGTGAGATCTGGGTTTGCGCTCATGGCGCCATCCTTCCAAAGGAAGCTGTCATGCCACCAGACACGAAGCTCCCGGTTCTCTGTCAGCGAATCCGGGAATAGATCCGGCTCAGCGGCTCAGGGCTTCCGCCTCCGCCACCAGGGCGCCGACGACGGCGGCCCGGCGGCGCACGCTGTCCACGTCGCTCGTGCCCAGCCGGGTCATGGTGGCCGCCTGCGCGGCCGTCGCCAGGTCGTTGCCCGCCCGGGACAGCAGACGATGCAAGGGGGCCAGCTCCGGCGGGATGTCCAGGCCCTCGCTCGGGGTGGTCCGCTGCGCCGTCACACAGACGGCGCGGACCCGCGGGAGCAGCCCGGCCAGTTCGTCCGCGATCGGCAGCAGCTCGTCGTAGAGGGAGTCGTCGGTGACGCCGTCGAGCACCTGGTGGAAGCGGTCCAGACCGCGCCGGAACCGGTCGTGGGCCCGTCGCCAGAGTCCTTTGCCCAGCTCCGCGTCATCGCGGCGGGCCTGCCTCAGCTCGCTGAACAGACCCATGGGCTAGAGGTACTGGCCGAGGCCGGAGTCGGGCTCCTCGGGTCCGGCATGCCGCGGGTTCTGCTGTGGGCGGGCCGGGGCACGCTGCGGCTCCCCGTTGGCGCCGATGACCACGCCCGGTGCGACCATGGTGCCGGGCGGGAGCTGCCGGAGCTGGGCCGCCATCTGCTCGCGGGCGGCCTGCTGGGCGGCTATCGCCGTCTGGATGCCGTGGAAGAGCCCTTCGAGCCAGCCGACGAGCTGCGCCTGGGCGATCCTCAGCTCCGCGTCCGACGGCGCGGAATCGTCCGGGAACGGCAAGGAGATCCGTTCCAGTTCCTCCACCAGTTCGGGGGCCAGCCCTTCCTCGAGTTCCTTGATGGAGCGCTCGTGGATCTCCGCGAGGCGGCCTCGTGCGGCATCGTCCAGAGGCGCGGCCTTCACCTCCTCCAGGAGCTGCCGGATCATGGTCCCGATCCGCATCACCTTGGCCGGTTCGTCCACGAGTTCGAGCATGTTCCGCGGGCGACGGCCGTCCTCGGCACGGCCTTCCTGGCTCCGGGGTTGCTCCGTCTCCCCTGGTCCGACGACCGGGGTCCCCTCCACGGGACGCCCCTCCACGGGACCATCGTGCCCGGCCGCCGCTGCGGATTCCTGTGGCTTCGGCTCCTCGCTCATGGCCCCATACTCTCACGGGCTCAGCAGCATCGGCCCTGTGGATTCCGGTCCTGCCGATCGGTGCGGTCCCGCCAGAACTCCGCCTCGCTGAGAGGTTCGTGATCCGGGTGGTGCGCCGTGTGGAATTCGAGGTATTTCTCGTAAGCGTCCGCTCCGAGGACGCCCCGGAGCCCACGCCGCACCGACCGGACGCCGAGAGCGAGCCGTTCCCACGGCGACTCCGGCCGAGCGGACGGCGCGTCCGCCGACGACGACGGGGCTGCCGCCGTCGTCGGACGGTCGCGGCTCATCAGTGGTGCCCCGCGTCCGCGAGACGCTCCGACGCCGGCACCTTGTCCCATTCCGCGGCGAGCTCGCGCTCGGCGGGGGTCGGGATGAGGCCCGCGGGGGCATAGACCTTCGACGGGACGAACGGATCCTCGTGGTCCGTCACGGACTCCCCGGCCCGGTGCGCCTGGAAGGCACGGATGGTGGCGAGCAGGGCCGTGATGATGACGATGATGGCCAGGGTCACGAACACCACCGACAGCACGCCCTGGACCATCGTGTTGCGGACCACGGCTTCCATGGCGGGCACCGTTTTCGCGGTGCCGAAGGAGGTCTTGCCGTCCGCGAGCGCCTTGGTGAACGCGGCGTTGTTGGCGAAGTACCCCACCGCCGGGACCGGCGAGAAGATCTTCTGGAAGCTGGCGGTGATGGTGACCACCGCGGTGAAGGCCAGCGGCAGAGCCACCAGCCAGAGTGCCCCGAAGCGGCCCTTCTTCGCGACGATCGCCAGGCAGACGGCCAGGGCGATCGCGGCCAGGAGCTGGTTCGCGATGCCGAACAGCGGGAACAGCGTGTTGATGCCGCCCAGCGGATCCGTGACGCCCATGATCAGGACGGCGCCCCACGCGGCCACCATGATGGCGGTGCACAGCCAGGCGCCCGGCCGCCAGGAGGCGTCCTTGAACTTCGGCAGGAAGTTCCCGATCGAATCCTGGAGCATGAAGCGGGCCACTCGCGTTCCGGCGTCGACGGCCGTGAGGATGAACAGTGCCTCGAACATGATGGCGAAGTGGTACCAGAAGGCCGCCATCCCCGGTCCCCCGATGAACTGCTGCATGATGTGCGCCAGGCCGACGGCGAGGGTGGGTGCGCCGCCCGAGCGGGAGATGATCGTCTGCTCCCCGACGGCCGCGGCCGCATCCTTCAGCTCTCCCGGGGTCACGTTCACCCCGGCCAGGCCCAACGAATTGACCCACTGCGCGGCCTGTTCCACGGTGCCGCCGGTAAGGGCGACGGGGGCGTTCATCACGAAGTAGAGTCCGCGGTCGATGGAGACCGCCGCCACGAGCGCCATGATCGCCACGAAGGACTCCATGAGCATGCCGCCGTAACCGATGTACCGGGTCTGGCGCTCCTTCTCGATCAGCTTCGGCGTGGTGCCCGAAGCGATCAAGGCATGGAACCCGGAGAGCGCCCCGCAGGCGATGGTGACGAAGAGGAACGGGAACAGGGCCCCGGAGAAGACGGGGCCGTTGTCCCGGCCCGCGAACTCGCTGAAGGCAGGGACAGTGATCTCCGGCCGCACCACCACGATCGCGACGGCGAGCAGCCCGATGACACCGATCTTCATGAACGTGGAGAGGTAGTCACGCGGGGCCAGGAGCAGCCAGACCGGCAGGATGGCGGCCACGAAGCCGTACACGATGATCCCCCAGGCGATGGTGCTCTTGTCCAGGTGGAAGAACGCGGCGCCCCACTCGGTGTGGGCGACCCAGCCGCCGCCGATGATCGCGGCCATCAGCAGGACGAAGCCGATGATGGAGATCTCCAGGACCTTCCCGGGACGGATGTACCGCAGATACACCCCCATGAAGAGCGCGATCGGGATGGTCATGGCCACGCTGAACACACCCCAGGGGCTCTCGCCGAGGGCGTTGACCACCACGAGCGCCAGGATGGCGACGATGATCGCCATGATGAGCAGCGTCGCCAGCAGGGCCGCGGTGCCGCCCACCACCCCGAGCTCCTCACGGGCCATCTGCCCGAGGGACCGGCCGCCGCGGCGCATGGAGAAGAACAGCACCAGGTAGTCCTGCACCGCCCCTGCGAGCACCACGCCCACGATGATCCAGATCGTGCCCGGCAGATAGCCCATCTGGGCCGCGATGACGGGACCGACCAGCGGGCCGGCGCCGGCGATCGCGGCGAAGTGGTGGCCGAAGAGGACGTTCCGGTCCGTGCGGACGTGGTCCTTGCCGTCGGCTTTGTACTCCGCCGGGGTCGCCCGGCGGTCATCCGGCCGGATCAGTTTCCGCTCCAGGTACTTCGAATAGAAGCGGTACGCGATCAGATACGTGCAGACGGCGGCGAACACGAACCAGATCGCGTTGACCGTCTCGCCGCGGACCAGCGCGAGCATGACCCAGGCGAGACCGCCCAGCAGGGCGATGGCGGCCCAGAGCGCGATCCGCGCAGGGGTCCAGCGCCGGGATTCGGCGTCGAGTGTCTCCGGTGCGACGGCGGCGGGCGGCAGCGCGCCGCCCCGCTCTCCCGTGCTGCGTGTACCGCTCATGGGGGCCTCCTGGGATGCATACGTCAGCGGATGCGACCGCGCAGAGCTGCAGCGGTCCCACTATGCACCCTAGTTCAGGGAGCCGTCACATGGTCAACAGAACTTTCCCCGTGTGTTGACCGGAATCGAAGTACCGGTGGGCTTCGGCGGCCTCGGCCAGGGGGAACGTCCTGGCGACCAGCGGGCGGACGGAACCGTCCACGATCAGCGGCCAGACCACGTCCCGGACGGCGTCCATGATGGCGGTCTTCTCCTCCACAGGCCGAGCCCGCAGCGTGGTGCCGATGACGGCGGCGCGCTTGCTCAGGAGCACGCCCAGATCCAGTTCCCCGCGAGCGCCACCCTGCAGGCCGATCACCACCAGCCTGCCGTGCACCTCCAGCGCGTCCAGATTGGCGGACAGGTACTTGGCGCCCACGACGTCGAGGATGACGTCCGCGCCATGCCCGCCGTTGGCTTCCCGCAGGGCCTCCGGGAAGCTCTGCGTCTTATAGTCGATCGCGATGTCGGCGCCGAGGAAGCCCCGTGCCGTGGCGACCTTCTCCGGGCTGCCCGCCGTCGTGGCCACGACCGAGCCGAGGGCCTTGGCGAGCTGGATGGCGAAGGCGCCGATCCCGCCCGTGGCGCCGTGGATGAGGACGGTCTCCCCTGCCTGCAGGCCGGCCGTCATGTAGAGATTGGAGTACACGGTGGCCGCCACCTCGGGCAGGCCCGCGGCGGTCACCAGGTCGACGCCCTTCGGAATCCGGATCACCTGCCCGGCCGGCACCGCGACCTTCGAAGCGTAGCCGCCGCCGGACAGCAGAGCCACGACCTTCTCCCCCACGGAGAAGGGCCGGGACACGTCCGGGCCGAAGCCCGCGATCCGGCCGGAGACCTCCAGGCCGGGGATGTCGGAGGCGCCCGGCGGAGGAGGATAGTGGCCACGGCGCTGCTGGACGTCGGCCCGGTTGAGGCCCGCGGCGACGACGTCGATCAGTACCTCTCCGGGACCGGGCACCGGGTCCGGCATCTCGGTCACCCGCAGGACTTCCGGGCCTCCCGGCTCACTGATCTGGACGGCTCGCATGGTCTCCACTCTCCTCTGGACGCTCTGGCCCCCCGTCTATTGTGCACGGCTATTGCGCACGGCCATTGCGCACGGCGCCCCCGCGCGCGAGGTCCTCCCGGCTCCACCACTCCGGCGGCGCCGGGCTCGTTTGGAGCGCACGTCCGCGCTGTGAAACACTTTGACGCAGGGAAGGTTGTCCGAGCGGCCGAAGGAGCTGGTCTTGAAAACCAGTAGGCGGTAACCCCGTCTCATGGGTTCAAATCCCATACCTTCCGCGGACAAGGGCTCCGGGACCATCAGGTCCCGGAGCCCTTTTTCATGCTCACCTCCCGGTCCGGACCCGCGCCGCGGGAAGTTCATGCGATGCCCGGCCTCGGACCGTTGAAGCTCGAACCGTTGAAGAATGTCGGACCCCCGGATTAGCGTCATCAGTATCAGGGCACACGGGCCCGGCCCACCCTGATCCGCCGGTGCACGGCGGCACTCTCCAAGAAAGCGAGCGCACCATGACCACCCCTACCTTCGCACCCGGTGATCCGTGCTGGGCCGACCTGATGACGGACGACGTGGAAACGGCCAAGAAGTTCTACGGCGAACTCCTGGGCTGGACCTTCGAAAGCGGTGACGAGGAGACCTACGGCGGCTACGTCACCGCGTCCAAGGACGGCCGGCAGGTGGCCGGCATCATGGCCAAGCAGCCGGACCAGCAGGAGATGCCCAGCACCTGGGGCATCTACCTCAAGAGCGATGACGCCGAAGCCACCGCCGCGGCGATCGCCGAAGCTGGCGGTCAGGTGGTCGTCCCGCCCATGACCGTTCCGGAGATGGGCGTCATGGCCATCGCGGCGGATCCGTCCGGAGCCTTCGTGGGCGTCTGGGAGCCGCTCAGCCACGGCGGCTACGGCCTGGTCAACGAACCCGGCTCCATCGGCTGGCACGAACTCGCCAGCCGCAACTACGACGCCGCCGTCGACTTCTACCGCAAGGCCTTCGGCTGGGACATCTCCGTCATGGAGGACACCGAGGACTTCCGCTACAGCACGCTCGGCGAGGGCGATCAGGCACGCGCCGGCCTGTTCGACGCCGCCAAGTTCCTCCCGGAGGGCGTGCCGTCCAACTGGCAGATCTACCTCGTGGTGGACAACGCCGACGAGGCCGCCCGGAAGGTCACCGAACTGGGCGGCCGGGTCCTCGAGGAGCCCCGTGACGACCCCCACGGCCGCCACTCCAGGGTCGCCGATCCGTCCGGCGCGGTCTTCGTGCTGCACCAGTCGCTGGTCTGAGTCCCGCACGGTCCTGTGCCGTCACCGCTTCGTTGAGAGGTGACGGCACAGGATTTTTTTGGCGCAGAATCCTGAAACAACAGTTTCTTTTCCCGGCAACCCGGAGTTAACTCTCTCTTGGTGGACTAGGCTACGGACCCCTCGCTCTCCTGCTGGCGGTCCGAGCATCAGTCCGCCACAGGACACCGGATCACACCGATCTCTGGACAGAAAGAACCCCATGAATCACTCGCTTGCGAAAGCAACCTTGGGGAGTGCCCTGACCGCCGCGTTGATCGCGGCGCCTTTGGCGACCGCGCCGGCCTTCGCGCTGGTCAACACGGTCGCCACACCGGGCACCTCCTCCGTCATCATCGACGAGGCTTATCTGAGCGGAGGCAGCGCAGGGGCTGCCTTCCGCAACAAGTTCGTGGAGCTGTACAACTCCTCGGACGCTCCCCTCTCGCTGGACGGCTGGTCCCTCCAGTACCGTTCCGGGACCGGGACCGCCGCCCCGAACTCGGTCACCGCGCTGAAGGGCAGCATCCCCGCCAAGGGCACCTTCCTCATCAAGGGCGGCACCAACAGCGCGGCTTCCACGGCCGCCGAGCTCCCCACCCCGGACCAGGACGCGCCGTCCTTCAACCCGTCCGGCACCACGGGCACGGTCATCCTGTCCCGTCAGGCGACCGCGCTGACCGGCCTCGGGACCGGCAGCCAGGTGGAACCGGCCAATGTGGCCGATCTGCTCGGCTACGGCACCAGCAACACGTACGAGGTCAAGGCGGCCACCGCGCCGTCGTCGAACACGGACGTCAAGTCGCTCACCCGCGGCAACCACGCGGACACCAACGACAACTCCGCGGACTTCAGCCTGAGCACCGCGATCACCCCGACGCCCTCCGGCGGCACGGGCAACCCGGAGCCGACTCCCACGCCGACCCCGACTCCCACGCCGGGCGGCACCGCCACCATCGCGGAGATCCAGGGCACCGGCGCCACCAGTCCGTTGGCCGGGCAGAGCGTGACCACCACCGGCAAGGTCACCGCCCGCTACGCCTCCGGCGGCCTGAACGGCTACTACATCCAGACCCCGGGCACCGGCGGCGACCTCACCGAGGAGAACCACAAGGCCTCCGACGCGGTCTTCGTGTACTCGCCGGCGACGGTCGGTTCCGTCGCGATCGGTGACCACGTCCAGGTCACCGGCACCGTCAGCGAGTACTTCGGCCAGACCCAGGTGAACGTCACGGACGCCGCCTCGCTGACCAAGCTCACCGACGCCGCTCCCGAGGTCAAGGCCACGCACTTCGCGCTCCCGGCCGGCGAGACCTTCCGCGAGTCCCTCGAAGGCATGCTGCTCGCCCCCTCCGGCGACTACACGCTCTCCGACAACTTCTCCGTGAACCAGTACGGCGAGCTCACCATCGCCGGCGGCAAGACCCCCGCGGTCCAGCCGAACGCGGTGGCGCCGTACGGCACCGCCGAGAACAAGGCCGTGGCCGACGACAACCAGGCCCGCACGATCAAGCTGGATGACGGCGCCACCACGAACTTCCTCTCCAACGCGGCCACCAAGGCGCTTCCGCTGCCGTACCTGACCGCCAAGGATCCGGTCCGGGTGGGCGCCCCGGTGACGTTCAAGACCAACGTCATCCTGGGCTACGGCAACAGCGCCTGGCGTTTCGAGCCGCTGGAGCAGCTCACCCCGTCGAACGCCGACACCATTCAGCCGGTGTCCTTCGGCAACACCCGGGCGGACGTGCCGAACGCGGTGGGCGGCAACCTCAAGCTCGCCTCGTTCAACGTCCTGAACTTCTTCCCCACCACGGGTGACCAGCTCACCGGCTGCACCTACTACACCGACCGCGACGGCGCTCCCGTCACCGTCAAGGGAGGCTGCGACGCCCGCGGCGCCGCCACCGCGGAGCACTTCAAGCGCCAGCAGGACAAGATCGTCGCCGCGATCAACGGCTCCGGCGCCGATGTGGTGACCCTCATGGAGGTGGAGAACTCCGCCAAGTTCGGCAAGACCCGTGACGACGCGCTGGCCAAGCTGGTCACCGCGCTCAACGAGGCTAAGCCCGGCACCTGGGACTACGTCCGCAGCCCGTCGGCCCTGCCGCCGCTGAGCGATGAGGACGTCATCCGGACCGCCTTCATCTACAAGAAGGCCGTGGCGGAGCCGGTGGGCGAATCCATCATCCACAACGACACCACCGCCTTCGCGAGCGCACGCAAGCCGCTGGCCCAGGTGTTCAAGCCCGTGGGCGGCACCCAGGCGCAGGAATTCATCGCCGTCGCCAACCACTTCAAGTCCAAGGGCTCCGCGGCCACTCCGGACGACACGGACAAGGGACAGGGCGCGTCCAACCTCGCCCGCGTCGCGCAGTCCAAGTCGCTGCTCGGCTTCGTGGACACCCTGACGAAGGACAAGGGCATCGACAAGGTATTCCTGATCGGCGACTTCAACGCGTACAGCAAGGAGGACCCGCTGAACGTCCTCACGGACGCAGGCTTCGTCGACCAGGACGGCAAGGCCAAGAACGCCGACGGATCCCAGAAGCACTCCTACCTGTTCGGCGGCCTGGTCGGCTCCCTGGACCACATCTTCGCCTCCCCGGCGGCCGAGAAGATGGTCAACGGCGCGGACATCTGGAACATCAACTCCGTGGAGTCCGTGGCACTGGAGTACAGCCGCTGGAACTACAACGTCACCAGCTTCTACGCCCCGGACCAGTACCGTTCAAGCGACCACGATCCGGTGATCGTGGGCCTGAACACCACCCCCGCTCCCACGAGCGCCACGGTGAACCTGCTCGGTGTGAACGACTTCCACGGCCGCATCGACAACAACACCGTCAACGTGGCCGGCACGCTCGAGAAGCTCCGCGCCGCCGCCGTTCCGGGCAGCACCGCGTTCGTCTCCGCCGGTGACAACATCGGCGCCTCCCTCTTCGCCTCCTCCATGGCGAAGGACCAGCCCACCATCGACGTGCTCAACGCGCTGGGCCTCAGCGCCTCCGCCGTGGGCAACCACGAGTTCGACGGCGGCTGGGCCGATCTGCGCGACCGCGTGATCGCCGGTGGCACCAACGCGAAGTTCCCGTACCTGGGTGCGAACGTGTACAAGAAGGGCACGCAGGAACCGGCGCTGCCCGAGTACGAGATCCTCAACCTGAACGGCCTGAAGGTGGCCGTGGTGGGCGCCGTGACCCAGGAGGTCCCCTCCCTGGTCACCCCGGCCGGCATCGCCGATCTCGACTTCGGTGATCCGGTGGACGCCGTGAACCGCGTGGCCACCAAGATCAAGGACGGCAAGCTGGCCGACGTGATCGTGGCCGAGTACCACGAGGGCGCCGGAGCCGGCACCCCGGACGGTGCGACCCTTCAGCAGGAGATCGCCGCAGGCGGGGCCTTCGCCAAGATCGTGAACGAGACCAGCCCGGCCGTCGGCGCGATCTTCACCGGCCACACCCACAAGGAATACGCCTGGGACGGTCCCGTCCCCGGCCAGGACGGCAAGACCCGTCCCGTGGTCCAGACCGGCAGCTACGGCGCGAACATCGGCCAGATCGAGCTGACCGTAGACCTGGCCACCAAGCAGGTGTCCGCCTATTCGGCTCGTAACGTCGCCCGCACCACGGACGCGGCCGCCGACCTCATCGCGGCCTACCCCCGCGTGAAGCAGGTGGACACGATCGTGAAGAAGGCACTCGCGGACGCCGCCGTCGTCGGCAACCAGCCGGTGGGCAAGGTGACCAAGGACATCACCACCGCCTTCACCAAGGATCCGTCCACCGGCGCCCCGGTGCGCGACGACCGCTCCAGTGAGTCCACCCTGGGCAATCTGGTGGCCGATTCGCTCGTGGCCTCGCTCAAGGACCCCTCGGTGGGCGGCGCGGAGATCGGGGTGGTCAACCCCGGCGGTCTGCGCAATGAGCTCTACTACGGCGCGGACGGCACCATCACGTACGCCCAGGCCAATGCGGTGCTGCCGTTCGTGAACAACCTCTGGACCACCAGCCTGACCGGTGCCCAGTTCAAGACGCTCCTGGAACAGCAGTGGCAGACGAACGCGGACGGCACCGTGCCGAGCCGCCCCTATCTGCAGCTGGGCGTGTCCAAGAACGTCAACTACAGCTACGACGCCGCCCGTCCCGCGGGCGACCGCGTGACCTCCATCTGGATCAACGGCCAGCCGCTGGATCCGGCCAAGTCGTACCGGATCGGGACGTTCAGCTTCCTGGCCACCGGCGGCGACAACTTCCGGATCTTCAAGGCCGGCGCCAACACCCGTGACTCCGGTCTGGTGGACCGGGACGCGTGGATGGCCTACCTCAAGGCGAATTCTCCGGTATCCCCGGACTTCGCCCGTCGCAGCGTGGCCGTGGTGAACTCCACCGCCGCCAGCGTCAAGGCCGGGGAGAAGATCCAGGCGGCCGTGTCCAAGCTGGACCTCACCTCGCTGGGCAGCCCGGTGAACACCTCACTGGAGGCCACGTTCACCGATGCCGCCGGCAAGGCCACCGTGCTCGGCACCGTCCCGGTCTCCGCCGGGGCCGGCACCGTCAGCCTGGCCGTCCCGGCCGGCGCCGCGGCGGGCGCGGGCGTCCTGCAGCTCAAGGCCGCCGAGTCCGGCACCACGGTGAAGCTCAGCGTCACCGTCGCCAAGACGGACGTGCCGCAGCCGACGTGCACCAAGCCGGTTCCGCCGAAGCACTGGTGGGACATCGCAGGCTGGGCGAAGTACGCCCTGGCCTGGATCGGCTACCTCGCCTGCACGGTGAAGGGCTGACCGCCCGTCACCTGAGGTGAAGACAAGGGCCGGTTCCGATCGCTTTCCGCGATCGGAACCGGCCCTTGTCGGTGGTCCGTTGTTCCGGAGAGACGTGGCTGATTCAGAGGGGCTCTGCCGACGTCCCCCGAGGCACTGGACCTCAGAAGGTGTCGAGGACCGCCCGGGCGATCTCATCGGCGTCCCGCAGGGTGCGCTGCCCGCTGCGGAACAGCTCGGCGGGCTCGCCGTCGGGCCCGGAGGAGAAAGCTTCCGCGGCGATGGCCACGCCCCACTGCACCGCGGAGAGCTGCAGGCTCAGCACGTGCAGATCCTCCTGCACCTCATCATTGCCCGCCACCGCACGGTATGGATGCGCCACCACGTCCAGACCGGAAGCCTCCGTGGGGCCGCCCTCCGGCCGCATCATGAGCCGGGTCCGGACCAGGCCGTCCTCGAGGAGCTGGCGCAGCAGGGGCGACGCCGCGGCGGCCACCCGGTTGGCCGGAGCCAGAGCCTCCACCAGGACCCGGGCACGGACCTCGCTGCCGTCCACCCAGGGCGAGGAGGCACGGAACAGGCCGGCGGTCCGGTCCACGCTGAAGCGCGGTTCCGGACCCACGAAATGCACCACGCCTGCACGGGCCAGGGCCGCCAGCTGCTCGATGCGCAGCGCGGGCGGTCCGCTCGCCAGACCTTCCACGAGCGACTCGAAACGGCCGCGCAGCTCCGTCACCCAGGACTCCTCGGTGATGCCGCCGTCGGCCACCGCGTCCTTGAGGAGGGACCGGCCCGCATGCAGCATCAGAACGGCGCTCTTGACCGGGTCCTTCTCCCCCGCGGCGGAACGGCGCACGTCCTCGTCGAGTGTGCGCACCACGGCCGCGTCGAAATCGGCCGCGGACTCGAAGCGCTGCAACGCGAAGGGCGCGGCGAGCGATCGCAGGTTCAGCCGCAGCCGCTCCGGCACGCACCGCTCGATCAGGGCCGTGACCGGGACCATCCAGTCCTCCGGGCTGTGCGCGTGGGGCCGGAGGAGTTCTGTGAGCTGGTCGAGGAACTCCGCGGCGTCCCGGATCGCGTTCGGATCGGAGGTGACCAGCGCGTCGTAGTAGGCCCAGAGCACGTCCCGTTGCAGCAGCGGCCACAGATCGTGCCCGAATCCGGGGTTGACCCCGGACCGCCGGAAGCGCCGGATCGCCGACTCGGTGAGATACCGGAGGCTGCGTTCCTTCGGGTAATAACTCGAGATCTGCGCCTTCGCCTTGTACGGACCACCGCGACGGCTGGCGGCGTGGATGATCGGCTCATCCCCGCTCGGGAGGTAGTGCAGTTCACCATCGAGACGCTCGAAACGGCCGCCACGGGCCTCGGTGAGCTGCCCCATGACGTCGAAGAAGTTCAGTCCCATGCCACGGACGAGCACGGGCTCGCCGCCCGGAACCAGGGACCAGTCGACGTCGGCGGGGCAGGCGGGCGGGAAGTAGCTCAGGCCCAGGTCCTGCGCCGCCCGATACAGCTCACGCTGTTCCGGATTGAGCTGCGCCGGAATGTGGCCCAGGGCCAAGACCACGCGGTCCGCGGCGATCCGCCCCTCATGGAGCTCGACCACGAATCCCGCCGTTCCGGTCCGGCGCACGGCGTGCGCCTCGGCCCGGTGCTGGACCACGTGGAACCCCTCCAGCAGGGGGTCGCTCCCGATCTTCCCGACGACGGCGGAGATCGTCTCCTCGAGGTAGCGGCCGTAGAGCGCGCGGCTGGGAAAGGTGTCCTCCGCGAGGGCGGCCAGCTCGGCCCGCTCGTCGTCGTTCAGCCGGCCGAGTCCGGCCGGCCCGGACTGTCCGTCCACCCCGGACTGTCCGTCCGTGCTCGGGACGGCCCCGCCGTCGTCCGGAAGAGCGCCGTCCGCCGGAGTCGCATCGGCCGCGGCGGCGAGCGAGGCACGCCAGCGGTTGAAGCTACCGCCCGCCAGCGGAGGGGCCAGTTCGGGGTCCTCCGGGATGAGGGTGGGGAAGAAACTCTGAGTGTTCATGAGGAACAGCCGCGACTGATCGGGCTGCCAGACGTGACCGGAACCGGCCGGATACGGGTCCACGAGGTGCACTTCGAGGCGGGCGCCGGCGTCGAGCGCGCCGTTTTCGCGGCGCTGCTTCCAGTTGGCGGCCAGACGCTCCAGGACGCTGCTGCCGCGCGGCCCAGCACCGATCACCACCACACGACGCACCGAATCCCCTGACATGGGATAAGCCTAATGGGCGGGGTCCCGCCGCGGCTCCGCCGGGCCGGGCCGGGAGGTGCCGGCGCGTCATCGGACGGGCCACCGCCACGACCTCTGTCTAGGATGAATCCATGACGGCACATGACGCGGTGGACGAGAACATCTGGCTGGAAGAGATCCATGGAGAGGCGCCGCTCGCCTGGGTCCGGGAGCAGAATGCGCGCACCGAGGAGGTTCTGGACGACACCGAATTCCATGAGCTCGAGGACCGTCTCCTGGAGGTCCTGGACTCGACCGACCGGATCCCGATGGTCGGCAAGCGAGGCCGGTGGTACTACAACTTCTGGCGAGATGCGGAACACCCCAAGGGCCTGTGGCGGCGGACCTCCTGGGCGAGCTATCTGACGGCCGAGCCGGACTGGGACGTGCTGCTGGATGTGGACGCCCTCGCGGCTGAGGAGGGGGCCGAATGGGTCTGGCACGGCGCCACCTTCCTCCGGCCGGAACCCGGGGAGGAGTGGCGTCACGCGATGATCGGGCTCTCCCCCGACGGCGGCGACGCGGTCACGTACCGCGAGTTCGACCTGGAGACCCGTGCCTTCCTGCCGGACGGTTTCGTCCTGCCGACGGCCAAGGGCCACGTGAGCTGGGAGGACGAGAACACCCTCCTGGTCAGCACGACGGCGGAGGGTCGCCCCGCGACGCAGTCCTCCTATCCGCGGACGAGCGCACGCTGGCGCCGGGGCACGCCGCTGTCGGATGCGGAGCAGCTCTTCGAGGTGCCGGACGACCACATGCTCGCCTCCGTCTCGCGGGACTCCACCCCCGGCTTCGAACGGCTGGCCGCGGTGGACTGTGTGGACTTCTTCAACGACGAGATCTCCCTGTGGCGGGACGGGGCCTGGGTCCGGATCGAGAAGCCGGGGACCGTGAACACGGCCTGGCACCATGAATGGATCCTGTTCCGGCCGCGCGATCCGTGGACGGTGGACGGGACCGAATTCGCCGCCGGTTCGCTCCTGGTGGCACGGCTGGACGACTGGCTGGACGGGTCCCGCGCCCTGACGGTCCTGTTCGAGCCGGATTCCCGGACGTCGCTGCAGTCCTACAGCTGGACCCGGAATCACCTGCTCCTGAACCTGCTGGTGGACGTGTCCTCCCAGATCAGGGTCCTCACTCCCCCGTCGTCGCCGGGCGACGCGTGGCCCTCGGACCTTCTGGACGCCTGCCCTCCGCTGCACGACGTCAACGCCTACGCCGTGGATGACGAGGACGAGTCCGACGGGGATGACTACTGGCTCGTGGCCACCGGCTTCCTCACGCCCACGACGCTGACGCGTGGCACCGTGGGCGGCGAGCACGCCGAGGTCAAGCGCGCGCCGTCGTTCTTCCAGGAGGACGACTACGCCGTGGAGCAGCACTTCGCCGTCTCCGCGGACGGCACCCGGGTGCCGTACTTCCAGGTGGCCCGCAAGGACCTGGTGCTGGACGGGAAGAACGTCACCCAGCTGAGCGGTTACGGCGGCTTCGAGATCTCCCGGACTCCCGCGTACAGCGGCACCGTGGGCCGTGCGTGGCTGGAGCGCGGCGGCGTCTACGTGGTGGCGAACATCCGCGGCGGCGGGGAGTACGGGCCCGCCTGGCACACGGCCGCGCTGCAGGAGAAGCGTCACCGCGCATACGAGGACTTCGCCGCCGTCGCGAAGGACCTGGTGAACCGCGACGTGACCTCACCCCGCTTCCTGGGCTGCGCGGGCGGCTCCAACGGTGGGCTCCTGGTGGGGAACATGCTCACGCAGTACCCGGAGCTGTTCGGGGCGGTGTCCTGCGGTGTCCCGCTGCTGGACATGCGCCGGTACACGAAGCTCTCGGCCGGCGCGTCCTGGATCGCCGAATACGGAGACCCGGAGGACCCGGAGCAGTGGGAGTTCCTCAAGACCTTCTCCCCGTATCACCTGCTCCGCGACGCCGTCGACTACCCGCACGCCTTCATCTGGTCCAGCACGTCCGATGACCGGGTGGGGCCGGTCCAGGCCCGGAAGATGGCGGCCCGGATGCAGGCGATGGGCGTGCCGAACGTCTGGTACCACGAGACGATCGAGGGCGGCCATGCCGGGGCGTCCGACAACCGGCAGGCTGCGGCGCTCCAGGCCCGCAATCAGCACTTCCTGTGGAAGGCGCTGACCGGTCAGTTGCCGGGCTGATCAACGGCTTCCCCTCGTGATCATGGGGCACGGCAGGGCGGGATCCGGCAGGTCTGGAACCCGCCCCGCCGCCGTCCAGCGGCCGTCCCGCGGACGACGGCGGGAGAGGCCGCTCCGTTTTGCGTTGCGGCGGGCGCTTCGGTACTCTTGCATGGCTAGCAAATAGCGAGGAGACGTGCCAGAGCGGCCGAATGGACTTCACTGCTAATGAAGGGTCGGGGTTAAACTCGACCGGGGGTTCAAATCCCCCCGTCTCCGCCAATCGAGCCCCGGGAAACCGGGGCTCTTTTGTTTTCCGTTGACACAGGACCCTGTTTCGTTGACACGAACGGATGCCGAGTTCGGGGATTCGTTCCGAGCGAGGTGCGTGCATGCACCGTCGAACGATCAAACCCCCGAACCCGGCGGGAGACCGCGGGGCTGAAAAGCACGCTCAGCCGCGGTGCGCGGTCACCTGAAATACACGACGACGCCGCGCGCGCCCAGCGCAGCGTCCTCCGCGGAAGCGTCGCTCGCCTCCGCCGGGCGCCCTTCAAGCCCCTCGCCACTCTCGCTCAGGGTCACGCTGAGAAAGCCGTCGGCGTCCTGGTTCCACTCGGCCACCTCGGCTCCGCCGAGCGCGTCGACCGATCCGACGCTCCGGTCAAGGGGAATGCTCAGGCCGGACACGGGCCCGTCCAGGGTGAGCAGGTTGAGCCGTCCGGGCGTCCCGGTCTTCGCCGGTGTCTCGGTCAGCCACCAGGTGGTTCCGCCGTCCTCCCAGCTCTCGGCGAGACCGTTGCCGACGACCAGCCCCTCGGTGACGGCGCGGGTTCCGTACAGCGCCGGGCCGAACTCGGACAGCCAGGCTCCGATGACTTCCAGGGCGGCCCGGATGGACGGCGGGATGGCACCGGTGGGGTCCGGCCCGACGCCCAGGAGGAGGTTGCCGCCCCGGGCCACAACTTTGACCAGCATGTCGACGACCTCGCGGGGGTCCTTCGCCTGCTCGTCCGGGGACAGCGAGGTCCAGTTCTCGGAGAGGGTCACGCAGGATTCCCAGGGGTAGGACGGCCGGTGATCCGGGATCCGCTGTTCCGGGGTCCGGTAATCCTCGTTCGGCCCGTGGACCTCGCGGTCCACCACCAGGATTCCGGGCTGAAGTTCGCGGGCCCTGGTGGCGATCCGGTCGATGTCGATCGGTTCGAACGGGGCGAACACCCAGCCCGCATCCAGCCAGAGCACGTTCACCGGACCGTAGCCGGTGAGAAGCTCCTCGATCTGGGCCTGGGTGAAGTCCACGAAACTCTGCCAGCGCTCCGGCTCCGCGGCGGCATCGTAGTTGTGGAACCGGTCCACCGTCGTGCCCTCAGGCGACCAGTAGCCCGGGTGATTCCAGTCCGCCTTGGAGAAGTAGACGCCGGTTTCCAGGCCCTGCGCGCGGAAGGCCTCAAAGGTCTCGGCCAGGACATCGCGGCCGAGCGGGACGTCCTCTGCAGTGACCTTGAAATCGGAGTGCGCGGTGTCGAACATGTTGAAGCCGTCGTGGTGTTTGGAGGTGAACACCAGGTACTTCGCGCCTGCCGCCCGGGCGAGCGCTGCCCAGTCCTCCGGGTCGTAATCCTGGCCGGTGAACTCCGTCCTCGCGGACTTGTACTGCTCTTCCCAGCCGTCGTCGTCCCCCTGGAACCCGGACGGAAGGAGCATCATCTCCTCGTCCCGGGAGCGGCACAGGGTCCAGCTGTCACCCAGCCCCTGGGAGGTGTAGATCCCCCAGTGCATGATGATGCCGAACTTGTGGTCCTGCCAGTCCTCGAGACGGGCACGGCTGAGGGGGTCCGACGGCTGGCTGTAGCCGGGGTCGTGCGCGTCGACGACGGCACCGGCGGCCAGGCTGGGTTTGAGGGTGGGAAGGGCGGCGTCGCTCTCGTCGAGCGGGGAAACAGTGTGCTCAGTCACGATCACCATCCTTCACCTTGAATCAGTTCCCGTCACCCTTTGGGACGAATAAGGGCGAATAAGTCTGCCGACGCTCAGCCGGCCAGGGCCAGGACGAAGGGCAGCACCGCCCCGGCACCGGCCTGACGGAGCGAGCGTCCCGCCACCACCACGGTCCACCGGGTGTCCACCGAATCATCGACGAGGAGGATGGTGGCTCCGGGGTTCCCGGCCAGGAACTCCTCGATGGCGGGTGTCGGACCGAAGCGGTCCCACACCTCCGCGAGCCGGTAGGCGCTGTTGCCGCGCCGGCCCGTGCCATTCATCGAGTGCCGGATGCCGAGGGAGCCCAGGTACGGCATCCGTCCGACTCCCGCCAGTCCGGTGGCGACCGACTCGATCAGCTGCGGATGACGCTGGGACGGGACGGACACCACGGCCAGGGGCCTGCCCTGTCCGCTCCACGGTTCAGTGCGCGGGTTCTCCGGACGGCCCCATTCCCGGAGCACGGCCACACAGGCCCGGAGCATGTCCTCCCGGACGGGCGCGTCCTCGGCCGATTCAGCCAGAACCTCCCGCAACGGGCCACCCCATCCCAGGTCACTCAGGCGCGCCAGCGCCCGGCCTTCCGACACCGCCTCCCCCGCCGGGATCTTGCCCTTCGCGGGGACTCCGAGCCGGTCCATTCCGGTGGGCCACAAGGAGCGGGTCTCCACCACGGCGCCGACCTTGTCCAGTTCCGCCGCGGCGGCGGTGAGCGCCTCCCGGCTGACTCCGCTGGGGTACCAGGGCCCCGCGCAATTGTCGCAGCGCCCGCAGGCATGGGCATCCGGGTCGTCCAGGACCGAGGTGATGAATTCCATCCGGCATCCGGCGGTCTCCTGGTAGATCACCATGAGGTCCTGTTCCTGCACCCGGGCCTCGGCGATGCGCGCGTACCGTTCGGCGTCGTAGAACCAGCCCTTGCCGGTGGACCGCCAGCCTCCCTGGACCCGTTCCACGGCTCCGTCCACGGCCAGGACCTTCAGCAGGAGTTCCAGGCGCGAGCGTCCCAGATCGACCCGGGGCTCCAGCGCCGGACTCGACAACGGTTTGGGAGAGGTCTCCAGGGCGTCCAGGACCGCCATGGCCTTGTCCCGTTCCGGCATGGACGCCGTGGCGAAGTACTTCCAGATCTCCCGGTCCTCCGCGCCCGGCAGCAGAAGGACATCCGCATTGGCGCCACCACGTCCGGCACGGCCCACCTGCTGGTAGTACGCCACGGGTGAGCTGGGGGCCCCGAGGTGGACGACGAAGCCGAGGTCCGGCTTGTCGAAGCCCATTCCCAGCGCGGACGTGGCCACCAGGGCCTTGACCTGGTTGTCTTTCAGCCGCTGTTCCGCGAGTTCACGTTCCGCGGTATCCGTCTTCCCGCTGTAGGACAGGACGTCATAACCGCGTTCGGACAGCATCCGGGCCGTCTCCTCCGCCGCCGAGACGGTGAGGGTGTAGATGATGCCGCTTCCGGGCAGATCCTTGAGGTGCTCGGCGAGCCAGGCGAGCCGCGCCGTGTTGTCCGGAAGTTTCAGGACGCCCAGCCGGAGCGAGTCGCGTCCCAGAGTGCCCCGGATGGTCAGGACGTCCGTGCCCAGCTGCTCTTCGATGTCATGCACCACGCGCGAATTGGCGGTGGCCGTGGTCGCCAGCACGGGAACGGTGCCGGGCAATTGACGGATCAGGTCCGCGATCCGCCGGTAGTCCGGGCGGAAATCGTGCCCCCAGTCGGAGATGCAGTGAGCCTCGTCCACCACCAGAAGCCCCGTGCGGCGGATCAGCTCGGGCAGCTCACGCTCCCGGAAGGCCGGGTTGACCAGCCGTTCCGGGGAGACCAGCAGCACATCCACCTCATCCGCGGCCAGGCGGGCGGAGACGTCCTCCCAGTCGAGCTGATTGGCGGAGTTGATCGCCACGGCCCGCACCCCCGCGCGGGCGGCGGCTTCGACCTGGTCCCGCATCAGGGCGAGCAGCGGCGAGACGATCAGTGTTGGTCCGGCCCCACGGCGCCGCAGCAGCAGGGAGGCCACGAAGTACACGGCCGACTTGCCCCAGCCGGTGCGCTGCACGACCAGGGCGCGACGGCCGTGGTCGACCAGAGCCTCGATGGCTTCGAACTGCCCCTCGTGGAACTCGGCCCGGGGGTTGTTCACCAGGTCCCGCAGGACCCCCACAGCCTCCTGGTAGGTTCCGCTCCGGGTGTGCACCGCGTTCGTCTCAGCCATGGTTCCCAGTATTCCCCACGGCCTCCGGACGGTCGCCACACGAGGCCGCGTATGTGGACAAGGACACCTTCCCTGGACTCACCAGCCTTCCGGCACCTCCGCCGGAAACACCCGTTCCCCTCAGCCCCGCGAGCTCAGCCCCGCGAACTCCGCATGGCGCGCACGTGCTGCACTCGGGGGTCCGCGGCGAGCTCCGCGTAGCGCTCCGAACCGAGGGGCACCAGGGCCACGTGGCCGTCGTCGTCGTGGTGGATGCCCCAGCCGTACCGCTTGCCCAGCGGCGACGCGCGCAGGCAGGGCTGCCCCTTCGAAAAGAACGCCGCCCTCGCCTCCGGCCACTCCTCCGGTGGAATGCCGGCCCGTTCGGCATGAACCCGGAACAGGACGTCGTCCGAGGTCAGCTCGTACGGAGCCTCGTCGATGAGCTCGAACTGCCGCTGCGCCACCGTGGGCTTCGCCCGGGCCGTCGGGACCTCCGCAGACGCGACCGGGCAGTCTTCGGCGACCTCGATGAAGGTGGCCCGGTAGTCGGTGGTGTGCCCATCCACAGTCTTCATCACGCCATTGTGCCGTGCGGTCATCCACAGGAGAAGAAAAACCGCAGGCGTCTACGTAAACTAGGCGGGTGACTGAAAAGCAGCAGAGCATCGACCTTTCCCCGTCTTTCAAGGCCTACGACGTGCGTGGCCTGGTGGGCGAGACCATCACGGCCGAGATCGTGGAGGCCGTCGGCGCCGCCTTCGTCGATGTTCTGGGCCTGGCCGGACAGACCATCCTGGTGGGCGGTGACATGCGCCCGTCCTCCCCCGAGTTCGCTCAGAAGTTCGCCGAGGGCGCCGCGGCCCGTGGCGCCGACCCGCAGCTCCTGGGCCTCATCTCCACGGACGAGCTCTACTTCGCGTGTGGCGCGCTGGACGCCGCGGGAGCCACGTTCACCGCCAGCCACAACCCCGCCGCATACAACGGCATCAAGATGGCCAAGGCCGGCGCCGTGCCGATCTCCTCGGAGACCGGCCTGCAGGAGATCCAGCGCGTGGCCGAGGAGTACCTGGCCGCCGGAGTCATCCCGGCCGTCGAATCAACCGGCACCATCACCGAGCGGGACGTCCTGAAGGACTACTCCGAGTACCTCCGCAAGCTGGTCGATCTCTCGGGGATCCGTCCCCTGAAGGTCGTGGTGGACGCGGGCAACGGCATGGCCGGCCTGACCACCCCCGCGGTGCTCGGCTCCGAGCTGCTGAGCCCGCTGCCCCTGGACATCACCCCCCTGTACTTCGAGCTGGACGGGACCTTCCCCAACCACCCGGCCAACCCGCTCGAGCCGGAGAACCTGGTGGACCTGCAGAAGGCCGTGGTGGAGCACGGCGCGGACATCGGTCTGGCCTTCGACGGCGACGCGGACCGCTGCTTCGTGGTCGACGAGCAGGGCGAGCCCGTCTCCCCCTCCGCCATCACGGGAATGGTCGCCCGCCGCGAGATCGCGCGCGCCAAGGCCCTGGGCGAGGAGTCACCGGTCATCATCCACAATCTGCTCACCTCCCTCGCGGTGCCCGAACTGATCGAGCACGACGGCGGCCGCGCGGTCCGCACGCGCGTGGGCCACTCCTTCATCAAGGCCGTCATGGCCGAGGAGGGCGCAGTATTCGGCGGCGAGCACTCGGCGCACTTCTACTTCCGTGACTTCTTCAACGCCGACACCGGCATGCTGGCCGCCATGCACGTACTGGCCGCACTCGGCGAACAGGATGCCCCGCTGTCCGAGCTGGCCCGCGAGTATGAGCCGTACGTCTCCTCCGGCGAGATCAACTCGGAGATCGAGGACAAGGCCGGCGCCGTGGCACGTGTCCGGGCCGATTTCGAGGGTGAAGGCGTCACCGAGGACACCATGGACGGCAGCACCTTCAGCGCGCCGGACGGCTCCTGGTGGTTCAACCTGCGCCCGTCCAACACGGAGCCCTTCCTGCGGCTGAACGCCGAGGCGAAGGACGCCGAGACCATGGCGAAGATCCGGGACCGCGTCCTGGCACTCGTCCGCCGCTGACCGCAGCCGGCCGCAGGCCCGCGCTGAGGCTCCACAGCGTCAGCGTCAGTCCCGGCCGGACCGCAACCTCCCGAGTGGGGCCTGGAAACAGGCCCCACTCGCACGTCAGCCGGTCGTCACAAACCCCCAGTCTGATATCCCGGACAGTGCCGCCCGTCACAAGGCCTCCGGCGTCGCCCTCGTGCGATGTCCTGGTGTGAGAGCTTTCACGGCCCACACGTTCAAAGGAGATCGTGCCCATGACTTCATCCAGCACCGGATTGCGACGAGGCCTCAACGCCCGCCACATCCGCTTCATCGCCCTCGGATCCGCGATCGGGACCGGCCTGTTCTACGGATCCTCCGCCGCCATCCAGGCGGCCGGACCAGCCGTCCTGCTCGCCTACCTGGTGGGCGGCGCCGTCGTGTTCATGGTCATGCGCGCCCTGGGCGAGATGGCGGTCCGGCACCCCGTGGCCGGGTCCTTCGGCCAGTACGCCTCCCGGTATCTCGGTCCGTTCTCCGGCTTCCTGACCGGCTGGACGTACGTCTTCGAGATGTTCGTCGTAGCGCTGGCGGACGTCACCGCGTTCGGCGTCTACATGGGGTTCTGGTTCCCCAACGTGGAACGCTGGGTCTGGATCCTCTCCGCCGTGTTCATCATCGCCGCGGTCAACCTCGTGAGCGTCAAGGTGTTCGGTGAGCTGGAATTCTGGTTCTCCATCATCAAGATCACGGCGATCGTGGCGATGATCGTGGGCGGTGTCGCCATCATCCTCTTCGGCCTGAACAACCAGCACGAGAACGCCGCCGGTCTGCACAATCTCTGGGACCACGGCGGGTTCACGCCCACCGGCATCTGGGGCCTGATCAGCTCGTTCACCATCGTCATGTTCGCCTTCGGCGGCACCGAGGTCATCGGCATCACCGCGGGCGAGGCCCAGGATCCCAAGAAGGTCATCCCCAAGGCCATCAACTCGGTGCCCCTGCGCATCCTCTTCTTCTACATTCTGACGCTGGGCATCATCATGACGCTTCAGCCGTGGAACACCATCGACGGCGAGGCCAGCCCCTTCGTCTCCATCTTCAGCTCGCTGGGCCTGACCGGCGCCGCTCACGTGCTCAACGCCGTCGTCATCACGTCAGCACTGTCCGCGATCAACGCGGACATCTTCGGCGCAGGGCGCATGCTGCACGGCCTGGCGCAGCAGGGCCAGGCCCCGAAGGCCTTCATGAAGACCAGCAAGAGCGGTGTCCCGTTCCTGACCGTCCTCGCCATGGTGGCCTCCCTGCTGGTCGGCGTGCTGCTGAACATCTGGTTCCACGACCAGATCTTCTTCCTGATCGCCGCCCTGGCCACGTTCGCCACCGTGGTGGTGTGGCTGGTCATCCTGATCTCCCACGTCCGGATGAAGGCCGAGATCAAGCGCGACGGCAAGCTCCCCTCCGAGTTTCCCATCCCCCTGTGGCCGATGGGCAGCTACCTGGCGATCGCCTTCATCGTGTTCGTGATCGTGATGATCGGCGTCATGCCGGACTCGCAGCCGGCGCTCCTGATCGGCGCGCTGTGGATCGCGATCCTGACCGCGGTGTACTTCCTCTTCATCAAGGGCTCCGGCCGGAACCGCATCGAGCTGGTCGATGAGACCGGCATGCTCCCGGTGGTCGACGCCGCCGAGGACGCGGACTCTCCGGCGGTGGCGCGCAGCGCACGCTGACGCCCCCCGACGTCCCGTCGCGTGGAAGCCCTCTCCGCAGATCCCGCGCGGGAGGGCTTCTCCGTCCGGCCCCCTTCTCCTGAGGCCCCGTCCGTGATGCGATGGTGCCATGACCTTCACCACAGCACACATGTCGGTATCCCTGGACGGTTTCGTCGCCGGGCCGGACCAGAGCCTGGAGAACCCCCTCGGCGTCGGCGGGCCGCTGCTGCACCAGTGGCACATCGGCCCCGAGGCGGAACGCCACGAGGTCGACGCCGAGTGGACCGCGCGTCTTCTCCGCCCCCGCGGCGCGTACGTCATGGGCCGGAACATGTTCGGCCCCGTGCGCGGTTCCTGGGACACCATGCCGGACTGGCGCGGCTGGTGGGGTGAGGAGCCGCCGTATCACGCGCCCGTCTTCGTGCTGACCCACCATGCCCACGAGCCGATCGAGATGGAAGGCGGCACCACCTTCCATTTCGTCACCGAGGGCTTCGGCCGCGCTCTCGAACTCGCGCGTGAAGCGGGCGACGGCGACGTCGACATCGCAGGAGGCGCGTCGGCCGTGCGGCAGGCGCTGGAGGCCGGCGAGCTGGACGAACTGACGCTGGACATCTCGCCGGTGGTGCTCGGCGGGGGCGAATCGATCTTCCCCGCCGACTCCTCCGGCTATCGCCTGGAGATCCTCGAGACGGCGGGCTCTCCGCTCACGACGCACGTGCGGTACCGCGTGGTGCGGTGAGCCCGTGCACTGGTGAACCGCCGCAGGAACTACTGCTCGGCGTCGTCGTAGGCGTCCCGGGCGGCGAGGATCTGTCCGGCGTGCGCCTCCGCCCAGACGCGCACCGCATCCAGAGGCCCGAGCAGGCCTTCGCCGAGGGATGTGAGGCGGTACTCGACCCGCACCGGCACCTCCGCGAACACTTCGCGGTCCACCAGTCCGTCCCGTTCGAGCGCCCGGAGGGACTGGGTCAGCACTTTGGGGCTGACGCCGTCCACGGCCTGGCGGATCTCGCCGAAACGCCGCGCGCCACCCTTGAGCGCCTGGAAGATGAGCGGGGTCCACTTGTCCCCGATGCGCTGCAGGACCAGGCGCGAGGGGCAGTTCTGATCCATGACGTCGAAGGGCAAAGTATCCATAAGGTAACTATATGACGTTGAAGTACTTGCTTTCCAATGGATACTGTTGAGTCATCAGCCAGCACATCAGCTACAGAAATGAGGACATCATGAAGATCGCCGTCTACGGTGCCACCGGAATGGTCGGAAGCCAGATCGTCAACGAGGCTCTCAGCCGCGGCCACGAGGTCACCGCCGTGACCCGCCAGGGTGTCGAGGTCGACGGCGCCACCGCCGTCGCCGCCGAGTTCAGCGACACCGCGGCTCTCGAGCGCCTCGCCCAGGAGAACGACGTCGTCGTGATCTCCATCCCCACCCCGCGCAACGGCGACTCCCACGAGCCGATCCTGCAGGCTCACCGCGACCTCATCGCCGCGCAGCCGGACGCCCGCGTCTACGTGGTCGGCGGCGCCGGCTCCCTGATGGCCGATGCCACCACCCGCCTGGTCGACGCCATGGGCTTCCCGGAGGCCTACCGCGCCGAGGCGCAGAGCTTCACCACCATCCTCGGCCTGTACGAGAATGCTCCTGAGGGCCTGGACTGGACCATGCAGTCCCCCGCTCCCGAGATCGCCCCGGGCGAGCGCACCGGCAAGTACCACGTGGAGCGCGACTCGATCGCGGGCCCCTTCATCTCCACCCAGGACTTCGCCGTGGCCGCCCTCGACGAGATCGAGAACCCGCAGTTCCGCCGCGCGCGTTTCAACGCCGCCAACTGATCCCCACCCCTCCGCGACCTTCGCGAGGGAACAGTTGAGGCCCCCACCCGAGCCGGGTGGGGGCCTCAACTGTTCCCTCGCGAAACCCGAGGCGCATGCAGCACCTCGGGCAGGAGGTAGCGGTCTTCCAGCAGCTCGATGCGCCAGGAGCCGCAGCCCTCGCATTTCTCATACAGCACCACACCTTCGGAGCCCGGGTGCCGCGAGCGCACGGCCCAGAGATGGTCATGAGTGGCAGCCTGCACGGCCGGCTGGGAAGCGGTTCTGGTGTCCATGGATCCAGCCTGATGTAATGGCCTTATGCATCTCAACCCTTACGGAGAGTATGCCGTCCTCCTGGCCGGATCCCTCGCGAACGACTGGCCGGCCGACCGCGACGGCATCGTGGCACGCACCCGCGATTTCGGCATGACCATGGACGTCCCGGAAGAACCCGGGGACCACGCCAGGCTGCGGGTCGCCCTGGACGAGTGGCTCGAGGTGGTCGACGCCTCGGACGGCCCCGCGCGGGCGCGCCTGCTGAACGGCATCATGGCCGACGAAGCCGCCTACCCCCATCTGACGGACCACGACGGCGAGGGCTGGCATCTCCACTATCGCGACGACGACAAGGGACTCGCCAGCACCCTGCGGGCCGTCTTCGCAGTCGGCACCGCCCTGCACCTGACCACGCGCGGCATGCACCGGCTCTCCCGCTGCGCTGCCGGTGACGCCGTCGAGGGCGGATGCCGGAACGTCGTCGTCGACGTCTCCCGCAACGGGACCCAGAAGTACTGCTCGGTGCGGTGCGCGAACCGCGCGGCCGTCCGGCGCCACCGCGCCGCGCGGCGCTGATTCAGGCCGCAGACACCGCGAGGGAACAGTTCGTGCCCGCAAAACAGCATTTTACGGGCACGAACTGTTCCCTCGCGGGGAGAGCGGGCGGTTAGAAGAGCTGCCGCCAATTGGTCCGGGCCAGATCCAGCAGCTCGTCGCCACGGCCGGACATGACCGTGCGCAGGGCGTACAGCGCGAAGCCCTTGGCCTGCTCCACGGAGATGGCGGGCGGCACGGACAGCTCCTGCCGCGCCGTGACGACGTCGATCAACGCCGGGCCGTCGTGGGCGAGCGCCTCAGCCACGGCTCCTTCCAGGTCCTCGGCGTTCTCCACCCGGATGCCCTTGATCCCGAGCGCCTCGGCCACCGCCGCGAAGTTCGGATTGGAGAGCCCGGTCCCGAAGTTCACGAAGCCCGCCGCCTTCATCTCCAGCTCCACGAAGTTCAGCGAGGAGTTGTTGAAGACCACCAGCTTGACCGGAAGCTTGTTCTGCGTGAGCGTGATGAGTTCTCCCATCAGCATGGTCAGACCGCCGTCGCCGGCGAGCGCCACCACCTGCCGCTCCGGGTCCAGGGCCGCGGCGCCGATCCCGTGGACCAGGGCGTTCGCCATGCTGCCATGGTTGAAGGAACCGATCAGGCGCCGCTTCCCGTTCATGGTCAGGTAGCGTGCGGCCCACACCACCGGCGAACCGACATCCGCGGTGAACACGGCGTCGTCGGCCGCCAGGCGGTCCACCACGCGCGCCACGTACTGCGGATGCAGCGGCTGGCCCTTGCGGGTGGGGCTCGCCAGCTCGTCCAGCTTGGCCCGGGTCTTCACGTAGTGCTTCCGCGCGGAGTCCAGATGCGAACGGTCCTTCTTCCGTTCCAGCAGGGGCAGCAGCGCCTGGGCCGTGTCCCGCACCGTGCCCACCAGACCGAGATCCAGCCGGGTGCGTCGGCCCAGCTGCTCACCACGCACGTCCACCTGGATGACCTTGGCGTGGTCCGGGTAGAACTGCTGATACGGGAAATCGGTCCCGAGCATGAGGAGGGCGTCGCAGTCCTCCATGGCACGGTAGCCGGAGGCGAAGCCGAGCAGGCCGGTCATGCCGACATCGAACGGATTGTCGTATTCGACGAATTCCTTGCCACGCAGAGCATGCACGATCGGAGCACCGAGCGCATCCGCCAGCGCGACCACCTCGTCATGGGCGCCCTGGACCCCGGCGCCCGCCAGAATGGTGACCTTGGACGCGGAGTTCAAGATCCCCGCGGCCTCCTGGAGTTCGGGCTCGGAGGGGACGATCCGCGGCTCGGCGCGCCGGATCACGGAGACGGCGTCGCTCGCGGCCTGCGCCAGCGCGACGTCGCCGGAGATCACCACGACCGCCACGCCGCGCTTCTCGATGGCCGTCCGCATGGCGATGTCCAGAATGCGGGGCATCTGCGAGGGGTCCGTGACCTGTTCGGCGTACACGCTGCACTCCCGGAACACCTCCTGCGGATGCGTCTCCTGGAAGTAGTTGGAGCCGATCTCGCTGGTGGGGATGTGAGCCGCGATCGCCAGGACGGGGACCCGGGACCGGTTGGCGTCGTAGAGGCCGTTGATGAGGTGCAGATTGCCAGGGCCACAGGACCCCGCGCACACGGCAAGCTCGCCGGTGAGCGCGGCTTCCGCCGCCGCTGCGAAGGCCGCAGCCTCCTCATGCCGGACGTGCACCCACTCGATGGAGGGCGTCTCACGGAGCGCGTCGGTGAAGCCGTTCAGCGAGTCACCGGGGATGCCGTAGACGCGGTGGACGCCGTTGGCGGCAAGGGTGTCGACAATGTTCTTTGCGATGGTTGCCATGAGTCCGACCCTACGGCCCGGTAACGTCGCGCGGAACCCCGTCCGGGCGACTCGTTCCTCACAGTGCCCTGTGACGCGCTGGACACCCGCCACGCGGACGGTCAGCCGGGCGGGCGGTCCAGGTCCAGCCCACGACGACGACGGCGCCACCCTCCGCGCGGACCGGCACCGCCGCGCCGGGTCACCCCCGCCCGGCGGGCTCCGGGGCACGCTCCCCTCCGGGAGGCGAGACGTGCGCCATCCCGGCCGTGGCCGACGCCTGGGCCGGCGCCGTCACCGTGGCCGACGCCCGGGCCGGTGCCGTCGTCGCCGTCGCCGTCGCCGTCGTGCCATTCCGCCGGGACCGCAGCATCCCACGCGACTGCGAGAGGGCCACGCCCGCGAGCAGCACCGCCCCGCCCACCAGGTCCCAGACGCCGGGGATCTCGCCGAACGCGAGCCAGCCGGCGAGCATCGCGAGGGGCGGAACCAGGAGGGTGAAGGGCGCCACCTGCGCGGCGGGATAGGTCTGCAGCAAGCTGTTCCAGACCGTGAACGCCAGAAGCGTGGACACCAGGACCGTGAAGAGGGTGCTACCCCAGGCGAGAGGGGTCATGCTGGTCAGTGCCCGAACCGGGGCCGCCGGGCCGTCCAGGAGCATCGACAGCGCGAGCAGGGGCACCGGCACCACGGCCGCGGACCACACCACCAGGGAGAACGGCTTCGCTCCCCGCGCCGAGCGGGACACGACGTTGCCCAGACCCCAGGACAGTCCCCCGGCCAGCCCCAGGAACAACGGCAGCAGGTTCGCGGAAGCACCCCGGCCCAGCACCACGACACCCAGTCCCAGGACACCTGCCCCGATGCCCAGGAGCTGCATCGTGCCGGGCCGCTCACCGAGGAACACCGCGGCCAGCAGGACCGTGAAGAGCACCTGGCTCTGCAGGATGAGCGGGGCGAGGCCGGACGGCAAGCCGAGATGCATCGCCAGATAGATGAAGCCGAGATGCCCCGCACTCATGAACAGACCCACACCCACCACGGTCCACCAGGGAACCTTCGGGCGCGGCACGAACAGGATGAGGGGGAACGCCACCAGGGCGAAGCGCAGCGCCGCGAACGTCAGGGGCGGGACGTCACGGAGACCCACGTCGATCGCGACGAAGTTGACGCCCCAGATGACGGCGACGAGCAGGGCCAGCAGGACATGACGGGTTTTCACGTCCTCATCCTGTCGCGCACGAGACTTAAGCACCAGCATTGATTTCTATCGTCAATTCGGTAGCATCACTGCATGATCGATCTTCAGGCGCTTCAGGCCCTCGTCGCGGTCCACCGGACCGGCAGCGTGGCCGCTGCGGCCGCCGAACTCGGCTTCACCCCGTCGGCCGTCTCGCAGCAGATCAAGAAGCTCGAACGCCACTCGAAGGCCGCCCTCCTCGAACGGCAGGGCCGCGGCGTGCTCCTGACCGAGCGAGGCAGGGCCCTGATCGAGCACGGCGGCCGGATCCTCTCCGAGCTTGAGGAGATGGAGTCGATCCTCACGTCCGGCGAACAGCCTCAAGGCACCTTCACCGTGGCGAGCTTCTCCACCGCCGCCCGCGGCCTGCTGGTCCACGTGGCGGAGCGGCTGGCCGAAGAGGCGCCGGAGATGCGCCTGGAGGTGGTGGCCGTGGATCCGGCCGAGGCGGTCGGCAAGGTGTCCCACGGGGACGTGGATCTCGCGGTCATCCACGACTGGAACTCCGTGGCCCTGGAGATCCCCGGGAACGTCGTGCGGGAGCCGCTCTGCGACGACGTGGCGGACATCATCCTGCCCTCCACACATCGCCTGGCCGGACTCGACGCCGTCCCCCGCGCCGAACTGCTGCAGGAGACCTGGTGCTCACAGCCGCGCGGAGCCATCTGCCACGAGGCACTTCTGCGGCTGCTGGCGAGCGAGGGGGCCACCCCGCGCATCGCCTACATCGACCCGGATTTCGCCACCCATCTGGAGTTCGTGGCGCGGGGACTCGCGCTCGCCTTCGTGCCCCGCCTGGGCCGGGGTGCGCTGCCCGCCGGAGTCGTCGCCAGGCCGCTCTCCGGGGAGCAGGCGCACCGCTCGGTTTCGGCGGCGTACCGCCACACCATGTCTGCAAGCCCGGGGGTTCAGCTACTCGTCCGCCTCCTGCACGAAGCGGCGGACGCCGCCTGGACGTGAGCACGACGACGCACGGCGGCTTCGGCGGAAGGCTCACCGCGCGACCGGGACGCGACGCGCCACCCCCGGAAAACGACAGAACCCCCGGAACTCCGGGGGTTCTGTCGTCGGCGAAAGTCCGCGGGCTAGGACGCCAGGCGGCTCTTCAGACCGTCGAGCTCGGCGCGGAGGTCCTCAGGGAGGGCCTCACCGAAGTTGCCGTACCACTCTTCGATGCTCGCGGCCTCGACCTCCCACTCCTCCGGGCGGAAGGCCAGGGCGGCTTCCAGTTCCTCGGCGGAGACGTTCAGGCCCTCGGTGTCCAGCGAACCGGCCGTGGGCACGAAACCGATGGGGGTCTCGACCGCCTCGGCCTTGCCCTCGATGCGCTCGATGGCCCACTTCAGGACGCGGGAGTTCTCGCCGAACCCGGGCCACGCGAAGCCACCCTCGGGGGTGCGGCGGAACCAGTTGACCAGGAAGATCTTCGGCAGCTTCTCCGGGTTCGCCTGGGCGGACAGGGAGATCCAGTGCTTCAGGTAGTCGCCGGCGTTGTATCCGATGAACGGCAGCATGGCCATGGGGTCGCGCCGCACCACGCCGACGGCGCCGGCCGCGGCGGCCGTGGTCTCGGAGGAGAGCGTGGAACCCATGAAGATGCCGTTGGTCCAGTCACGGGCCTCGGTCACCAGGGGGATGGTGGTCTTGCGGCGTCCGCCGAACAGGATGGCGTCCACCTGGACACCCTCGGGAGCGAAGTACTCCTCCGCCAGCATGTCGATCTGGTCGATCGGCGTGCAGAAGCGCGAGTTCGGGTGCGCGGCCGGACGGCCGGACTCGGGGGTCCAGTCGTTGCCCTGCCAGTCGGTGAGGTGCGCCGGGGTCTCCTCGGTCATGCCCTCCCACCAGACACCGCCGTCGTCGGTCATGGCGACGTTGGTGAAGATGCTGTTGCCCTTGGCGATGGCGCGCATGGCGTTCGGGTTGGTGCCCCAGCCGGTGCCGGGCGCGACGCCGAACAGGCCGGCCTCCGGGTTCACCGCGCGGAGTTCGCCGTCCTTGCCGAAGCGCATCCAGTTGATGTCGTCACCCAGGGTCTCGACCTTCCAGCCCGTGATGGTCGGGTCCAGGAGGGCGAGGTTGGTCTTGCCGCAGGCCGACGGGAAGGCCGCAGCCACGTGGTAGGTCTTGTTCTCCGGGCTCGTGAGCTTCAGGATCAGCATGTGCTCGGCGAGCCAGCCCTCATCGCGGGCCATGACCGAGGCGATGCGCAGGGAGAAGCACTTCTTGCCGAGCAGGGCGTTGCCGCCGTAGCCGGAGCCGTAGGAGACGATCGAGCGCTCCTCCGGGAAGTGCACGATCCACTTGTCCGGGTTGCACGGCCAGGCGACGTCCTGCTGACCGGGCTCCAGCGGAGCTCCCACGGAGTGCAGCGCGGGGACGAAGAAGGCGTTCGTGGCGGTGAGCTTGTCCAGCACCTCGGTGCCGATACGGGCCATGATGCGCATGGAGGCGACCACGTAGGCGGAGTCGGTGATCTCGACGCCGAACTTGGGGTCCTCGGCGTCAAGGTGACCCATGACGAACGGGATGACGTACATGGTGCGGCCACGCATCGAGCCGGCGAAGAGGGTGTTCAGCTTCCCCTTCATCTCGGCGGGGGCCATCCAGTTGTTGGTGAAGCCGGCATCGGCCTCCTTCTCGGAGCAGATGAAGGTCTGCTCTTCCACGCGGGCCACGTCGGCCGGATCGGAGAAGGCGGCGAAGGAGTTCGGGAAGGTCTCCGGGTTGAGGGGGACCAGGGTGCCGGCCTCGACCAGTTCAGTGGTCAGGCGTGCGTACTCTTCTTCAGAACCGTTCACCCAGTAGATGGAGTCCGGCTGCGTCAGCTCTGCCACTTCCTCGACCCAGGCCAGAAGCTTCTGGTGGGTGGTGGGGGCGTCAGCTGTCAGGCGAGACGTCGTCAGATTTCCCATAGTGAGTCCTTTTCGATGGGTTCCTGGGCGGGTGTCTCAATCGTAGGTATGGACCACTGGACGGATTTTCAGCAATATTTGACGAACGATCCGCTTTCGGGACGTTTTCCGTGGTCGAATCGCACTTTCCGGCCCTTTTTGTGATTAAGGTCACGTAGACCGGTACATGTGCGGGGCGTCACCGGCCGTCGATTTGGAAGCCGCCGGAAGTTCCCGTAAAGTTTATGAAGGTTCAACCGGGAGTCACTTCCGGAATGACACCGATGCGCCCATAGCTCAGCTGGATAGAGCGTCTGTCTACGGAACAGAAGGTCAGGGGTTCGAATCCCTTTGGGCGCACAGCGTATGTGGAAACACAGCGTCTGTTGAAACACAGAACATATGGAAACAGAGACAAGCCCCGGTCCACGGACCGGGGCTTTTTCGTTGTCCGGCCACGGGCGAGGAGAACAGCCGCCCGGCCCTCCCCCGCACCCGACGGCCGCCGAAACGCAGGGCCCGGAACACCGGCCGATCGCCGTCGTGCATCCTGCGAGGATTTCGGGTAAAGTATTTCGAGGTTCGAACGGGAAATCTCCCGGGAGAAACATGCGCCCATAGCTCAGCTGGATAGAGCGTCTGTCTACGGAACAGAAGGTCAGGGGTTCGAATCCCTTTGGGCGCACAGCGTCTGTTGAAACGCAGAACATGTGGAAACACAGACAAGCCCCTGTCCACGGACCGGGGCTTTCGCGTTCCCCCTCAGTTGTGCCGAAGTGCACTGGTGTGCCGAAGTGCGCTGGTTTACCGGAACGCGCGTGCCAGCGGCAGGATCGCCAGGACGAGCACCAAGGGCAAGGCGAATCCGAGGCGCAGGGAATCGGCGCCCACCAGGCCGGTCAGCACGGACCCCAGCAGTGCCCCCACATAGTTGAACTGGTTGAACCGCGCGATCACTGAGTCCACCCGCCTCCGGCGCACGGGGTCGTCTGCGCCGCCGTCCTGTCCCAGGGCAGCGATGGAACCCGCCACGGAGAAGGACAGCGGCGCGATGATGCCCGCCCCGAAACCGAGGACCGCGAAGCCCAGCACCGCGATCGCCGCATTCGGCGCCAGGACCACCACGGCGAGAGCCGCTGCGGAGAGCAGTGCCGCGGCACGCAGCAGCCGCACCGCCCCGAACCGGCCGACCGCCCAGTCGCCCGCCAGCCGCGCGAGGAGCGACGCCACCAGATACGGCAGGGTCGCCACGGCCACATTGCCCAGACCCGTTCCGAACAGGTCGTGCAGATAGGCGGGACCCCACGTGGAGGCCGCGGTGTCCACCATGTAGAAGAGCACCAGGACCAGCCCGACCGGCAGGAGCCGCTTCCACGGGATGCTCACCTGCGTCCCCTCGGCGTCGACCTCCTGGCCCTTGTCCCGGCGGAGGAACGGCACGGCGGTCAGCGCCAGGGCGACCACGCCGAACGGCGTCACCGAGGCCGCGAGCGCGACCTCCCCGAAAGCGAGAGCGGCCAGCGTCGCGACGATGCCGCCCGCGGTCCAGGACGCGTGGAAACCAGGCAGCAGGGTGCGCCGCAGCCGGTGCTCCAGTGCCACCCCCTGCATGTTCATGGAGGCGTCCACCGTTCCGAGCCCCACCCCGTAGACGGCCAGAAGAACGCAGAACAGCACAAGATCCGGGGCCAGTCCCACGCCGAGAGCCCCGGCCCCGATCAGGCCGAGGCCCACCCTGAGAGCCTGGGCGGAGTCGAACCGCCGGGCCAGTTGCCCGGCCAGCACCGATCCGACGCCGGCCAGCACCACCATGCCCAGGAGCACCAGGGACAGAGTGGCCGCGTCCAGTCCGAAGAGACCCTGGATCTGCGGCAAGTGGGTGGTCATGGTGATGAAGAGGAAACCCTGCATGAAGAAGGCGGCGCTGGCCGCCACCCGCTGAGCGGTCATCCCCTCGGCACGTACGACGGCGGCTGGCTGGCTCATGTCCATCTCCTCGGGGCTTCGCTCAGGGTTTCGCACACGGTTCGAGACGCCGGGATTCAGGCGCCGAAGATGCGGCGGACGTGGTCGTTGGCGAACAGGCCGTCCGGATCCAGCTCGCGCCGGACCCGCTGGAAATCGTCCCAGCGGGGGTACAGACCCGAGAGCCTGTCGGCGGAGAGGCTGTGGCGCTTGCCCCAGTGCGGACGTCCTCCGTAGGAGAGCGCCACGTCCTGAACGGCGGTGAAGAACTCCTGCCAGGGCATGCCCCGGTACATGTGCGCCGCGATGTAGCAGCTCTCGCGCCCGTAAGCGGGGCTGAGCAGGGATTCGCCGTCCCCCGCCACGAAGCGCACCTCGAAGGGGAAGTTCACGTCCAGGCGACGGGACGTCACCAGCCGGCGCATCTCCGTCAGGGCTTCGGCGCAGGCCTCGCGGGGCAGTGCCCACTCGGTCTCGGTGAAGCGGACGCTGCGCTTGCTGACCAGGACCTCGTGGCTGGTGCCGGTGCGGGAGGTCGGGGTGATCAGGTCCGTCGCCAGTCGATTGAGCCGGGGAATGAGTCCGGGCCGGGCCCGGCCCAGCCGGCACACCAGGTCCAGCGCGGTGTTCTCCAGCAGCTCGCCCTCCAGATAGGAGCGCAGCCGGCCCGTGGTGCTGGTTCCCCGTCCCGGGACAGGGCCGTCCACTCGGTTGGTCCGTTTGGCCAGCACGGTGCCGCTGTGGGGGAAGCTGAAGAATTCGAAGTGGTCATTGCCGTCGACGTGGTCGTCCAGCCGCTCCAGCGTCTCGTCCAGAGCGGCCGGTTCCTGGACGCCGTGCAGGGTGAAGGACGGCACCACCTTCAGGGTGTACGCCGTGATCACGCCGAGGGCGCCCACCGAGACCCGGGCCGCTTCCAGGACGTCCCGGCCGGCGGCCGACGCCTGGAGGACATCACCTTGTGCGGTCACGAGTTCCACGTCCTGCACGAAGGTCGCCAGGTTCCCGAGGTTCCGGCCCGTGCCGTGCGTGGCGGTGGAGATGGCGCCGGCCACGGACTGGCTGTCGATGTCCCCCAGATTCGCCAGGGCCAGCCCGTGCCCGTCCAGCAGACGGTTGAGCTCATGCAGCCGGGTCCCGGCCGCGACCCGGACGGTGCCGGCCTCCCGGTCCACGCCGAGGACTCCGCTCAGACGGTCCAGGGACAGCAGCGTGCCGGAGGTGAGCACGTTGTCACCGAACGAGTGACCGGCGCCCACCACCCGGACGCCCCGTCCCTGCCGCGCGGACTCCCGGACGGTGTCCCGGACCTCGTCCACCGAGGCGGGCTGGGCGAAGTGCGCCGGAGTGCAGGCCTGATCTCCGGCCCAGTTGTTCCACATGGCCTCCATGCTCGGGCCGATGTGAGCTGGAGCACAAACACTCGATCAGGCCGAATTCACAACCACGGGATGCTCAATCGTCCGGATCAGCTCCCGCTCGGTGTCCCGCACATCCCGGGCCACGTCCACGAAGAGCGAGATGACGTCGCTCTCGGCGTCGGCCCGCCAGGCCAGCGCGACCTCCGAGCCAGGGTGCGGCTCCACGGGGACGTACACCAGGCCGGGGCGCACCAGGTAGCGCGCCATGGCCGCCGCGGTCAGGGCCGTCGCCACGCCGCCGGCCACCAGCTCCGCCTCCTCGGTGGGCGAGGACGTCTCCACGATCCGGGTCGGGTGACCCTCCGCGCGGAAGGCGGACAGGGTCCAGAAACCCCGCCACGCGGCGTCGTGCCCTCCGCCGACCGTGAGCGGCTCGTCCAGCAGCTCCGTCGGCGACACCATGCTCCGGCCCGCCAGACGATGACTCGAGGCGAGGCAGGCCACCACGGGTTCCACGAAGAGCGGCAGCCGCTTCAGCCCCGGCAGCGACAGGGGCGGGCGGAAGATGGCCAGATCGCTGCCGCCGTCGGCCAGGCCACAGCTGGGATCGCTCAGGGACGCCTCCTGGAGGCGCAGTTCCACGTCCGGATGGCGCCGGGCGAACTCCGCCAGGAGCGGCCGCGTCAGCTCCAGCGCCGCGCCCACCACGAATCCGAGACGGAGCACCCTCTGATTCGCGCGGCTCGTCTGCCGGACGCGCCGCAGGCCGTCGTCCCAGGCCTCCAGGACTCCCCGGGCCACGTCGAGGAAGTGCTCGCCGTCCTCGGTCAGCTCCACACGCCGCGTGGTCCGGTTCAGGAGCGTGACGCCCAGCTCCGCCTCGAGCTCGCGGATCTGTTTCGAGAGCGCCTGCTGGGCGACGAAGAGGCGGGCCGCGGCACGGCTGAAATGCAATTCCTCGGCCACCGCCACGAAGTAGCGCAGCCGGCGCGTGTTCACGTCCATCACCCCCTCATTCTGAGAGCGGGCCCCGTGATTGACAACAGGTCGATGTGAGTTGCGCCAAGGCAGGTGTTTCCCCTCGCCCTGTGCGCCGTGTCACAGTCGGGGTATGCCCGGCAGTCCCGAACTCCCCTTCAGCCTCGCCTCGGATGGCTCCGCGCGGCGGGACGGCTTCACCGGCGCCGGTGGTTTCGCCGCCCTGAACCGTGCCACCGCCCACCTCGAGGCGCCCCTCGCGGTGCTGAGCCTGCCCGCCCTCCGCCGGAACACCGAGGATCTGCTGCGCCGGGCTCACGGCAAGCCCATCCGCGTGGCCAGTAAATCGATCCGCAGCCGCACCGTGCTGAGGGCTGTGCTCGACCTCCCCGGGTTCCGGGGCATCCTGGCCTACGCGCTCGCCGAGGCGCTCTGGCTCGCCGAGGAGTTCGACGACGTCGTGGTCGCCTATCCCACCGCCGACCGCACGGCGCTGGCGGCCCTGGCCCACTCCGCCACCGCCCGCGAGCGCGTGACGCTCATGGTGGACTCCGTGGAGCAGCTGGAATTCCTGGCGCCGTTCGCGAGCCCGGACGCACCGCTGCGGCTCTGTCTCGACCTGGACGCCTCGCTGCGGCTGGCGGGCGGCAGGGCGCACCTGGGCATGCGGCGTTCTCCGGTCCACACCCCGGCGGAGGCGGCCGCCCTGGCCCACGCGATCGCCGGTCGCCCGGAATTCCGGCTCGTAGGCGTGATGTCCTACGAAGGTCAGATCGCGGGGCTCGGGGACGACTCCGGATCGGCCCTGCACCGCGCGCAGATCCGAGCACTGCACGCCCTGTCCGGCAGGGAGCTCGCCGCCCGGCGCGGCGAGGCCGTCGCCGCGGTGCGCCGGGCCCTGCCCGCGGACGCCCCGCTGGAATTCGTCAACGGCGGCGGCACCGGAAGCTTCGAGACCACGGGCGCGGAGGCGGCCGTCACCGAACTCGCGGCCGGATCCGGACTGTACGCCCCTGGGCTCTTCGACGGGTGCCGGGCGTTCCACCCGCAGCCCGCAGCGTTCTTCGCCCTGCCCGTGGTCCGCAAGCCGGCCCCGGGATTCGCGACCGTGCTGGGTGGCGGCTGGGTCGCGTCCGGCCCGTCCGGGCCCGACCGCCTGCCCCGACCGGTCTGGCCGACAGGGCTGAGCCTGCTCGGCACGGAGGGTGCGGGCGAGGTGCAGACACCCGTGCACGGCCCCGCCGCGGACTCGTTGTCCGTGGGCGACCGGGTCTGGTTCCGGCATGCCAAGGCCGGCGAACTCTGTGAACACGTCGACACCCTGCACGTGGTGGACGGCGATCGGCTGGTGGCGTCCGTCCCCAGCTACCGCGGCGAAGGAAAGGCATTCCTCGGATGAGCACCTTCAACTCCCTCAACCCCGCCACCGGAGCCGTGGTGGCCACCTTCCCGGTGGACGACGACGGTGCGGTCACGGCGTCCGTCGAACGCGCCCGGGAGGCGGCGGCCTGGTGGGGCGGGCTGGGCTTCGACGGCAGGCTCCGCCGGCTGCAGGCGTTCAAACACGCCGTGGTGGCAGGACTGGACGAGCTGGCGCTTCTCATGCGGGAGGAGACGGGCAAGCCGGTGGACGATTCGCGGCTGGAGGTGATGGCCGCCGTCGAGCACATCGACTGGGCCGCGCGCAACGCCCAACGGGTCCTGCGACGGCGCTCGGTGCGGCCGGGCGTGCTCGGCGCCAATCTGGCGGCGAGCGTGGAGTACCAGTCGCTCGGGGTGGTGGGCGTGATCGGGCCGTGGAACTACCCGGTGTTCACCCCCATGGGCTCGATCGCGTACGCCCTGGCGGCGGGCAACGCCGTGGTCTTCAAACCGAGCGAATACAGCACGGCGGTCGGCTCCTGGCTCGTGGAGGCCTTCCATCGTGCGGTGCCGGAGCTGCCGGTCCTCCAGCTCGTGACGGGTCTGGGCGCCACGGGGGCGGCGCTGTGCCACTCCGGCGTGGACAAACTCGCCTTCACGGGTTCCACGGCCACCGGCAAGAAGGTCATGGCCGCGTGCGCGGAGACCCTCACCCCCGTGGTCATCGAGGCCGGCGGCAAGGACGCCGCGATCATCGCCGCCGACGCCGATGTGCGTGCCGCGGCGCAGGATGTGGCGTTCGGCGCCTGGGGCAATGCCGGGCAGACCTGCATCGGCATGGAGCGGGCCTATGTGGAGGCGCCCGTCTACGAGTCCTTCGTGGCCGAGCTCTGCCGGATCGCGGACTCCGTGACCGCAGGCCCGGGCGACGGCGATCGTATCGGGCCGCTGACCATGCCCAGCCAGCCGGACACGGTGCTGCGCCACATCAAGGCGGCGCTCGCGGACGGCGGCCGCGCGGCGACCGGTGGCGAGGAGTCGGTGGCGCCGCCGTTCGTGAAGCCCGTCATCCTGCTGGACGTGCCGGAGGACAGCGAAGCGGTGCGCGAGGAGACCTTCGGACCGACCCTCACCGTCACGCGGGTGGGTTCGCTGGAGGAGGCCATCGAGAAGAGCAATGCGGGCGTCTACGGTCTGGGGAGTGCGGTCTACAGCCGGGATCTCGCCCGTGCCGAGTCGGTGGCGCGCCGGGTCCGGGCCGGCATGACGTCCATCAACAGCGTCATGTCCTTCGCGCTGGTGCCGGCGCTGCCCTTCGGCGGGACCGGGGATTCGGGATTCGGCCGGATCCACGGCGCGGACGGCCTGCGGGAGTTCGCCCGTCCTCACAGCGTGGCCCGGCAGCGTTTCCCGCTGCCCGTGCCGGTGCTGTCCTTCCGCCGGGAAGCCTGGCAGGTGCGGCTCATGAGCCGGCTGGTGCGGCTGGTGCATGGAGCCCGCCGCTAGCGAACGCGGGCCCATCGGGGACGTGAAGAATTATTTGAACTGACCAGTCAGTTTAGATACTCTGGAGACAGACGTTCTTCACGAAAGGCACCTCCCCATGCTCGAAGCCCGTGCGCTCCAGGTGAACGGCCGCAGGACCGACCTCCTGCCCGCCACCTCACTGCGTGTCTCCCCCGGCGAACTGCTCCTGGTCCGCGGCGAGAACCAGGATGACCGCACCGCCCTCGCCCTGACCCTCAGCGGACGCATGAAACCGTCCTCGGGTCACCTTTCCTGGAACGGCAGCACCCGGCTCAAGACCGTCCGCAAGACCTCGGCCCTCGTGGACTCCCCCGGCATCAACGAGCCCGAACAGCACCTCTCCGTCTGCGATCTGGTCACCGAAGACCTCGCACTGGTCCCCCGTCGCTACCGCGGCGCGCTCCTGGCCAAGCCGTGGCTCAAGCTCAACGCCTTCGAGGACGTCGAGAACCTCTGGGTGGACGAACTTCCGGCGGACCGCCGCGTGAGCCTCCTGACCCAGCTGGCCCTCGCGGATCCCGCGGTGGACCTCCTGGTCCTGGACTCCCCCGACCGGCACAGCGCCGATCCCGCCGTCTGGCTGCAGCGCTGCGAGGACCTCGCCTACGACGCCGGGCGGCCGCTCGCCGTCGTCGCCGTCGTCTCGGCGCTGCCGGACGGCTGGGAGGGCCCCAGCGCGGTGATCGGCAACTCCGTTCCGCATGCGGAGCTGCCGCCGGGCGCCGAAGAGGACGCGGAAGCCGTGGAGGAAGCCCGGCCGGCGTCGACGGGTGAAACGCCGTCGAATGAGATGCAGAGTGCGGATGAGAACGTGGAGGAAGAGAAGTGACCGTTCTACGCCTGGCCCGCTCCGAGCTCAAGCGCATGACCGGTGGTGTGCTGCCGAAGCTCACCATCGTCGCCCTGTCCCTGGTGCCCCTGCTCTACGGGGCCATCTACCTCTACGCCAACTGGGATCCGTACAACAACCTGAGCGGCATCAAGGCCGCCCTGGTGGTCGAGGACACCGGAGCCACCCCGTCCAAGCCGGACGGCACCAAGGGCGAGGAGCTCAAGGCCGGCGCCAAGGTCGCGGACTCGCTCGTGGACGCGCACCTCTTCGACTGGCAGCGTGTGCCCACCTCGCAGGAGGCCGACGAGGGCGTGCGGACGGGCAAGTACGCCTTCGCCCTGAAGATCCCGAAGGACTTCTCCAAGAACCTGGTCTCGCCGTCGACGTTCGACTCGGCGCACCAGGCGATGCTCAACGTCACCACCAATGACGCCAACAACTATCTGCTCAGCACCATCGTGGACAAGCTCACCACGGCCGTGCACGCGAGCGTCGCCCAGGAGGTCGGCGAGCAGACGGCCGATCAGCTCCTCACCGGCTTCGGGGTGATCCACCAGAACATGGTGAAGGCCGCGGACGGGGCCAAGACCCTCTCCAACGGCCTCGCCCAGCTGCAGACCGGCACCACCGATCTGCACAAGGGCACCACGGAGCTGAGCTCCGGCGCCAGCCAGCTGGTGAACGGCCAGGGCCAGCTCGTGGCCGGCGCCAACAAGCTGTCCGACGGCGCGAACAAGCTGAGCAGCGGACTCGCGCAGCTCAGCCAGGGCGCCGCCCCGCTGCCGTCCAGCACCAAGCAGCTGGCCGACGGCGCCGCCCAGGTGGCCGCCGGGAACGCCCAGCTCAACGCCAAGGTCCAGGGTGCCGTGAAGGACCTCCGGACCGTGGAGACCCAGGCCGACGCGGACGTGAAGACCACGCTCAGCAAGCTCGTGAAGGACGAGGTCCTCACCCAGGAGCAGTCGGACAAGATCCAGGCCGATCTCAAAACCGTCCAGGGTTCCAGCCCCGTTCAGGACGCCAAGGCGAAGATCAACGGCGCCGCCGCGGACATTCAGAAGCTCTCCGACGGCGCAGGGGCTGTGGCCGCCGGCGCCAAGAAGCTCTCCGACTCCGCCCCCACCCTGGTGAACGGCATCAACCAGGCCAACTCCGGCGCCTACCAGCTGGCCGATGGCGCGAAGACCCTAGCGGCCGGCGAGCAGAGCGCCTACCAGGGAGCCACCAAGCTCAACGCGGGCGCCACCCAGCTCAATGCGGGTGCGGCCAAGCTCCAGGACGGGGCCAAGTCCGCCGCGAGCGGCGGCAAGGAACTCGCCACCAAGCTCGCCGACGGTTCGGGCCAGATCCCCAACCCGAACGCCACCCAGCGGGAGAGCGTCTCCAAGGTCATGTCCGATCCGGTGGCCGTGGACAAGCTCGCCCAGACCAAGGCGACCACGTACGGCGCCGGCCTGGCTCCGTTCTTCCTGAGCCTGTCCCTGTGGATCGGTGCGTTCATGCTGGTGCAGGCCATGCGCCCGCTCACCCAGCGCGCCCTGGCGTCCAACGCGCCGTCCTGGAAGATCGGCATCGCCGGATGGCTGCCGTTCTTCGTGGTGTCTGCCGTGCAGACCGCCCTGCTGTGGGCGGTGGTCACGCTCGGCCTGAAGCTGGAATCGGCCAACCCGGCCCTGACGTTCGTCTTCCTGCTCTTCGCGGCCATGGCGTTCACGGCTCTCATCCAGGGCATCTGCGCCCTGCTGGGGACACCGGGCAAGTTCGTGGTGCTCATCCTGCTGGTGCTCCAGCTGGTCTCCTCGGGAGGCACCTTCCCCTGGCAGACCACCCCGGAACCGTTCCACGTGGTGCACGACATCCTGCCGCTCGGCTACGTGGTGACCGGCATGCGCCACCTCATCTACGGCGGTGACCTGTCCATGGTGGCGCCGATCATGCTGGGCCTGGTGGGCTACGCGGCACTGGGCATGGCGATGTCCACCCTCGCGGTGCACAAGCACAAGCTCTGGACCCTGAAGAGCTTCAAGCCGGAGATCTCGGTATGAGACCCGCCGGGCCGGGCGCCCTCGCGGGGCTGCCGCAGACGGGCGGCGACGCCGGCGGAGTGGGCGGCGCTCCCGGTGCGGGCGACGACGACGGCGCGGGCCGCCGTCGTCGTCCCCAGCGGACCTCCGCCTCCCGGCAGAAGATCTTCGACGCCTCGATGCAGCTGATCGGCGAGCGGGGCGCGGCCGAGGTCACCGTGGATGAGATCGCCGCCGAGGCCGGCGTCTCCAAGGGCACGGTGTACTACAACTTCGGCAGCAAGTCCGAGCTGATCGCGCAATTGCTCCGGCACGGCGTGGACATCCTCCTGGCCCGTTTCGCAGCGGTGCCCGGGGTGGACGATCCCGTGGCGGCCATGGAGTCCGTGGTGTCCGAGGCGATCGCGTTCCTGGACGACTACCCCTCGTTCGGGCAGCTGTGGATGAACGAGAACTGGAAGGCCGAGAACGAGTGGCGTGACCTGATGCGGGAGCTCCGGGCCGAACTGCTCGACGTGATCTCTCAGGCTCTGGACCGGATCGGTCAGCGGTACGCCGTGAACCAGGACGTGTCCCGGAGCGGCCTGGAGGCGGCGATCTTCGGGGCCTGCTTCATCGTGGGGCTGGACCGCAAGAGCTTCCATCCCGGGCGGTCCCAGGAGGCCAGCGTGGAGGCCATCATGACCTTCGTGAAGGGGTACCTGGCGCGCTGAGACGCTGCCACTGCTCCGCCACCGGCACCGGCACCGGCACCGGCACCGAAAACTGTCAGACCCCTCTGAAAGAATGACGTCATGCGCTTGCTCACCACCAAGATCATGCTCGGCGCGGCCCTGGCCTGCGCCGCGCTCCTGATCCAGACGGTCCTGGCCCCGGAGACCCTGGGCCTGGTCCTCCTGGTGGTGTGCGCCTTCATCGGTTTCGTCTGCGCGATCGCGTCGGTCGCCATTCTGCGCCGCAACAAGACCCTGCTCGCAGCCGGGGCGCTCACCACCGTGGCGGTCACGTTCGCCCTGGCCTACGTCCGCCTCTGGGGCCTCGGCTTCTCCGAAGGCTACGACCGGATGCACACCACGGGACCGGGGGCCGGGAGCGATCTGTACTTCTTCCTGAGCCTCGCCGCGGGCCTCCCCGCGGCTCTGCTACTGTTCCTGGGCAGCGTCTGGCCCGTCAGGAGGCCCGGCGCCACCGGAGGCCGGAGCCGCACGCCCGCCGGGTCACGCCGGAGCGGATCCGCTTCGCGCGGCGCCGCAGGGTCCAGGAGCGGCACGCACAGCCGGAGTGGGGCCCGCCCGGTGCCGAAACCTACCGTCAGGCCCGGGGCACCTCGAAGGACGTCAGGCGCGCATCCTGACCGTCCAGCTCCGCCCAGGGCTTCACGCTCTCAAGCACGGTGATCCCGCTGGTGGGGTAATGCTCCGCCATGTCCAGGTACGCCGCCTGGTCCGAATCCCGGTCCGCCAGGAGCAGCGCGAGGTCCTGCACACCCGGCATGTGGCTAATGATCATCAGACTGGTCACCGTCTCCGGCACATGATTGATGACGGTGAGCATCCGCCGTCCGGTCGAGGCGTAGAGTCCCGACTCCAGCTTGGGCGTCGGAGCCTTCTCGCCCAGTTCCTCGCACACCCAGGTGCACGTCTGCCGGGTCCGCAGCGCGGTGGAGCAGAGGATGAAGTCCGGGACGTTGCCGGACTCCCGGAGCCAGGCCCCGGCAGCCGCCGCATCGCGGTGTCCGCGGGGTTCCAGGGGCCGGTCATGATCGGGCACCCCCAGAGGCCAATCCGCCTTGGCATGACGCATGACGATCAGGCGTTTCACATGATGCTCACTCATGGGAAAACACTATCCCCGGGGAGTTGGTGTTCGGTCCTCGGGGTAGGGGTGCCGCGGGCTTCCTCCGGCGCCTGCGCTCCAGCCCCGCCGGCTCTTGCGCGCAGACTCGGATCACGCGGACGGCGGGGCTTTCACGCAACAACGGCGCTCTCCGGATACCCCCGGCACCCCTGCGTGGACGGCCGGTCACCTCCGCAGGGTCAGGTCACCCACTCGCTCGCAAAGGACCGGCCCCACTCACGGGCAACCCTCCCACGAAGCCGGATGCACCGCATCTGACGCGGCGAACAGAGAAGGACGGGGATCCCCGTCAGCGCCGTTGTTGCGTTTCGATCCGCCGCATTGCGATCTTCCGCAAGGAAGAGCGTCAGGAGCGGCGGACCGAAGCGCAGGCGCGGAGGGGATCCCCGTCCTTCTCAGAAACCGAAACCGTCAGATGGAGTACTCCGGCGCGGCCCAGACGACCACCTCGGGGTGCTCGTAGAAGCGGTAGCCCTGGCCGCGGACCGTGCGGACCGTGTTGGCGAGGCGGCCCAGCTTGGAGCGGAGGCGGCGGATGTGCACGTCGATGGTGCGCTCGTTGGGGACTTCCTCGGCGTTGCGCCACAGGTTCTCCAGGAGCTCTTCGCGGTCCACGGTGCGGGTGCCGTTCTCCACGAGGTAGTTCAGGAGTTCGAACTCCTTGAACGTGAGGTTCAGGGTGTCGCCGTCCAGGTGGACCTCGCGACGGGCGAGGTCGATCAGCACGCCGCTGGGACGCTGATCGGGAACCGCGGCCGGACGGGGCGCCTCGACACGCTGGCGGTTGGCGACGGTGGGGTCACCGAAGGTGCTGCGCACGACGTCGAGCGCCGAGCCGGGTGCGCTGGCCGGGGCGACCGCGACGGCGGCGTAGCTCTCGGCACCCTGCACGAGGGACTGAGCGTAGGCGCGGATCTCCTGGGCCAGCTTGGCGATCGACTGACCGGAGGCGGCGGCCGTCTCCTCGTCGATCCCGACGTACAGGACGAACCCGCGGGCGACCGTGGGCGTTCCGGCGGCGGGCCGGGCCACGGCACCGTTGGCGCCACGGGCGATCACCGGGGTGGGTGCGGTCAGGGGGTGGCCCTCAGCGGCGGGAGTGCCCGGCTGCGGGACTGCTCGGAGCTGGCCGTATCCCTGCTGCGGGTAGCCGGGCTGCTGAGCCGGGGCGGCCGCGGAGGTGAGCTGGCCGTTGTAGCCTGCCGGGTACTGCTGCGGAGCGGCAGGCCGGTTGGCGAATTCGGGGCGGACGGCAGGAGCCTTGTTGGCATTCCGCAGGGAGATGTGGACGTATCCGGATGCAACTGACATGTTGTTTCAAACCTCTGAGAGTGAATTTGCCGTCATCGCGGCTCGAATGTTGAGTCCCCGCAATGAATCAGGAAAGTGCCCTTCATTGGGCGGGGGTGAGGACGGTTGCCTGAACTGAGGGGTGGAGTTCAGGCGCACATTCGACAACAGCCAGCCATCCGGCCAGCGGGTGCGCTGGGGAGGGTTACTGCGGCTGCAGATGCTGTTGATTTGGTATTCACATCTCCGAGTGTGCAACGTAACAAACAGAACTTGCAAGTAACAAAGCTCACAGCCGTCCACATCGTGAGACAAAAGTGTCCATTGTGATGGATTTCACCATTCTGGCAAGTGGCTCCGTGAGATGCGAATCAACCCTTTCACGGTCAGATTTCGCGTGATTCATCGAATTTTCTGCGCTGATTCGCCCTCCTGGGTGCGATTCGTTCAACTGTGAACTGAAACTCGTGTCAGATCCACTTGACCGCATCGTGGACGCCTCAGCGGACGTGGGCCCTCCGCGAAGGGGGTCGAAAGAGGACCAGCGTCGTTACCTAAATGTGACATGAGCGCGTCCGCCGCCTAGACTGATGGCGGGGCGGAGCGTCCGCCGGAACCAGCAGGGCACCGCCTCGGTGCCCGCGTCCGGAATCCAGGGACCCGCCTCTTCCAGGAGCATGAAGGGTTGAGCATGACCGCGAACCGACCGCGGACCACCGACGGGCGAGCCGCCGCGAGGTCCCGCGCTGTACGCGCCACCGGGAGCCCCCGCAGCGATGAACGGACCACAGGGTTCCGGTCGTCGGCTGCCGCCGCGCCGAGCGGCCGGCCCAAGCGTTCCATCCTCAGCCAGCTCCCCAGCCTCCTTCCCCGAACCCGCGGGGCCCGCGCCGCCGTCGTCGGCTCGGTTCTGACCCTGACGCTGGCCGGCGGGCTCGCCGCACAGGCGTCGATCGCCGCTCAGGACACCACCCCGGTGGCGCCGACCGTGCAGTCCGCGCCCGAGGTCAAGCTCAGCGCTCCTCAGTTCCGCAAGGTCAGTGTCGGCCAGAAGTTCGACTTCTCCGTCCTCGCCACCCTCTCCTCGGAGAGCGTCTCCGCCGGCGCGGAAGCCAGCAAGTCGGCCCGCGAGGCGGCCAGCCAGGCCGCCGCCCTGAAGGACGCGGTGGATGCGCTGAAGGAGGAGGCCGCACCGCCCAAGACGGTGGACGATCCCGCCGCTGCGCAGGCCTTCGCCGCGACTCAGCTGGGCAAGTACGGCTGGGGCGCCGGCGAGATGCCGTGCCTCGTGACCCTCTGGACTCGCGAGTCCGGGTGGAAGACCACCGCGCAGAACGCTGATTCCGGCGCCTACGGCATCGTCCAGGCACTGCCCGGCACCAAGATGGCCTCCGTCGCTCCGGATTGGCAGACCAACTACAAGACCCAGATCACCTGGGGCCTGAAGTACGTCTCCGAGCGGTACGGATCGCCCTGTGGCGCCCTCGGATTCCACTACGCCAACAACTGGTACTGAGCCTCAACCGGTCCCGAACCGCCCCGCGTGACGGACTCCTTCAGGCCCGCGCCTGACGGCAGCGTGAGGAATTTTTCGATTTCCTCGGCGTGGTCGCGTCACAGACCGCAGGCGACCGGCTATGTCTCTTCCAGTGGGTGACCTGCTTCGGCCAGACCGTCGTGGGCTACCCGCCTCGAGACCAGTGGCATGGGGGCGTGCTCACCGTTCTCGAGTCACTGCACATCGCCAACGGTGAGACATCATGTTTCTTCACATCGCGGTCCGGGAACTCAGTTTCCACACACCGGGCCGACTCGCGCACCTCCGGGTTCAGCCGCGTGAAAGTGTGAGCATCTTCCTTCACATGAAGATGCGAACACCCCTCCTGCATCTCTGTCGTGTTGCGTAAAAGGGTATGAATGTTTCTCCTGAGGAATCATCAAGGGGTGGAAATGGAGAAGACGTACCTCGACCGGAGGACGCTCGCATCGGCTTTCAAGAAGGAACACCGCGCTCTCATCGGGCTCTCCGGTCTGATGGCGCACCGGACGCACGGCGGACCTCAGCACCGGTTCGCCTCGGAAGGCACCCCTCATCATCCGAGCGAACGAGATCTTGTTGCCTAGGGGCAGCGACGCCGAGTTGCTCTCCCTCACACGCGCTGGGGACATGAGCGCGTTCGGAGCACTCTTCGCGAAGCACCGCGCTTCCGCCTACCGGATCGCCTACGCGCTGACCCAGGACCATGGCGCCTCCGAGGACGCGGTGAATGACACTTTCGGAGCCATTCTGTCCGCCATCAAATCCGGCCGGGGACCACAAGGGGTGTTCCTTCCCTATCTTCTCTCCAGCGTCTCGCGTACGGTCTGGCGCAATTCCCGGCGCAAGCGCCGTGAACTCCCCTCCGATGACATGGATTCGGTGGAAGAAGTACCGGAAGTCACCGATCGCGTCGTCGCGGCATTTGAGAACCAGTCGGCACGACGGGCGTTTCAGTCACTCCCCGAACGATGGCGCATGATCATCTGGTATCTCGATATCGAGGATATGCAGCCGCGGGATATCGCCCCCACGCTCGGATTGTCACCGAATGCGACGGTGGCACTGCACCGCCGCGCCAAAAGAGCTCTCCGGGTCGCGTATCTCCGGGAGCAGCTGGGAAAACGAGGATCCGACGACTGTCAGTTCACTCTCGAATATGTTCCCGCCTATCTGAGTGACGCGCTCACGGCCCGGAAGAAAGCGATGTTCGAGGCCCACCTCAAAACGTGCCGGTGGTGCGGCGGGGCCCTCGCGGAGCTGCTGGACAGCGGCGTTTTCCGGGTTCAGGACGGCAAACGGCCCCCCGGCTGGCCCTGGAAGGATTACATGACACATTTCATGCTCTGGGCATTCGTGGCACTGATCTTCGCATCTCAACCGGCATATCACGGACCCGATCCCACGGGCCTTCTCAGCCGCATCAGCGCGTCGGTGGCCAGTCATTATGCGGCAGGGAATACCTGATGCGGACAATGCCTCACGGACGTGCGATACACTCATGTGAAATCCCGACAGATGCCCCTTTCGCGCGGGCATGTTCATGCCAAGGAATCGCCCGAATGCCTGACGTGCCCGGTCCTCAGCAGTGCTGGCGAAATCTTTCTCTTCTGGGTTTCGCGACTCGGTGGATTTATGCGTGGCGATCGGGGGACATCGAATCCATTTCCAGCCTGGTCGGGGAGGACATCGAATTCCATCTCGGCGTGGAGCAGAACTCAGAACCGCTGCGCTCGTCAGCGGAACTCGTCTCAGCGCTGAAGCATCCGGACTTCCGGTGGGATCTTTCCGAGGCGATTCACCTCAAGGGTCTGATCACCGGGGACAACATGCTCGTCATCGACTACCGGGACGAGGCGGGCACCTCATTCACCGAGTCGCTGGAATTCCTTGACGGACGGGTCTGCTGGCGCCGGATCGGGATCGACGCACCCTGAACCGGTCCCAGGGGAAGCACCCCGGGCATCGACCACGTCCTGGACGCGGCGGGTCATCTCATCATGAGCCCGGACCATGCTGCCGGCCAGGTGGATCAGGCCGAGAAAACCCAGGGCGACGATCGCGGGCACGGTGGGCAGAACGCCGGCCGCCCACAGCGAGAGGACGACGACGCCGGCGAGTAAGGCGAGCAGCCGCAGCCAGGCCGTCGCCGTCGTATGTCGTGCTCGCGGATGCTCGTCCTGCGTGCCTTCAGGTGAGTTCATCCCGGGCCTTTTGCCTCGCGCTCAGTCACGGTCGGCCGGTTCCTGGCAGGAACTCGGCCTGGAGGAAACAGTGAAGAACCTCTCCTCCCCACGGTTCTTTAGTGGCCCCGGAGCGTGACATGACGCGATCCGGCCGGAATTCACTCCGTGCCGGCCACGCGCCGTCGTCCGCTCACAGCAAGCGCACAGCGAACACCTAGTCAGATGCGAAGACGAGGGTTCAGAGTGGAGGTATGTCACTGCCACCCTCACTCCAGTCACTGCCTCGCCTGACCCGCCCGGACGGCTCCCCGATCCGCGCCCTGGTCCTGGATGACGAGCCGATGCTCCGTGAGCTGGTCGCCATGGGGCTCAAGCTGAGCGGCTGGGACGTCCAGTACGCCGAAGACGGCCCCTCCGCGGTGCGTGTGGCACGCGAATTCCAGCCGGACGTGCTGGTCCTGGACATCATGGTGCCCGTGTTCGACGGCGTCGAAGCGCTGCAGAAGATCCGCACCTTCATGCCCGAAGTCCCAGCGCTCTTCCTCACGGCCAAGGACAGCGTGGAGAACCGAGTGGAGGGGCTGGCCGCCGGCGGCGACGATTACGTGTCCAAGCCCTTCAGTCTCGAGGAGCTGACACTCCGCCTGCACCGCCTGGTGCAGCGGTCCGGAGCCACGGCCAAGGACGCTTCGGAACTCGTGGTGGGCGATCTGGTGCTCAACATCGATTCCCGGGAGGTCCACCGCGGCGGCGAGGAGATCCAGCTGACCGCCACCCAGTTCGACCTCCTGCAGTACCTCATGGAGAATCCGCGGCGCGTGCTGAGCAAGAATCAGATCCTGGACCACGTGTGGCACTACGACTTCGGTGGTCAGGCGAACATCGTGGAGCTCTACATCTCCTACCTGCGCAAGAAGATCGATGTGGGCCGGGCCGCCATGATCCACACCGTCCGGGGCGTGGGCTACGTCATCCGGCCCGGTGCCGAATGACCGCTGACACCGCCCCGGAAGGCACTGCTCCCCCACCTCCCGGCAACCCACCGCAGGGCAACCCACCACAGGGCAGCCGCGGTCCCCGCTGGACGCGCCTGAAGTCCTGGCCCCTGCGCACCAAACTGGTGCTCGTCACCATGGCGCTGCTGACGGTCATCGCCGCGGTGCTCGGCTCGGTGGTCTACGCGACCATGGACCGCGTCCTGACCAATGACGTCGACACTCAGCTGCGCCAGGCCAATCACCGTGCCGCCGAGACACTGGGAGGACCGGGTGGGTACGGAGGCTCCCCGGACTTCCGGGGGCAGCCGCTCGGCACGATCACGGCCGTGGCGACGAGCAACGGGTCGCAGGGCGCCGCGGTGATCCTTCAGGACGACGGCAAGTTCGCACCGCTTCCCAGCAGTGACCTGCGCAAGATCGCTGCCATCTCCGCCACCCCGGAGGCCTACCGCCCCGGCGCCGTCCCAGCGACGAGCCACCTCAGTGTCGGCGAATACCGGATGCTGGCCTCCACCACGCCCAACGGCGCCGTGGTGGTGACCGGGCTCCCGCTGGCCGGCAAGAACCAGGCCCTGGGAGCGCTGGTCCTCACCACCGTGCTGGTGGCGGCAGGGGCCCTGGTGATCTGCGCCGTCGTGGGCACCTGGCTGATCCGCCGGACTTTGCGGCCGCTGGCCCAGCTCAGCGAGGTGGCCGGCCAGGTGGCCGAGTCACGGCTCGACGTCGGCGAGGTGGCCCTGGGCGTGCGCGTCCCGGACAGCGCCACGGACCCCGACACCGAGGTGGGGAGCGTGGGGCACGCGTTCAACCGGATGCTCGACAACGTCGCCGGCGCCCTCGCCGTGCGGCACGCGTCTGAGGTGAAGGCCCGCCAGTTCGTGGCGGACGCCTCCCACGAGCTCCGCACTCCCCTGACCGCCATCCGCGGCTACAGCGAGATGCTGGGCCTGACCGAGAACCTCAGCGATCAGGGCAAGGAGTCGCTCTCCCGGGTGCAGAGCCAGTCCGTCCGGATGAACACCCTGGTGGAGGACCTTCTGACGCTGGCCAGGCTGGATGAGGGTCAGGCGCTGCAGGGCAGGTCCGTGGACCTGGTGCAGCTGGCCGTCGAGGAGGTCATGGAGAAGCGCGCGCAGGACGCGGGGCACGACTGGCGGCTGGCTGTGCCAGCGGGAACCGTCGACGCCTGGGCCGATCCGGCGAGGCTGCGGCAGGTCCTGGTGAACCTCCTGACGAACGCCCAGAAGCACACGCCGGAGGGCACCAGAGTGGAGGTCGGCGTCGCGCTCTCGGCCGAGGGCAGGCCGATGCTCACCGTGACGGATGACGGCCCCGGCATCCCGGAGGACCTCCAGCCCGAGGTGTTCTCCCGCTTCACCCAGGCGGACAAGGCCCGCACGGGTGGCTCGTCCGGGCTGGGCCTGTCGATCGTGCAGGCGATCGTCCAGGCACACGGCGGGACCGTGACACTGGAGTCCCGTCCGGGCCGGACCGTGTTCTCCGTGGAGCTGCACCCGGCCTGACGCGAGAAGCCAGTTGGGCACAGTGTTCGGCGTGAACATTGTGCTCAACTGGCTTCTCGCGAGCAGGAGACGACGGGAGCTCAGGCCTCCAGGACGCTCGCGACGCCGTAGAGGCGGTCGCCGGCGTCGCCCAGACCGGGGACGATGTACGCCTTCTCGTTGAGACGCTCGTCGATCGAGGCCAGGACGACGGTGACGTTGGCGTCGGACAGCTCCTCCTCCAGCTTGGCCAGGCCCTCCGGGGCGGCCAGCAGGCAGATGCAGGTGACCTCGTCGGCGCCCCGGCGGAAGAGGAACTTGACCGCTTCACGCAGCGTCCCGCCGGTGGCCAGCATCGGATCCAGGACGAACACCTGGCGGCCCGTGAGGTCCTCGGGAAGGCGCTCGGCGTAGGTGATGATGTCCAGAGTGTGCTCGTCACGCGCCATGCCCAGGAAGCCCACCTCGGCGGTGGGGACCAGCTTGGTCATGCCCTCCAGCATGCCGAGGCCTGCGCGGAGGATGGGGACCACCAGGGGCGTCGGCTTGGTGAAGGCCGTGCCGATCGTGGTGGACACCGGGGTCTCGATGGTGACGGGCTGAGTACGCACCTCGCGAGTGGCCTCGTAGGCGAGAAGGGTGACGAGTTCCTCGGTCAGCTGACGGAAGACGGGCGAAGGCGTGGTCTTGTCCCGCAGCACGGTGAGCTTATGGGCGACGAGCGGGTGATCCACAACGATGGTGCGCATGGGTCAAATTTACAGGACTTCTTCCCCTCCGCCTCCCTTCGCGAACCGCCAGTAGGCGCCCTTATTCACAGCGCATAGGGGCATCCTTTGGCGGTTCGCGTAGACGGGAGGGCGGATACGCTGGTGGGCATGATCCCGCACGACGCCGAACACGAGCACTGGATGGGCCTCGCCCTCGCCGAGGCCCGGGCGGCGCTGCGCACGGAGGATGTGCCGATCGGCGCGGTTCTTCTGGGCCCCGACGGCGCCGTGCTGGCCACCGGTCGCAATGAACGCGAGGCCCTGGGCGACCCGACGGCGCACGCCGAAGTGGTCGCGATCCGTGCGGGCGCGGCCGCCCTGCGCGAGCGGATGGCCGACGACGACGGCGGGTCCGATGGCTGGCGCCTGGAGGACTGCACGCTGGTGGTCACGCTGGAGCCGTGTGCGATGTGCGCCGGGGCGATCGTCCTGAGCAGGATCCCGCGTGTGGTGTTCGGGGCCTGGGATGAGAAGGCCGGGGCCGCCGGGTCCGTGTTCGACATCCTCCGCGAGCGCCGCCTCAACCACTGGGTGGAGGTCTACGCGGGCATCCGCGAAGACGAATGCGCCGCCCTGCTCCGGGAGTTCTTCGCCCGGCACCGGGGCTAGCCGGGCACCTCCCCTCTCACAGCGCTCCGGCGCTCTTTTCCCCGGCCTGGCGGACATTCCCCGCCGCCGCAGCGCAGGGGACTGTCCATTGAAGCGGGCGGATCCACGACGACCGCGCGCGGCCGGGTAGCGGGGCGCGCCCTGCCCGGCGGCCGTCGTCGTCGTGCGCTTGGCACGCCTCCTCCACCCCGCACCTATCCCTACCCCGCGCGCCTCCGGAATATTAGTTTGACTAAGCAACTTTCATGATTATATAGTTGCCGTAAGCAATTACAGGAGGTTCGGATGCCGGTGGAGCCAGCAACAGCGCGGGCGCTCATCCGCGGGGTCGTGGACTTGCAGCGTGCACTGCGCTGCCTCTCCCACGACTCCCTGGCTCCGGGAACCAGCACGGCCCTGCTCGGGGTGCTCCACATGATCACCGAACACGGTGGGCGTGCGGTGGACATCGCGCAGCGGCTCGGTGTGAGTTCCCCCGTGCTGAGCCGCCACCTCGCAGAACTCGAGGAACGCGGCTTCATCACCCGGACGCAGGACCCCACGGACCGCAGGGCTCAGATCCTGGAGGTCACCGATGCCGGGCAGGAACAGCTCGCCCGTGCCGAGGAGGACCGCGTCCAGGCGCTGCTGAGCCTCCTCGGTGACTGGGATGAGGACCAGGCGCTCACGTGCCGTTCCAACCTCACCGACCTCACCGTGGCCTTGCAGTCCTACCGCCGCAAGCCCTCCCCGTACGCCGCCGTCACCCCCGCAGGAGACTGAATCTTGAACCCCAACCACGAGGCTCAACCCATGAGCCACCGGCAGATCATGGAGGCCTTCACCGGCCTCCTTGCCGCGTTCTTCACGGCGATCGTGTCCAGCACGATCGTCTCGAACGCGCTGCCCACCATCATTTCCGACCTCAAAGGCACCCAGACGGACTTCGCCTGGGTCATCACGGCATCCATGCTCGCGAGCGCCGTCACCACCCCGATCTGGGGCAAGCTCGCGGACCTCTACGACAAGAAGATCCTGGTCCAGCTCTCGATCGTGGTGTTCGTGGCCGGCTCGGTCGTCGCGGGCCTCTCCCCCGACATCCCCATGCTGCTTACCGCACGCGTCATCCAGGGCATCGGCATGGGCGGTCTGATCGCCCTGTCGCAGGCCATCATGGGCGTCATGATCGCCCCGCGTGAGCGCGGCAAGTACTCCGGCTACCTCGGCGCCGTTCTCGCCGTGGGCACCGCGGGTGGCCCGTTGCTCGGCGGTCTGATCGTGGACCACTGGGGCTGGCGCTGGACCTTCTACGTCTGCGTCCCGCTCGCGATCATCGCCCTGATCCTGCTCCAGCTCACCCTGAAGCTGCCGCAGGTGCGCCGCAAGGCCCGGATCGACTGGCTGGGCACCATCCTGCTCAGCGCGTCCGTCTCCACCCTGCTGATCTGGGTCTCCTTCGCCGGCAACCCGGACTACTACGAGTGGTGGTCCTGGCAGACCGCGGCGATGGTGGGCGGCTCCGTCGTCGGCCTGCTGCTCTTCATCCTGGTCGAGGCCAAGGTCTCCGAGCCGATCATCCCCCTGAAGATCATCTCCAACCGCACCACCGCGCTGAGCATCGTGGCCTCGGTGGCCATCGGCGTGGCCATGTTCGGTTCCTCCTCCTTCATCGGCCAGTACTTCCAGGTGGCCCGTGGCGCGACGCCCACCGAGGCCGGCCTGCTCACCCTGCCGATGATCTTCACCAACCTGGTGGGCTCCACGGTCGCGGGTCAGCTGATCTCCCGCTACGGCAAGTGGAAGGGCTACCTGGTGGCCGGCACGATCCTCACCGCGGCGGGCATGCTCCTCCTCGGCACGATCGACCACGAGACCGACTTCTGGATCACCGGCGTCTACATGGCCGTGCTGGGCCTGGGCCTCGGCATGACCATGCAGAACCTGGTCCTCGCCGTGCAGAACACCGTGGCTCCCCGGGACATCGGCTCCGCGAGTGCCTCGGTGGCGTTCTTCCGCACCGTCGGTGGCGCGATCGGCGTCTCCGTGCTGGGCGCCGTGCTGGGCAATCGGTCCTCGGATCTGATCAAGCAGGGTTTCATCGACCACCACATCAAGGTCCCCGCCGGGTCCGGGGCGTCGAGCACCAGCCTGGACGTCAAGGACATGCCCGGTCCGATCGCCACGATCGTCAAGGCCGCCTATGGTGACGCCTCCGCGCAGATCTTCCTGATCGCCGGCTTCGTGGCCATCGCCGCGATCATCGCCGTGCTGTTCATCAAGGAGGTCCCGCTGCGCAAGACGGTCGAGATGCAGCCCGCCAAGGCGGCTTCCGAGGGCTCTTCCACGGAACCGGACACGACGACGGCGACGCTCGCCGCGGTCGCCGCTCCGTCCGGCGCCGCAGGCGAGGCCCTGGCCAACGGGCTGAACCCGAGCAGCGCACCGGAACAGCACGTGCCGGCTCACGCTGCCGGACACCAGCGCGCCGTTCCGGCGACCCACGACGGCAGCCTGGAGGGCAGCCTGGACTCCGAGCTCAGGCTCCTCCTGGCCGAGCGCGAGGAAGCCGCCGTCGTCCCTGAGGGCGACACCGCCGCGACGCTCGCCGCGCTCCAGCAGACTCAGCTGATGCTGGCGAAGCAGCAGGAGCAGCTCGCCCGGCTCGCGGAGAAGGTCAACACGCAGCTGCTGGCGCAGCTCGAGATGTCCGAGCGGCAGGGCCAGGCGGCCGGCGAGCTGGCGAGGATCCAGGCCGAGCTCGACGCCGAACGGCAGCTCCAGAAGGAAGCCGCGCTCTACCTGGCGACCAGGGGACGGCACAGCGCGGGCTGAGGCCGGCGGTTCCTGCGGAGGTGCTGAGAGGGGCGTCCATCGATTGCGGTGGGCGCCCTTCGGGCGCTTCCGGGGTTCTGGGGAGGCTCGGTGCTTCGGCGACAAGCCCGGGAACGGGCGGATCCGAGGCCTGCAGACGGGCCCGCAGGTGCTCCGTTTGGGCGGGGGTGTCCGGCTACGGTAAAGTGGTCAACCGTTGGTGACGTGTCCGAGCGGCCGAAGGTGCAACACTCGAAATGTTGTTTGGTGTAACAGCCAACGTGGGTTCAAATCCCACCGTCACCGCCAGAGCGAAGGCCCTGGAACCCTGAGAGATCAGAGGTTCCAGGGCCTTCGTCACGCTCGCGACAGATCCAGCGATGACGCTGCGGTGGCGAAACTCGCCGGGGCGGCACCTCGTCGCTGAGCATGTCAGCCAACGAGTCTAGGACTCGTTCGAATCGCACCAAGGTTCAGCCTCATCATTGCTGAAGACGCGGCCGCCCTTTGCCGACGGGGCGCTGCTCAACAACTGAAGGCCGACCGCGTTGGGCAGATCCTCGGGAAAAACAATCCTGACGCGGTACGTGAAATGGGAGCAATTGCCCAAACGGTACTCGACCCGGCCAACCAAGCAAGGGCCCGATTCCACCCAGAGGCCCCGGGTGCGCACGGACCTCAGGTACCCCCGGCGATCCTTGGCAGCGCGTCTTGAGCGCCCCGAGAGCCTAGAGAGCCTAGAGAGCCTAGAGAGCCTAGAGGCACTGTGCTCAGATGAATTCGGATCTGGAGGCAGAGCTTCCAGATCCGAATTCAACCTGGGAGTCACCAACGAGTCCGTGTCAGCCGATGGTCGCTCCGAAGCCCTCGATGGACCCATTCGCCCTGACCGTAGCCTGCATGGACGCGTCATAGGTGATCGGTGTGCCGTTGAGGTTCACGTTCCAGATGCTGTTCATCACCCGGAAGTTCAACGCGCCAGACTCGTTGCACGCCCGGTCCGAGATGTTGACTTCGACCGTGTAGTTCGTGAAGCAGTTATGGGAACCCTGGTACCCATGACGTACCTCGGTCACCCACACTTCACTGCCATTGAAGAACATCGTGCCGTTCTGCGTCCGAGTGTATGCGCCACCAGTGGTGAACTGGCTCCAGTGCCGGGACTGGACGGCGCCTGCCGTGGCCGCAGCGACCAAGGAGCGCTTTTCCGAAGCGGACAGCCCCGACGCGGCTCGCACTTCTGCGACGGTGACTGGTGCACTTGCGTCGAGCTGGGTCGTCACGGTCGTCTTGCACTCGTCGTGAGAGACGTTCCGTCCCTGGCTCGCGTTGTACGCATCCACTTGAGTCAGGCAATCCCGCACATAACCCGTATGCGTAGTGCTTGAAGGCTGCGGTTCCAGCGACGCACTGGCCTGTGCAGGGATCGCCGCCGCACCGCCTAGCAGTCCAATCGAGGCCAGAAGGCACGTTGCGCCTTTGCCGAACGTCTTCATAACATTTCCTCCTCATATTCCGGGATTCCAGACCGAATAGAAAGCGAGATCGCCACTCGATCGGGCAAACGGTAAGCAGAACGATCGACTAAGGCACAGTCGCATCCATGAACCCTCACCCGTGATCTGCTTGTCGACTTGACCTGTCAACAAGGTCGGTGATGTCCTGGATCGACCCGACGAAAGGTAGGCGAGTGCCATGCTCGGAACCTCAGAAATCCTGGCCATCATCATCAGCGGAGCAGCGCTCGTCGCACTGCTCGCCTTGATTGTGACCGCTGCATGGCAGGCTTATCACGCTGACTTCAGGGATGAACCATTCCTGAAATGGGCATGGCTCATCGGCATCATCGCAGCACCTCTCGTCGGCGCTGGGGCATGGATGATCCTGCGCATGAATGGGTCAACGTGGACAGGCGCACGGCGCACCAGGTTCTGACTGTTCCGCCGAAGACTGCTCCGCCAAAGCGAAGCGTCAGCCAGCGGAGTCTAACGGCGCTCAACCCATTAAAATTCCATTGCAGGACGCGTAGTTCCGTGCAATGGCATTTTCCCTGACCCTCCGTCCAGAAAGTCCTTGGAAACGAGGCCACGTATGGGGACACTGCGCTTCTTTGTGATATTGACAAGTCAAACAAGGAAGCGGGAGATGGCATTATTGTCTTGTACGGCGTAACTGGCTGAACGTCGACGTTCGCTGGGCAATCCCCATTTCGGGCGAAACAGATTTCTTGCCGTTCCGCAACGCCCTGCTGGCTCGAAATTGCTTCATGTGGCGTATCGAGGTACGGTCCCGCTACTCGCTCCGCCTCACAGCCCCAGGGTGCGGAGCTCGAAGTTGTTCGGTGTCGAGATGGTGGCGTCGCAGGTTCCGGAGCCGTCAGGCATGGCGAGGACCGCGTGGCCGTCACCGTCTCCGACAAGTCGGAGGGTGACCTGGCTGTCTTTCTGGGGCTCGAATCCGGTCAGCTTGGGCGTGGCATACCCGATCACGAACTCCCTCTCAGCGCCGTCGTCGTCGCGCGCATGGACGAGAAGGTCCGTGTGTTCCGGGTTGGATTTGAGGCCCTTCACGAGAACCGTGATCTCCTGCCAGGACGTCCTGCTCGCCGCTTTCCTGGCGTTCCTGTACGACCGGACGCGCGTGGCGCTCAGCCACAGCAGGAGGAGCAGCGGCACCACCGAGATCAAGGCGATCATCGACGTCGCGGTCCTGATTCCCTCGTCATGGCCCACGATCAGCATGCCGGAATAATCCGTGGGGTTGTAGGCGAGGGTGACCTGTTCCTTGTATCGCGGCAGACGATCACAGGACGCTTCGTTCCTCACCGTGGCCTCATGAGGCACGCCGTCGAGTTCGAACCGCAGAGTCACGGTGCAGATCGGGGTGCTCTTGTGGGCATTGGCCTCGGACTTGCCGACTACGGTCGCGGGAACCTGCGGGTAGTTCCCCCACAGGGGATTGGTCGTCCACGCCAGGAGCACCGCAATCCCCGCCGCGACTACGACGAACACTGCCGTGGACATGATCGCGGCCCTCAGCCGACTCTTTCGGACGGAACCCGATTCCCACACCGGAGCCTGGTCACCTGGGGCCGGACGGGAGGCGATCTTCAGGTTCTTGGCGAGCTGCACCGTGTCCTTCTTCGTCAAGACATCAGGGGAGAGGTCCGCCGCGACAGCATCCTGAGGTGAGTCCATCAGCCGAAGGAGGGCACGCACGCGATGCTGAAGACCGTGGCACCTTCGGCGAGGAGATCCTCGACCGGTTCGTCGGCCGCGAGGAGCCGGAACCCGAGGGTACGGTCCCGGGACCAGGGGAATTCGGCGATGTCGACCCACTCACCACGGACCTCTGCCCGGCAGGTCCAGACGGCCAACGGTGCGGACGCCAGCCAGGGACCGACCACGGTTTCGAGCAGCTCCGACAGCATGTCGCCGGCCGGATGTTCGACAGTCCGATGCAGGCCCAGGTAGTCGGCCGCGTGGGCGTCCAGCCGGCTCAGATTAATCTTCATAAGGCAACTATCGCGTGTGTCCGGCACCCTGCCAAAGTGACACGACTGAAAGCGGACTGACACGTACAGCTGCTCGGCCGCTGACCGCCGTCGAGCGCCCCGCCCCACGAAAAAGCTCCCCCAGGGGCTGATCCGATTTCTCGGTCCGTCCCCGGGGGAGCTTCGTCAGGCCTGAGAACTTAGTTTCGAGCTCTCCGGTAGCCAGCACGCTGCGCTGCGCCTTCGGTGGAGAAACACGCTTCGGGGGCGGTGACGTTGTATGAACGCTGGCCAGGCAGGTGATAGATCCACTCCGGACGGCCTTGGTTCCCCTTGATGGGCGCCCAGGCGGGGCAGTTCAACTTGCTGATGGGAGCGGCGGACGTCGGCCGGGTCGGCCGCGGCGGTGCCACGACGCGCACGTACCGCTGGCCCGTGGAGCTGGCCTTCAGCGTGCCCGTCGACACGATCCGCAGGGTCCACTTGCCCGAGACGCTCGCGGTGAACGACGTACGGACGAAGCCCTTGGTGTTGCTGTTCACGGTGCGGACCGCCGCGTTCGGCTTGGCGCCGTCCGGGTCGAAGTACACGACCGCCTTGACGGTGCCCGTGTTGGCCCAGGTGCGTCCGTTCAGGCGCTGCGCCTGGCCCTGGACGGTGATGGGCTTGCCGCGGGTGACCGTGGCGGGTCCGGCCGCGTAGGACGCGACGCGGGTGGCGACGGTCGGAGCCGCCTGTGCAGGTGCCGCCACGACCAGCGAAGCGACGACGGCGAGCAGCGCCGTCAGGGCTGCGATGACTGCGCGCCCCAGAGATTTGATAGACAAAAGTCCCCCAGTGAAAAGTTCCGGTTGAACCGGCCAAACGTGTGATGCGCTGAAATCATATCCGCCTCCCACCTGCCGGAACAGCGCCCGCTAGGAGGCGAATCACATTCCTCGGGTATGTTTCAGCTCGTTGACGAGTCGACTGGCATCACACACCACGTCCACGTAGCGTCCAGTGTCCACACCCCAGCTTCAATTCCGGGCCCATAAGGACCACACTCATGACGACCTCCACCTCAGCCACCACGACACAACCCTCCGGTGCGAAAAAATCCGCGACCGCGGGGGCAGCGCTCGTCGCCGTCGCGGTGCTCTGGCAGGGCGTCGGAACCGCGCTCGTCTCCCACACCATCGCTCCGGCCCTGGGGACGTTCTCCACCTTCACGGCATTCCTGGTGGCCGGCGTCATCGGGGTCACGGCCAAGGCGGTCGCCTCTCGGCGCGGACGCAAAAACCCGGCGACGACAGGCCGGATGACGCGTGCCGACGTGCTCCTCCTGAACCTCGTCACCGCGGGCGCTTTCGCCTGCTTCTACGTCGCGGCGACCTTCATCCCCGCGACTGCCGCCAGCGTCATCGAAACGGGACTCGGCCCTCTCGCGATCGCAGTGGCCCTGCTGTCCGGCGGCACGGCGAAGCGAACGCTGCTACAGCCTGCCCTGGTCCTCGTCGCGGCGGGCGCTGTGGCCGTGAGTGTCTTCGCCGTCGACGACGCCGACCCGGGCCTGCGCATCGCCGGGATCCTCCTCAGCGCGGTCGCCGGAGTCTGCGCGGCGGGCGTGCTGTTGACGTCGCGGCGGCTGGCCGGCCGCGGAGTCGACGCTCTGAGCATCAGCGCCGCCCGGTTCCACCTGGCCTGGATAGTGTGCGGCGTGATCGCCCTGCCCACCGTCGTCGAAACCCAGCAGACCGCACAGTCCCTCCTCACCGCATCCGGAGTGTCGGTCGTCGGCATCAGCCTCCCGATCCTGTTGCTCCAAGCGGGCATCACGAAAGCCAGTCCGCTGATCTCGGCGTTGATCATCTCGGCGCTCCCGGCGATCGTTCTGCTCGCCGACACGGCGCTCGGTGCACCCCTCACAGCGGAAATCGCCGTGACCATGGGAATCCTCGTCGCCGTCCTGCTGGCCGGGCTTCGTCCACCTCGCACCCGGAAAGAGTGACGACCAGGTAACACGGCACAGGCCGGCGCCGCTCCACTGAACGGCACCGGCCTCACCGCCTCACCGCGTCACGCGGAGGCGAACAGCCCCTCCCCCACGAAGCCGTCCGGACCGCACCCCGGCGGGATGGCGAAGACCGCCGAGCCCACCGGCGTCGTCCACTGATTCAGGATGTCCAGGTCGTCCAGGCGCTTCTGGATCGGCACGAACTGCCGGTCCACATCCGCCTGGAACGAGGCGAACAGCAGCCCTGAATCGGACACCCCCGGACCCCCGGGAGGCACGTCGTAGTTGAACGCCCTCCGGAAGATCCGCTGGGACGGGTCGTCCGGACGTGCGCGGCGCAGATGGGAGAAGTCCGCGATCACCGGGAAGCCCACGGGATTGAGAGCCTTGAAATCGGGCTCGTCGGGCTCGTGGACCCCGGTGAGCGGAGCGCCGTTGGAGAGCTTCCGCCCCACCGACTCCTCGCGCCCGGAGCGGTCCAGCTCGTCCCACTTGTCGAGGTTCATGCTGATCCTCCGGAGCACGAGGGACGTCCCGTTCTCCACCCAGGGCCGGTTGCTCCCGTCGCCGAACACGACCCGCTCGAAGCTCTCGCTGCCGGGTGCCGGGTTGGCGGTCCCGTCGACCTGGCCGAAGAGGTTTCGCATGGTCGTGCCCGGTTTCTCGGTGCCGTAGGCCCGCCGGAAACCCTGCTGGACCCACCGGAGCTTGGTGAAACTCCGGCTGTCCTTCAGCAGCATCCGCTGGGCATGAGCGACGGTGAGCGGGTCGTCGGCGCAGATCTGCAGGAGCAGATCCCCGTCGCTGTACTCCTTCGCCAGCCGGTCGATGCCGAACTTCGGCAAGGGCCGCAGCCAGGAGGGGGCACGCCCGGGCGCGGCGACCCGGAAGAGCCCCGGCCCGAAGCCGAACGTGACCGTCAGGTTCGCCGGGCGGAACGCCAGCTCCGCCTCCGTGTCGGCGAGCGCCCCCTCCCCCTGGGTGAGTTTCGCGGCGTCGGAGGTCAGGAGCCTCAGCAACGACTTCACGCCCGCCGCCGTGATCCCGGGCTTCAGGTCCAGCGCCACGAAGGCGCCGTGCGCCTGCGCCGCCGTGCCGATCCCGGCCTGCCGTGCCCCGAAGAACGGCACGGTGCCGGCTCCGTTGTCGGACGTCCCCGCCGCCACGGACGACGACGGCGCCCCGCCCACCAGCTGCGTCCCGGCGGCGGCCAGCGCCCCCACCCCCGCCGCGGCGCCACCGAACAGGAGGTGCCGGCGTCGTACCCCCGTGGAGGATCCCGGGGCGGTTCCCGGCCCCGCCGGCTCCACGTCCCGCGGACTCACTTGGCCGGGGAGGTCGTGGGCTGACCGTGCCCGGAGTGGTCCTCGCCGCCGTGGCCGGACTCCTGACTGGAATCACCGCTCGGCGCGTAGTTCTCCTTGGCCCCGGAGAAGTCCTTGACCTGAGCGGTGAAGCTGAGGGTGGTGCCGTCACTGGCCTTGAGTTCGAAGGGGATCTCGTCACCGGCACGGTAGGCCTTGGCGAGCTTCATGAGCATGATGTGGTTCGCGCCGGGTTCGAGCTTGAGCTCACCGCCGGCGGGGATGGTGAAGCCGCCCTCCTTGGCGCGCATCTGCATGCCGCCGCTGGGGTTCATGACGGTCTCGTGCAGTTCCGCCATGGGAGAGGCGGGCGTGCTCACCGAGGTGATGGTGAGGTCCTTCCCGCTGCCGTTGCGGACGGTCCCGAACGCGGCGGTCATACCGGAGGACGCCGCCTTCACCCAGGGTTCGCTGATCGAAAGGGCGGATGCCGGGCTGGCGGAGGACGCGGCCGGGGCCGGAGCGTCCCCCGAGGAGCAGGCGCCGAGGGCGAGAGTGGCGGCAGCGGCGAGGGACAGCAGGGAAAGGGTCTTCTTGGTGGTCATGGTGACTCCTGATCTGTGCCCGTCCGGGCAGCGTGAGGCCGGGACGGGGTGAAAGTGTGAGATGAAAGGGGTGTTCAGGCGGCGTCGTCGCGGCGCAGGCGCTGCAGGGCCCGGACGGCGAGGTACAGGCCGAGGCCCGCGACCGCACCGATGCCGCCGGCGATCAGCCAGCCGGGAACGCCCGCCGTCGGCCTGCTGACCGCAGAGGCGTCGGCCTCCGAGGACGGCGCGGTCGCTCCCGCGGCGGGCTCGGTGCCCGGTGCGAGCCCGGGCGCCGGGATGGTGCCCGCTTTCGCGTTCGCTCCGACGAGGAACGAATAGCTGCCGCTGATGGGGTGGCCGTCGCTGGAGACGACTCTCCAGCGGACCTGGTACTCCCCCTCCGGAAGGTCCGGAGCGAGGGGCTGCGCCAGGGTCTCCCGCGAGAGCACGGGGCTCCCTTGGGCCCAGTTCTTCGAGGCCGCATCGACGACGCGGATCTCGTTGCCCAGATCCATCAGCGCGGCGCTGAAGGTGACGGACACCTGGGTAGGTGCTGCCGACAGGCGTTTACCGTCGGATGGGGTGGACGAAACCAGTTGGTCGTGCGCCGAGGCCTTCGGTGCGCTCGCCAGAAGAGCGGCGAAACACAGCACCAGAACGGCCGACAGCAGGGACGCACGACGTCCCGGGTTCCGCCAGGACATGGATGGCAAGGAACTCATGACTGCTTCCTGCCCTGCGGGACACAGGGGCCCGGCAGGGCGCTGAGAGAAGGGCGCGGAGGATCCGCGCGGGTCTCACGGCTCCGGAACGCAGAGGGCGGCCGGGAACCGCGGTGATGTGAACAGCTCAGGAAGCAGAGGCGGGCCGCGGTGCCGCAGCACCAGCAGTGGCACGCCGAGGTTGCGCAACGGGGTCACGCGCCGGTCCAGCGGCATGGTCAGCGATCCGGGCACGACGACGAGCGGCAGCACCCGGGGCAGGAACGTCATGAGCCGCATCCGCAGAGCGGCGAGCAGGCTTAGAAGGGTCGCCTCGCCGTGGCGCAGCACGGCGATGGTGAAGACGGCGGCGAGCGCGTGGCCCAGCCACATGAGCGGCGACGAGTGGTCCATCAGCGCCATGGACCCCTCAGAAGTGACACTGCCGGGCGGCGGCGCCATGGACCGGACCGTGTGGCCGGCATGACCCATCCGGGCCATGTCGTGCGCCATCGTGGCGGCGGGGCTGTCGGTCGCTCCGGCGGATGTCATTCCGGCCGGGGCCATGCTGAAGAGGCTGTGGAACAAGGCCTGACTGAAGAGGACTCCCGCGGACAGGCGCCAGAGGGACAAGGCCTTTCCGGCCAGGAGGGTGCAGACCAGTCCGGACAGGACCAGCGAGAGCAGCAGGACGGCGGACGCGGGAACCGCTCCGCCCGCGAGGACATGCGAGAAGGCGGCGATCGACGTCGCGGCGGTGGCTGCGACCCAGCCCCGTGCGAAACGCGCTCCGCGTGCCGTCATGGTCCTTCCCTGTCCGTCCCGGAAGGGCAGACCGCCCGTCCAGCCCCGATTATCCACGAATTTCTACGGGCTGTCGAAAAGTTGGGAGTGCCGGAGGATCTCCTCGCCGACGGGGCGTCGGGCGGACCGGATATTTCAGAAATCTGAACAGCTGGTCAACTTTAAGCGCGGAAAGCCTTGACCGCGGCGCAAACACGGGGTGAGACTTTTCTCACACTTGTTCAGATTTCGTCACCCAGGCACACCGGAGGTTCCCATGCAGAGCACGACCACCGAGGCCAAGGCTCCGGATTCCCTCGCACCCGGGAGGCTGGGCACGGTCGACATCGTCTTCTTCGTCGTGTCCGCGGCTGCGCCTCTCACGGTGGCCGTGAGCGCGGCTCCGCTGTCGTTCCTCCTGGGCGGGATCGGGGCGCCGGGCGCCATGCTCGCCAGCGGCGCGGTCCTGATCCTCTTCGCCATCGGCTTCACGGCCATGTCCCGCTTCGTCCGCAACACGGGCGCCTTCTACGCCTACGCGGCCGCCGGGCTGGGCAAACCGGTGGGCATCGGCGTCGCCTTCGTCACCGTGATGGCGTACGCGTTCCTGCTCATCGGCTTCTACGCCCTGCTCGGGTTCTTCGCGGACCTGACGTTCGGGAATCTGTTCGGCGTCCATCTGCACTGGGGCGTCTGGGCGGCGCTCTCCGTGCTCCTGATCGGGCTGCTCGGCTACCGGCGCATCGACGTCGGGGCGAAAGTCCTCGCGGTGCTGCTCACCGCCGAGGTCCTCATCCTCCTCATCGTCTCGATCGCCTCGATAGTGGAGAACGGCGGCCGCATCGCTGAGGCCACGGCCGCGTCCTTCAACCCCGTCAACATCTTCTTCGTCCCGGGCGCCAGCGTCCTCTTCGTCTTCGGTTTCGGGGCGTTCCTCGGCTTCGAGGGCACGGTCATCTACGCCGAGGAAGCGAAGCAGGCCGACCGCACGGTTCCCCGCGCGACCTACCTGGCCATCGCGTTCCTCGCCGTCTTCTACGCCTTCACCTTCTGGGCCCTCACCGTCGCGTTCGGGGCGGACGGCGTGCTGGCGCTCGCGAACTCGGACAAGCTCGAGGAGATGATGTTCATCGCCGGCGAGCAGTCGCTGGGAGCCTGGGCCGGCGTCGTGCTCCAGATCCTGGTCATCACCAGCTTCTTCGCCTGCGCGCTCGCCTTCCATAACGCCTGTGCGCGGTACGTGTTCTCGCTCGGCCGCGAGCGCCTGCTGCCGACGGTGTTCTCCCGCACACACCACCGCATGCGGTCACCGCACGTCGCGAGTCTGGCACTGACGGGCCTCAGCCTGGTGGTCATGATCGCCGGGGCACTGTCCGGCACGGATCCCTATCTCGGGCTGAGTCTGTGGACGTATGCCGTGGGCGTGGCAGGGCTCGTCTTCGCCCAGGGCGTGGCCGCGGTCTCGGTGATCGGCTTCTTCCGGAAGGACCGGCGAGGCCATGGGACGTGGCGCGTGGTCGTCGCACCGGTGCTCGGCGCTCTGGGACTCCTCGCCGCGTTCGCCATCATCGTCTCGCACTTCGATATCGTGTCCGGCATGACCGGCCCTGTGAATCTCCTGCTGATCGGCGTCGTGCCGCTCGTCTTCGTGGGCGGCGTGATCGCTGGCCTCGTGATGCAGCGGCGCGCCCCCGAACGCTACGCCGCCCTCAATTCCTCCGTGGTGGTCGCCGCCCCGGAGGACCGCTCCCCCGCGGCCAAGCCGGTGGCGGCAGAGGAGCCGGTGGCATGAGAGCCAAGAGCAGACAGCGTCGCCAGGATCTCATCGCCGCCGCCAGCAGCGTGATCGCCGAACACGGCATCGCCAACGCCAGCGTGCGCGCGGTCGCGGAACGTGCCGAGGTGAGCACGGGCAGCGTCCTGTATCACTTCGAGAGCTTCGATCAGCTGGTCATGGAGGCGGTGAAGGGTGTCATCGACGAGTTCAGCGAACAGCGCCGCCGGCTGATCGACGGCGTCTCCGACCCGGTCGAACGGCTCCGCCTCATGATCGAGGCCGGGATCCCCGAACACATCAGTGACGAACTGCGGGTCGTCTACCAGCTGGTCTCGGCGGCGCAGGACAACCCCCAGTACCGGCGCAATCTGGCGCTCGTGGTGGAACGCCAGGTCGCACTGTACGAGATCGTGCTCGAAGTGGGCGCGGCCCTCGGCGCTTTCCGGCCCCGCATGGAGGTCCACGCGATCGCGGAGAACCTGGTGGCACTCGAGGACGCCTACGACCTCTACCTGATCGACCCCGACGACTGGCAGCGTGACCGCTATCTGCGGAACACCCTCCTCTTCGCCGAGCTCGCCCTCGACTGCACCCTGATCACGCCCGCCACGACCACCCCGTCCGCACCGACCACCCCGTCCACATCACCCACGTCAGAGGAGCAGCAGTGACCGCACCCCTTTCCGATCCGAGCACGAGCCGTCCGTCCGGGACCGCTCCGCTCGGCGCCTCCCCGCGGGCCCGGGATCTCGGCATCCCGTTCGACGGCGAGCCCGGACCGTGGAACGCGATCACCGATGTGCCGGGACTGGAGGTCGGCTACGTGACGCTGATCGAGGACGGGCCCGTGGTGACACGCACCGGCGTCACCGCCATCCTGCCGCGGGGCAAGGCCGCCGCCGGATCGCCCTGCGCTGCGGGTCTCTCGGTTCTGAACGGCAACGGAGAGCTGACCGGGAGCACTTGGATCGAGGAGTCCGGACAGTTCCAGACGCCCATCGCCCTGACCAACTCGCACGCGGTGGGAGCCGTGCACCGCGGCATCGACCAGTGGATGGCCCGCCACCACCCCGCCGCCGCGGCGCAGTGGATGCTCCCCGTGGTCGGCGAGACCTGGGACGGCTATCTGAACTCGATCAACGCGGACACTGTGCTCCCCGAACACGCCGCGGCCGCCCTCGACGCCGCCCGCCCCGGTCCGATTGCCGAAGGCAATGTGGGCGGCGGGACCGGTATGAACTGCTACGGCTTCAAAGGCGGGACGGGCACGGTCTCCCGGGTGGTCCGCTCGGGCGACGACTCCTGGACCGTGGGTGTGCTCCTGCAGGCCAACTTCGGATCCCGGAAGGAACTGCGTGTGGCCGGTCGGAGACTCGGCCCGGACTCCCGGGTCCCAGACCCCATGAGCACCACCGACTGGTTCGAACGCGACACGGCCTCCCCGGCCCACGCGGTGGCAGGGGCCGGGAGCGTGATCGTGGTCGTGGCCACCGACGCGCCGATGCTCCCAGACCAATGCCGTGCGCTCGCCCGTCGGGTGAGCCTGGGCCTGGCACGTACCGGAACGACGGGCAGCCACTTCTCCGGCGACATCTTCCTCGCCTTCTCCACGGCCAACGAGGGCGGCCTCGGCTCGCGCATGGGCGCCGGCGGCGTGGTCGTCGAGCAGCTCTCCCATGTGGCCTGGGGCAGCATGGACCCCTTCTACGAGGCCGTGGTCGAAGCGACCGAGGAGGCCGTCCTCAACGCCCTCGTCGCGGCCCGGGACATGGTCGGCCGCGAGGGCCACAGGAGCCATGCGCTCCCCCACGAGGAGGTCCGCGCGGCGTTCGCGTCGTGACCGGGCCGCCCTGATCATCCCGTACGACGACGGCGGTGGGSCGGGCGCGCCGCCCGGCCCACCGCCGTCGTCGTTCAGGCAGTCGTGCAGCGGGAGCCGTGCCCGCCGCGGCTCTACTCGAACGTGAGCTTCGGGGGCGCCTGCCGGAATCCCTTGGTGCGCACGGCCAGGAAGACCACTCCCACCACCATCCAGCACACGCCCACCGTGAAGGACGTCGGCGCGAGGGAGGTCCACAGCCAGATCGTCAGGGCGAAGCCGATGAGCGGGAGCACCAGGTGGATCAGCAGATCCCGCGGAGTACGGCCCTGACGGTCCCAGATGAAGTACTTCACCACGGACAGGTTGACCATGGAGAAGGCGAAGAGGGCGCCGAAGCTGATCATCGTGGCCGCGATCTCCAGGGACAGGACGAGCGAGAGCAGCGAAACCACTGACACCGACACCGCCGCGAGCACGGGCGTGCCGAAGCGCGGGTGCAGCTTGCCGAACGCCCGGGGCAGGAGCCCGTCGCGGCCCATGGCATAGATGATGCGGCTGACGCTCACCTGGCTGGTCATGGCCGAACCGATGCAGCCCGCCACGAACACGGCGATGAAGATGGCGCTCAGCACGGGGCCACCGACCTTCTCGATCAGTTCGATGCCCGCGGTGTCCAGAGAACTGAAGGCGTGCCAGTCCGGGAACACCAGGCCACCGGCCCAGGCGACGGCGATGAAGATGACACCGCCCAGCACCGTGGTGATCACGATGGCCCGCGGGATGTTCCGCTGGGCGTCCCGGGCGTCCTCGGAGAGGGTGGAGACGGCGTCGAAGCCGAGGAAGGACAGGGCCAGCACGGCCGCGCCGGCGAAGATCGGGCCCACGCCGCCCGAACCGGTCTCGAACGGGGCCAGCACGGAGGGCGCCGGGTTGCCGGAGAGGTACGAGACGGCCAGCGCGATGAACACCACGATGATCGCCACGGCCATGGCCACGATCACGCCGCTGAACTTGCCCACGAACTTCACGCCCAGCGCGATGAACGCCAGCACCGCGACGACGCTCGCCAGGGCGAAGACCCAGGCGGGCACGGCCGGGAAGGCCGAGTTCAGATAAAGGCCCACCAGCAGGAAGTTGATCATGGGCAGGAAGAGGTAGTCGAGCATGAGCGTCCACCCGGTCACGAAGCCCACATGGCCGCCGAAGGTCTGGGTAGTGTAGGAGTACGCGCTGCCCGCGGCCGGGATCACGCCCGAGATCCGCGCGTAGCTGAGGGCGGTGAAGAACATGGTGGCCAGCGCCACCACATAGGCGGCGGCGAGGTGCCCGTCGGTGATCTGGGTGACCGTGCCGAAGGTGGTGAACACGGTCACCGGGGCCATGTAGCTCAGGCCGAACATGACCAGGGCTGCGAGGCCGAGGACGCGGCGGAGCTGCCGGGGGCGGTGGCCGCCGGGAGCGTCCCCGGCGTACGCCGAAGGCTCGAGTGGGGTGGAGGACATGGGGTGGTCTTTCTTTCGGGGAGGCGCGGGTATTCGGGGAACGCGGGGTTTCCGGATGACGCAGGGCCGTCGAAGCGGCGCTCGGCTCAGCGCGCGGCGGGGAGCAACGCGGTGTGGGTGCGCCGGCCGGCCAGCCAGGTGCCTTTCACCTGGATGTCCTGGATCTCCTCCTGGGCCACTTCCCGGGGGTCGTGCGAGAGCAGCACCAGATCGGCGCTCAGGCCGGGGCGGAGGGCGCCCCAGCGGTTTTCGGCGAACGCCTGATAGGCGACGCCCGCGGTGTAGGCGGCGAGGGCGGCGTCGACGTCGACGCGCTCGGCGGGCAGCCAGCCGCCCACGGGCAGGTGGTCGGGGGTCTGGCGGGTCACCGCCGTCGCGAGTCCGGGCACCGGTTCGTGGCAGGTGACGGGCCAGTCGCTGCCGAAGGAGACGGCGACACCACGCTCCATCAGGCTGCCGATGGGGTACTGGCGTTCGGAGCGCGGGCTGCCCAGGCGCGGGACGGTCAGGAGGTTCATGACGTCGTCCTCGCGGGCCCAGAGCGGTTCAAAATTGGCCACCACTCCCAGCTCGGCGAATCGCGGGATGTCCTCGGGGTCGACGACCTGGAGGTGGGCCAGCACGGGCCGGCGGTCCCTGGGGCCGTTGCGCCGGGAGGTCTCCTCGATCCCGTCCAAGGCCATGCGGATGGCGCCGTCGCCGATCGCGTGGATGTGGGCCTGGAAACCGAGGCGGTCGACGGCGGCGAGCGCGTCGTTCAGCTCGTCCTGGCTCCAATTGGGGAGACCCTTGTCCTCCGGGGCGTCGGTGTAGGGGCTGAGCATGCAGGCCGTGTGGCTTTCGATGATGCCGTCCGCGAAGAACTTGATGGTGTTGGCGCTCAGGAGCTCGCTGCCCACCGCACGGACCGACTCCCGGGCCGCGACGAAGGTGTCCAGATTCTCCTGCCAGCGGCCGGGCTCGGCCAGGAACGCCAGGTTGAGACGGGTGTTGAGCCTGCCATGGCGGGCGGTCTCGAGGTACACGTCCAGGTGCTCCAGCGAGGCCCAGGCGTCCTGCACCCAGCTGATCCCGGAGGCGGCGAGCTTCCAGGTGGCCCCTTCCAGGGCGGCGACGCGGCGGCCCAGCGAGTAGCCCGGGGCGACCCGTTCCACGAGTTCGAGCGCGCCGTACTCCTGAAGCGTCCCGAGGGGGCTGCCGTCCTCGCGGCGGACGATCCTCCCGCGGTCCGGTTCCGGGGTGCCGGCGTCGATCCCGGCCGCGCGGAGAGCAGCGGAGTTGACCCAGAGCGTGTGGTAATCCCAGGCCTTGAGCACCACGGGCCGATCCGGCACCGCGGCGTCCAGCCAGGCGGCGTCGAAAAGCCCGCCGGGTGCGAGCGTGGCGTCGTAGCTCGCGCCGATGATCCATTCCTGGTCCGGGTTCTCCTCGGCGAAGGCCGCGACGGCGGCCACGATCTCCTCGACGGAACCGCAGGAGCGGATCTGGGGGCCGAGGTCCTCCATGCCACCGAGGAGCGGGTGCGCATGACCGTCCGCGAACGCGGGTCCCAGGTAAGCGCCCTCCAGGTCCACCACATGGTCCGCCTGGTCCAGCAGCGCCTCGGCCTCCGCGCCGACGGCTTCGATGACGCCGTCCCGGACGGCGAGGGCGGTCGCGTCGGCAGGGGCGAGCGCGCCGGCAGGGGCGAGCGCGCCGGCGCCGCCCTGGGCGGTTCCGGCGAGCGCGGTCCCGGTGAGGTCGGTCCCAGTGAGGGTACGGGGATCGGCTGCGACCACGCCGCCGTGGAAGACTGTCAGGACCATTGGAACTCCAGATATTTAATGGGATTAAATAATTGTGGATCACAGTAGTCTGTGATGTGCGCAACACGCAAGAGGGGACAGCCATGATGTCAGCCGCGCCACGACGGGCGGGACGGCCGAAAAGAAGCGTTCTGGACCGGGAGCTGATCGTCCGGACCGCCTTCGACGTGCTCCGACGCACCGGCCCGGAGGATTTCACCATGGCCGCCCTGGCCGGTGAACTCGGCGTGAAAACCCCCGCGCTGTATCACCATGTGGGCAACAAGACCGAGGTCCTGAGCTCCATGCGGGAACTGATCACCTTCGGGATCGACCACTCCGGCTTCGGGACCCTTCCCTGGCTGGAGGCCACCCGGCAGTGGGCCCGGTCGTACCGCACCGCCTTCGCCGCGCACCCGCACGCGATCGCCCTCCTGGCCACCACTCCCGTCACCGGGGCCAACCCCACCTTGAGCATGTACGAGGAGGTCACCAAGGGCTTCCTCGCCGAGGGGTGGCCCGAGGAACTGGCCGTCAGCGCCATCGTCGCCCTGGAGAGCTTCGTCCTGGGATCGGCGCTCGACGCCGTCGCGCCGGCGGACATCTTCGACACCGGCGACTTCGCCGCCCAGGTCCCCGTCTTCACCCAGGCCCTCGCCGTCCGGCAGCGCTTCCTCGGCCGGGACGACGACGTCTCCTACGCCGCAGCCGTGGCGGACCAGGCCTTCGACCTCGGCCTGGACGCCCTCCTCACCGGACTGTCCACCTCGCTCGACCGGCTCCGCAATGAACCCGGACGTCCCGTGTCCGCCCGATAGAATGTGGCGGGCGGCAAGCGCCGGCCGTTGAATTTCCCGCCCCTGAACTTTCCACCCTGCGCCCGCCGCAGCGCCCTGCCCGATCCCCTGCCCTGCGCCCTGTCCGATGCCCTGCCCGATGAAGGAGGAATCATGCCCGCACCGCACCGCACCCTCCTCCGGGCAGCCCCGCCGTCATCACGGACCGGGTCCAGTCAGGCCCGGCAAGCGGTTCCCTTCCACCTTCTCCGGACCGGCCTGCTGAGCACCGGAATCCTCTCGCTCGCGGCCGGGGCGCACTCCCTGGCAGGCGGGGCGCTTCCCGCGCCGCCGATCCTGGCCGCGCTTCTCGCGCTGACCCTTCTGTCATCGGTTCTGGCCACCAAGGTCCGTCTCGGACTCCCCGCCATGACCGCCATGCTCGGCGCCGGCCAGATACTGCTCCACGAGGCGTTCGGCGCCCTGGCGGGCACCGCGACGCCGATGCCCGGCATGCCGATGGGCCACCAGCACGACGACGGCGCCGCCCTGGCCGGAGCTCTGCAGCACCTCTCCCCCGCGCTGGGTTCGTCCCGGCTCGGTTCCGCGTCGGCGGACGCGCACTCGTCGCTGGCCCACGACCCCGGGATGCTCCTGGGCCACCTCGTGGCCACGCTGCTGACGGCACTCCTGCTCGCGCGAGGCGAGGCCGCCCTCTGGGCACTGGCCGCCTGGCTGCGGCCTCTTTTCCGGGCCGCGAAGCCCTCGGTTCTCCCGGTCCCCGACCAGGCGCCCAGGGCTCCCCGGACGCCCGAGCCGCCGCGGCTGCCGTGGCGCACCCTCCGCCGTGACAGGCTGCGTGGCCCGCCGCGCGTCGTCGTCCTTCCCTGACGACCGCCAGCATGCCCTAGCCGGCATATACGCCGGAGAACACATTTTTGGCGCGCCCTGAGCGTGCCGCGAAAGGCAACCATGTCACGCATCCGCAAGTCCGCCCTGTCCATCGCCGGCGCCGCCGCCCTCCTGCTCGGAACGTCCGTGGCCGCGAGCGCCCACGTCGGCGTCACTCCGGACAAGACCGGAGCCGGCGACTACGCCCTCCTGACCTTCGGAATCCCCCACGGCTGCGACGCGCAGCCCACCACGAAGGTGACCATCAACCTCCCCAAGGAACTGGACGACGCCACCCCCACGGTGAACCCGAACTGGACCATCCAGAAGGTCACCGAGAAGCTCCCCGAGCCCAAGAAGCTAGAGACCGGCAACTCGATCACCACCCGCACCAAGGCGATCGTCTACACGGCCAAGACCCCACTGGACCCGCACCAGCGCGACGCCCTGGTCCTGTCCGTGAAGCTCCCGAGCACCCCGGACACCACGCTCTACTTCCCCACGCTCCAGGAGTGCAGCACGGGCTCCACCGACTGGAACCAGATCCCGGCCGCGGGCCAGGACGAGGAGTCCCTCAAGTCGCCGGCCCCGTCCTTCAAGGTCACGGCCGCCTCCGCGGGCGGTGAGCACGGCGGGCACGGCGCCGCGACTCCCGAGGCCGCCGCACCGGCCTCCTCCACGAGCGACGACGGCGGCTCCGCAGCGCGCTCGTGGGTCGGCCTGGGCGCCGGCGTCGCAGGCCTGGTGCTGGGCGGCACGGCCTTCGTGCGCACGCGCCGCAACTCTGCCGGGTAGCCGGTCGGCGGGTCCCCCGGCGATCCGCTGAGTCCACCGCACGGAGTGTGGTTCCGCTGCATCCGCCAGCGGAACCACACCCTCGCGGCGGACTCGGCATTTCTGTTTCCCCAGCTCAGGCGTCACGGGACTAGGGTGGATTTCATGAGCACTCCGAGGAAGTTCCTGACCTCACGAACCATCCCTCTCGGGGCCGCCGCAACGGTCCTCGCGCTGGGACTGGCCGCCTGCGGCACGCCGGGCGGCGGCAGCAGTCCGTCCCCGAGCAGCGACTCGCCGTCGCCGGCCATGACGACACCGGAACCGAGCGCCACCACGCCGTCCGTTACGCCGTCGGCCCCGGCCACCACGCCGCCTCCGGCGACCACGACCGCACCCCCCGTCGCGGGACCCCGGCCGTGTGCCGCAGGGTCGCTCGCCGCGTCCCTGGACACCAGCGGCGGGGGCGCCGCGGGCAGCGTCTACGGCATCCTGACCCTGAAGAACACCGGCGGCGCCACCTGCACGGTCACCGGATTCCCCACGGTGGAACTGGTCCCGGGAACGGCGGCCCCCGCCATCGGCGCGCCGGCCGAGAAGGACACCTCGGTGCCCCCCACCACCGTCACCCTGGCCCCCGGACAGGCGGCGGGGGCCCAGCTGCGGTACAGCCAGGCAGGGCTGCACCCCGATTGTGTCCACGTGGCGGCCCATCAATACCGGGTCTACGTGCCCGGCTCCACCACCCCGCTCTTCGTGCCGGTCACCGTGGACGGCTGCTCCAACGCCGCGGTGAAACTCCTGACGGTCCAGGCTCTCAAGCCCGCGGCCTGATCCTCTCAGCTCGGCGCTGACCACCCGCCCGGACCGCCATCGCGGCGCGGGCGAGTGGAGCGCAATTCCTGTCAGACTCCTACGGCAAGATGGTCCCATGTCATACGAAGCCCTGAAGGACGACGCCGGGAACCCTCCCGCCGAGGTCCTGGCGCGCTTCGGCAAGGCCACCCGCCAGTGGTTCCTGGGCGCCTTCGCCGCCCCCACCCGGGTGCAGGAAGAGGCCTGGCACGCCATCTCGCAGGGCCACCATGCCCTCGTGGTCGCGCCCACCGGCTCCGGCAAGACTCTCGCAGCGTTCCTCTGGGCGCTGGACCGGCTGATCCACGGCCCCGGTGAGGCCTCCTCCCTTCCCGCCCCGGCGCAGGACGGCACCCTGGACATCCCGGACCTGCCCGCGCCGTCCGGTCCCCCGGATCCGGCCTCAGGGAAAGCCGGACCGCGCACCAGAGTCCTCTACATCTCCCCGCTCAAGGCGCTCGGCGTGGACGTGGAACGCAATCTTCGCGCTCCACTGATCGGCATCACCCAGACCGCCAAGGGCCTGGGACTCCCCGCGCCGAACGTCAGCGTAGGGGTCCGGTCCGGCGACACTCCGGCCAACGAACGCCGGAAACTCCTGAGCCACCCGCCGGACATCCTCATCACCACGCCCGAGTCCCTCTTCCTCATGCTGACGTCCAGCGCGCGGGAGACGCTCAAGGGTGTCGACACCGTCATCCTGGACGAGGTCCACGCGGTGGCGGGAACCAAGCGGGGCGCCCATCTGGCCGTCTCCCTCGAACGGCTCGACGCCCTGCTGGAACGGCCCGCGCAGCGCATCGGCCTGTCCGCCACGGTGGAGCCGCGTGATCTCGTGGCCCGATTCCTGGGCGGGGAGTCCCCCGTCTCCGTGGTGGCCCCGCCGGCCTCGAAGACGTGGGAACTCACCGTGAGCGTGCCGGTGGAGGACATGTCGGACCTCCCGGCCGCGGCCTCGGCCCATGACCTCGGCCCGGCGTCCGGACTCCAGCCACAGGCCTCGATCTGGCCGCATGTGGAGGAGAAGATCGTGGACCACGTGCTGGCCCGGCGGTCCACCATCGTCTTCGCCAACTCCCGTCGGCTCGCCGAACGTCTCACCGCCCGGCTCAATGAGATCTACGCGGAGCGCCAGGTCGAGAGTGCCTGGGCGGACGGCTCCACGGACGGACTTAACGACGGCGACGGCGGGCTGCCGGACGGTGACCTCCCCCGTCCGGCGGCCGAGGCCGTGGCGGCAGCCGTCGAGCGCCTGCGGGACGGCGCGCCGGCGTCGACCGGCACACCGGCCCACATGATGGCCCAGGCCGGGCAGAGTTCCGGTGCGGAGCCCATCCTGGCCAGGGCCCATCATGGCTCCGTGTCCAAGGAGCAGAGGGCCCAGATCGAGGACGATCTGAAATCCGGGCGGCTGCGCTGCGTGGTCGCCACGTCCAGCCTGGAACTGGGCATCGACATGGGCGCCGTGGATCTGGTGATCCAGGTGGAGTCGCCACCGTCCGTGGCCAGCGCCCTCCAGCGCGTGGGCCGCGCCGGGCACCAGGTGGGCGAGGTCAGCCAGGGCGTCCTGTTCCCCAAGCACCGGGCCGATCTGGTGCACACGGCCGTGACCGTGGAGCGCATGACCGCCGGCAAGATCGAACGGCTCAGCATCCCTCAGAACCCGCTGGACATCCTGGCCCAGCAGACGGTCGCGGCCACCGCGCTGGGGCCGATCGACGTCGAGCAGTGGTTCACCGTCGTGCGGCGCTCGGCGCCGTTCTCGGCACTGCCGCGCGGAGCCTTCAACGCCACGCTGGATCTGCTCGCGGGCCGGTATCCCAGCGATGAGTTCTCCGAGCTCCGCCCGCGCATCATCTGGGACCGGAACGCCGGGACCATCGAGGGCCGTCCCGGTGCGCAGCGTCTGGCCGTGGTGTCCGGCGGCACCATCCCGGACCGCGGCCTGTTCGGCGTCTACCTGGTGGGCGAGGAGGACTCCAAATCCAGCAAACGCGTCGGTGAGCTGGATGAGGAGATGGTGTACGAATCCCGGGTGGGCGACGTCTTCGCCCTCGGCGCCACGAGCTGGCGGATCGAGGACATCACCTTCGACCGCGTCCTGGTCACCCCCGCCTTCGGGCAGCCCGGCAAGCTCCCGTTCTGGAAAGGCGACTCCCTGGGCCGTCCCCTGGAACTGGGTCAGGCCCTCGGCGAGTTCATCCGGGAGGTGTCCGGAGCGGACGAGTCGGCCGCGGTGGCCCGCTGCGAGCGGATCGGGCTGGACCCCTTCGCCGCCGGGAATCTCGTGGCGTATCTGAACGAACAGCAGCAGTCCACCACGGTGGTGCCGAACGACCGGGCCCTGCTCGTGGAGCGCTTCCACGATGAACTGGGCGATTGGCGCGTGGTCCTGCACAGCCCGTTCGGCATGCCGGTGCATGCTCCCTGGGCTCTGGCCGTGGGGCGCAGGCTCCAGGAGCGGTACGGGCTGGACGGTTCGGTCATGGCCGCCGACGACGGGATCGTGCTGCGCGTCCCCCTCATGGAGGATGAACCGCCGGGAGCAGAGCTGTTCCTCTTCGAACCGGAGGAGCTCGAACGGATCGTCACGGAGGAGGTCGGCGGCAGCGCCCTCTTCGCCTCGCGCTTCCGGGAGTGCGCAGCGCGTGCGCTCCTGCTCCCGCGGCAGACGCCCGGCAAGCGGCAGCCGCTCTGGCAGCAGCGTCAGCGCGCCGCGCAGCTGCTGGACGTGGCGAAGAAGTACCCGCAGTTCCCCATCGTCCTGGAAACAGTCCGGGAGTGCCTGCAGGACGTCTACGACCTCCCCGCCCTGCAGGACGTGGCCGGGCGTATCGAGCGCCGCGAGATTCAGATCTCCGAGACCACCACCTCCCAGCCGTCCCCCTTCGCACGCAGCCTGCTCTTCGGCTACGTGGCCCAGTTCCTCTACGAGGGCGACTCCCCGCTCGCGGAGCGCCGGGCCGCGGCGCTGTCCCTGGATTCCGGGCTCCTGAACGAACTCCTCGGCCGGGTGGAGCTGCGCGAACTCCTGGACCCCGCCGTGGTGGAACAGACCGGGCTGGAACTGCAGCGGCTCCTGCCCGACCGGCGCCTCCGGGGCGTCGAAGGCACGGCCGATCTGCTCCGGCTCCTGGGCCCTCTCACCGTGCCGGAGATCGCGGCGCGCCTGCAGGATCCTGACGACGCCGGGGAGCACGCGCGGCAGCTCGTCGCCACGGGCCGGGCACTGCGTTTCAGCCTGCGGGGCCAGGAACATGTGGCCGCGGTGGAGGATTCCGCCCGGCTGCGCGACGGCCTCGGCGTGCCGCTTCCGATGGGCGTCCCGCTCGCCTTCCTCGAACCGGTCGCCGATCCGCTCGGCGATCTGGTGGGCCGCTACGCCCGCACGCATGGCCCCTTCACGACGGCGGAACTCGCCACACGCCTCGGGCTCGGCACCGCCGTGGTGCTCTCCGTCCTGAAACGGCTCGCCGCCGACGGCCGCGTGGTCGAGGGCGAATTCCGTCCGCATCCCGAGGGTGTTCCGGAGACCCAGAGCCTGGAGAGCGGCCAGAACGGAGCCACTGACGGCGGGGTCTCCGTCGGCGGGGCCCTGCCCGACCCGAGCCTCCCCGGAGGCGCGTCCGTCGGTGAGACGGCCCGGCTGGTCGGCGGCCAGGAATGGTGTGACGCCGAAGTGCTCAGGAGGCTCCGCCGGCGTTCGCTCGCTGCCCTGCGCGCCGAGGTGGAGCCGGTCGACGCGAATGCGTTCGGCCGGTTCCTGCCCTCCTGGCAGAACGTCGGCACCTCCCGGAGCTCCGCGGCTCTCCGGGGTCTCGACGGCGTCCTCACGGTGGTGGACCAGCTCGCCGGTGTGCCCATCCCCGCCTCCGCCTGGGAAAACCTGGTGCTTCCCGCCAGGGTCCGGGATTACTCCCCCACCCTTCTGGACGAGCTCATGGCGAGCGGGGAGGTGCTCTGGACCGGGACCTCCTCCCTGCCCGGCAATGACGGCTGGATCAGCCTGCATCTGGCGGAATCCGCCGCGCTGACGGTCAATCCCGCCCTCGAATTCGACCCCACGGCGCCCCAGGAACGTCTGCTGGAACACCTGGCCGGCGGCGGCGCGTACTTCTTCCGCCCCCTCAAGGAGAGCGCGGGCGGACTGGACTCCGTCCTCACGGATGAGGAGATGGTCGCGGAACTCTGGGGTCTGGTCTGGGCCGGGAGGGTCACCGGGGACACCTTCGCTCCCGTCCGGGCCCTGCTCGCCGGCGGCGGGACCGCCCACAAACAGTCACCGAGGCCGTCCCGCGCCCGACCTCTGCGGCGCTCCCGCCTCGGTCAGGCCGGCGGTTTCCCCGGCGTCGGGCTGGACGGCCCCGGGCTGACGGTCGTGCCGCCCCTGGGCGCGGGACGGTGGTCGGCGGTCATGCCGCAGCCGCTGGATCCCACCGTCCGGGCACACGCCCTCGCCGAGCTGCTCCTGGACCGCTACGGGGTCCTGACGCGTGGTTCGGTGGTCTCCGAACAGGTGCCGGGCGGCTTCGCGCTGCTCTACCGTGTCCTGAGCAAACTGGAGGAGAGCGGCCGGACGCGCCGCGGCTACTTCATCGAGAAACTCGGCGCGGCCCAGTTCTCCGTCCCCGCCACCGTGGATCGGCTGCGGTCCTTCTCCGAGGATGGCAGCATCCTGGCGGCCGAGGACCGCCCCCACACCGCGGTGACACTCGCGGCCACGGATCCCGCCAACGCCTATGGCGCGGCCCTGCCCTGGCCCACCCTGGACGGCGCCGCCAGCGGCCACCGGCCGGGAAGGAAGGCGGGCGCCCTGGTGGTGCTCGTGGACGGTCGGCTGATCCTCTATGTGGAACGGGGCGGGAAGACGCTGCTCAGCTTCACCGAGGACGAGTCCCTGCTGACGGAGGCGGCCGGCTCCCTCGTCTCGACCGTCCGGCGCGGCGCCGTGGACCGGCTGGCCATGGAGAAGGTGAACGGACGGGACCTCCTGGACACCCCCCTGGCCGCCGCGTTCCTCGCCGCAGGCGCCTACTCCACGCCGCGAGGAGTGAGGATCCGTGCCTGAAGGGGATTCCGTCTGGCGCGCCGCTTCACGGCTGGACGCCTTCCTGCGCGGCGCCACCCTGCTCGCCAGCGACTTCCGTGTGCCCCGCTTCGCCACGCTGGACCTGACAGGGTGGCGGACCGAGGAGGTCACGGCCCGCGGCAAGCACCTGCTGCACCGTCTCATCCCTCCGGCCGGCATCGACCGCGAGGGCCTGACCATCCACTCCCATCTGAAGATGGAAGGCGAGTGGCAGCTCTACGAGCCCGGGGAACGCTGGCGGAAGCCCGGGCACACCGCCCGGGTGGTCCTGCGCACCGAGCGGGGGTCCGCCGTCGGGTTCTCCCTGGGCATTCTGGAGGTGCTGAAGACCTCCGCCGAGCCCAGCGTCGTGGGGCACCTGGGCCCCGATCTGCTCGGCTCGGACTGGGACCCGGCGACGGCGGAGGCGAATCTGCGCGCCGACCCCACACGTCCGCTCGGTCTGGCTCTGCTGGACCAACGGGTGATGGCGGGGATCGGGAACATCTACCGGAACGAACTGTGCTTCCTGGCCGGCATCCACCCCGCCGCACCGGTGCAGGCGCTCCTCGACCGGACCGGGATCCCGGACCGCCCCGATCCCAGCCCACACGGCACGCTGGATCTGCCCGGCGTCGTGGCCGAAGCTCATCGGCTCCTCGACATGAACCGTGACACCCCGGCCCGCCAGACCACCTCGCTCCCCCGGGGCATCCGGCCCGCGGGCGGCGGGTCCTGGCCCCGGTACCACGTGTACCGGCGGGCCCGACAGCCCTGTCTGCGGTGCCGGACCCCCCTCCGCGAAGGGTCACTGGGCGAACCGGGACCACGCTCCGGAGGGCCGGCCCGCGCCTCCCAGGACCGCGTCATCTACTACTGCCCGCGGTGCCAGCCGCTCCCGCCCGACCAACCACCCCGGAGGACAGCATGACCAGCCTGGAGACCCGTCTCGACACCATCTTCTCGGCGCGCGACCGGGAGAACATGCAGCCCACCATCGACGCCTTCCTGGAGGTGCTGGCCGAGCACCCGGATCATCCCGAGGTGCTGTATCAGGTGGGCGGCGCCTACGACACGGACGGCCAGGAGGCGGTCGCCGAAGGCTACTACCAACGGGCCATGGAGGCAGGGCTCGACGGCGAGAGCCTGCGCAAGTGCTACCTCCAGTACGGCAGCACCCTGCGGAATCTCGGCGAGCTGGAGCGGTCCGCCGAACTGTTCCGAGCGGGCCGCGAGCAGTTCCCGGCCTCGCTCTCCCTGGGCGTCTTCGAGCTGCTGACGCTGCACGCCCAGGGCCGTCATCATGCGGCGCTCTCCTCGGCGCTGACACTCTTCGCCGACCACGTCGATTCGCCGGAACTCGCCCGCTACGAGGCGGCGCTCCGCGGCAATGCCAAATACCTCGTCGGCCTGGACCGCCAGACGAACCAGACCAGCCAAACCGGCTGAGCGTCACACTCGCCGAATTCGCGACCCACTGAGCGCCACGGCGGTCCCGCCGCGGCACGAGCCGACCGATGTCGCTAGGCTCGGAACACACGCACACCAACCCCACAGCACCGGAGGTGTTTCATGGCCGCAGCCGTCCACGAAGTCAAGGCAGTAGTCGTCCGGGAGAAGGGTGCTCCCGCGAGCATCGAGACCATCCTGGTGCCGGATCCTGGACCCGGAGAGGCTCTGGTCGATGTCCTGAGCTGCGGTGTCTGCCACACGGATCTGCACTACAAGCTCGGTGGCATCGGTGACGACTACCCCTACCTCCTGGGCCACGAATCCACGGCCGTGGTCAGCGCGGTCGGCCCGGATGTCACCGATCTGGAGCCCGGCGACCGCGTCATCCTCAATTGGCGTGCCGTCTGCGGCACGTGCCGCGCGTGCGCCAAGGGTCAGCCGCAGTACTGCTTCGCCACCCACAACGCCACGCAGAAGATGACCCTGCAGGATGGCACGCCGCTCTCGCCGGCCCTCGGGATCGGATCCTTCGCCGAGAAGACCCTCGTCGCCGCGGGTCAGTGCACCAAGATCGATGACGACGTGGACCCCGCCGCGGTCGGCCTGCTCGGCTGCGGCATCATGGCCGGCATCGGCGCCGCCATGAACACCGGTGAGGTCAAGCGCGGCGAATCCGTGGCCGTGATCGGCTGCGGCGGCGTGGGCATCGCCGCGATCGCCGGGGCGAAGCTGGCCGGCGCGACCACGATCATCGCGGTCGACCTGGATCCCGCCAAGGTGGAACTCGCCAAGACGCTCGGAGCGACGCACGGGATCGTCTCCGGAGAGACTGACCCGGTGGAGGGCATCCGCGAGCTGACCGGGGGCTTCGGCGCCGACGTCGTGATCGATGCGGTCGGGCGTCCGGAGACGTACAAGCAGGCGTTCTACGCTCGTGACCTGGCCGGACGCGTGGTCCTGGTCGGGGTCCCCACTCCGGAGATGACGCTGGACCTCCCGCTGCTGGACGTGTTCGGCCGCGGCGGCTCCCTCAAGTCCTCCTGGTACGGCGACTGCCTGCCCAGCCGCGACTTCCCCATGCTGGTGGACCAGTACCGGCTGGGCCGTCTGCCGCTGGACGCCTTCGTCACCGAACGCATCGGCCTGGGCGAGGTCGAGGCGGCCTTCGACAAGATGCACCGCGGCGAAGTGCTGCGTTCGGTGGTGGAACTGTGACCGCCCGCATCGAGCACCTGGTCACGTCGGGGACCTTCTCCCTGGACGGCGGCACCTGGGACGTGGACAACAACGTGTGGATCGTGGGCGACGACGCCGAGGTGCTGGTGATCGACCCCGCCCACGACGCCGCTCGCATCGCCGAAGCCGTGGCCGGGCGGACGGTCCAGGCAGTCCTGCTCACCCACGGCCACGACGACCACATCCGCCACGCCCGGGAGTTCGCCGAGCTGGTGAACGCCCCGGTGCACCTGCATCCCGAGGACCGGATGCTCTGGGAGGCGGTCTACCCCGAGACGGCGCCGGACGAGGAGATCGCCGACGGGCAGCGCTTCACGGTCGCGGGGACGGAACTGGTGGCCGTGCACACCCCGGGTCATTCCCCCGGCTCCGTGAGTTTCCACGCGCCCGCGCTCGGCGCCGTGTTCACCGGGGACACCCTGTTCCAGGGCGGCCCCGGTGCCACGGGCCGCTCCTACAGCGACTTCCCCACCATCATCGACTCGATCCGGGAGCGTCTCCTGACCCTCCCGGCCGAGACGGTGGTCCACACCGGCCACGGGGAATCGACGAGTATCGGGGCCGAGGCTCCGCAGCTTCAGGAATGGATCGACCGGGGCCACTGACGCCCGTTCACCTCATCGATTGCTCCGTAGATGTCGTTTTCAGGCGTGAAAAGGACGTTTACGGAGCAGTCGAGGGGAGACGCTCGACGGCGGGAGCCTCCACCTTGGCGCCCCCGCGGTGCACGCCCGGGATCGCGAAGACCGGCATGAGCCACTGCACCAGCGGGCCGATGCCGAACGCGTAGGCCACGGTCCCCACGCCGAGCACTCCGCCCAGGGCCCAGCCGATGGCCACCACCGTCACCTCGATCAGTGTGCGGCAGCGCCACAGCGGCCATCCTGTGCGCCGCGCCAGACCGGTCATGAGACCGTCGCGGGCTCCCGGCCCGAAGTTCGCGGAGATGTAACAGGCCGTCGCCACCGCGTTCAGCACCAGGGCCCCGAGCAGGAACAGCACTTGCCACAGCAGGCCGTCGGCCCGTGGGATGAGCGGCATCGAGAGGTCCACGAACAGCCCCACCAGGACCGCGTTGGCGAGCGTGCCCCAGCCCGGCCGCTGCCGCAGGGGGATCCAGAGCAGCAGGATCAGGAAGCTCAGCACGATGATCACCACACCCGTGCTGATCCCGGTCAGCCGCGCAACGCCCTGATGCAGGATGTCCCAGGGAGCGGTGCCCAGCCCGGCGCGGATGAACAGGGCGATGGAGAAGCCGTAGAGGGCCAGGCCGGCGGTGAGCTGAGAAATCCTTCGGAACATCATGACTCCACCTTCCCAGCCAAGTGGCTATGAAAAACATAGCCACTTTGAGATACTGGCTTCGTGAACCAGGCCATTTCGAGCACACCCTTCGTCCGGCTCCTCGGCGAATGGCGCCGCGGCACGGCGCCCGCGTACCGCGAGCTGGCCGACGTCGTGCGTCTTCTCATCCTAGATGGGCGCCTGCCGCTCGACTCGGCGCTGCCCAGCGAGCGCACGCTGGCTCTGGCGCTCGGGGTGAGCAGGACGACCGTGACGGCCGCGTACAACGCGCTGCGGGAGGAGGGCTTCCTCTCCGCCGGGCAGGGCACACGGGCGCGCACCTGCATCCCCAGCCAGACGGGGAACGCGGACCCCTGGGCGGCCCGGACGGACTACGCGCCGGGACTGCGCGCACCCGAGGGGGTGGTCGACTTCGCCTACGCGTGCCTCCCCGCCAACGGCGCGGCCGTTCATCAGGCCTACACCGCCGCACTGAGCGAGCTGCCCGCACTGCTCCCCGGATTCGGCTACGACTCGTACGGGCTCCCCGAACTCCGGGAGGCCATCGCCGCGAAATTCACCGCCGAGGGCCTGCCCACCACCGTGGACCAGGTCATGGTCACGAGCGGGGCGCAGCAGGCGATGACCCTGGCCCTGGCGGCATTCGTCAGCCCGGGGCAACGGGTCCTCGTGGAACACCCCAGCTACCCTCACGCGCTGGACGCCCTCAACGCCCGCAGGTGCAAGGCGGTCCCCCTCGCGTTCCCGCTCGCCGGGGACTGGGACGTCGACGGCTTCGAGGCCGCCCTCGCCCGGCACCGCCCAGCCGCGGCGTACTTCATCCCGGATTTCCAGAACCCCACGGGCCGCCTCATGCCTGCGGACCAGCGACGCCGTGTGGTGCGGGCCGCGACGGCGGCCGGCACGGTGCTGATCGCCGACGAGACACTGCGGGACATCGATTTCGACGGCATCGCTCCCCCGCACCTGGGCTCGTACGGCCCGGGCGTGGTCACGATCGGCTCGCTGAGCAAGACCCATTGGGGCGGGCTCCGCATCGGCTGGGCACGGGCGTCGGCGGAGAACATCCAGCGCATGGCGTGGGCCCGGACTCCACTGGACCTCGGCGGCCCGGTGGCCGAGCAACTGGCCGGCCGGCACCTCCTCCAGCACGACCTTCCGGGCCTGCGCCCACGGCTGGTCGAGCTGGAGCGGCAACGGGACACCCTGCTCGCACTCCTGGCGGAACACCTGCCGGGATGGCGCACCGAGAAGCCCCGCGGCGGGCTGTCCGTGTGGTGCCGGCTCCCCGGGACGGGTGCCCAGGGCGAGGCTGTGAGCAGCGCTGCACTGACCCTCCTGGCGGCACAGCGCGGGGTCCGGCTGGCCGCGGGACCGCGTTTCGGCGTCGGCGGCGCGTTCGAACATTTCCTGCGCCTGCCGTTCACCCTTCCACCCGGCGACCTCGAACGAGGCGTGCTGGTGCTCAGGGACGCCCAGGACCAGCTGCTCCGCACCCCCGGACTCCGGCGCCTGCTGCCCGAACCGCCCGCCGTCGCGATCGCCTGACGCCCCGCCCCTCACGAACGACCGCTCCACAGGGCACCGATTCCACCCGTTTCCAGGGTTGGGACGGCGCCCTGCGGAGCAGTCGATTCGAAGGGACGAAAGCTCAGGAGTAGAGGCCCTCGAGGTACCGGCTCCACGCGGCGGCGGTGGCCTCGGAGTCCCCCGATCCGGAGAAGTCGTGGACGGTCAGACCCACCACGGAGCCGAAGTGGTTCCGGCCGAAGAAGCGGTACAGGGCGTCGCTCGTGCGGATCCCGAAGAACCATTCGTTGGCGTAGTCGAGTTCGCCGTTCAGCTCACCGACCCCGGGGACCGTCACGGAGACCTTGTCCCCGGCCTGCGCCTCGGCGATCCCGAAGGCCTCCTTGAGCTTGTCGAACGCATCGGTGGTTCCCGAGGCGGCCGGGCCCTGGACGTCGGTGAACACCACGGACTGGCCGTCGAAGTACTTGAGGTACTGCCCCAGGGTGTGCTGGTAGAACAGCGTGTGCTTGGACGCGCCGTCATACTGCTGGTCCCAGTCATCGGTGAAGACTCCGCTGTGCACATAGTTGATGCGGGACTTGCCGCCCGGAAGCGCCTCGATGGTGTTCTCCAGCTGGTTGAACCACCCGTCGGGGCCGTCCATCCGCGAGATCACATGCGTGGGGTATTCCTTGACCGGGTACTCGGCCGGCCACTGGTCCGTGGGGAACATCCAGGCGGCGGTGGCGTCGTTGATCGCCTCCCACACCCGTTCGGGAGTGGCTTCCACCTCGGTGGTGGCTTCGATGCGGAATTCGCGGTTCTCACTCATGGTCCTGCTCCTTGTCTGCGTCTACGGTGTCTGCGATGCCGCTTGCGGGCGCGGCGGCTTCCGCGCCCTTCTTCAGTTCGGGGTGCAGCGCGAGCACCAGGCGGTGCCGGCGCGCGCCGGGGGTGCCGGCGTCGTGATACTTCTCCACCAGGGAGTCGACGACGGCGGACAGCTCCTGGGCGAACTCCGCCCGGTCGCGGGCGCTGGCGAAGCTGAGCTCGGCGTCGATCGCGAAGGTCGCCAGCGGCTTCCGCGCGGCGACCGCTCCCGCGATCAGCTTGCCCACTTCCTGGACCAGCCGCCCCGCGAGGGCGAGCATCCAGAAGGCGGAGAAGCGGTCCGTGTACTTCTCGGGTTTCGGCGCCATGGAGGCCAGAGCCAGCGGCGAGATCAGGTACGACCCTGCGCTGGACTGCATGACCCGCTCGGTCATATTGCCCTTGCGCCGCTCCTCCACCAGTTCCACCAGACCGGCCGATTCCAGGGCCTTGAGGTGGTAATTCACCTTCTGCCGAGGGGCCCCGATCCGCCCGGCCACCGTGGCCGCCGAGGCGGGTTCCACGAGCGCTTCCAGGATCCGCGAGCGCATGGGGTCCAGCGAGACCTCTGCGACCTGGGGATCCTCGATCACTTCGATGTCCTTCATGGCTCCATGATTTCACCGACAAATTTTCTTGTCAAGAAGATTTTTCCCTCCAACCATCGACTGCTCCACAGGGTGCCGCTTCCGGCCTGAATCGGCGGGAAAACGGCATCCTGTGGAGCAGTCGATGAAAGGGGCGGTCTGCGAAAAGGAGCGGCCCGAGCCTCAGAGCGCCTGGGCGACCTCGACCAGCAGGCCTTCGGGGCCGCGGAGGTAAGCGAGCAGGTAGATGTCCTGGTAATTGACCAGCTCCCGCACCAGGCCGTAACCGGCCGCTTCGGCCCGCGCCACGACGTCGCGCACATCGTCCACCTGGTAGCAGATGTGGCTGAACCCGTAGCTGTTGACGGGTCGTCCGCCCGAATCGCCTTCGGCGGGCGGAGTGATGAAGCGGGTGAGTTCGAGCTTCCCCTCCCCGCCGCCGGGCGGCCGGACCATCGCCATCTCCACCTGGGTTCCGTTCAGGCCGTTCACCCGGTCAGCCCAGGGGCCGCCGACTTCGGCCCGGCCCTCCACCTCGAACCCGAGCGCCTCGAAGAACGCGATGGCGCCGTCCAGGTCCTGCACGGTCACACCCACATGGTCCAGCCTGAAAGTGGTCATGGCGCCAGCCTACGCCCGGGCCTCGCCGTCGGGGACCCCTGCGTGAGAATGCACTTTCTCGGGGTTCCAGACCTCATCGCCCCGAGAAAGTGCACAGTCGACGGAATGCGCGCCCCGCCAGCACCGCCCGCCACCCGACCAACCGCCTCCCGACTAAACTGTCCCGGTGATGAGATCCCCCCTGCCGGTCCGCGACGGCGTCAACGCCACCCGCCTGCGCCTGCCGCACGACGGCCCGTGGGAGACCGCGCTGGAATACATGCTGCACCGCTGGGGCCACGTCGACCCCCAGGGGATCCTGGATCGCTTCGACGCCGGGGAGATCGTCGGCGAGACCGGCGCACCGCTGGACCGTGGCACTCCCCTCCGCGACCACACCTTCATCTGGTATTACCGCACGCTCCCGGCCGAGGAGCGACTACCCGTGGAGTTGTCCATCCTGCACCAGGACGGCGATCTGCTGGTGGTGGACAAGCCGCACTTCCTGCCCACCACCCCCGGCGGGACCTACATCCAGGAGTCGGCCCTGGTCCGGCTGCGCAAACTGCTCGACATCCCGGACCTCATCCCCATGCACCGCCTGGACCGCATGACCGCGGGCGTGCTGCTGTTCTCCACCAACCCGGACACCCGCGGGAAGTACCAGGTGCTCTTCGAGAAGCGGAAGGTGCAGAAGGAGTACGAATGCGTCTCCGCCGCGATCCCCGCCGAGGGCTTCGCCGAACCGGAGTTCCCGGCCCTGGTCCGCAATCGCATGGCCAAGTCCCGCGACTACCTTCTGGCCCAGGTGGTGGACGGCGAGCCCAACACCGAGACGCGCATCGAGCGCGCGAAGGTCTTCAGCACCCGGAACGACGACGGCGCACACCCCCGCGGGCGCGCCCTCTACCGTCTGGAACCGCACACCGGGAAGACGCATCAGCTGCGCGTGCACATGGCGTCGCTGGGGCTGGGGATCGTCAACGACCCCTTCTACCCCGTCCTGCTGGACAAGGCCCCGGACGACTACGACCGGCCGCTCCAGCTCCTGGCCCGAGGCATCCGCTTCGTAGACCCGCTGTCCGGCAAGCCGGTGGAATACCGCAGCGAGCTGACGCTGTCCGAAGCGCACGGCGGCTGAGGGTCCTGCGGCTCAATACCCAGGCGAGTCAGCACCCGGCCGACTCAATACCCAGGCGGCTGGTAGCCGAGCCGGCTCGACAATCCCATGCCGACGCCGAGCACCCAGAGGATGCTGAAGCCCACGCTGATCCAGCCGAGCACCTTGCCCGCCGTCGCCGTGACTCCGAGGGCTTCGGCACGGCCCGCCTGGACGATCGCGACGGGCCCGAAGACGATGCCCAGCACGAACAATCCGATCACGCCCGACACGAGGGCCCGCGTGCGGTGGCCGACCCCCTGCAGGTAGTCCGTCTGGCTCTCGACCGTCAGCTGACCGTCGCGCAGCCGGGCCAGATACGCCGCGTCCTGACTGGGCCGAGCGCTGGCGACCACTGCCAGGATGAGCAGCGCGGCCACCACTCCCAGGGTCAGGATGATGATGAGCAGAACCGGCCACGGGCCATCGAACAGTCTTCCCATGGAAATACCCCCAAAGATCTCCGTACGAGTGAACGGTGCCCACTTTACCGGCCCGGGATTCACCGCCCGCGGCTCCGCCCCCACCCCGGCCCGCGGTGACGTACCTTGTAGCCATGGACTTCTCCGATCCCACCACGTGGAGCACCGCGCTCTACTGGTGGATCGTCCCCCTGGTGATGGCGGACACCGTCTTCCCGCCCCTGCCCTCCGAGGCGCTGGTGGTGGCGGCGGGCGCCCTGGCCGCGGAGGGGCACTGCTCCCTGCCACTCGCGCTGGCCCTCGCGACCCTCGGCTCGTTCCTGGGCGAGCTCGTCGTGTTTCTGCTGTTCAAGCGGCGGCTGGCCCATCTCATGGACCGGTGGACGCTCACCTCGAAGATCCATGCGGGGATACACCGCGCCCTGGAACGCGCAGGGCGGACACCGACCTACGGCGTGATCATCGGACTCCGCTTCCTGCCGGGCGGGCGGCTCGCGCTCTCCGCCGGATCCGGGATCGCGGACGTGTCCACCCGGAGCTTCGTGGCGTGCTCGCTCCTGGGCAGCCTCCTGTGGGCCGCGTGGAGCGTCGGCCTCGGCTACGTCACCGGCCACACCACCCGCCTGCCGTTCTGGGCCAGCTCACTGCTGGGGCTCGCGGTGGGCGTGCTGGTGGGCGGCGTGCTGGGGCTGATCGTGACCCGCCGCCGTCGTCGGTCATCCTGACACCGGACGGCGCAAGACACCGACGACGACGGCCGCGCGGGGCAGGAGCCTCCCGCCCCGCGCGGCGCGCCGCGGCTCAGCCCGTGTTGCGCAGGCCGGCGGCCACTCCGTTGATGGTGATGAGCATGGCCCGCTGCAAGGTCTCGGCGATCTCCGACTCCCCGGCGCCGGCCTCCTCCCGGACGCGGCGCAGGAGTTCCACCTGCAGGTAGCTGATGGGATCCAGGTACTGGTCACGGACCCGCAGGGAACGCTGGAGGGTGGGCTGCGCGTCCAGGAGTTCGTTCTCCCCGGTCAGACGTTCCACCTCCGCCACCGTCAGCGCGTGCTCGGCACGGATGGCGTCGAAGAGCCGGTGCAGTTCCTCCGGGACCAGCGTGCCGACGTAGTGACTCGCGATGTCCATGTCCGTCTTGGCCAGGGTCATCTCCACGTTGGAGAGCACCGAGGCGAAGAAGTTCCAGCGCTGCGCCATCTCCTGCAGTTCCTGCTCCAGACCGGCTTCGCGGGCGGCCTTCAGACCCGAACCGACGCCGAACCAGCCGGGCACGATCTGACGGGACTGCGTCCAGCCGAACACCCAGGGGATGGCCCGCAGACCGCCCAGACCGGCCCCGGAGTCGGGGCGCTTGGACGGGCGGGACCCGATGTTGAGCTGGCCCAGCTGCTCCACCGGGGTGGACGCCAGGAAGTACGCCGGGAGGTCGGGGTCGTCGATCAGCGTGCGGTACCGGGCGAACGCCGCGTCCGAGATGACGTCCATGACCTGGCCGTAGCGCTCCCGTTCCTCCTCCGTGGTGCGCGGGGCCCGGTGCAGGGCCGAACCCTGCATGACGGCCGCCAGGGAGAGCTCCAGGTTCTCGCGGGCCAGCTCCGGCAGCGAGTACTTGTCGCTGATGACCTCGCCCTGTTCGGTGAACTTGATCTCGCCTTCCAGGACGCCGTTCGGCTGGGCCAGGATGGCGTCATAGGTGGGCCCGCCGCCGCGGCCCACCGAGCCGCCCCGGCCGTGGAAGAGGCGCAGGCGCACCCCGTGCTTGAGTGCCACGTCGCGGAGCTTGCGCTGTGTCTTGTGGATCTCCCACTGGCTGGTCATCACGCCGGACTCCTTGTTGGAGTCGGAGTAGCCGAGCATGATCTCCTGCACGTCGCCGCGCAGCCGCACGAGTTCGCGGTACGAGGGTTCGGAGAGGAGCTGGTCCACGATCTCCGCCGAGGCACGCAGCTCATCCACCGTCTCCAGCAAGGGTGCGAAACCGATCTTGGCGTAGCGGTTCTCGCCGTGCAGCTGGACCAGGCCTGCCTCGCGGGCCAGGACCGCGGGGGCCAGAACGTCATCGGCGCCGCGGGTCATCGAGATGATGTAGGTCTCGATCACGTCCGGACCGTAGGCCTTGAGCGCCTGCCGGATCACCCGGAACACGTTGTAGGTGTTGTCCGCGACGCCGTCCAGCACGATTGGGTGGCCGGAGAGCGGGCGGTGCGAGGCCAGCTCGGCCCGGAGCACGTCCCAGCGTTCCTCCCGGGACAGCTCCGCGTAGGGGCCGCTCAGCTCGCCGATGCGGTCGAAGAGCTGGCCGACGGCGTCATGGTGGTGGTCCGCGTGCTCCCGGATGTCCAGCGTGGCCAGCTGAAGGCCGATCGAGGCGACGGCTCGCTGCACCCGCGCCAGCGCGCCGTCGGCGGCCAGGGATGCGGAGTGTTCGCGCAGGGAGTTCTCCACGAGCCGCAGATCCGCCAGGACGGCTTCCGTGCTGACGTAGTCACGGCCGGGCTCATGGGGTCCGCCCGCGGCGATGCGGCGGGCCGTGTTGAGCAGGCGCGCCTTGATGCAGGTCAGCTTGAGACGGTACGGCTCCTGGGCGTTCAGCTCGAGAACCCGCTTGTCCAGGCCCGGGAGCTTCGCCAGATCCTCGCGGAGCGACTCCTGAAGCTCCTCGCTGGCGCCGGCCAGGGCGGTGGAGTTGGACAGCACGGAGATGAGGTCGTCCAGGAGGGAGATGGCGATCCGGACCGCGTTCTGGTTCTGGAGCTGGAGGATCTCGCGGGTGACCTCGGCCGTGACGTTCGGGTTGCCGTCCCGGTCGCCGCCGATCCAGGAACCGAACCGGATGGGGGCCTTCTCGGCCGGCAGGGTGACGCCGTGTTCGGCCAGGAGGTCCCCGAGCTCGGTCATGACCTCCGGCATGGCCCCCGTGAGGATGTTGCCGAGGTAGTAGATGGCGTTGCGGGCCTCGTCGATCGGGGTGGGCCGGACCTGGCGCAGTTCGTCGGTCTGCCACATCTGGTCGATGATCTCGGCGAGCCGGCGGTCCTGGCGGCTGCGGGCGGAGGTCCCCTCCTCGGTGGGCTCGGACAGCACATCGGAGAGGGCGCGGAGCTTGTCCAGCACGGACCGGCGGGAGGCCTCCGTCGGGTGCGCGGTGAACACCGGGCGGACGTCCAGTTCGTTGACCAGGTCCTGCAGTGCTTCGGTTCCGGCGTGCTCGGCGATCTCGGTGACGGCGCGTGCCAGCCAGCCGTCCTTCTCAGCCCGGGAGCGCAGAACACGCACGCGGTGGACCTGCTCGGCTGCGTTCACCAGGTGGAAGTAGAAGGCGAAGGCGCGGACCAGGCGGGTGGCCTCCTCGAGCGGCAGGGAGGAGAGCAGCTCGCGGACCTGCTGCGCGACGTCGTCGGCGCTCCAGGGCCCGGTGGCGTCACCGACGCCGCGCGCGGCTTCCTTGGACTCCTTGGTCAGGAGGCGCACCTGCTCCACGAGCTTGAGGAGTTCGGGGCCGTGCTGACGCACCAGGGACTGGCCCAGGAGCGTGGAGACCCGGCGGACATCGGCACGCAGCTCCGCGGCCAGTTCCTCGCTGGGGTCACCCGGATTCGGGACGGCGGTGGGCACAGGGTTGTTCAACGGCATGGGCGCTTCCTCGGAACAGGGGATGGCCAGTACACGTCGCTGGATACTGAGAGCCAGATCGGCTGGCTGCTGAGCATGTGATCTTAGCCGCAAGCACCCTCTGAGGGGAACCATCGGCCGCCGTGCGGACCGTTCAGGCAGCGCTCCGCACGGCCCGGACGCGCGGCGCGTAGCCACTGCGCCAGACGTAGACGATCGCGAGCAGAAGTCCTCCGCCCAGGATCACGGCCCACCAGGGGAAGCCGGGGATGGTCGGAATGGCCGCGGCGGCTTCGATGTCGGCGGGCGGCGTCGGCGTGACCCGCTCCCCCGTGACCAGGATGCGCTGGGAGTTGATGCCGAGCGGCGTGCAGGTGACCAGGGTGACCAGGTCCTTGCCCGGGACGGCCTGCAGGGGCTTGGTCTGATCCGGGTCCACCACCTGGGTGTTGACGACCTTGTAGCTGATCACTTCGCCGGCGACGGAGAGGCTGAACATGTCGCCCTCCTTCACCCGGTCCAGATCGGTGAACATGGTGGCGTTCGCCAGGCCGCGGTGCCCGGTGATGACCGAGTGGGTGCCGGTGCCTCCCACCGGCAGGGAGGTGCCCTCCAGGTGGCCCAGACCCTTGAGCAGGGTGTCATCCGCGGTGCCGTGGTAGATCGGCAGATCGACCCCGATCGACGGGACCATGAGGCGTGCCATGACCCCGGTGGCGGGGTCTTTGAGGATCGCGTCGTACTTCAGCGAGCTGTCGCTGCTCTTGCCTTCGCCCGTGGGGATGCGCTGGTTGGCGTCGAGCACGGCGCCGGAGGCGAGGGCCTTGTTGTAGGCGTGGGCGAGCCGGAGCTGCTCGTTCTCGCGGCCGCGGTCGGCGTCCACGGACGTGGCGCTGTTGGCGATCACCCGTGACTGCTCGAGCTGGGAGTACCAGGAGGCCACTGTGGGATACAGGAGCACCGCCATCCCGGCCAGGGCTATGACGGCGACCACCACGGCGGCCACCGGCAGACGCCAGGCGCGGGCGGGGCGGGCAACGCGCCGGCCCCGGGCGGTGCCCGGGGCCGGCGCTGTGCTGGGAGCGTTCATGAACTCACCCGTTGGGGGTCACCGGTCTCAGCGCTGTGCTGCGCGACGGCGGCTGATGACCAGCGCGGCGCCGACGGCGACCAGGACCAGGGCGATGCCGGTGACGGTCAGCAGGAGCTGGCCCTCGGCGCCGGTGAACGGCAGAGTCACGGCGGGCTGCTGCGTGTTGGCGATCTTCAGCACGACCGGGGCGGTGTCACCGTTGGCCTTGACCGTGACCTGGGTCCACGGGTCCTGGGGCAGGGTGTAACCGGCCGGAGCCTGGGTCTCCTTGACCCAGTAGGTCTTACTGGTGACGTCGTTGTTGCCGACCCAGAGGCTGATGGAGGCCTTGCCGTTGGCGTCGGTCACGAGGGTACCCACGGGCTGAGCGGCGTCCTTGGCGGTGTAGATCTCGAAGTGAGCGCCGGAGAGGGTCTTGCTCTCGTCCTGCTGGGCGTACTTGAGGATCTGCAGCGGGCCCCAGTTGGTGCTCGGCTTGTTGGTGTCCACCTTGGAGCCGTTGGTGTTGACGGTGGCGCTGTTCTTGATGACGCCGTCGGTCCCGAGGGAGGTGACCTTGGTGGTCACCTTCGCCACGACGGTCTGGCCTGCGGAGAGCTTGGCCACGCCGGCCGGGGTGAAGGTGATGGTGACGAGGCCGTTGGACTCGGTGACGGTGTAATCGGTGCCGGAGGTGAAACCGTCCACGGTGGCGGAGGTGTAGCTCAGGCGGGAGTCCAGCTGGTCGGTGATGACGAAGGACTTGTAGGTGTCACCGGCGGCCAGGGCGGGCACCGGGGCGTTGATGGTCCAGGTGACCTGGGAGCCCAGCACCGGAGCGACCGGATCGGCCACCTCCTTGGTGGGGGTGGTGGTGTTGATCTTGTTCTTCGGGTACACGTGCACGTCGTAGAGCCAGTTGCCGTTGCTCTGCGGCAGCGGCAGGGTCACCAGGAACGGCTGGGCCGGGGAGATCACGTTGTTGGTGCCCGGGTCGGTCTCGGTGACCAGGTACACGGCCTGCGGCAGGGACTGGGTCACGGAGCCGTCGGCGCCGGTGGTCACGCTGACCGGGGTGCCGAACGCGTAGCCGTTCGCCGCGGTCACATCGGAGGCCTTGACACCCTGCAGCAGATCCCAGCCGGCCTGCGTGTGCAGGTCGAGGACCTGGCCGTTCTTCGAGGTCACCGGGGTGATCTTGAAGGTCACCCCGGCCAGGGCGTTGCCGAGCTGCGAGGTGTCGGTCTTCTGGGTGCCGTCACCGGCCGCGCCGGGCGTGCCGTCGTACTTGTGGATCGTCAGCGACGTCGGCGTGGACTCGTTGATGTTGCCTGCCGACGGTGCCGGGGTGTCCGCCTGGGCTGCGGCGGCGCCGCCGACCAGTGCGAGCGCGACGGCGCCGGCCAGGGCGGCGAAGCGCCGCCCCAGGCCAAACGTGGAGTGGCCCATGGTGTTGGTTTCCTTTCGGAGGTCACCGGCGGCGATCGCCGGAGATGCGGGGATGGAGTGTTGTCTGCGGTGGAAGATCATGACTTGGCGGCCCGGCGACGGTGCAGGACGACGGCGGTGGCGCCGGCTCCCAGCAGCACGGCGAGTCCGCCGAGGGTGAAGAGGTCCGAACCCGTGCCACCGGTGAGCGGCAGGGTCACGGCCGCACGCTGCACGTTCTTGAACGCCGTCGTGAACGCGAAGTCCTTGCGATCCGAGGTGAGCGTGAAGCGGTGCGGGGTCGTGTCCAGGACGTAGCCGGCGGGAGCGGACTTCTCCACGAGGGTGTAGTCGCCCAGGTTCAGGCCGGCCAGGCTGAAGGCGCCGGCGGCCGGGTCCTTGTCGGCGCCGGTGCAGGACGCAGCGGAGGAGGCGACGCAGTCGGTGACCTCCTGGGTGGCGCCGCCCGGACCGGTCAGGGTCCAGACGGACCCGGCGAGGGCACGGCCGGATTCGTCGGCCTTCTTCCAGGTCACGGAGCCGGCCTGGTCCTGGTTGGTGATGGTGCACGTGACGTTGGCGCCGGCGGCGACGGAGACCGTCTTGCCGTCCGCTGCGAGCGTGCCGCCCTGGCAGGTGATGCCGGCCTGCTCGTACCCGGCCAGGAGGTCCTCGGAGATGACCCAGGACCCGGTGGCGACGTAACGCTTCTGACCGGTGTTGTAGCTCAGCACGTTCTGGCCCTGGGCGGCCTTGAGGTGGCCGTTCCAGTCCGTGGCGCTGCGGGTGCCGCCGTGCGTGTTCTTGACGTTCTTGATCACGGTCAGGCTCTGGCAGGTCACGGTGTTGGTCACCTGGTAGACGTTCTCGGCGCCCGGGAGCTTCACGGTGGTGGGCTGCCCGATGGCCTGGGTGCCGTTGACGCCCGGCCCGGAGATCGTGGCGGAACTGAGGGTGCAGCCGGGGAACGCGTTCGGGTCGATGACCGTGGTCTCGCCGATGCCGACGTTCTGGCCGAGCGTGAAGCCGGTGCGGCGCTGGCCCCAGGCCACGGACCCGGTGCCGGTGCCCGCAGGGGTGAGCGACGGCGTCGCGGAGATCCCGGCGGGCTGCTGACCGTTCGCGTAGCTCGTGCCGTCCACCACCCAGGTCTTGTTGACGGTCACCGCGGCGGAGCGCGGCGAGTTCACGATCCGGCACAGGATTTCCTGACCGGTGGCCGGGATGGTCACGGAGCCGGAGGTTCCGGTGCCGGAGACCGCCGGGGACATCGGCTGACCGTCCACGGTGCACTGGTAGCTGCTGGTGTACCCGGAGAGGCTCGTGCCGCCGGCGCCGGTTTCGGAGAAGGTCACGGTGGTGCCGCGGACGGCGGGCAGCGGGCCCACGCGCTCGGACTGCACACCCGTGGCCGTGCCGGTGGTGGTCGCGGTGCCGAGGGTGGTGGAGCCCTGGGCCAGGTTCAGGGTGAACTGGTCGGTGTCGTTGACACGGCCCTGGACGTCCTTCTCCAGTGTGATGGTGGCCGGGGAGGAACAGGAGGCGAGGTCGGTGCCGGAGTAACCGGAGGTCGAGGACGCCACCGTGGAGGGGTTGGTCCAGTTGGGCATGTCGTAGGAGGTGACCGTGTTTCCGGTGCCGAGGTACGCCTTGCCGGAGGCGTCGAAGGCCACGCCGTTGACATTCGCGTTGGTGGTGAACGAGTTCGAGGTCGACGACGGGATGGTGCCGCCCGTGCCGCCCGCGAGGTTGGCCGCGGTCACGGAGAACACCGTGGTGGTGCTCCCGACGCCGCGCACCACGAAGAGGTTGCCTGCGGCGTCGAACGCCATGTCACCGTTGGAGGCGGAGTTCGCGTTCGCGGAGGTGTTCAGGGTGCCCATGAAGGTGAAGCGGGGCGTGCTTCCCGGGTTGTACCGCCACAGGTAGAAGCTGGTGCCGCTGCTGGAGAAGCCTCCGAAGTAGTACGCGCCGGTCTTCAGGTCCACGGCGCCGGCCACGAGCTGGCCGGTGTAGCCGTCATTCGCCGTGTTGTACGAGTCGCCGGTGTTGCTCCAGGTGCCGCTGTTCGGGTCGAAGGAGAACATGGTGGCCGTCCGCCCGGCATTGGTGCGCTCATAGGCCAGGACGGGCGAGCCGCCCGTGCCGATGCCGAGGCCGTTGAAGCTGGCGACTCCGCTGGCACGGGTGCCGATCGGCGTCACGGTGCCCGCGCTGACTTCCTGGAGCTGACCGGTGGAGGAGACACCGTAGACGTAGCCCGCGGTGCACTGGATCGTCGTCGCAGCATTCACCATGGGGACCGGCGCGGCGGGCACGGAGGCGGGCGCCGGGGTGCCGAGCGCCTGAGCGGGTGCTGCGCCGCCGATCACCGCGCCGGCGAGCAGCGCGCAGAGCAGCGCGACGTGCACCATGAGGGGACGTCTTCTCCCGGCTGGCGGGTTTCCAGGCCGAAACGGCACAAACATCAGGCTCTCCTTAGGGCGGGTGCGACGTCGGGCGACGGGGGCTTGACCGGTGCCGGTGTGATCTCCGGCGCTGCCTCTCCGAGGAACTCCTCGGGAACGAGAAGCTCGCGGTGGCACTCGCAGCGGCAGACCGGGCAGGCGTCATGCTTGCCGTCACGGCAGTCGAAGGTCGTGTACTTCGGCAGCCTGTCTCCGGCCCCGGTTCCGTCGGAACCCGGGCGCCGAGCACGAGGCCCCTTGCCGGGTTCGCGGCGCAGAGCACGCATGATCCAGTTCACGTCCGTCCTTCCCTGTGGCATCAGCGCTCAACCGAGCCCAGGGCGGCCGCCCCTTTCGCCTGTTCATGGACCTAGTGAGGGGTCTGACGGATTCGTGACGGAGAAAATGCGGACTTTCACCACAAATTTTCGTGTCGCGCAAGTCACATAAAAGAATGTCGGAAATTTAAGTGATTTCCGCGACACGATCCGCGGATTCCGCCCACTTAACCCGCTTTCAGGGCGGCGCCTCGGACGTCGCCGAAGGCCGGCTTCCAGGACTCGTCCGAGCGCCCCCAAATGACCGACGGGACGACGACGGCGGTCACACGGCGCGGGAAAGTGCCCATGGAAATGGGGCGACGATGAGACCGGCATCGGCAGTGAGCCGCAGGATCCGGGCCCCGGGAGGAAGAAGCGCGGGTGCCGGCTATGCCGCACAGGCGGCGATCTTAGGGAACGCCGGCACCCGCATCCCGTACACCGAGCCGCATCAGCTCAGCGCACAGAAGTCCCGGTCCAGGAGCAGAACGAGACCTGCATCGGGGGCCACGGCCAGACCGAGGCTCCCGACACCTATAGAGAGCAGTGCACGGGGCAAACGTGACGCACAAGCAGCAGATGAAATCCTCGTGACTGCGGAGGGCGCATCCGGCGGCCTCGGCGAGCCGCGCGGGCGCGCCCGCGCCGCCCCACCTCTCAGGGCCCCAAGGCCTCAGAAGAGGCCCACCTCGCAGAAGAACTCGAATCCGGGCAGGCAGACGATGGTGGTGGTCGGATTCGGCGTCGGCAGTCCGGTGTCGGTGGGCGTGGCGGTATCAGTCGGCGTCGCGGTGTCGGTCGGGGTCGCCGTGCTGGTGGGCGTCGCGGTATCCGTGGGCGTCGGCAGTCCGGTGTCGGTCGGGGTCGCCGTGCTGGTGGGCGTCGCGGTTTCCGTGGGCGTCGGCGTACTGGTCTCGGTCGGCTTGGCCGTGGGCGTTCCGGTCTTGCTCGGCGTCGAGACGGTCGTCGGCTCGGCCGTCGTCGACGGCGTGGTGCTCTTGATCGGCTCCGGCGACGCGGTGCCCGGCGCCGACGGCGCGGGAGTGGGCGTCAGCGCGGGAGGAGCGGGCAACAGGGGCGCGATCAGCTGCGGCAGATCAGACGGACTCGGCGCGGGCTTCGGAGCCGGATCCGTGGCCTTCGCCGGAGCGGCCTTCTTGGCCACCGGCGGCTTCGCGGAGGACGGCGTCACCGGGGCCGGGACGGACTTCGGCGCGGCCTGCTGGACGCTCGGGGCGGCCGGCGTCGTCGGCGTCTGCCACCCGGCCAGGACGGACGGCGCCATCACCAGACCCACGGCGACGACGGCGATCCCCGCCACGGCGGCACCGACGCCGAGAGCTCCGGCACCGGCCAGCGCACCGCCGGCGGCGCCACCAGCGCCACCGCCCGCGCCGCCACCAGCGGAACCGGCACCTGCGCCTGCATCTGCGGACCCCGCGAGCACGCCGGCGCCCAGGCTGCCGGCGGTTCCGCCGAGCGAGCCGAGGACGGCCGTCTGGCCCGCCGGGCTGAGCCACCAGGCGGCGGGGCCCACCCCGATGATGAGCGGCAGCAGGACGGCCTTGATGGTGGCGCGCACGTCGCCGAGCTCCACCATGATGGCCGTGCACTTGGCGCACGTCTCCAGGTGGTCCTGGACCTTGCGCTCGGCGCCGCGGGGCAGACTCCCCCGGACGTAGGCGCCCAGCTTGTCACGGTACGGACGGCACTCCTCGGGCACTTCTCCGTTCACGTGGGCCTGCAGGTATTCGCGGCGCAGAGCGTCCCGCGCGCGAACACCCAGGGCGGAGACGGCGTTGGGCGCCAGACCCATGATCGGCGCCACCGCCGCGGGTTTCTGTCCCTCCACGTCCAGGTACCAGAGGACCTCCTGCCAGCGTTCGGGAAGAGCCCGGAAGGCGGTGGCCGCGGCCTGGTTCTCGAACTCCATCAGCGCCGGGTCGTCGGGGGTCTCCAGGCGGTCGAGCTGCTGTTCGTCGGCCGTGGGGATGGCCCGCCCGGCGCTGCGGTTGCGGGCGTAGGCGGTCCGCCGCACCACCTGCAGAAGGTAGGCGCGGAAGAAGGTGTCCGGACCGTCGCCGGTCCTGAGCTTGTCCAGGACCGCGTGAAAGGAGTCCGCCACGACGTCTTCGGCGTCGGCGTAGTTGTCCACGGCCTGGCGGGCGATCGAGAGCGCCAAGGGGGCGTGCCGCTCGTAGAGCACGCCGAAAGCATCCTGGTCCCCTTCACGGACCCGGAGACACAGATCCCCGTCACTCATCTGGGTGTCATCCGACACGCCGTACCCCCTCCGTTGCGCCGCGTTTCCTCCGAAACGCTCCCCGTAGAAGAGAAGTAGTCTGAGGGTCCGGATCGTGACGCCGGAATGTTCAATCTTTTTTTAATTGTGACACTTCCCACGGTTTCCGGAAGTCGCGTCACGATGTGCCAAGCTTGCACACTGAATTTTACGTTAGACGTGAACGCTGAGGACTGGACGAAAAGGGGGGCGCCATCATGCACCCGACGCCGGGTATGGAGAACCAGGACCACCGGTCCTGGCGCGAGCTGGTGGAGACCTGGCGCGCCGCCAGCCTCGGCGCCGGCTGGCGACATACCGGCGACTGGGACCTGGCTCCAGTGGAGTCCATCGCCCAGCAGCTCCTCACGGACGCACGTCTGTCCTCCGAATCCAGTGCGAGTCTCGGCGCCGCCCGTGCCTGGGCCGGCGCGGGGGCCCGGGAGGTCCTCCTGGATCTCAAGGCGCTCTACGCCACCCTCGGCCAGGAGATGGATCTCGACGCCACAGCCTGCGCGATCGACGCCTGGGCCGAGACCAGCCACGACACCGCCGAGCTCGGCTGCCTCGATGTGGCCACCGGGCTCTACACCCCGTCCCACTTCCGCCATACGGTCCGCGAGATGCTCTCGGCGGGTTCCGGGCCGGTCCTGGTGACCTCGTTCGCCTTGAGGCACAACTGCGCGGCCACCCCGCTGAGCTGGACTCTGCTCGCGGAGCTGGGCGACGCCGTCAGCCGCACGCTCGGACAGGGCGTGTGCGCGGCGCACATCTCCGGCACGGTGGCCGTGGCCTGCCGCGATGACGAGGATTCGCTCCGCCGTCTCCAGGAGTGCCGGACCGCGTTGGAAACCCTGCGCGACGGCGCCCTGCTGCCCGTGGACGTCACGCAGGAGGAAGCGTCCGTGAGCAGCCTGGCCGGGGCTCCCGGAATCTCTTTGAGAAAAATCCCCGGCATCACGTCACGATTCGAGAGCTGACCGCACTCACTGTTCGGGAGGTCCCGAGGCACGCCCCCCATGGTCTCGGGGCCAGGCGCCGTGGTCACACCACGGCGCCATCCTCTTTTAAGCCCCCTCGGCGGAGCCCCTCTGCAGGCCGGGCCTCCGCGGAAGCCCGGGAATGACCTGCCCCGGCGCATGGTTAGGTGGAGTGAATTCCCGACCAGGAGGAACCATGAACCCCTCAGCCACGCAGTCGACCACCGGTACCGCCACCGATCCGCAGGAAGCACGCTGGCAGCGCTTCCGCGACAACCGGAACGCCGCCCTGGCGACCCCGCACGGCTGGCTCACCCTCACGTCGCTGCACTGGCTTCCGGACACACCTTCCTCTCTGGATGGTGTTCCCGGGCAATGGTGGACCGACGGGACCACCGCATGGCTGCGCGCCGCCGAGGAGGACGGGCTCCGGACTCTCAACGACGACGGCGCGGATAGCTCCGCGGGGCCCGACGGCGGACGCCGGGCCGGCTCCGTCGTCGGCACGGTGAGCGCGCGCCTGGCGGATGAGGAGTCCCTGGACTGGGTGGGCTTCGGCGGCCCGGACGGCACCCGGGTGGTCGTGGAACTGGCGGTCCGGGGCGGGCGGTACGCGATCCGCACGCGGGACGACGCCTCACCGGTCTACACCGGTTTCCAGGGCGTCCCCGTGTTCGACTACCGGCCGGAGCTGGTGGTGACCGCGCGGTTCGAACCGTATCCTGAACCGCGCGCCGTGCCGATCGCCACCGCGAATCCACTGGTGGAGAGCGTGCATCACTCGGTCGGCGAGGTGGTGTTCACCCTGCCCGGTTCGGACACCGAGTACCGTCTCCAGGCCGAGGAGGAGAAACTCGGCGCCCTCACGATCACCTTCCACGACGCGAGCAACGGGGACACCACGGACGAGTGGCGGAAGGTCTCCACGGCCCGGCCCCGGCCGGACGGCACCGTGGTGGTGGACTTCAACCGCGCCATCAACTACCCCAGCGCCTTCACCGACTTCGGGACGTGCCCGGCCCCGGTGCCCGGCAACTCCCTCCCGGTGCGCCTCGAGGCCGGGGAGCGGAAGGCTCGCTGACGCCGTCGGGCGCGCAGCCCGCGCCGCGCAGCCCGTGCTCAGTGAATCGCGGACACCCCGGTGATCTCCCGGCCCACGATCAGGGTGTTGACCTCGTAGCTGCCCTCATAGGTGTAGATGGCCTCCGCGTCCGCGAAGACTTTGGCGGCGCCATAGCCGGTGACGATGCCGTTGCCGCCCAGCACGGCCCGCGCATGGGCCACGGATTCCCGCATGGCCGAGGTCACGTGGGCCTTCGCGAGCGCGACCTGCGGCATCCCGGCGAGCCCCTGAGCGTCCAGCTGCGCGATGCGCGTCATCATCGTGGCCCCGGAGACGGCGTTGCCGAGGATCTTGACCAGACGGTCCTGCACCAGCTGGAATGAGGCGATCGGCTTGCCGAACTGTTCCCGTCGGACGGCGTAGGACCGGGCGACGTCGAACGCGGCCAGCTGCTGGCCCACGGCCTGCCAGGCCACCAGGACGCGTGAGCCGCGGAGGAGTTCGTTGGTGTCGGCGAAGCTGGAGATCCCGGCGAAGCGATCTGCCTCGCTCACCCGGACGTCCCGCAGCTCGATGTCCGCGTTCTGCACCGTCCGCAGGGCGGTCTTGCCCTCGATCCGGGACCGGGTGAGGCCCGGAAGCCCGCCGGCCACGATGAATCCGCGGACCGCCCCCTCCGAGCCGGGCGTCTGGTCCCTGGCCCACAGCAGCATGTGATCGCAGAAGGTGCCGTTCCCGATCCAGCGCTTCGACCCGTTCAGGACCCATTCGTCCCCGTGCCGGACCGCCGTCGTGGACAGCCCACGGGCGATGTCCGAGCCGTGCTCCGGCTCAGTGAGCGCGAAGGCGCCCGTCGTGCGGAGGGAGGCCGCGTCGTCGAGCAGGCGGTCCTTCTGATCCTGCGAGCCGAAGCGGTACAGGGATTCGACGAAGAGGTCGTGGTGGACCATGAAGAAGGTGCCGAGCGAGACGTCCGCGCGGCTCAGCTCCGCGATCAGGAGTCCCATGAAGAGGTGGCTGTATCCGCGGCGGGTGGGGGTGTTGATCTCCAAGGCCGCGAGTTTGGGCAGGAGGGCGAACGGGAACTCGGCGGCGTCCCACCACGCGGCGGCATACGGCTTCACCTCGGCGTCCAGGAAGTCGCGCACCTCGGCGAGTTTGGCCCGCTCCTTACCGTTCAGAAGGTCTTCAACGCCGTAGAAATCGGCGGTGGGCAGTTCCGGGGTCATGGGACAGCCTTCCCGACGCCCCGTGGTCAACCGGGCGCCTGTGCCGGTGCCGGAGGCCCTGATCCGGGTCCGGCATGCTGGTGATCAACCGCATCGACGTCCGGCCGGGTCAGGCCTCCGCGTTAATGCGTGTTAACTAAATCACATTCCGCCACGGGCATGGAACGCCTTGACCGGACCCGCCCCTCCGGCCAGCCGCTAGGCTCGGGGCATGGACGCACAGCAACGGGCGGCGGAGGCGGCCCGATCGGTCATCGCCCGCCACGGACGCCGACTGGCAGGCCTCCCGGGAACCCACCTCGGACGCATCAAAGCGCCCAGCCGCGCGTTCAGCGAGCTCGGCGCCTGGCACTACTGGTGGCAGGCCCATTACGTGGACGCCCTGGTGGACGCCGCCCTGCGGGAGCGCGAACCGGACGGCCCGGAAGCGGCCCTGGCGCGGCGCGTCATCCGGTCCATCCGGCTGCACAACCTCTTCCGCTACGTGAACTCCTTCACCGACGACATGGCCTGGCTGGCCCTGGCGGCGCAACGGCTTCAGGCCCTCGACCCCGGAGCCCGGCATTCCCGCGGCCTCGATTCGCTCCAGCGCACCCTGAACCGCCAGCTGGTGCTGGCCAGCACGGAGGAACTGGGCGGCGGCAGTTTCTGGAGCAAGGCCCGGGACTTCAAGAACACGCCCGCCACCGCGCCCGTCTCGCTCTACTTCGCGCGCAGCGGGGACACGGCGCGCGCCCGGGCCCTGGTGGACTGGCTGCGCGAACGCCTCCTGGACCAGGACACCGGGCTGTTCCTCGACGGAATCCACCTCCAGCCGGACGGCAGCACCACCGTGGCCCGCGAGGTCTACTCCTACAACCAGGGCCCGGTCCTGGGTTCCTACCTGGCGCTCGGCACTCCGGACGATCTGCGGCACGCGGAGGACCTGATCCAGGCCGTGGCGGAGCGGCTGACGCACCCCGACGGGGCACTGCAGACCCACGGCCCCGGCGACGGCGCCCTCTTCACCGGCATCCTGGCACGCTACCTCGCGCTGGCCGCCCGTGATGACCGGCTCACGACGACGGCGCGCGGCACCGCGTCCGCGCTCGTCACCCGGACGGCGGACGCGTTCTGGGCCGGCCGCGGGGAATCGTCCCAAGGCTGGGTCTTCCCGCGGGAGACGGCGGACGGCGCCTCCCGGCCGGACGGCACCGTGGAGTTCGCCGCCCAGCTCCAGGCCTGGATGACGCTGGAGGCCGCGGCGAGCCTCACGCCCGCAGCGTAGGGCTGTCCTCGCGCACTTCCGCAGGCCGGTTCCGGCTGAGCAGCAGATCACCGGCCATGACCGCGGCGACGAACACGAGAGCGAGGCCGGCCGAGGCCAGCACGTCCGTGAGCCAGTGGTACCCGAGATACAGGCGGGTGAAGGCCACCAGCGCCGTGAACGCCACTGCGAGCGCCGCCCCGAGCCCGAAGGCGCCTTTCCGCGAGGAATGGGCGGCCAGCAGGTAGGCGAGGGACCCGGCGAACACCGCCGTCCCCAGGGTGTGCCCGGAGGGGAATGAGTAGGACTGGTCGACGCTCAGCATCATCTGGACCGGGTCGGGGCGCGCGCGGCTCAGTTCGTGCTTGATGAGCGTGGAGGCCAGCACCGCGAGCGTCATGGCGCCCATCAGCAGGACGGGGCGGCGCCATTCCCGGGACAGGAGCATCCAGCCGAACCCCACGACCGCCGTGATGACGGTCATCCAGCTGGGTCCGGTCAGGGTGGTGATGAACGCCAGGATCGCGGTGACCACGGGCGTCCTGAGAGAGATGGCCCAGTCGTGCACCGGCTGATCCGCGGCACCCACTCCGAAGTGATCCAGATAGCTGAACATCATCAGCACGAACCACCCGGCGCCCACCACCACGAACGCCGCCGCGACCCACCGGACCCGGGCGGGGCGGGCCGTGAGAGGCGGGCTGGGGCGCAGGCGGGGTGTGGTCATCCGGCCAATCTAACGGGCGCACCTTGGCGAATCCCCGGAACGCGGGTCCTGCTTCCCGGCCTCTCAGCCCTCGGTGATTCAGCGGAGGCGCGGCGGCACGTTGCCGGCGGCGCGGGCCAGTTCCCCGGCACGACGCGTCTGCGCCGGGGTCTCCCCGATCACCTTGCGGTAGCTGCGGCTGAAATGCGCCTGGTCGGAGAAGCCGAGCCGGTACGCCAGGTCCGGCAGGGACGCCTCGGAGTCCGCGTAGAGCACCGTGGCGGCCTCCTGGAGCCTGCGGCAGTCGATCAGCCACTTCGGCGTCACCCCCACGTGCTCCTTGACGAGCCGGTCCAGCGAGCGCAGCGGCAGCCCCGCGGACCGTGCGAGTTCGTCGACCCGGAGGATGTCCGGGTCCTCCTCCGCCAGGCGGCACACCTCGTTGCAGAGCCGGATCCGTTCGTCCACCCGTTCCACGAACGGCGCCAGCCACCCCGAGAGGGCCGCGTGCAGCGCGGCCGGCGCTGCGGCGTCGTCGCGCCGGGCGTCCTGGACGGCCTCCACCGGCGCGCCCGGCAGCGGCACCACCCGCCCCACGAGTGCAGCCGGCGGCTCGGAGCTGAGAAGCCGCGTGGCCGCGGGCCTCAGCAGCAGTCCCAGCACCCAGGATTCGCCCGCCAGCTCCTGGGTGGCGACCGCCGTGCCGAGCCCCGAGAGCACCGCGCCCTCCGGACCGATGACCGCGTTCGACGCCGGGTAGCTCAGCACGCGCTGCCGCTGCACGGCGCCGTCGGGAAGGGACCACCGGACGCGCCAGAGGTGCCGCACCACGTCCCCGGTGCCGGGTGGCGGCGGGAAGCGGTCCAGTCTGACTCCTGGAGCCCCCGGGTTGAGATGTCCTTTGGAAGAGATCACGGTTCCATTCTGCCCGTGGCGGGGATCACAGACCCTTGCCGGAATTATTGCAGAATGTGTAAAGTTGCAGAGTCTGCAAACTTGTCGCCGAATCCGGCACTCCCCCCAGAATCCTTCACTGAAAGTCCTGGTCTCTTTCATGTCCACAAGCACTGCTCACGCAGCATCTGCCGAGGCCCAGCAACCCGGCTCAGGCAACCCCGTCATGACGCATCGCCAGATCCTTCTGGTCATCTACGCGCTCATGGCCGGAATGTTCCTCTCCTCCCTGGACCAGACGATCGTCGGCACGGCCATCCGCACCATCGGCGATGACCTCCACGGACTGGACCAGCAGGCGTGGGTCACCACGGCCTACCTGATCACCTCCACCATCTCGACGCCGATCTACGGCAAGCTCTCGGACATCTTCGGCCGCCGCCCCCTCTACCTCTTCGGCCTGGGCGTCTTCCTGGTCGGCTCGCTGCTCTCGTCCTTCTCGGACTCCATGCTCATGCTGGCCGCATTCCGTGGCTTCCAGGGCATCGGCGCCGGCGCCCTCATGTCGATCCCCCTGGCGATCATGGGCGACATCCTGGCACCCCGCGAACGCGCCAAGTACCAGGGCTACTTCCTGGCCGTCTTCGCCGTGTCCTCCGTGGTCGGGCCCCTGATCGGCGGGGTGTTCGCCGATGCCAGCCAGATCCTGTGGATCGCCGGCTGGCGCTGGGTCTTCCTGATCAACGTGCCGATCGGCCTGGCGGCACTCGCCATGGTGCTGGCGTTCCTGCACCTGCCCAAGTTCCACGAGCACGGCAAGGTCCGGATCGACTGGTGGGGCGCCACCGCCGTGGTCGTCACCCTGGTCCCGCTCCTCCTGGTGGCCGAACAGGGCCGGGAATGGGGCTGGGGCTCCGCGGGGGCCATCGCCTGCTACGTGATCGGCGCCGTCGGCCTCGCCGCCTTCATCATCATCGAGTCGATCATGAAGTCGGACGCCATCATCCCGCTGCGGCTGTTCCGCTCCGGGACGTTCTCCATGGCCACCGTGCTGGGCTTCCTGGTGGGCTTCGCGATGTTCGGCGCCATGCTGACCCTCCCCCTGTACCTCCAGCTCGTCACGGGCCTGACGCCCACCGAGTCCGGGTTCGCGACGCTGCCCATGGTGGCCGGTCTGATGATCGCCTCGATCATCTCCGGCCAGCTGATCTCGAAGACCGGCAAGTACCGGATCTTCCCGATCACGGGCACCTTCGCCACCGCCTGCGGCTACCTGGTCCTGACGTTCATGACCATCGACAAGCCGCTCTGGTTCCTCATGATCGGCATGTTCCTGATCGGCCTCGGCCTCGGCCAGCTCATGCAGACCCTGACCCTGGCCTCGCAGAACTCCGTGGAACCCCGGGACATGGGTGTAGCCACCAGCTCCTCCACGTTCTTCCGCCAGATCGGCGGCACCTTGGGCACGGCGGTGCTGCTGTCCGTGCTGTTCGCGGTGATGCCCAACAACATCACCACGGCCATGCAGAACGAGAACGATCTGAAGTCCTCCCTGGACGCCGCCCTCACCCCGTCCGTGGCCACCGCCCCGTCGAACCAGGGCGTCATGAACCAGCTGTGGAACCCGATCGTGAACCCGGTCAAGGAGGAGCTCCAGAAGGGCCTCGACCAGGGCACCGCTGCGGCGAAGAAGGCCGCCGACGACGCCGTGACCCGTCAGGTGACCGCAGCCGTCCAGGCGAAGGTCACCGCAGGCCAGCTCCCGGCGGAGGCGGCCCAGGGCATCATCGATCAGCAGGTCGCCGCCGCGAAGCCGGCTGCCGAGCAGAAGGCCCTGGAAGCCGCGGCACAGCAGGCGAACGCCGCCGTCGTCAAGGGCAAACTCGCCATCGACTTCAGCGACGCCGGCCAGCGTCAGGCCGTGGTGGACAAGCTCGCGCCCACCATGATCGATAAGCTGAAGGAACAGAAGTCGGAGAGCGGCGGCAGCACGTCCACCTCGGACACCTCGTACCTCAAGGGTGCCGATCCGCGCCTGACCCGTCAGTTCATGACCGGGTTCAACACCTCCGCGGTCAGCATCTACTGGGTGGGCCTGGGAGTGATCCTCCTGGCGTTCGTCCTCAGCTGGTTCTTCAAGGTGCCGCCACTGCGCCAGCGTTCGGCTCTGCAGGAACAGGCCGATAAGAACACGGCCGCCCAGCTCGCCGAGAGCTGAGCGGCACCAGGACTGAACCACCGTCCGGCTCCGGGATCCCCCGGAGCCGGGCGGTGGCCAGACCGGAGGAAGCATCCATGACATCCCCAACAGATTCCGTCCCCGGCTCCCTGCGGGAACGCAAGAAACAGCAGACCCGCCAGGCGATCCATGACGCCGCGCGAGCCCTGGTGCTCGAGGAGGGGCTGGCGCAGGTCACCATCGCGGACATCTGCGCCCGGGCGGGGATCTCGGAACGGACCTTCTTCAACTACTTCCCCTCCAAGGCTGCCGCCTCCCTCGGCCTGCCCAGCAAGCCGCTCTCCGAGGCGCGCACGCGTCTCTTCCTGGACAGCGACGGGCCGATCATCGACGACCTCTGCCATCTGATCGGCAGCCTCTCGAGCGGCCCGGACAGCGTCCCGCGCCTGAAGAAGCTCGTGGACAACGAACCCGAGCTCATGGCCGCCGTACACCACTGGATGTCCGGGCTGCGGGCCGAGATCATCGGGCTCGCCGAGCAGAAGACCACACCGCTGCGGGCCCGCGCCGCCACGTCGCTGGTCTTCGCGGCGCTCTTCCTGCATTCGGACAGCAGCCACGCCGGGATCGAGGACCGGCCCACCGCCGAGGACCTCAAGGCCATGATCACGGTCCTGGCCGAGGTGGCGCAGGGCCGCTGAGACGCTGAGCCGCGGCGGGGCATGAGACGCGGCGGGGCACCCGGGCTCTCGCGGCCGTGCGTACCGCCCCGCCCGGCACCCGGCCGCCCGGCAAGTCCCCTCACCCGACAGGCACGCCCCCGTGGCCGATTTCTTCAAGACGCAGCCTGGGCCGCCGGGCGAGAGTGGTGTCATGAGTGAATCACCAGCACAGGATCAGCCCACCGCACCCGCCACCGGCGCGTTCACCACCGACGGTCTCCCCCACGGCCGCACCTCCATCACTCCGCACGTCGTGGTATCGCCGGCCACCGCGGCCCTGGACTTCTACCGCGACGTGTTCGGCGCCGTCGTCGTCTCCGAGACCCGCATGGGCGACATGATCGGCGAAGCGGAGCTGCGCTTCAGCTCCGGAAGCATCACGATCGGAGACCCGCTGCCCGAGTACGGGCTCGTGGCGCCGCAGCCGGGCGGCGTCAGCATGTCCCTGGCGCTGTACGTCACCGAGGTGGATGCCGTGACGGCGAAGGCCGAGGCCGCCGGCGCGACCATCCGTGAGGCTCCCGCGAACTTCGTCTCGGGCGACCGGTACGCGTCCATCGTCGATCCGTTCGGTGTCCGCTGGGCCGTGATGACGCGGGTCGAGGACCTTTCGCCCGAGGAGAGCAAGCGGCGCGTGGACGAGTGGGCCGCGAGCTTCTCCGGCTGAGCCCCGCCCGCCGGTCATAATGGGTTCATGAGCGTACGCACCCCGGACCCCTACCCCGGCTGGCTGTCCGATGAGGACCTTTACGAGGCCAGGAACCGCCTCCCCATGGTGTATGTGGAGGCGGTTCCCGTGCGGCTGGATCCGCTGGGCCTCGTGATTGAGGTGGGCTCCCTGCTCCAGGGTGACGCCGAAGGCAATATGGTGCGTTCGCTGGTGTCCGGGCGTGTCCTGTACCGCGAGACCATCCGCGCCGCGCTCCTGCGTCACCTGGAGAAGGATCTGGGCGCGCTGGCGCTGCCGCAGCTCCCGCCCAGCCCGGTCCCGTTCACGGTGGCGGAGTACTTCCCGGCGCCCTCCCAGACCGGCTTCACCGACGACCGGCAGCATGCCGTCTCCCTCGTCTACCTGGTGCCCGTCACCGGTGAGTGCAGCCCGCGCCAGGACGCCCTGGAACTGACCTGGATGTCGCCGGATGAAGTGCTCAGCCCCACGGTGCAGCAGGAGTTCGACGGCGGCCGTGGACAGCTGGTGCGGCAGGCCCTGGCGTTCTCCGGCATCGCCGCCTTCTAGACCGCCCGGACTCCCGGCGGGACCGGCTTCCCGCTGAATTGTCAGGCGCGGTTTGTAGACTGTCGGGCGAACTGCACCGGACACCGGGAGGTAACCCACCGATGGAACATCACGAAGCGCTGCGGGTCGAGCTCGCGGCCGGCCTGATCACCAAGGGGGTCCGCGTGGTGCTGCCCGACGGCACCCTGAGCGCCCTGGTGGAAGCCGTGGTCACCGAGGATGACGACCTGGGCAACCCCCTCCTGAACCGCCTGATGCTCGACGACGGCGCCGCCCTCCGCGTGGCGCTCACCGCCACGGTGCGCGTGGTCGCCGGCGCTGGGGCCGGGATCATCGCCGGCGGCGCGTCGGACGGCCAGGAGGACGCCGGCGCACCCTCGGCCGGCAGTCCGGTGGAGCCCCACACGGAGAATCGCGCCGAGAACCCCGCCGGAAGCCCCGCGGACCGTCTGGCCGCCGCACCGCTGGGAGGCGCCACGGACGGGTCGCCCGACGGCACCGGTCCCGGGTCCCCGGCCCCCACGCCGTTCCCGTCGCCCACCGCTCCCGCACCCCGGCCCGAGGACCCCGCCGTCGTCGCGGCGCGGGAGCGGATCCCCGCGCTGCCGGACACCCCGGAGCAGCTCATCCGGGACGTCGCGGAACGCTACCCCGGCCGAGGATCGCTGCAGAACCTGGCGGACCGGCTGGTCAAGGGCATCAACGTCAAATCCGGCAGCTGCCTGGCCGATCTGCGGGCCTTCGCCCAGGACCTGTTCCTGGAGTACCAGGATCCCCAGGCCTCGCTGGAGGTGGCGGATCTGCTCAATGTCCTGCCGTTCGACGCGAACCCGGCCCGCTGGTCACACACGGAGGCTAGCCTGGCCCTGTCCAGCTTCGTGGCGGAGCAACTGGGCGAACCGCAGCGGGCCGCCGCGTACCGGGTGCTGCTGCGTGCGCCGGAAGACCAGGAGCTGGACCCGTTCCGGTCCCGTCTGGAGGCGAAGATCCGGCAGCGGCGGCTCAACGAACCGAATCTGTATGACACGGAGATCTTCCGGGCCATGGACAGCGGGAACCACGAGGCGGAGCGCGAATGGCGCGTCCTCCGCGTGGAGTCGCTGCTCCATCTGCTGGCGCACGGCGGCTCCCAGACGCTGTCCCGGGACGAAGTGGAGCGGCGCGTCCGCCAGGAACTGGAGCTCATCCGGGCCTGAGCAGCGACGCCACTGCGTGGACCTGCCGGCCGGCAACCTTTGGCAGAATGGCAGGGTGTCTTCCACCGCTGAATCCCTGACCGTCCCTGCCGTTCCCGAGCACGAGCCTGCCCGGCAGGAGGAGTTCGGTTTCACGGTCGGCACCCGTCTGGCCGAACAGGAGGGCGAGGCCTTCCACGGCCGCACCGGAACCATCCGGACGCCCCACGGCGAGATCCAGACCCCGGCGTTCATCGCCGTCGGCACCAAGGCCACGGTCAAGGCGGTGCTGCCCGAATCCATGAGGGAGCTCGGCGCCCAGGCCCTGCTGTCCAACGCCTACCACCTGTACTTGCAGCCCGGGCCGGAGATCCTGGACGCGGCGGGCGGGCTGGGGAAATTCATGAACTGGCAGGGCCCCACGTTCACCGACTCTGGCGGGTTCCAGGTCATGAGCCTGGGCTCCGGTTTCAAGAAGGTCATCAACATGGACGTGGTGGACCACTCCGGCCCGGACGACGCGGTCGCCCCCGGCAAGGAGCGACTGGCCCATGTGGATGAGGAGGGCGTCTGGTTCAAGAGCCACCTCAACGGGGACAAGCACCGCTTCACCCCGGAGATCTCCATGCAGGTGCAGCATCAGATCGGGGCGGACATCATGTTCGCCTTCGACGAGCTGACCACCCTCCAGAACTCCCGCGCCTACCAGGAGGAATCCCTGGAACGCACCCGCCGCTGGGCGGAACGCTGCGTGACGGAGCACTTCCGCCTCACCGAGGAGCGGGTCGGCAAGCCGTACCAGGCGCTCTTCGGCGTCATCCAGGGCGCCCACTACGAGGATCTGCGCCGCAAGGCCTGCCGGGATCTCGGCGCCATGAACTTCGACGGTTTCGGCCTGGGCGGGGCACTCGAGAAGGAGAATCTGGGGACGATCGTCGGCTGGTGCGCCGAGGAGCTGCCGGAGGACAAGCCGCGGCACCTGCTCGGCATCTCCGAGCCGGACGACATCTTCACGGCCATCGAGAACGGCGCCGACACCTTCGACTGCGTCTCCCCCACCCGCGTGGCCCGGAACTCCGCGTTCTACACGCCGGACGGGCGCTTCAACCTGTCCGGGCGCAAGTACAAGGCGGACTTCGGGCCCCTTTACGACGGGTGTGACTGCTACGCCTGCGCCAACTACACGCGGGCGTACATCCACCACCTCTTCAAGGCGAAGGAGATGGTGGCGGCCACGCTCGTCTCGATCCATAACGAGCGCTTCGTGGTGAAGCTCGTGGACGACGCCCGCCTGGCCATGGAATCCGGCGACTTCGCGGCCTACAAGGCGGAGACCCTGGGCCGGTACTACTCGGCCTGAGCCCCTCTCCTCCCCGCAATCCGCCCAACTCGCCCAACCCGCGAGAAGCCAGTTGGGCACAGTCCACGGCTCCGTGACTGTGCCCAACTGGCTTCTCGCGCATGTGCACGGGGACGACGACGGCGCACGGCTGCCCGGCCGCCGTTGGACCACCGTGGTGATCCGCTCGGCCGGGCGCCGCACGCCGTCGTCGTCGAACGCCGCGTGGGGGGTGCGCAGCGTCAGTCGAGGTCCTCCGGCCGGTCCTTCGGCAGGAAGAAGATGTAGACCACGAGCGAGAGTGCGATCGTGATGGTCACGTACGTGAAGAGCCATTCCTTGTGTCCCTGGGCGGACAGCCACTCACCGATCAGCGGCGTCGTCCCGCCGAAGAGCGAGTTCGCCACCGCGTAGCCCAGGCCGACGCCCAGCGCCCGCACCGAGGAGGGGAACAGCTCGGCCTTCATGATCGCGTTGACCGAGGTGTAGTTCACCACGATCAGCAGCGCCGCGACCATGAGAAGGAACGCCGGGACGGGGTCGTGCACCGTGGCCAGGGTGGACATGATCGGCCAGGTGAAAACCGTGCCCAGGACGCCGAAGACGATCAGCAGGGTCCGGCGCCCGATCCGGTCCGAGAGCCAGCCGAACAGTGGCTGGATGAGCATGAACAGCAACAGCGCCCAGAAGTTGATCACCGAGGTCTGTGCCTTCGGGATGTGGGAGACGTTGTTCATGTAGCTGAGGATGTACGTGGTGTAGAGGTAGAACGCGCACGTGCCGCCCATGGTGAAGAACACCACCACCAGGAACTGCTTCCAGTGCCTGGTGAAGAGCAGCTTGAGGGTGCCGGGCTGAGGCCCGTCGGCGGTGTGGATGGCCTCACGCTGTTCCACGGTGATGGTCTCATCCATGGTCCGCCGGAGCCACAGGACCAGCAGGGACGCCGCGGCGCCGATGAAGAACGGGATGCGCCAGCCCCAGTCGTGGATGGCCTGCTCCCCCAGCGTCTGCTGCAGGATCACGAGGGTCAGCAGGGCCAGAACCTGGCCGCCCACCAGGGTCACGTACTGGAAGCTTGAGAAGAAGCCGCGTTTGCCGCTGACCGCCGCTTCACTCATGTAGGTGGCGCTGGTGCCGTACTCGCCGCCCACGGAGAAGCCCTGGAGCAGCCGCGACGCGTACATGAGGACCGTGGCCCAGACGCCGATCTGCGCCACGGTCGGCAGCACGGCCACCAGGAGCGAGCCGAGGCCCATGAGGCTGACGGACAGGGTCAGCGCGGCACGGCGTCCGCGGCGGTCCGCGAAGCGCCCGAAGAACCACGAGCCCACCGGCCTCATCAGGAAGGTGAGGGCGAAGGTCAGGTAGGCGTCGATCTGCGCCTGGGCCGGGTCCTTGCCGTTGAAGAACGAGCTGGCGAAGTAGGAGGAGAACGCCGCGTAGACGTAGAGGTCGTACCACTCGATCAGGTTGCCGGCGGAACCCTTGAGGATGTTCGCGACGGCCCGGCCCATCGTGGGCTGTTTCACCGGTTCGGCAAGACGTGTTCCTGACATACCGTTGCACCTTTCCGCCGCAACGCGCCGGTGCGCCACAGCCGCGGGCCACGCTACCGCCGTGCTGCCCCGCTCACGGTGTATTGGTCATATTGGTCACGGCTGCGACCGGAGGGGGTTCGCGGCGGAGGCCGTTAGGCTTCACGCATGGGGAACACGGCGGGTCAGGGCAATGCGACGTACGACGGCGGCGCGGCGGCATCTGCCGGCAACGCAGCGCACGACGGGAACGCCGCACAGCCGCCGGTCATCCCGGGGCTGCATCCGGAGATTCAGGAGTTGCTGACGGCGCGGTATGGGTCGTCGGCCCCGCGCGATGACCGGCCGGAGGAACGCCACGGCCGGCCCGCAATGGTGCGGTACCCGCTCGAGGCTCTCATCCTCGGATTGATCGCGGCCTACGCGATGCTCGGGATCCTGTTCGAGACCGCTTTCGTCCTGGGCCCGGAATTTCCCGTGGAACCCGACAGCTCACACCATCAGGGACTGCCCGCAGGCCTGTGGAACCGACTCTTCGGAAGCGTGACCGCCGTGGGCTATCTCATGCTGTTCGCTCTGCTGCCGGTCATCCTGGTGGGAGGGCCGCTCTCAGCCGGCGTGGCGCGGGCGCTCCGCACCGTGAAAAACCAGGGGCTGCATGTCCTCGGGTTCGCTGTTGCGGGGTTCCTCACACCGATGCCCGCGGTGCTGCTCATGGGGCTGGGAGGAACTGGGGCAGGTTTCACCTCCTTGCTCCTGTTCGGAGGCGCGGGGGCGCTGTGCGCCGTCGTCGGGCGCCTGGCGATCTGGAAGCTCGTCGACGTGACGCTGCCCGCGGCTCCGGCCCCGTAGCCCGGTTGGCGACGCTGCCATTACGGATCATCGTGTCCGGGACGGTGACGAGCACCATGTCCGCGATCACCAACGGCCTTCAGTCTCACTGCTTCTCAAGACCCCTGTTGCAGCGCGTTGATGCCCAGAAGTTCAACGGGTCAGAAACGCCCCTCGCGAAGTTTCGACGCGGTCCACCTGATGACTCACGTTTCTGACGCAGCGGGAAGTCTCTGAGGACATCCACCGCTGCAAAGTCGATCAGTGTGCCGGCAACGAACGATTACCACTCGCGCGCCCATGATCATCCGGGCGAGTCGCAACTGGGTACACGATGACGCGCACCGATCAGGACGGCACTGAAACGATGCCCTTTCGGCCTTGGAGCCAGGCCTGGGCGTCCTGCAAAGACAGCCGACCAACTGATGTACGTAGGTACTCCCTGATAGCTCCCTTATCGGCTGGTATCTCCTCGCCATGGCGAAGCAACACATACAAAGCCGTTGTATCCAAAATCAGCCCGTTCTCTGACGCGAAGGGGGCAACTTCGTCTGAACGGAGAATTGTGCTTCGAGCTGCTGGGTCCTTACTGATTTCCCGGTTCAGCAGATACCACATTCCAGGGATGCGACCAGGCTTTTCCTCGTAAACATACTTGGTCACATATGACTGAAGAGCCGCGGTCTTTCCACCCTTGGCGTTCCCTTGGACGCCAGTTGCATCACCAAGAACCAACCACGTGGGATCGGACGGATCAGTGATTCGAAAATCTTCTCTGCGCTCATTTTCAGGCCACTCTAGGTCCATGTCCCGGACCCCGAACCCGAGATCTCTAAGTGCATCTCGAACGGAATCTTGTAGTGGATCCCCTTGGCCCACCAGAAGTTGCCTCGACCCTACCGAAGCCTGCTCGCGGGCATCTGATAACGCTGCTTCCAGTCCTTCCAGAGTCGATAGGAACTGCGCCTTGGCGTGTTCAAACGCGGCCACCTCAACTTCGATCTTTTTCGCGATCGTCCGTTCATGAGCCGAGAACCATTCGAGGCTCTCCCACCAATCGGGGTCGCCAGGGAACTTCTTTGGATCCTGGCGCCGCCAACTCTGCATTGCCGCGAAAAGCCAGGGACGCAGGCTGTCCACCTCAGTTGGAACAAACCACACCTCACCGCGGCCAGGTGCTTGAAGAGCGCCGGCCAGCACAAGATCTTGAGGCCCCCGCGCAAACTCATCCAGAATCACTCCCTTCGGAAGCGACTCTGGCACAAGCAAACCCACCTGGTGGGATCGGGCCTCAACAGCCGCCACAAGAGAGGCCCGCAGATCAGGGTCTAAGCCCGTATTCACACGGACCTCGTTACCTGGCACGTGACCTCGGAGTTCGAGATTTACCCAGTCGTCCCGCTGATCCGCCCCCTTTACTCTGTCCAACCTCCCTGGGTTTGCGTTCCATCCGCCGGGAAGCACACTAAAAATGTACAAATGTTCAGCGACCCTATTATGAATAAAATCGAAGTTGTTGAAAGTGGACACCATGTGGCGACGATTAGTGATGAGCGCGTCCCACTCCGAGGGATCGACCTGCTCTAAGGAAGAAACCACTTTCAGTGTGCAGGAAAACTCTACATCTTGCTGGACGCGCTCAGGAAAACCCTTCCCGTCATCAAGGATCAAGATCCTCGGATGCTCTTGCCGGTTGGCGATGACGTGGGTTGCAGGCATTGGCTTCCAATCTACGCAGGGGATCGTCGCGGTTAAAGTTAAAGGCGACCCCCATTATAGGTTCTCAACGGACCACAACATCCAGCCAGAGCAGAACGATCGCACGAGGCTTACAGACCTCTCGGTCAGAGCGCGTCAGAAACGACCGCTACCGGCACAGCGATTTCCGCCCCAAACCGGATGACGAAATCGTACCGGCGCATTCCCTGGCGGGCGGGCGGTGCCATGCAATACTGTCGCCATGACGGTACAGCCACCACCGGAATTCTCCGGCCCCGCGGGGGCAGGGGCTTGGCCGGGCGTTCCCAAGCCGGCCAGGTCAGGTGCCCAGACCGCGGACCTGATCGTCTCGATCATCCTGATCGTCATCGGCGTCGTCGGATTCGCATTCCTCGGATTCCTGACCCTGTTTCTCTCGATGATGTCTGACGGCTGCTCCGCGAATCAATGCAATACCGGCCTGATGTCGGTCGGTTGGCTGATAGCTCTCGCTGTACCGCCCGCCGTCTTTGTCGGCGCGATCATCTGGACCATCATCCGCCTCGCCCGCCGCAAGACCGCTTGGTGGATCACCCTTAGCGGCGCCTTCCTCGCGATCCTGGTCTGGGCAGCCGGCGCCGGCCTCATGCAAGCGGGCCTCGGACGCTGACGACGCCGTTCCCCACCTCTCGCTGGGGCGCCTCGGGAATGGTCCGTGCGGGCGACACGATCTGGAGCTCCCACCTGCGCCAGGCGGAAGCTCCAGATCGTCTATGGGTTGCGGTACGTCTACTTCTGGGAACTCTTGATTCCTGCGGCGATGCCGGCTGCAGCGGTCGGCGCCAGCACAGTGAAGAAGATGCTCAGACCGCTTTGATGTTCGCCGAGCAGGTTGCGAATCACAGCGGTCACAACGCCGATCGCGAGTCCGAAAAGAAGCCAGAGCAGTGTCCGGGATAACGGGTTGCGGGGAGTTTTCGTCATGGCAGGCTCCTAGCAGCTGGTGGCGCTCTGGACTCCGGAGATGATAGCCCCGGTGAGTGCGCCAATGACAACTCCGGGCACACCGGCGCCAGCGCCGGTGACGACGCCGCTGCCCATACCCCACAGCAGATTATTGAGGGCGCAGTTTTGGTCCACAACAGTGCGCACGGTGGCTTCCGAAGCTGTCGAGGTCCACCGGTACACCACGTCTACCTGCTGTGCGTCGTTGCTCAGGGTGAACTTGAGAGCATAGTGAACACCGTTGATCGTGAACTGGGCCGGCGTGGAATCGATGACCTTCCCTCGGGAATCCTTGGCCTGCAGAGACCCGTCTTGCCCGAGGGAGAAGGTCGCTCCGGAAGCGTTCAGCCGCACAACCTTTTGCCCGTTCACCCGTGCGACGGATGAGACAACGTAAGGTTCAGAAGGCTTGGGAGCCGAAGGCTTAATCGTCAGATCGTTCGGCGACTTGTCTTCCGCTGAAGCGACTACCGTCCGCGTGTCAGGTTCAAACTCCCTCGCACTGCCGGCGTTTGTCACTGTGGATCTTTCGCTCTCGCTGCTCTGAGGCTGGGCAGCATAGCCCAGGCCGAAGGATCCAACTCCAATCGCCAGCGCAAGCGCCCCGGCGCCCAGAGTCTTAGATGTCGCGTTCATATCTGGCTCCAATCTGGCTGACCGGGTTACGGCCCGCCGCGTCATGAGGTAAGTAGTGCGGAACATCAATGACCTATGTAAAGGTCATTTTTCACTCTATGAGGCGCCATCGATCAACCAGGTCATCCCGAAGGATGACTCCCGGACCGCGGCAGGAACGGCCAATCAAGACGCGACCGCACGGGCGCGAACCGCAGAATATGAGAGTGCCCTCCGAGACGACCTCAGCGCTCCAAGACGTTCATCATGGTGGAAACGAACGACTTCGGGCAGCCTGCGTTTTGTAAGCTGACCGCATGAGCGATGGCCCCCGTCACACTGATTCCGTTGATGTGGAGCGTCCGCTCGAGGTACTCCGTGTACGAGCGTTCCGGCTGTTCTGGAGTGCGATCACCATCCGCGCTTTCGGGAGCGCGATGGCCGGAGTCGCATTTCAGGTTCTGATCGTCACCGTCATCGCGGCGACGCCGTTCCAGATCGGAGTGATGAGCGCTCTGAGCGTCCTCCCGTACCTGTTCCTCGGCCTGATCATCGGCGCCTTGATGGACCGCTGGAACCGGCAGCGCACCTTGATCCTCACCAGCCTCGGCCGGGCGGTAGTTCTTGCTGCCATCCCCGTTCTTCTCCTGTGCAACGCGCTCACCTTCTGGACTCTGGCGGCGGTGGTCCTCGCTCTCGGGACTCTGACCTTGTTTGCGCAGTCTGCGGAACAGCCGCTCCTGCCGCACTTGGTCCCCCGGTCTTTGCTGGTGCCGGCCAACGCACGCCTCGGGCAGAGCGAGACCGTGGCCGGCACTGCCGGGCCCGCCCTCGGCGGAGCACTGTTCAATCTCCTCGGGGCACCGATTCTTTTCGCCGTCGAAGCGGTCATTCATGCGATCTCCGCCGTACTGCAGGCGCGGATCAAAGCCATTGAACCGGCGCCCACTCCTCGGCCGCAGGGGCGGCACCTTGGCCACGAAATCGTGGAAGGCATGCGTTTCACCTACGGCCATAGGACCCTACGACCGCTAGCCCTCTCGGTGCACACCTGGTTCCTCGGAAACAGCATCGTCGCAACCATCTTCGCGGTATTCGTCCTGCGAGAGCTCGGGCTCCCCGTATGGACCCTGGGCATCGCGCTTGCCTTCGGTGGAATCGGCGGGTTTCTCGGAGCGGTACTCGCCCCCTCGATCGGGGCGCGGATGGGAGCCGGCCACGCAATCCTTCTCGGCCGCTGTCTTGTTGTCCTGCCCTGGGCTCTCCTGGCACTCATCCCCCTGGGACCAACCAGCAACACTGCCGTGCTGGTGGCACTTACCGCCACCGCGCAGTTCCTTTACGGCCTGTCCATGGGAATCGAAGACGCCAACGAGATGGCTTACCGCCAGGCGGCCGCGCCGGACGGCATCCAAGGCCGTATGAACGGAACCATCCGCACCATGAACCGCATCATCTTCTTCTTCGGCGCATTGGCCGCAGGAGGACTGGCGACCTGGCTCGGGTATACGGCCAGTCTCGGGCTGGCAGCGTTCATCTTTCTGATCGCTGCGCTCATCATCGCTTTCTCACCTCTGCGCACCGCACGTCACGAAGACGTAGCCCATTGACCACAGCACCACGTCGATGCTGCTTGATCAAATGACGCCCTTGACCGCGCAGGCATCACACGCAGGCATCAGCTGATCATGAATTCGCGGACCTGCAAAGGCCTTGAAACGACCCGGATGTCTCCGATGGTGCCCATCCAGGTCTTGTCGAGCTCGCCATTCCAGGAGTACCCGCCCACAGCCCACTTCATCCCCGGGCCCCTCGAACCGCCGAGGAGACCAGCGTTGACGGTCGAGGGATTGCGAACCACCGGGCACCCGTCGATATACATGGTGGTGCGGCGCCCGTTGTTGACGACCGCGACGTGCCACCACCTGTCCGTCCGCAGCTCGTGTCCCCAGTTCGTGACCGAGCGGTCCAGGTTCGTCGGGTAGACGCACCATTGCAGTTCGCGGCCTCCCGAGACCGACAGCGTGGCCACAGGTTCGTCCTGGTCACCGCCGAAGCGTCCGGCCGACGCTGCCGATCCCCAGCGGGAGAACAGCGCGCTCCATGCCGCGCCCGCAGTGAACGGTTCGGGCAGTTTGAAGAACGCCTCGAAGGTGTAGCCGCGATCGAGCGATGCTGAGTTCAATGGCGCTTTGTCCACGGTCAGGAGATAGCCGCCGGTCTTGCCCGACCCTGCGAATCGCAGTGACTCGCCGGCCGGTTGTAAGGGATGACGCTCCGTCACGCGGCTCAAGGTCGGGCTTCCGTCACCGACCACTTCCAGGTGATTGCCACGACCCGAGTGGTCCTCAATCCGGGATCCTCTGGTCAGCGGCCCCTGTCCGTCGAACCTCCAGTAGGCCTCCGTGCCGCGCACCAACAGCGCTGCTGCGGGCCGGGTCGGTCGGCTCGGCCTGTCGCGGAGGCTCGGCGGGACGGGGAAGGAGAATCGGTCGGCCACGCCGGTCATCCTCAGTTCCTCGCGTTCCAGTTGGTTGAGGCCGTGCTGACTGGAGAAGGGAACCTCGGTGGACACATCGACCACACCACGGTCCAGATCGAACCGGTAAAGCCGGACGGCCGCTGCACCGCCGTAGTAGGTCTCCTGGTAGTTGGCGAGGTGGAGTTCAACCGGCTGACCGGCCGAGTTCGGCTTGCTCATCCGCCCGGAGGGCCAGAAGTGGCCGTTGATGGAGAGGAAGACCTGAGGATTGTCCTTGATGAGGCTGTCCCAGATCCTCTGGCCATGCTCGGAAAGGTTCGCGGTCGCACCGTCGGTATCGACGGCGTCGTGAACGGTGATGATCGTGGGAAGCTGCGCGTGGGCCTGAAGAACCTCACGGGCCCACCCCAGGCCTTGGTCCGAGACCCGCCAGTCCAGAGCGATCAGCAGGAAATCGTGACCGCATGCGGAGAAGGTGTAGGCGGTGTTGTATCCGCCTTGGTCACGACTGATCCGGTTCCGGACTGCGAGATCGGCGAAGGTGCCGAGGAACGGGGTCGGTCCGCGACGGTCGTCCGTGTGTGAATCGACGTCATGGTTTCCAGCGAGCACGGAGAAAGGAATCCTGCGGGATTTCAAGGTGTTGAACGGGCCCGCAGCGGCGGCGAACTCTCGTTGCCGACCGTTCTGCGTGACGTCACCCAAGTGGGCCACAAACGCGAGATCATCAAGCCGGGAAAGCCACGCGACGGTCGCTTCGAGGGGCTCCGGGTGCAGGGAGTCCCCGTCGAAGAGGTATTGGGTGTCCGGGATCACCGCCAGCGTGAAGGTCCGGCCGCCACTCGTCCCACGGCCATCGGCACCTTGACCGGTGGCCGGGATTTCGGCCTCGGGCGTCGCCGCAGCCGATGCCGCGGTGGGGATGGTCAGCGCCGCGGCGCCGGCCAGGGAACCGATGATCACCGCACGACGTGACGTTTCCGCGGACATGGGCTGCGTCCTGTGATCCCCGTGCATCAGCGGACGTCGACGAAGATCGGGTTGGCATAGAACCACGTGTCCAGCCACGGATCCCCTTCACCGGCACCATGACGCAACGGACCTGCCGGGTCCACGGCGGAACCGTGGAAACCGACCCCGTTGCGGTTGCCGTCGCTTCCGCGGAAGCGGACGTAGAACGGACGATCCACGCCTCGGAACACGTGAGTGACGGTGAAGGTGCCACGACGGCCGGTGGTGTCGAATTGGCGCACCACGCGGGTTCCCGGTGCCCTGATCACGTCCGGATCAGATGCCGGACCGGTCACCGGACCGGAAATCAGATCGACGTGTGCCAGGTGCGGAATGATCCCCGCCGCGTTCGCGTAGTCAGTGGTCGTGATGGTGATCGACACTTCGACGTCCTGCCCACGCTTCGCGGTGAGGCGGCCGCCGAGTGTGGCGGAAGAGCCCGCCTGGTTACCCCAGCCGGTGCCGTTGCCGTTTCCACGGCCCTTGCCCTTGCCGGGCATCGTCGCACGCACTCGCACATCGAGACCGTTCAGGAGGTGGCCATGATCCACCCACATGCGTCCTTGGCGCATGGCCTCCAGGACGCCCGCGTAGCTGCGTTCGACGACGCCCGTGTGCAAGCGCGAGAACTCGCCAGGCCAGAAGTCACTTCCACCCTGCGGCTGGCCTGTGTCGATGGGATCCGGTCGCATGCCCCGCACAGCCCAGCGGTCGAACTCGTTCGGCAGGCTCGCGTACGGCTCACCGGCCGGATAGTCGCCGATCCGCCACGTGTCCTTGACCGTCAAGTGGTTATCGGAGTTCGACGTGATGAAGAACGGTTTGCCCTCGGCGAGCATCGCGTCCCACAGGCCCCCGACCGTGGCCGTGATCCAGTCGAAGCCGCCATACGGACGGTAGGCGTCGACGGGGTATCCGGGCCAGCTGTCCGGGCGCGGGGAATTGGTGTACTCGCCGCGTTGGTCGCCGGGTCCGGCGTTTCTGCTGATGGCCGACCCCTGAGCTCCAGGCGCGCCTTCCATGCCGATGAAGATTTCAGCGTTCGCGTCGCGCCAGGTGCGGATTTCATGCGGGGAGTCGATACCGAGACGCATCGGATGATTGGCGAGCATCACGGCGTCGCCGATCTTGCCTGCCCTCTTCTGGGCACCCAGCCAAGCGATCGCCTCCGCGGCTCGACGCGTGAACTCTGCCGCCTGAGCATCGTTCACAGGCTTGTCCCACCCGTTGAGCTTGCCGTCAAACGCCAGTTCGAAGGCGCGGATCACCGCTGTGTCACCACTTCCCGGAGTGATCAGAACGGTCGCGTGCTCAGCGCCGGGGATGTACCACTCCAGGCCCTGGAAGATGAGCATGTCCCGGGAGCCACGCTCCTGCTCGAGAAGACGCCGGGCCGCCGGCAGTCCCCGATCCGCATGGGCGAAGTTGCTGTGCTCGGTGAACGCGAGCCAATCGACACCATAGCGCTGCGCGGCGTCCAGCTGCTGGGCCATCCGGTACTTCGCATCATGGCTGAACTGGGTATGGATATGGTGGTCGCCCACGAGCCACTTCAGTTCCGATTCGGAGCCTGGCCGCGCCGCCGGAGCACTGGCCTGTGCCGCACCCACCCCACCGAACGCCGTCAGGCTCCCGGCGGCCAGAGCTATTCCCGCCGTGCGAAGCATCTCCCGGCGAGAGAAGCCGAGAGAGCGAAGTTCGGCGTCCGCGTCGAAATTCGCCACGGGCGTGGAGAGCTGGTCACACATGTCGATCCTCCGTACATCCGGTCAGTGCTCCGAACGGTATTCACCGGGAATGAACGGCAGGAAAACGTTTAACGACGACGGATCGCCGTGTCTGGGGAGTGACTCTCGGGGGATCCCGTGGGGCGGTCACCGGGCGGCGCCATCGATGGCGGACCGCGTGCACACATCCAGGTCGAGATGGGTGGAATAGCGGCGTCTTCCGCAGTAAATTGCACCTCATGGGCACATGGACCGGGCTTCCCAGGGAGTCGTCAAATTACCGGCCGGGCGAACCCTTGCGAGCATGGGCCAGTGGCGAACCCATCGCCGCCATCGACGCGGAACTGGCGCTGCAAGCTGCTGATGCTGGTTGGTCAGTGGAGAAGCTCTTGCGGGGCGAGGAACTGGATGATCAAGATCTGATCGCGTTCGGCCGCCTCAATTCATACTGTGTTCTGCAGTGGTACGAACCGATCGTCAGCCTCGTCAGAGATCCGGTCATCGACCCTGAAGTGGCGACGTTTCTCACAGAGACCATCCCTCACCTTCACCGATGAACCAAGCGAGACCCCCAGGTCCTGGCTGATCGCGAGGTCAGCCAGGACCTGCCCGCCGTCGTCGTCCGCCTGGCGATCTGGAAGCCCGCCGACGCGACGCCGCCCGCGGCTCAGACCCCGTAGCTCGGTTCGCGGCGCTTGATCCACCGGATCACCAGGGTGGTGACGGGGACCAGCGCGTACTCCACCAGGGTCTTGTAGAGGAAGCCGACCAGGACGTAGTTGATGAAGGTCGGGGCGTCGGCGATCCCGATCACCGGGGCCGCGATCGAGCAGAAGATCAGGGTGTCCACGAACTCGCCCACACCGGACGATCCCATGAGGCGGGCCCACAGGGTCTTCTCGCCGGACCGCGCCTTCATGCGCACCAGGATCCACGAGTTGATGGTCTGCCCGGCCAGGAAGGCCAGCAGGGAGGCGAGCACGATCTGCGGCACCGGGCCCAGGGCGCCTTCCAGGGCGGCCTGCTTGGCGTGGCCGTAGTCGTCGTCGAAGCCGGGCAGCGCGATGATCACCCAATAGGACAGGGATGCGAACACCGAGATGGCGAACGTGGTGATGATGGCCTTCCGCGCCACCTTGAAGCCGTACACCTCCGAGATCACGTCGCCCAGGACGTATGCGAGGGGGAAGAGGAAGAACCCGCCGTCCGTCACGATCGGCCCGATCACCACGCCCTTGGAGGCGCCGATGTTGGACAGGATGACGATCACCGCCATGATCGCGAGCAGTATCCCGAAGAAGGGACTGCCGATGGAGGCGTAGCTCGGGCCCTTGACGGTGGAACTGGTGCCGGCGCCCGGCTGGGATGCGGGCACGGCGGGGTTCTCGGCATTCATGCGGTTCTCAATTCAGGTGAAGGGCCGTCGAATCCCCGCACGGTGCGCGGCAGCGTCGGGGTCAGGCCCGGAAAGTGGTTCGCCAGGGCCCTCAGGCCCCGCTGTATTAGCACTTGGAGGACTCCGGCTCGGCGGAACCCCTTCGGTATTCTCCCATGACGCGCGGCGGGGCTCCGGGCACGCGGCGGCATCGATGGGCAGCACTCCCCATGTTGCGCCGGTTCACGCGGTAGTACCGTGGCCTCACACCCGGCGATCCGCTGCCGCGGCGACCGCACCTCCCGGAGATGACATGTCAGTTGTGACACTGGACCACTCGATCGAACTGAACGTTCTCAGCTGGGCCCTCGCAGTGGAGAAGGCTGCCGGGGCCGCGAGCGCGCCGCGCCCCGCCGGTTCCCTGCCGGACCCGCTCGCGGATCTCACCACGGAGCAGCGCGAGACGCTGGAGTCCGAGCTTCGTGCCCTGGGCATCACGGACGACGACGGCGCCCTCACCCCGGACTGGCAGCAGACTCTGACGCGGGCTCGTGCCCTGGGCGAGAGACAACAGCGGCACGGTGGTCACCCTGCCCAACCCGCCGGGGGTCGGCCTCTTCGACGCCGTGGGCAATCACGACTTCAACAATTACGCCGATTCCGTGGAACGCTATGCGAGCGCCCCGGATCGGGCCTCGTACCAGAACGACCCCTCGACGCAGCGCTTCATCACCGACGACCTCAGCCAGGTGAGTTCGACCGTGTCCAACATCGGCCGGAGACAATGAATCCCATGAGAAGACTGAAACTGATCCTGCTGGCAGCGACCCTGATCGCGCTGCTCAGCGCCTGCACGGGCGGGTCGAAGGAGGACGACGCCGCCGTCGCCCAGAAGTACAAGACCGCTGTCGCCTCACTGCCTCACGTCGCCTCGGTCGACAGCCAGTACTCGACCAAGCAGGGCATGGGGCGGACCGCCACCGTCGACATCAAGGCGGACACCAGCGACGACGCCGCGCTCAAGGACCTCATGCGCCAGGCCTTCCCGGCCATCGTCAAAGCCGCGGACGGCGATCCGGAAACGTCACTGACGATCCTGGTCAGCGCGGCGGACGGCTCCGGGTCGTACTCCCCGACGGTGCTCGGCTACTCCGGCGGGAACACCCTCAGCAGCTACCGCGACTTCCTCAAGGCGCACCCGGACCTGACCTCCGCGGGCTGACCGATCGCCGTCGTCGTCCGCTGTCCATCCGCACAACGCGCGCGTGTGGCGCGTGATGGCAGGATGGTGCCATGACGTCCACCGAACTGCATTCCGAATCCCCCGCCATCGCGCTGACCATCGCCGGTTCCGAGGCGACCGGCGGCGCGGGCGCCCAGGCCGATCTGAAGACCTTCCAGGAACTGGGCGTCTTCGGGATCGTGAACCTGACCTGCATCGTCTCCTTCGACCCGAAGGACGACTGGAACCACCGCTTCGTCCCGGTGGACCAGCAGGTCATCGCCGACCAGCTCGAGGCGACCACGGCCGCCTACGGTCCGGAGTCCGGCGCCGGGAGCATCCTGGACACGGTGAAGATCGGCATGCTGGGCAGCCCGGCCACCATCTCCACCGTGGAGACGGCGCTCCAGGGCGGCGGATTCCGCAACATCGTGCTGGATCCCGTGCTGATCTGCAAGGGCCAGGAACCGGGTCACGCCCTGGACACCGATCAGGCGCTCAAGACGCAGATCCTCCCGCTGGCCACCTTCGTCACCCCGAACCACTTCGAGTCCGAATCACTCTCCGGCATGACCATCTCCACGGTCGATGACCTGGTGGAGGCCGCCAAGAAGATCCACGCCCTCAGCGGCGCGGCCGTGCTGGCGAAGGGCGGCGTGCGCCTGGCCGGTGACGCCGCCGTCGACGTCTTCTACGACGGCGAGACCCTGGAGATCCTCTCCGAGCCCAAGGTGGGCGAGGTCGCCGTCTCCGGCGCGGGATGCTCGCTGGCCGCGGCCGTGACGGCCGAGCTTGCCAAGGGCGCCACCCCGCTGGAGGCCGCGCGCACCGCCAAGGCCTTCGTCACCCGGGGCATCGCGAACCGCGTGACCTCCGGAGCCCCCTTCACCGCACTGTGGCAGGGCGTCGCCGGCGCCTGATCAGTCCGGAAAGAGCTCCGCACCTCCGCGCTTCACGCGAGGGAACAGGTGGCGCCCCTACCCGGCCTGGGKAGGGSCGCCACCTGTTCCCTCGCGTGCAGAAGGCGCCGGCTAGGAGCTGGTCACCACCTCGTTGAGACCAGCCAGGCCGGTTTCGAAGTCTTTGCCCACCATCTTGTCCATGTTGAACACCTTGGCGAAGATCTTGGAGAACAGGGTCTTGTTCTCGCCGCTCATGGTCCAGGTGACCTTGGTGCCGTCGCCCTCCGGCACGAACGTGAAGAGGGTGTGGTTCTCGTTCTTGAACGGCTTGAGGAAGTTGAGACGGATGTCGATGGAGCCGGACCCGTCCGTGCTCTGGGCGGGTTCGGTCGTCGCCTCGATCAGCATGGACCCGGAACCGGCCTTCTTCCCCTCCCAGGAGTAGGCCGCGCCGCGGCCGGACTCCGGGCCGGTGTAATTCTTGGTCATCGCCGGGTCCAGACGCTCCCAAGGCGACCAGGCACCCCAGAGGTGGAAATTGTTGACGTGGGCGAAGACGTCCTGGGGCGCGGCCTGGATGAAGGCGCTGCGGGTGACGGCGAAGGTGCTCATGCGATCAGCTTAAGCCCCGGCGAGGGCGCCGTCACCGGTGGGTTCGCGGCGTGACCAGCACGGCCGACGACGACGGCGGGCGACCTCGCCCTCCTGCCGGGCCGTCGGGCTCGCCGCCCGTCGGCGGACGTCTCAGCGCAGCGGCCAGAGCAAGGCCGGGATTCCCCCGTCCGCCTGCTCCGGAACGGGCGGGGGCCAGGGGGAACCGCCGCCTCCCGGCCACTCCCCGGCCGGCAGGCCGGGCCAGCTCGCGCTTCCGAACGGGACACTCGTGCACGGATCCACCGCTCCCCCTGTCAGATCTCCGAGGCGTCGACCACCGGCGCCTCATACCGGACCCCGAGGGCCGCGAAATGCGCCCTCCCGCAGGCCATCTTCCGCTGTTCCTCCGGCCGCAGTGCGTCCTGGCGGTGCGTGGACTTGGTCTCCGCCACCACCGCCACGTCCTGCATCCGGCCGTCCCGGAGCTCCATCTTGAGGACCGCCCAGTCCGGGTTGTAGCCGCCCATCGGGGTGGGGATCCGGAAGCGCGGCGGGAGCTTGAGGAACAGCTTCACATCGCCGTCGGAGTCCCCGTCGGCGAACCGGTCGTCCAGTCCGCGGGCGAAGTCCCGTTCCACGTCCGAGTCCACCCGGACGTGGCTCACGATCGACCCCTCCACACCCACGAGATGCCGCGCGTCCACCTCACCGTCCAGGTCCTGAAGGATCTCGAGCGGCCATTCGCCGTGGTCCGGATCGTCCACCCGGTGATAGCTGATGCCCTGGACCATCTGAGCCCTCCGCGACTCGTTGATGATCCGGACCAGCAGATCCAGCACGGCCTGAGGGTTGACCGTCAGCTCCGCCGCCCGCCCGGATGCCTTCACGATGCCCGCCAGCGTGGCCCGGGTGAGCCCGGTTTCGCGCTGCAGATGGCCCAGGATGTCCGGGATCCTCGGCGTCGTCTCCACGGTACCGGCGTCCCTGAACCCGCGGGTCAGCCGGGCATCCACCCCGCCGGCGCCGTCCTCGCCGGCCCGCCTCATGCTGAGCACCGCGTCACCGACCACGAGGCGCGGCGCCCGAACCTCAGGCTCCCGGCTGAGCCGATCGACGACGTCGGCCAGCAACGCCCCGGCGTCCAGGCTCACCTCGTAGCGCGTGCGGGGTCTGATGCTCCGCCACAGCGCGCGGAAGGCCGGGTCGTCCGCCAGCTCGGCGAGCTCCGGCACCGCGACGCGCAGCTGCGCCCGCTGATCGCGGATCCGGCCGCCGTCGAACCGCACGCCGGTCTCCTCCTCGATCTCGGCCTGCAGGGCCCGGGCGAAGTCCTCGTAGTGTTCGTTGGCGATGACGGTGAGCCGGTTGACGGCGGGGTCGAAGCAGCGTTCGCCGTTTTCGTGCACCGGCAGGCGAAGGCCGCGTCCGATCTCCTGCCGCTTCCGGTCCGGGGAGACGGATTCGTTGAGCGTGCAGATCTGGAAGACGTTGGGGTTGTCCCAGCCTTCGCGCAGCGCCGAGTGGCTGAAGATGAAGCGACGCGGGTTCCCGTGCTCCAGCAGGCGGGTCTTGTCGCGCATGATCTCGTCATAGGCGGTCTGGTCATCCGCGGTGGTCCCGGAGGTGTCCCTGGGCCGGCCGGCGCGGTCCTTGGCGAAGTACCCCGTGTGCACGTCGTCCACTTCCGGCAGACCGAGGTCCGCGAACCGCGGCTGGGCGGACAGCTCCGTGTACGCCTCCTCGAACCAGCGGCGGATCTTCGGCTCCTGGTCGCCGGACCCCGTGTAGTTCGCCACGCGGTCGATGAACACCACGGAGAGGACTTTGATCCGGCGGCCCGGCTCAGGGAAGCGCCGGCGCAGCAGGACCTCGTGCTGGAGATGGCTCTCCACGGTGGCCCTGAGCTGGGCCTTCATGAGTGCGTCCCGGTCCTCTCCGGTGCGCTCACCCACCCGGAGCACACGGTCGTTGGCGAAGACCACCTCCCCGGTGTCCGCCCGGATGTCCTCCACCACCCAGGAGGCGTACCGTTCCAGCCCGCCCGAGAGATCCTGGAGGTCCTGGCCGACGCGGTCCAGGCGCACCGTCTTCCGTGCCACGCCGTCGCCGGTCCGGACGTCGATCTCCACGGTGGCGCCGACGCCGGCCCGCTCGGCTTCGACGGCCCGCAGGACGATCCCGGCCTGATTGGGATCGTGTTCCTGGAGGACGGAGCGGACGACGATCTGTTTGACGAGCCCCAGATCGTAAGCCCGCACCGGGTCGAGGGTGTGGAGCTGGTGGTAGCGGTCCTTGTGGGTGGCGGAGTAGCGGAGCGTGAAGAGGGGCCGGAGCTGGCGTAGCGCCTCCTTGCTCTTGCGGCTCTCCATCTTCTGCGGTTCGTCCAGGATGACGATGGGCCGCGTCTCCGCGAGCAGCCCGATCCCCCGGCCCAGCCCTTCGAGGTCCTTGTAGAGGACGTTCCCGGCCTTGTTGAAGGACGCCAGCGTCATGATCATGACCTTGAGGTCGCTGTCGCGGTTGAAGCTGCGCACCTTGTTGACGTCCTTGGAGTCGTACACCCAGGCGTCCATGCTCTGGTGCTCGAAGAGGTCCGCGAAGTGCTCTTCCATCGCGCGCAGGCTCTGCAGCACGCCCTCCCGGATCGCCACCGAGGGAACCACGATGATGAACTTCCGCCAGCCATACCGCTCGCGGAGTCTCCGGATGGTGCGGAGGTACACGTAGGTCTTGCCGGTGCCGGTCTCCATCTCGACGCTGAAATCGAGGGACTCCAGGGACTCATCGCGGGCCTCGGCGGGGACGAAGTTCTCCGGGCGGCCCTGCACGGCGCGGAGGTTCTCCAGGATCTGGTCCTCCGGGATCGCCAGCCGGTTCCCCACCCCGCCGCCGGAGAACAGCACACCTTCCTCGTTCAGCGCGGTGCCGAACGCGCCTTGCGCCAGCGGCTGTCCACTGAACAGCTCGACGACGGCGTCCACCGCCGCGAGCTGGTGCGGCTGGGTGGCGTCGAAGGTGAGTTCCATGGGTTTCTTCCTGGGGGTTTCGGGTGGGCGGTTCGGGGCGGGGTTTCGGGGCGGGGCGGTTTCGGGACGGGGCGTGGTGCTGCGGCTCGACCGGACGGCCAGCGCGGGGCAAGTCCCGGGGGCCGCCGGGGCGGTGCTCTCTGGACGGTGCGCTCTGGACGGTGCGCTCTGGACAGCGCACTCTGGACCGTGCTGCGTAGACCATGCTGTCTGAGCCGGGCTCTCTGGCCGGGCTCTGTGGACCGCGCACTCTGGACCGTACTGTTCAGACCGTGCTGCTCAGACCGTCCGGAGCGCGTGGTCGCGGTCCGGGTCGCTCTCGCCGCGGCGGGACGCGAACAGGAGCCGGGCGTTGAGTTTGAGCGAGTCGTCCTCCCCGAAGGCGGAGTCCAGCAGGAAGACCTGCCGCGGGGACGGTTCGAGGGCGAGCAGTGCGGCGAGGAAATCCCTGGTGATACGCCGCGCGGCGCTCACGGCCACCGTCCCGCCCTCGGCGAGCACCAGGGTCTCACCCGCCAGCGGGACCGTCTCCAGAGAGGTGTCCAGCCGCACCCCGGCCTTGAGGAGGATTTCGTGGACGATCTGCTCGTCCGTCGCCGACGACTCGACGTTGTCCACGAACACCTGAAGGTCCTCGCCGAGCAAGGTGCTCTCCTCCGGTTCCCACTCGCGGAAATGGGAGGCGCCCAGCCGGAAGGCCCGGAACCCCGTGTCGCCGGGCACAGGATCTCCGGTCAGGGTGCCGACGGGAAGGGTGTCCCCGGGATCCGCGCCCGGGGCAGCGGAACCCGGGCCGGATCGCAGCAGGCGTCCGACCCGCCGGACCCGCTCCCGGGCGACGGCTGCGATGGTGGGATACCCGGGCCGACCGGACTCCTCGGGAAGCTGGACGAGCAGGAAGCGGCGGTCACCGCCGTCGTCGGCGTTCTGACGGAGCACGGCCTCGGCCGTCGTGCCGGAGCCGGCGAAGAAGTCCAGCACCAGGTCGCCGCCCGTCGGCGAGGTGGCCGCGCGGACGAGCTGCTGCACGAACTCCACCGGCTTCGGATAGTCGAACGCGCCGTCCAGGCCCAGCCGCTCCAGGTCCTTCCGGCCCTGCTCGGAGAGGACCTTCACGATCGAGTACAGCTTGGAGGACGCCTCCCGGACGGGGGTGCGTTTCGCAACCGCGTGCTTGCCGTCGGCCCAGGGCAGCAGGAAGAGCTCGCCGCGGCCGATCTTCTCGTCCACCTCGCGCTTCTTCGCCTCGCCCTTGTACTCGAGCAGTTCCTCGTACAGGCAGCGGCGCTCCACCCCCGGCTCGTATTTGCCGAAGGTCTTGCGGATCACGTCGTCGTCCACGAGGTACCGCACGCCGTCGATCTCCTCGACCCGCCCCTGCACCACCTTGTCGCGGCGCAGCGGCGGCAGGCTCCGCAGGGACTTGGCCACCACCAGGGCGTAGTCGTGACCGCGCACCACATGCCGCGCGTTGCCGCCGCCCTTCGCCCGCTGGTGGATCAGGGTGGACACGAAGTTCTCGGAGCCGAAGATCTCGTCCACCAGATGCCGGAGGGACGCGAGTTCGCCGTCGTCGATCGACACGATCAGCGCACCGTCCTCGGCCAGCAGGCTCCGCGCGAGCACCAGGCGCGGATACATCATGCTCAGCCAGTCCGAGTGGAAGCGGCCGGACGTCTCCCGGTTCGCCGAGGTGCGGAACCCCTGCCCGTCCACCTGGCCGGAGCGCCGGAGATAGGCCGCGGTGGGCTGAGTGAAGTCGTCCTCGTAGACGAAGTCGTGGCCGGTGTTGTAGGGCGGGTCGAGGTAGATGAGCTTGACCGTGCCGTAATACCCCTTCTGCAGGAGCTTGAGGACCTCGAGATTGTCACCTTCGACGACGGCGTTCCGGGTGCCTGCCCAGCCGACGGACTCGCCGTGGAGCGGGTCCAGAGTGCCGGTGGAGGGACGCTGGGCCAGCCTGATGGCCTCGCGCTTGCCCGGCCAGCTCAGCCCGTACCGTTCCTGGGGTTCCTCGACGCCGACGGCCGGGACGTCACCGCCCAGCAGAGCGCGCAGCCGGGCGAGGTCCACGGCGCCGTCCGCGAAGGCCTCCGGGAAGAGCCTCCTCAGGTCCGCGACGCGGTCCGGCAAGCCCTCCGCCGCGAGTTCCTGGATGGTCCGGGATCCGTCCGGCATCCCTCCTCCTCCCTGCTGGACCGTTGCAAACAGTCACAGTGATCGATTTCGCACACTATGACATTTATACATGTCACGAACAGGGGCTTTCTACTCTGTCATTGATGGGTGTCCAGTCATGCCAAGCTCACTCCGGAGGCCTCCAGGGCCCTCGGCATGCGCTTGCAGGCACTCCGCGCGGACTTCGGGTGGACGCAGGCGGAGGTGGCCGGACTCATCGGCCTGTCCCGCGGTCACTACCGGACGCTGGAACTGGGGCACCGCGACTACGGCGACCGCGCGACCTCGAATCCCACGATCGCCACCCTGCTGGAACTGGCGCGCGTCTACCGGATCGATCCCAAAGAGCTGATCGACCTGGTTCTGGAGAACAGCGGCAAGTGATCCTCCGGTCATGACCGGAGCCTACGCCCGGCCTCCGACATTCTTTTCGCGGGGAACGGCGAAGGCCGCCGGAACGCATCCGACGGCCTTCCCGGCACACACTGGCTGACCGCTCAGTGCCCGCTGATCTCCACGGGCACGCCGTGCTCCTCCTGCCCGGCGGCGCGGCGGGCCTTCAACTGCTTGCGGACGAACGGCCAGCAGACGGCCAGGACCGCCACGGACACCAGCGAGGTCCAGACCTGCGTCCGGCCGGACTCACCGGAGAAGAGCATGACCACCACGATGCCGAGCACGGCCACGATCACCAGGATGCCGAGCCACGGGTGCAGCCACATCTTGAGCTTCAGCTGCGACTGCTCCTCGGGGCTCATCGCCGAGCGGGTGCGCAGCTGCGTGAGGGCGATGAAGGCGTAGACGAACAGCGCCACGAGCCCGGCCGAGTTCATGATGAAGTCGAAGATGCCGGAATCCGGTGCGGTGAAGTTGATGATCACCGCGGCGTAGCCACCCAGGGTGGAGGCGATCACGGCAGCCACGGGCACGCCCGAGGAGGACTTGCGGGCGATCAGCTTCGGCGCGTAGCCCTGCTCCGCGATGGAGGAGAACATGCGCGCGGCGGAATACAGGCCGGAGTTCAGCACCGAGCAGACCGCGGTCAGGATGACGGCGCTCATGACCACGTCCGCGCCCGGGAGCCCGTACAGGCTGAAGAGGTAGGCGAACGGCGCCTTCTCCTTGGGATCCGGCAACTGGTTCCACGGCACGATGGTGACGATCAGCAGGACGGCGCCCACGAAGAAGATCAGGATGCGCCAGATGACGGTGCTGGTGGCCTGACGGACACCCTTGGCCGGGTCCTCCGACTCGGAGGCGGCCATGACGGCGATCTCGGTGCCGAAGTAGGAGAAGATCACGATGGCCACGCCACCCACCACGGCGCCGACGCCCTGGGGCATGAACCCGCCGTGCTCCCAGAGGTTGGGGATGGCGAAGTGCGCGTTGGGCCACAGACCGAAGGCGAACAGCACACCGACCACCAGGAAGACCACGATCGCCGCGACCTTCACACTGGCCAGCCAGAACTCGGTCTCACCGAAGGAACGCAGGGACACGAGGTTCGACCCCGTGAACACGAGGAGCAGCAGGATCGAGAAGACCCACTGCGGCATCCCGGGCACCCAGCCGTTCAGGATGGAACCGCCCACCACGGCCTCGTAGGCGATCACGCCCACCCAGAAGTACCAGTAGAGCCAGCCCACGAAGTACGCGGCCCAGTCCCCCAGCCCCACGCGGGCGTACTCCATGAAGGAGCCGACGGCGGGACGTGCAGCAGCCATCTCGCCCAGCATCCGCATGGCCAGGAAGACCAGCAGGCCACCGATCAGATAAGAGATCACGGCGGCCGGTCCCACCGCATGGATCACATTGCCCGACCCCACGAACAGGCTGGAACCGATGATCCCGCCCAGCGTGATCATGGTGACGTGGCGGGAGCGGAGCTTCTTCCCCTCGGGGTGCGGGCTGTCCTGGGACATGGAGCCTCATTTCTGCAGAAGGTGGTGCGATGCGCCCGAGGGCACCCGGAATCCTACGCCACAACGGGTGGGCATTTCACGTCATACCCCGTCTCGAGACTCCGTCCTCCCGCGCTGAAACAGTGAGTTTCCGTCGAAACAGTGATCTGAACTCGCTGTTTCGACGGAAACTCACTGTTTCAGCGCGAGAGGGGGCGCGGGAGGAAGCCCGGCGGAAGGAGCGCGGAAGGAGCGCAGGCGGCCCGGCAGGAACCGGGCTGCCTGGCCCTCCCGTCCTATTCGTGTTTCGCCAGGAAGCTGTAGACCTCGGTCTCGTCCACGCCGGGGAAGGCGCCCGGGGGCATCGCCGCCAGGAGATGGGAGTGCGCCCGGGCGGACGGCCAGGCATTCCCCGCCCACGCGTCGGAGAGCTGCGCCGGAGGCTGGCGGCAGCAGCTCGGGTCCGGGCAGTTCGAGACGGACCGGACCGTGGTCTCGCGGCCACGGAACCACTTCACATGGGCGTACGGCACCCCCACGGACAGGGAGAACTCGCCTCCGGCGGAGCGTTCGGTCCGTGCCGTGCACCAGAACGTGCCGGCCTTGGTGTCCGTGTACTGGCTGTACGGGCTGAACTTGTCGGCCACTCCGAACACCACCCGGCTGGTCCAGTTCTTGCAGCTGGGCTGGCCCTCGATCGAGCCCGTGTGGTCCTTGGGGAAGATCACGCCGTCGTTCTCGTAGGCCTTGTAGATGATGCCGCTCTGGTGGGTCTTCTGGAAATGGGTAGTGATGCCCAGATGGTGCGTGGCCAGGTTGGTGAAGCGATGCGCGGCGGTCTCGTAGGACACGGCGAAGTGATCCCGCAGATCCTCGATGGCGATCTCCTTGGCCGCCTTGGCGTGCTGCAGGAACTCCACGGTGGCATCCTCGGGCAGCATGAGCGCGGCCGCGAAGTAGTTGGTGGCCACCCGCTGGTGCAGGAAGTCCCCGTAGTTGCGCGGCGTCTCGTGCCCCAGGACGTAGTGGCCGAGCGCCTGAAGCAGCACCGAGCGCGGATCGTGGTCGCCGGACGACCCTTGGGTCAGGTAGATCCGCCGGTTCTTCAGATCCGTCACGCTCCGGGTGGAGTGCGGGAGGTCCCCCACATGGTGCAGCGTGAACCCGAGGTGCGCGGCGATGTCCGAGATGACGAACTGGCTGAGCGGCCCTCCGCTGTACCCGACCCCGGCCAGGACCTTCTTGGCCTCGGCTTCGTACTCCGGGAAGTAGTTGCCCCGCTGGCGCATCATCACGCGCAGCTCGGCGTTCGCCCGGCGCGCCTCCTCGGGGGTGGCGAGCTGTTCGTTCAGCCGCCGTTCGAGTTCCTTGAGCAGCCCCAGCTGGGCCTCGAGGACATCGTTGGGCAGCCGCGGACCCACCCGGATGGCGGGCAGATTCAGCGACTCGTAGAGCGCGCTGCGCTGATAGCGCTCCAGCTCGATCTCCATGGCGGCGCGGCGGCTGGGAGGCTCCGTGCCGAGCAGATCATCCAGCCCGACGTCGAGCGCTCCGGCGAGCTGCTGCAAGGCACCCAGGCGCGGCTCGCGTTTGCCGTTCTCCAGCAGGCTGAGCTGACTCGGCGCCATGCCGACGACGCCGGAGAGGGCCTCCAGCGTCAGGCCCGCCTTCTTGCGCAGGTGGCGGACGCGGCGGCCGAGCGCGATGACATCCACCCCGCCGCTGTCGCCGAGGGGCGCGGGCCTTTCGAGGCCGGCATGCCAGTTGCCACGGACCGGTTGCTGCTCCGAACGCGTCATTTTTTGAGAATACGGGAAGAAGTGCATTTCTTTCCAGGGAAAACGTCTGGTGAGGGGGTTGAAACTGCGGAAATCTTGAAGCACGGCAAAGAACAGCCGGCATCAAGAGCTCAGCGAAGAGCCCTACTTGAGGAGACGGACATGACCGCAGAATTCACCACTTCCCCGAGCACCCCCGAAGAGTCGGCGGCGGCCCTGGAACTGGAATGGTCTGCCAACCCGCGTTGGGAGGGCATCCAGCGCGACTACTCGGCCGCCGACGTCGTCCGCCTCCGCGGTCGTGTCAGCGAAGAACACACGCTCGCCCGCCGCGGTTCGGAGAAGCTCTGGGCCCAGCTCAAGGAGCAGCAGAGCAAGGGCGAACACACTCACGCCCTCGGCGCCCTGACCGGCAACCAGGCGGTGCAGCAGGTCAAGGCCGGACTGAAGGCCATCTACCTCTCCGGCTGGCAGGTGGCCGCGGACGCCAACAACGCCGCGCAGACCTACCCGGACCAGTCCCTGTACCCGGCCAACTCCGTGCCGCAGGTGGTCCGCCGCATCAACAACGCCCTGCTCCGCGCGGACCAGATCGAATTCTCCGAAGGCAAGCAGACCGTGGAGGACTGGCTGGTCCCGATCGTGGCCGATGCCGAAGCCGGTTTCGGTGGCCCCCTGAACGCCTACGAGCTCATGAAGTCCATGATCGCCTCCGGAGCCTCGGGCGTTCACTGGGAGGACCAGCTGGCCAGCGAGAAGAAGTGCGGCCACCTGGGCGGCAAGGTGCTCATCCCCACCCAGCAGCACATCCGCACTCTCAACGCGGCCCGTCTGGCCGCCGACGTCTCCGGCGTCCCGAGCGTCATCATCGCCCGGACCGACGCCGAAGCCGCCACGCTCATCACGAGTGACGTGGACGAGCGGGACCAGGAGTTCATCACCGGCGAGCGCACGGCGGAGGGCTTCTACAAGGTCCGGAACGGGATCGAGCCCTGCATCGCCCGGGCCAAGGCCTACGCGCCGTACTCCGACCTCATCTGGATGGAGACCGGCACCCCGGACCTGGAACTGGCCCGGAAGTTCGCGGAAGCCGTCAAGTCTGAGTTCCCGGACCAGATGCTCGCCTACAACTGCTCCCCGTCCTTCAACTGGAAGAAGCACCTGGACGACGCCACGATCGCCAAGTTCCAGCGCGAACTGGGCGCCATGGGCTTCACCTTCCAGTTCATCACCCTGGCCGGCTTCCACGCCCTGAACTACTCCATGTTCGACCTGGCCCACGGCTACGCCCGTGAGGGCATGAGCGCCTACGTGGAGCTCCAGGAGCGCGAGTTCGCCGCCGAAGACCGCGGATACACCGCAACCAAGCACCAGCGCGAAGTGGGCACCGGCTACTTCGATCTGGTCTCCACTGCCCTGAACCCGAACGGCAGCACCCTGGCCCTGGTGGGATCCACCGAAGAAGGCCAGTTCCACTGAGGTTCCCTGCACTAATTTTCTAAGGACAGTGACATGACCACCACCTTCGAGCTCACCGCTCAGCCGATCCGGAGGCAGGGAGAGATCCTGACCCCGGAGGCCCTGGAATTCATCGAACGACTGCACCGGGCGCTCGGCGAGCGCCGCGTCGAACTGCTGGACGCACGGCACGGCCGCCGCGCCCGGATCGCCGGCGGCGAGGACCCGCAGTTCCCGCACGGCACCGAACACCTCCGGGAGGACCGGAGCTGGCGGGTGGCTCCCCCCGCCCCCGGCCTGAACGAACGCCGCGTGGAACTGGTCGGCCCCACGGACCGCCGCACCACCATCAGCGGGCTCAACTCCGGCGCGTCCGTCTGGGTGGCCGACTTCGAGGACTCCCTGACCCCGTCCTGGCGCAACATCATCTCCGGGCAGCTGAATCTGACGGACGCGCTGGAACGGCGCATCGATTTCACCGCGCCGGACGGCACGGAGCTCCGCCTGAACGAGGGACCGCTCCCCACCATCCTGATGCGGCCCCGCGGCCTGCACCTGCCGGAGAAGCACCTGCTGTCCGGCGGTCAGCCGGTCTCCGGGTCGATCGTGGACTTCGGTCTGTACTTCTTCCACAACGCACGCCGCCTGCTGGCCCAGGGCCGCGGCCCGTACTTCTACCTGCCGAAGGTGGAGACGCACCAGGAGGCCCGCTGGTGGAACGATCTGTTCGTGCTGGCCCAGGACCTGCTGGGCCTGCCCCAGGGGACCATCCGCGCCACGGTGCTGATCGAGACCATCACGGCGGCCTTCGAGATGGAGGAGATCCTCTACGAGCTGCGGGACCACGCCTCCGGGCTGGCCGCGGGTCACTGGGATTACATCTTCTCCCTGATCAAGACCTTCCGGACCCGTGGGCCGCGTTTCGTCCTCCCGGACCGCTCCCAGATCACCATGGAGCAGCCGTTCATCCGGGCGTACTCGGAACAGCTCGTGCACATCTGCCACAAGCGCGGTGCCATGGCGATCGGCGGCATGTCCGCCGAGGTCCCGAGCCGGCGCGACGCCGCCCAGAACGCCCGGGCGACCGCCGCAGTCCGCGCCGACACCACGCGCTTCGCCGTGGACGGCTTCGACGGCACCTGGGTGGCGCATCCGGACCTGGTGGCCTCCGCCCGTGAAGTGTTCGACGCTGCGCTGGGTCAGCGCCCGCACCAGATGGACCGGCTGCGTCAGGACATCACCCCGGACGCCCGGGCCCTGATCGATCTCTCGCAGACCACGGGCACCATCACCGAGGCGGGCATCCGCTCCAATGTGGAGATCGGCATCCGCTACATCGAGTCGTGGCTGCGGGGCAACGGCGCCGTGACGATCCGCCGCAACATGGAGGACGCGTCCACGGCGGAGATCTCCCGTTCCCAGCTCTGGCAGTGGATCCACAACCAGGCGATCACGGACCAGGGCGAGGTCGTCACCCGCGAATGGGTGACGGAGATCTTCGAGGAGGTCTACAGCGGGCTGGAGCGGTTCGAGGGCGATCGCTTCCGCGACGCCCGGGAGATCTTCGAGGAAGTGGCCCTGGCCTCCTTCTTCCCCACCTTCCTGACCATCCCGGCCTACGCCCGGTTCCTCTCCACCTCCGCGGAGGATGCGAGGGAGCGCCAGCTGGTGGCCGCCTGAGACCACCTGTCAGCGCCGGGCTGCGACGCGACTCGCAACACGTACCCCGATGGCCGGGGGCGGCCCGGCCGACAGGGAACATCCCCCCCACGACGACGGCGGCGCACCTCTCCGGTGCGCCGCCGTCGTCGTATGCCCCGCTGCCCCTGTTGTGTGCTCAGTTGTTGCGGGTCCGAGGCGCCGGCGCCCACCACAACCGAGCACTCGACGCATCACTCGGCCGGGCCTGGCGGGGCAAGCCCCTAGACTGTGTCCATGCCGACGATTGAGGCCTCCACGACAGTCGCCATCGACCCCGAACTCGCGTTCGCGGTGTCCCAGACGCACGGCGAGCTGCGCCTCCGCTGGGACCGGTTCATCCGGGCCGAACGGCTTCTGGACGGCGCGGACGCCCAGGGCAAGGGCGTGCGGACCTGGACCCGGCACCGCTGGGGGATGCCGATGGTCAGTGAGTGCGTGTCCTTCCACCCGCCGTCGCACACCGGCATGCACATGACGCAGGGCCCGTGGTTCTTCGAGCGGTTCGCCGGCGGCTGGCGGTTCAAGCCTGCGGACGACGGCGGCACGCTCGTGAGCTGGCGCTACAGCTTCGCGTGCCGGCCGGCCTGGCTGGCGCCGCTCGCGGAGTGGATCGGCACCAAGGTCCTGCAGCGGGAGATCAGGGCCCGCCTGGACGGCTTCGCCGCCGGCTGCGCCGATCCGGCCGTCCTCGACGCGGTCCGGAGCGGCCGGCGGTCCTAGGTCCAGCGAGAGCGCCGGGCCCTGATCCGGTGTGTGCGGACTTCAGCCCTGCTGCCGCGCCGCGGCGAGCTTGCCCGCCTGCGAGACGCCCCAGGTCGTGCAGACCAGGAACGCCATCGTGGTCAGCAGCGGCACCAGGAGCGCGAGCTGCCAACTGCCGGCGCTGACGTGGACCGAGCCGATCACGCTGGGGGCGATCCCGGCGAAGATGTAGCCGATGCCCTGCACCAGGGCGGAGATCCGGGCCGTCTGGGCCTGCGTGGAACCGGCCTTGATGATCGCGGAGAGCACCAGCGTGAAGCCGCCGCCCTGCGCGGCGCCGCCGGTGAACGCCCAGAGCCACCACAGCTGCGGGGCCAGCAGCAGCCCGAGGGGAACCGTGACCCAGAGGGATCCGACGATGAGCGTCCCGGCGATCCCGCCGAGCCGCCGCACCAGGAGCGGCGTGCCGAGCGCGCCGACGATGCCCATGACCTGGAAGATCGAGGACCCGGCGCCGGCCTCCGTGGGGGCGAGCCCGATGGTGTCGTGCAGGTAGCTCGGGAGCCACGCGGTGATGCCGAAGTAGCTCGACGACTGCCCCGCGAAGCCGATCACCAGCGCGATGGTCACCCAGAGCGTGGTTCCCTGCAGCCGCGCCGCGGCCTTCCGTGCCGCCTTGCCCGCGGCTTTCTCCTCGGCGGCGCTCAGCCCTTCCTGTCCTGATCCCGGTCCGGTGATCGCCGCGGGCCGGAGGGCGACGGCCGGGCTCATGGTCCAGATCCAGAAGCCGAGAACCACCAGCGCCACGACGCCGGAGAGCCCCAGCGCCCCCTGCCATCCGAGCCACTGGGCCAGCGGCGCGGTGCCCACCGAGGCGAGGAACGCGCTGAAGTTGAGGGTTCCGGAGTAGACGCCCATGGTGAGGCTCTGCCGCTCCACGGGGAAGTCCCGCCGGACGATCAGCGGCATCACGATGTTGCCGATCGTGATGGCCGCGCCGATCACCGCCGTGCCCGCGAAAAGCGCCCACTCGGGCCCGATCGACCGGATCGCCGCACCCACGACCACTCCGGCCACCGTCAGGGACACCGCCATCTCGGCGCCCACTTTGCGGCCCAGCCAGGAGGCGGCCGGCGAGAAGAACGCGAAGCACAGGACCGGGATGCCGGTCAGGATGCCGAACTGGACTTCAGTGAGTCCCACCTCGTTCCGGAAGACCGGGGCCAGCGGCGCGACCCCGATGAACGGGCCGCGCATGGTCAGCGCGATGCCGATGATCGCCAGGAGCAGGAGCCAGGCAGGCTGTCCGTGCGTGGTGGAATGCGCCGTTCCGGCAGGCTTGGTGGTGGGGGTGCGTGTCATGCTTCCGCTCTATCCGGGCGGTCTCATCGCCCTGTCTCGACCATACCTTTATGGTATACCATTCTGATTCCGAAGCCCCGGCTCCGGCCGCCCGGGGAATAACGGCCCACTCCCCGGGGTTGCACTCTCACGTGAAGATTGAGATCTGGTCCGACGTCGCGTGCCCCTGGTGCTTCATTGGAAAGCGCCGTTTCGAAAAAGCCCTGGAGGCGTTCCCCCACCGTGACGAGGTGGACGTCCACTGGCGAAGCTACCAGCTGGATCCCAGCATTCCCGAACACTACGACGGTACCGAACTCAGCTACCTCAGTGAGCGCAAGGGCATGGCACCCGAACAGGTTCGCACGATGTTCGGTCACGTGACGGAGCAGGCCGCGGGCGAGGGTCTCGCCTACGACTTCGACACCGTGGTGGTGGCCAACAGCTTCACCGCACACCGCCTGATCCACCTGGCCGCGCAGTCCGGGAAGGCTGACGAGGCCAAGGAACGCCTGCTCAGCGACCACTTCGAGCACGGCAAGGACATCGGGAGCCCCGAGTATCTGCGCAGCCTGGGCGCCGAGCTCGGCCTGCCCTCCCAGGACGTGGAGGAGCTCTTCACCACCGACAAGTACTCCGACGCGGTCCGCGAGGACATCGCGGAGGCCCGCGCGATCGGCGTGAGCGGCGTTCCGTTCTTCGTCTTCGACCGGAAGTACGGCGTCTCCGGCGCACAGTCCAGCGAGACCTTCACCCAGGTGCTCGACGAGGTCTGGCAGGAGAGCCACCCGCTGCTGACCCCGGCCGCGGTGGGCGGTGCGACGGTCGGCCGGGCGACGGCGGACGACGCCGAGCTCAACGGTCAGGCCTGCGGCCCCGACGGCTGCTGAGCCGCAGGCCGGGCCGCCTGGGAGAAGGCGTGCTGGAACACACAGTCTTCTCCCAGGCGAAGGCCTCCCTTTTGATGACACAATCCGGTAAAGTGTCTCTATGCCCAAAATCTCCGCGGCCAACAATGTGGCCCAGCGCGCCGAGACCCAGCGGAAGATCCTCACCGCATTCGGCGAACTCCTCTTCACCCAGGGCCTGCCCGGGCTGACCATGACGGATGTGGCGCGTCATGCGGGTATCGGACGCACCGCCGTCTACAACTATTACGCGGACATGGAAGAGCTGCTGATCTCCTACGCGCTCACCGAAACCGAGAAGTTCGTGGCTGAGCTCAAGGCCGGACTGGACTCCCTCGACAACCCGGTCGATCAGCTCGCCCTGTACATCCGGGCCCAGGTCGAGGATCTCACCCGTCGTCACCTGCCCCCGGGACCGGCCATGGCGGCCGTCCTCTCCCCCAAGTCCTTCGCCCGCCTGGCCGATCACGTCGGCGAACTCAACGGGCTGCTCCAGCAGATCCTCCGGCACGGCATGGAGCAGGGCTTCCTGCCGCGCGGCGACGCCGAGTCCCTGGCCCGCCTCATCCTCGGCACCCTCTCCTCCACGGCCTCCCGCGCCAAGTCCCATCAGCCCGGTTCGCCTGAGCTGGAACTGCAGATCGCGGCCACGGTGCGCTTCATCGCCAGTGGCGCCGGAGCGGAGTTCGACGACGCCGGCCGGCCTGTCGTGGTCTCGCCCGCGCTGACCCCGCTGGGCTGACTCTGCTCGGCTGAGCCGGCTGAGCTGAAGCCGCCAGGCTCTCATTCCCCTGGGCCTGAACCCAGGCCGGGCTGGGCCTGACTCAGCTCACTTCGCCGGAGTGCCCGTCGCCGCCGGTTCCCGGGGACAGAGCAGCGGACCCGCGGTCAGGGACACCTTCGCCACGGGCGTCACGTCCGTGAAGCCCTGGAACAGGATGACATCCACCGTCCCGTCGGTGCGGCCGTCCTGGTAGTAATCCGAACCGTGGAACTGACGCTGAACGGACAGCGCCGCGGCATGGCCGTCCTTCCCGGAGACCACCGCCACCGGCGTGTTGAGGGAGAGATCCCGGTTGGTCACCGCGCCCACCACGAATTTCCGGGCCCTGAGCTGCGCGGCCACATTGCCCGCCAGACCCCGCCGGTCCGTGGCATTGAAGACGCTGACCTTCACGGCCGAGTACTTGAGCGGAGTGAACGTCCCCTCCGGACAGACCGAGGTCCGCTGAGGAGTGGACTCCGCCTGCGGGATGCTCAGATAGCCCTTCTGGAGGGCGAACGCCGCCCCCACCGCGGCGGCCAGCAGGAGGAGCAGCACTCCCAGGACCACGCCGTGACGCAAGCGCAGGCGGAAGCGGCGCGAATCGCCGTCGTCGTCCGGATCGCCGGAGAAGGCCGCCTCGAGCTCCTGGCGGGAGACCACATGGCTCCCGTGCAGGCGCTCAGGATCCCGCGCCACCCTGCATCACTCCTCGATGACCAGGACGCGGGCGTGGATGGCGGTCCGCTGGTGCAGGGCGGTGCGCACCGCCCGGTGCAACCCGTCCTCCAGGTACTTCACGCCCTTGTACTCGACCACATGAGGAAACAGGTCACCGAAGAAGGTGGAGTCCTCCGCCAGGAGAGCCTCCAGGTCCAGGGTCCGCTTGGTGGTGACCAGTTCGTCCAGCCGCACGGGACGTGGCGGGAGCGCGGCCCAGTCCTTGGGCGTGTTGTGCCCGTGTTCCGGGTACGGACGTCCTTCACCGACAGCTTTGAAGATCACCCTGCAAGCCTAGGCAAGAATGAGGTTCCGGGGAATCGGCGCGCCGCCTCCGCCGCGAGTCGTAGTGGAACGGTGACCATTTGATGGGTCAGGAACCCGGGTGTTGAATGGTGGGCATGACTGACAGCAGTGCCCCGGCCACTCCCCAGACCCTTTCGCAGGACGGGGCCACCGGTTCCGCGCCGCGGGCGCCCCGCCAGGCGACCATCCCGGTGGAGCCGGGCGACGGGTCCCAGCCTCCGCTGGCACTGCTGCTGGATGTCGACGGGCCCATCGCGAGCCCCGTCACCCGTTCGGTGCCGGACGAGGTGATCGCGGAGCTGCTCTGGCTCGCCTCCGCGGGGGTCCCGGTCATCTTCAACACCGGCCGTTCCGCGGATTTCATCATCCAGCAGGTGGTGCAGCCGATGCTCGCCGCAGGCATCCCGGACGGCCTCGAATTCCTGGCCGTCTGTGAGAAGGGCGCCACCTGGTTCACGTTCGACCGCTCCGGAGCCGGTGAGGTCCAGGTGGACGAGCAGTACAAGGTTCCCGCGAGCTACGCCGCCGCGATCCGCGATCTGGTCCAGCGCAAGTACTCCGACTGGATGTTCTTCGACGAGACCAAACTCGCGATGGTCTCCGTGGAGCAGCACGTGGAGACCCCCAGCGGGGACTACCTCGCCCAGCAGCCCCTCTTCGACGCCGACGCCCTCTCCCTCATGCCCGCACACGCCATGCGCGGCCTCATCCGCTCCACCGCGCCCGAGCAGGCGAACGGCATCAAGGACTCCTCGGCGAGCCATTTCCTGGTGGACCCCACGATCATCTCGACGGACATCGAGCACGCCCGCCTGGGCAAGGACCTGGGCGCCTGGCGCGCGCTCACCTGGCTTCAGGAGCGCGGGCTGGATCCGGAACAGTGGCGCACGGTGGGCGATTCCGGCACGGATTACGCCATGGCCGACTGGCTCCAGGCCCAGGGTCACGCCGTGGCCCATGTGGACGTCCGGCCCGCGGCCGAGCTCCCGGAGAAGCCCTATCACGTGCTGACCTCGGTCCACGTGGGGCTCGGCTCGGACGTGATCAATGACGAGGCCGGCCTGGCCTTCCTCCGCGCCTGGCACGAGCGCCTGGACGGCTGACCTCTCGGTCGGATCAGTCGGACGCCGTCCACGCGGCGGCCACGGTCACTCGCCGAGCGGCGTCATTCCGTGGCGGGTGCCGGTGCCGCGAGCGCAGCCTCGACGGCGGCGATCAGGTCGGCGTCCTCCGGCTCGGTCCGGAAGCCGAAGCGCTCGAGGATCTCGCCGTCGCGGCCGATCAGGAACTTCTCGAAGTTCCACTTGATGAGGCCCGGCAGCAAGGGATGCTTGAAGCGGGTCAGCTCCTGATAGAGCGGGTGCTGTTCCTTGCCGCGCACCTTCGCCTTGGCCGTCAGAGGGAAGCTCACGCCGAAGTTGAGCCGGCAGAATTCGGCGATCTCGGCGTCGTCGCCCGGCTCCTGCCCGGCGAACTGATTGCACGGCACCCCGAGGATCTCCAGGCCCTGGTCCCGGAAGCGTTCGTACAGCCGCTGCAGGCCGTCGTACTGCGGGGTGTAGCCGCACTTGGACGCCACGTTGACCACCAGGACCGCTTTGCCGCGGAACCGTCCGAAGCTCGATTCGGCGCCGTCGTTCATGGTCAGGTCGATGTCATAGAGAGAACTCACCCGCACGAGCCTACGCCGCTCCGGCCGACCTCGCCCACGCCGAGGACGCCGTCACCCTCCCAGGAGGGGCAGGCAGATCGTGATGCCCAGGATGTTGACGACGCACCCAGAATTCTCCGGGGGTTTCGGCGCCGGGGGGATCGGCTGGGGCGCAGGAGGTTTGGGGGCAGGAGGCGGGGCGACCGGCGGAACGGTCGGGGCCGGCGTCGACGGGTTCGCGGGAGTTGACGGCTGAGGCTGCCCGGGCACGACAGGCGCCGGCGACCCGGCACCGCCGTCACCGGGCTGACCACCGGACGGCGTTCCATTCTCACCGGAACCGGGAGCTGGCGCCGTCGGATCGGCGACGCCGGGCTGACCGGTCACCGGAGCGCCGCCACCGGAGGCCCCTTCGCCGGAGGCCCCTTCGCCGGAGATCCCTGCGCCGGACGACTGCGCCGTCAGGTGACCCTGCCCGACGCCGGCACCTGCCGGTCCGTCCACCGGGCGAATCGCCCCGGCACGGGATGCGTCGTTCGCCGGGGCGGACTTCGCCGTCGGCCGGGAGGGGCTTGGCGCCGTGGGGGCCGTGCTGCTCCGGTCGGAGGGCCGGGACAGCGCGACGCCGGGAGCACCGGATGCCGGCGCCTTGCTCTCCGCGCGCGGGACGGCGCTGCTCCCCGCCGCGAGCTGGGGCTGCGGGGTTCCGCCGGACACCAGGGCGGTCGAGACGAGCAGAACGGCACTCAGCGTGGCGAGGGAGACGGCCTGCCGGCTGGCGGGCGTGGCCACGCCCCACGCGGCGAGAGCACCGCTGTCGGCACGGCGTGCTCCGCGGCTCCGGCTCCGGCTCCTGCCCCGCGCCGTGCGGGCCGGCGGCGGAGCGACGCGACGGCCGCTCACCGTCGCCCTTCCCGGGCAGCGTCTGGCTGTGCGGCGACGGCGCCGGAAGCCCAGAACTCAGTCATCACGTGCGAATCCCCCTTGCGCGGCCCTCCCCTGAAAGCCGTCGTCACCGATTCTCTCCCAGTGACACGGGCCACGCCAACCTTGACAGGGTTGTTGCAGGGACAGGGTTGTTGCAGGCGACGGGCCCGGACGGCCGGCCGTGCGATGGTCCCCGGACCGCGCCCGGCCCGGGGCACGGCCAAGGACCGTCCGGATCCCGAGCCGCCGCTCACCGCCTCACAGCGTCTGGATCACGGCCCGTTTCGCGGCCAGGTTCACGGCCCGGTCAGCAGCCCCAGCACTCCCGGAAGCAGCGAGGGGCTCAGCAGGGAGGTGGGGCCCGGCGTTCCGGTCTCCGTCGCTCCCCCGTCCTCCGGGGCAGTCGCGGAACCGCCCTCCGCCGGGGCGCCACTCGGCGAGCCGCCCGAGGGACCCGTGACCGGCGGAACCGTGGGCGCCGGGGTGCCCGTGCCGCTCGGGGTGGGTGCCGGCGTCGTGGGAACCGTCGGCGTCGGAGTGGGCTCGGTGGGAGTCGGGGTGGGGGTCGGCGAACCGCTCGGGCCGGGCGTGGGGTGCGTGGTGGGTCCGGGCGTCGGAGTGCCGGGGTGCGTGGGTTCCGGTCGGGCCGGAGGTGTCTTGGTGCCCGGAGGGATCTTGCCGCCGTCCTTCTCCGCTTCCGGCGTGATGATGCCCTCGGTCCCCGAGGAGCCGCCGGGAAGAGTCCAGGCCGACTTGGCGCCGGACCTCGAGTAGTCGGTGAACGCGATGCGGTCCAGCCGGTCCACCTGCTTGATGGGGTCGAGAGTCCATTGCAGCGGGTTGACGTACTTCCCGTTCTTGATGGTCTCGAAGTGCAGATGGCAGCCCGTGGAGGACCCCGTGGTGCCGACCTTCGCGATCACCTGTCCCACCTCGATGCTCTCGCCCTTGTTGACGGCGATCCCGGACAGGTGGTTGTACGTGGTGACCAGGCCGTTGCCGTGATCGATCTCCACCCGGTTACCGCCACCGTACGGTGACCAGCCAACGTTCCGCACCCGGCCGGCGTCGGCGGCGTACACCAGGGTGCCGCACGCCGCGCCGTAGTCCTGGCCCCAGTGGATCTCACCCACCTCACCGGTGAGCGGATTGATCCTCGGCCCGAACGGCGAGGTGGGGATCAGGACCTCCAGCGGCGAGGACAGATGCCCGGCGGCGGGACGGTGGCGTCCGGACTCGGCCACATTCAGTCGTTCCCGCGCGCCCTTGGGGCGGCTCTGCAGGGTGGTCCGTTCAAAGGAGATGAAGGCCGCGGCTTCCGCCGTCACCGCACCGGCGGCGGGGTGCGCCCCCACCTGGTCGGTCGCCGCCGACGGGACCTGTGGTGCGTCGGAAGCGGTGAACTGCGCTGCTCCGGGAGGCGTCCCCAGAGCCAGCGACAGGAGGACCGCGCCGGCCACGGCCAGGCTCGCCCTCATCGATGTTCCCAACGGCCCCCGGCCGCGATGACGCGGCACGTGGTGGCCCCTCACAGTGCTTCCATCCCCAAGACCTGCACAGCGCTGAACATCCCCTGTTTCGTCTGTGACGACCACCCGACCGGGCGATCACTTCTCAGTGTGCCTCCGCCGCCGTCGCGAATTCAAGGGATTCCCGCGCCCCGTTTCAGCGGCCCTGCGAAAGGAGGGCGCACTCGCCCCTCACGACGGCGAGCCGGTCGCCTCTGAGCACGGAAGACGCTGTGGGGCGCCCCCGGAATCAGGGGGCGCCCCACAGCGTCTGGTCGTCTCATGAGTTCATGTGCATCACGCCCGGCGCAGTGCCGGAGCGCGTCCGAACAGCAGGCCCAGAGCGAGCATGGCGGCGCCGAGTGCGAAGTGGAGGATGTTGTCCGCCATGTTCACGGGGACGAAGTTCCCCGCCGACTCCTCGCCGAAGAAGAGTCCGTAGACGAACAGCACCAGATAGATCACGCCGCCCCACACCAGGAAGTTCCTGGCCCCGGCCGCGCTGCGACCGAGAATCAGCCCGGCGACGCCGAACAGCAGGTGAACCACATTGTGCAGAACGGAGACCTGGAAGATCCCCAGGAGCATGGCGTGCGAATGGTGGCCCGCCGCCTCCATGCCGCCCGTGGTGATCCCCGGGACGAACCCCAGGATCCCCACCAGCAGGAAGACCGCTCCCACCAGGGTCGCGGTCAGACGTACCGGGCTCTTGCCCTGGATGACATTGCTGGACATTTCGTGCTCCTCACCTCGTGCTCCACGGCGCCCGATGCGCCGTCCGGTGACCACGGCCCCCGGCGCGGACTTCCCGCATGATGGATTCGGAGCGGCAGGCCGGGCGGATTGGAAAAGCCCGGGAGAATTTCTCCCGGGCTTTTCTCAGGTGATCTCAGGTGATCGATTCCACGAGGATCGGTTTGGTGGTGGGCTGGGGGGAGCCGCCTTCCGGTTCGAGCGTGACCCCCAGGAAGGAGGCCGAGCCGATCCCTCCGGGCAGCTCGTTCCACGTGGACGCCCCGCCGCCGCTGTTCAGCAGGCCCGCCGGTTTCGCCGCACCCGCCTGGTCGATGAGCCAGAGCTCGTAACTCTTGCCCTGAGGCGCGGCCGCCATCCCGAGGGTCATGACGCCTCCGCGGCCTTCCTTCTCCGAGTGCATGACCAGCATGGTCGCACCCCCGGGGACCGCGAACTGCTTCAGTTTGGCGTCCGGCGCGGCGATGATCCGGTTCATCGCCTCCGCCGGGGAGTCCTGCGCGGCAGCAAGCCGCCGCTCCGCTTCCTCCCGCTGCGACTGCGCCTGGAAGGCCCAGCCTGCCGTTCCCGCGGTGGCCACGGCGAGCACGGTCGCCACGGCGGCCAGCCATCGGGTGGACGACGACGCGCGGCGGGCCGGGAGCGGCACGACCTCCGCGTCGGTGGAGCGGGTGACGGGCGGGGCGATGCGCGCGGAGCCGGCGCCGGCTTCCTCCGCGGCGCGATCGGCGCCGTGGCTCGGAGGAGGCTGCGCCGTCGTCGTATCTTCGGACGCCGACGCCGAGGCCGGCGCCGGGACGGTCCCGGCCGGTTCCTGCACGGCGTCTTCCTGTCCGGCCGGTCCCGTGGCCGCCTCGAACTGGGGCGTGACGGCGATCTGCGCCATGAGCCGGGCCTTCAGGTCCGCGGGCGGCGCCACCGGCGTCGTCCCGGCGGCCAGCAGGGCGGCCACCTGGCTCAGCTCGCGCGCCTCCTCCGCGACCGGGTGGCCAGGGGTGAGTGACTTCTCGAAGTGACGGCGTTCGTCCTCGTCCAGGGCATTGAGCGCGTAGGCGCCGGTCAGCAGATGCAGGTGGTCATCCATGGCCAACTCCTAACGTGTCTCTCAGACGGATCATGCCGTCACGAATTCTGGTTTTCACGGTGCCCAGGGGCAGGTCGAGCGCCTGGGCCACTTCTCCGTAGCTGTACCCGCCGTAGTAGGCGAGTTTGATGGCCTGCCGCTGCACTTCGGTCAGCGACTCCATCGCCTTGTGGACCCGCTCGCTCTCCAGGGCCACCTGGACACGGTGTTCCACGTCGTCGTAACTCTCGCGGTACTCCTTGATGCCCTCCCGCAGGTCCCGCTCCTGGGAGGCCTGCGCGGCCCGGACCCGGTCGACTGCCCGGCGGTGCGCCATCACGGTGATCCACGCCCGCGCCCGTCCACGGTCCGCGTCGAAGCGCTTGGCCTGCTGCCAGACCTCCAGGAAGACCTCCTGGGTCACTTCCTCGCTCTGGGCCGGGTCCCGCAGCACCCGCAGCACCAGGCCGTGGACGTGCGGTGCGAGCGCGTCGTAGAGGCTGCCGAACGCCGACTGGTCGCCTTGCGCCACCAGGGCCATCAGCTCGTCGACGTCGGCGGACGCGGAAGGTCCCGTTCCAGGGGGATGCATGTACATCACTGTCTCATGTCCGCTCATGTTCGACCGCCACCTGCTCGCCGGGACTGGAAGAGCGGCGGGCCTGCCGGCCCGCCGCCCGGGTCTCACCTGGGATCCTGCTGCTCCGGGCTACTTGGCCGGGGGCACGAGGACCGAGTCCACCAGGTAGACGGTCGCGTTGGCCGTCCGGACACCGCCACAGATCACGGAGGCGCCGTTGACCTTCAGATTGTCACCGGAGCCGGAGACGGTGACCTTCTGGCCTTCGACGGTGTCATGCGTGCCCACGATCGACGCCGGCTCGATCTGGCCCGGCACCACGTGGTAGGTCAGGATCTTCTTGAGCGCCGGGGCGTCCTTCTTGAGGCTGTCGATGGTCGCCGCGTCGATCTTGGCGAACGCGCTGTCCACCGGGGCGAACACCGTGAACTGGCTGCCGTTCAGAGTGTCGACCAGGTTCACCTGCGGGTTCAGCTTGCCGGACACCGCCTGGACCAGGGTCTTCAGCAGCGGGTTGTGAGAGGCCGCCACGGCCACCGGGTCGGTGGACATGCCCTGAACGGAACCGGGGCCGCTCGGGTTGGCGGACGCGTACGCCTGGCAGCCGGGGCCCACCAGGTTCGCGGCGGGATCCATGCTGGGGCTGGCGGCCGCGCTGCTGGACGTCATGGCCGGAGAGGGCGCGGACGACGTCGCGGCGCCGCCGCTCATCCCACCGCTGCACGCTGCGAGCCCGAGGGGCACGAGGGCTGCGAGACCGGCCAGGGTGGATACACGCTGGATCTTCTTCATGATGATGCTCCTCTTCAAAGGTGTGCGGTCCGCATCCAGAAGCTGGGCTGACCTGTTGGTGCCAGTACTTCGGAGCGGGGGTCGCAGACGGATTGGAGGAATTTCCGGAAACTTTCCGAGACGCCTCGTGAACGCGGTCCTCGGGGCTCTGCGGGCGGCGTTCCATGCGTCCGGCGAGCGCCGCCCCGGAGGAACGACGACGGCGGGTCGTGGCGGGGTCGTGGCCGGGGCCCGGCGGCGGTCCAATCCCCCGGTCCAATCCGCCGGGGCACGGCGCGCCGAATACCCGGCATGGACACGAACATCATCATCGGCTTCCTGGGCGGTCTGGTGACCGGTATATCGCCCTGCATCCTGCCCGTACTGCCGGTCATCTTCTTCTCGGGAGGCCTGGACAGCGCACGACGCGATCCCGGCGCCGCTCCCGGTGAGGACGACGCGCCCGCCCGGGCCGTCTCCCGGTGGCGGCCCTACCAGGTGATCGCGGGGCTGGTGATCAGTTTCAGTGTCTTCACGCTGCTCGGTTCCCTGCTCCTCGGCCTGCTCGGCCTGCCCCAGGACATCTTCCGCTGGGCCGGCATCGCGGTGCTGGCGGCGGTGGGGCTCGGCATGCTCATCCCGCGCCTGGAGGAGTGGCTGGAACGGCCCTTCTCCTGGATCCCCCGGCGTCAGGTGGACGCCCGGAAGCGCGGCGGCTTCAGCCTGGGCCTCGCACTCGGGGCCGTCTTCGTCCCGTGCGCCGGACCGGTCCTGGCCGCGATCACCGTCTCCGGCGCCACCGGCCGCATCGGCGCCGGGACCCTGGCGCTCACGCTGTCGTTCGCCGTCGGCGTCGCGATCCCTCTGCTGTTCTTCGCCCTGGCCGGCCGCGGGCTCGCCGAACGCCTCAAGGCGTTCCGGCGCCGTCAGAAGGGCATCCGCATCCTGGCGGGCGTGCTCATGATCGCCCTCGCGGCGGGTCTCGCCTTCGACCTTCCCGCCGCCGTCCAGCGCCTCATCCCGGACTACACCGCGTCCTTCCAGGAGAAGCTCACCCCTTCACAGGGCAGCCCCCTGGACCTGGGCGGCGTGGCCACGGAGGAGAACAAGGACCTCTCCAAGTGCACGCAGGGCTCCACGGAACTCCAGGACTGCGGGGCCGCGCCGGAGCTCCGGGGCATCAACGCCTGGCTCGGCTCGGACCCCCTCACGCTCCGGCAGCTCAAGGGCAAGGTGGTCCTGCTCGACTTCTGGGCCTACTCCTGTATCAACTGCCAGCGGTCCCTGCCCCACATCACCGCCCTGGACAAGGCCTACCGTGACGCGGGGCTCCAGGTGATCGGCGTCCACACGCCGGAGTACGCCTTCGAACGGGAGACCCGCAACGTGAGCGCCGGCATCAAGGACCACGGCATCCAGTACCCGGTGGCCCTCGACAACTCCTATGCCACCTGGACCGCATACCGCAACCGTTTCTGGCCTGCGCAGTACCTCATCGACGCTCAGGGGAACGTGCGGCACATCCAGCAGGGCGAGGGCGGCTACGCCCTGACCGAGAAGCTCATCCGTTCGCTGCTCGGTTCCGCGCAGCCCGGCAAGGAGCTGCCCTCCGCCGTCGAGACCGGGTCGGCGGGACAGGAGGACGCCCTGCCGCAGAACACCACGCGGGAGACGTTCCTGGGAGTGGCGAAGCAGGTCAACTACTCCGGCAGGGCCACGTACCGCTCCGGGACGTCCCTCTTCGCCTATCCGGCGTCGCAGGCTCCGGACAGCTTCGCGCTCACCGGCTCCTGGACTCTGGAGTCCCAGCGCATCTCGGTGCCGCAGGGCGCACCCGCACCGGGTTCGGGGGTCCGGCTGAGTTTCCACGCCCGGCAGGTCCAGGTGGTGCTGGGCGGCGCCGGATCCGTGACCGTGAAGGGCCCTGACGGGGAGAAGACCCTCCAGGTCTCCGGGCCGCCGAAGTCCTACGTGGTCCATCAGGGCGACGTCTCCGGGCCCGGCACCCTGGAGCTGCGGCCGACGCCGGGCGTGCAGCTCTACTCGTTCACGTTCGGGTGAGGTGAGGCGATCGTTTCGCGGCGCCGCGCGCTGAGGGCGGACTCGGTGAGTGACGGGGGGATTTGAACCCCCGGTGCCGAAAATACCCGCGGTGAATTCGTTGACAGAAGGGCCGAAAATGTCAACAGCCCCGGAAACTTCGTTGAGTTTCCGGGGCTGTCTCGGCGGAGAATGGGGGATTTGAACCCCCGAGGGCGTTAACCCAACACGCGTTCCAGGCGTGCGCCATAGGCCGCTAGGCGAATTCTCCATTGCCCTAAGGGCAGGTATCAGCTTAGCGGACCTCCAGCGAGAGCGCCAATCAGGGGTGCTTCGGGACCTGGGACCCGGTCGATTTCCCCGTCCGCGTCCCTGCCGCTAAGCTGGTTACCGACTCCTCGCGTGGCGTCATCCTGCCGAACTCCCCCAGGACCGGAAGGTAGCAAGGGTAAGTGGGCTCTGGCGGGTGCGCGAGGGGTCTTCTACGTTAAGGCCCGGCCGGCCCGGAGCCGCGAGACCACGACTTCTTCTGTCAGTCTCGATTGGTAGGGTTTCCCTGTGACCCAAGCCAGCGCTCTCTACCGCAGATACCGCCCCGACACCTTCGCGGACGTGATCGGTCAGGAGCACGTCACGGTCCCCCTGATGACGGCTCTGAAGAAGAACCGCGTCAACCACGCTTACCTGTTCTCCGGCCCGCGCGGCTGCGGCAAGACCACCTCGGCACGCATCCTCGCCCGTTGCCTGAACTGCGAACAGGGCCCCACGGACACCCCCTGCGGCGTCTGCCCCAGTTGCGTCGAACTGGCCCGCGGCGGAGCCGGCTCGCTGGACGTCATCGAGATCGACGCGGCCAGCCACGGCGGCGTCGACGACGCCCGTGACCTCCGCGAGCGCGCCACCTTCGCCCCGGCCCGGGACCGCTACAAGATCTTCATCATCGATGAGGCCCACATGGTCACCTCGGCGGGCTTCAACGCGCTGCTGAAGATCGTGGAGGAGCCGCCGGAGCACATCAAGTTCATCTTCGCCACCACGGAGCCGGACAAGGTGATCGGCACCATCCGTTCACGCACACACCATTACCCCTTCCGCCTGGTCCCGCCGGAGCCGCTGCTGGCCTACCTGGAGCAGCTCTGCGAGCAGGAGAACGTCCCGGTGGCGCCGGGCGTGCTGTCGCTCGTCATCCGCGCGGGCGGCGGCTCGGTGCGTGACTCGCTTTCCGTGCTGGATCAGCTCATGGCGGGCGCCGGGCCCCAGGGTCTCGACTACGAACTGGCCGTGTCGCTGCTGGGGTACACGCACGCGTCACTCCTCGATGACGTGGTGGACGCCGTCGCGGCCCACGACTCCGCCACGGTCTTCCGCGCCGTGGACCGGGTGCTGCAGACCGGCCACGACCCCCGCCGCTTCGTCGAGGATCTGCTCGAACGGTTCCGCGACCTCATCATCGTGCAGGCCATGCCGGACAGCGCCGCCACCATCCTGCGCGGCATGCCGCAGGATCAGATCGCGCGCATGCGCCAGCAGGCGCTGACCCTGGGACCGGCCGAACTGTCCCGCTCCGCGGACGTGACGAACGCCGCGCTGTCCGAGATGACCGGCGCCACCTCGCCCCGGCTGCACCTGGAACTGCTCTGCGCCCGGCTGATGCTCCCCGCATCCGACAGCACCGAACGCGGCGCGGCCGCCCGTCTGGATGCCCTGGAACGCCGTCTCACCCTGGGAGGAGCGCCCACCCAGGTCCCTGCTCAGATCCCTGCGCAGGCCCCTGTTCAGACCCCAGCACAGCTGCCGCTTGCGGCGGCGCCCGCCGCGAGCGCGCCGGCAGTCACCCGGAACGACGACGCCGTCGCCTCCGCCCAGCGGACCGACGCCACCCAGCGGCAGGAGACCGCCCGGCTTGCGGAGTCCGCTCCGCGTCCAGACGGTGCGCCGCGCGTCGACAACGCCGAGGCCGAACGTGGTCCCGTCGGAGGAGCCCCGGCCGGGCCTGCCTCTGCCGAGCGTCGCCCGGAGCCCGGGACCACGCAGCCGCCGTCGAACGCTCCGGTCCCTCCGGCGCGGGAGTCGGCCGCCTCCGCAGCCCCCACGCGGGAAACCGTCTCCGAGTCCATGCCTCGCCCTGGGGAATCCGCGCCGACGCCTCCGGCCTCCCCGGTTCAGACTTCCCCCGCGCAGGCCGCTCCTCAGGCTTCTGCTCCACCGGCTCAGCAGCAGAGCGCCCCGGCGCCCCAGGGCGGCGGGGACGTCGAGGCGCTGCGCCGTGCCTGGCCGCAGATCCTGGACCGTCTGGGCAAGATCAAGCGCAGCACCTGGGCCCTCGTGGCCCCCAACGCCACCGTGGCGCGGCTGGACGGCGACGCCGTGATCCTGTCCTTCTCCACGAGCGGCCTGGCCGGGGCGTTCGGCCGCGGCGACCACAAGACGCACCTCCAGGCGGCGGTCAAGGATGTCCTGGGTTTGGACTGCCGGGTCGAAGCCGTGGCGGGCGACTCCTCCGCTCCCCCGCCGTCGTTCCAGGCCTCGCGGCCGAGCGCTCCGGAGGAGCCGTCCGCGCCGTCTCCTGCCGCCTCCACCTCGATGGAGGAACCCCCGGGCTGGGGCGACAGCCCAAAAGCATCGGCTAGCCGGGAGAATCCCCCTACGGCTAGCGGCCCCGGCAGGACAGCGGCTCAGGCTCAGGCTCAGAGGGACGTTCCCGCCGGGGAATTCCACCCCCTGGACCAGCCCCGCGACGAGGACGAGCCTCCCCTCGACGAGGAACCGCCCTTCGATGACGGCCCGGCCGACTGGGGCCGTCCGCAGGCTCCCGCCGCGCCGTCCACTCCCGCACCCGCGGCACGCCAGGCCGCGGCTCCCGCGGACGGCCCGTCCGGGCCCGCGGTCTCTTCCGCCACGCTCCAGGACGACCCCTGGTCACGGGCCCGCGAGGTCTCACCCGGTCGCTGGACGGTCGGGACCGAGAGCAACGTCAGCGCCGGAAACAGTGGTTCCGCGCCGGCCGCGGCCACCTCAGGCCAGGGATTCCAGGATCCGGAGTTCGAGGACGAGGACGTTCACGAAGAGGACCTCTCCGGCACCGGCCCCGTCAACCCGAGCGGCCCCGCACACCCGGCCGGTCCGGCGGAAGCCACGTCTGCTCCGGACACGGCGCCCCGTTCCGCGGGCAGCGCCGATCAGGGCAGCACCGTTCAGGACAGCACCGTTCAGAGCAATACCGTTCAGGGCGGCGGGGAGGATCCTTGGGGCCTGCCCGCCGAACCGGCGGTCGCCGGCCGTCCGTCGGCGCCCTCGCCGGCAGAGCCGCCCCACGCCTCCCAGGCGGGCCCGCTCGCGGCCGCCCCGGCGTCGCGCACGGCTGAACGCACGGCTGAGCCGGCCGCACCCGCCGGTCGTGGTGAGCCTGACCGCGGCGAGTCCGGCCACGATCCGAACGACGGCGGCCAGAGTCTCTACCAGCGGCTCTCCAACAGCCCGCAGGCGCAGCGCGCCCGGGAGGAGGCGCGCCGGGCCGCCCCGGCGGCGGCTCAGAACCCGGACGGCAGCGTGGCGGGCTACGCGGTGGACGAAATCAGCGCCGATGATGAGACCATCGAAGAATCAAGCACCTTCGGCCGTGCCGCCGTGGAACGCCTGCTGGACGGGACTCTCATCGAGGAGACCACTCTGGACGGCACGCCGATCATCCGCCGCTGACCGCGCCGGAACCGACCGGGACCCCCGGGACCGAACTGCAGTGACAACGTGAGCTGCAGCCGAATGACTGAACCGTACGAAAAGAGGACGCCGTGTACGAGGGCGCTGTTCAAGAGCTGATCGACGAGCTCGGACGCCTGCCGGGGATCGGCCCCAAGTCCGCGCAGCGGCTTGCCTTCCACATCCTCGAGGCGGACGCGGAGGACATGCGCAAGCTGTCCGAGGCCATCACGGCGGTCAAGACCCGGGTGAAGTTCTGCACCATCTGCGGCAACGTCTCCGAGCAGGACACGTGCAGCATCTGCCGTGACCCTCGCCGCGACGCCAGCATCATCTGCGTGGTGGAGGAGTCCAAGGACGTCATGGCCGTCGAGCGGACCCGGAGCTTCCGCGGCCGCTACCACGTGCTGGGTGGCGCCATCAGCCCCATCGACGGGATCGGCCCGGAGAAGCTCCGCGTGCGGGAACTCCTCACCCGGCTCTCCGATGACACGGTCCAGGAGATCATCATCGCCACGGACCCCAACGTGGAGGGCGAGGCCACGGCGACGTACCTCATCCGCACCCTGAAGCCGATCGGCGTCAACGTCAGCCGCCTGGCCTCCGGCCTGCCGGTGGGCGGGGACCTGGAGTACGCGGACGAGGCCACCCTGGGCCGGGCGTTCGCCGGGAGACTCGCGGTCTGACCAGGACCGGATCAGACCACGCCCCGTGACCGGACGCACCTGGCAGGGAATCGCTGAACGTCCGTACTAGATTGGCCTCATGGCCATCTCCGGGACTCCTCTGGGCGCCCAGCCCGCACCGCCCATCACGCCCATCGCCACGGACCGCCTGGTGCTCCGTCCCACCGAGCTCTCCGACGCCCCGGCCCTGGAGAAGATCCGCGGCAGCGAGGAGACCACGCGGTACCTGTCCCACGAACCGCTGGATCCCACGGCGGTGCGCGACCGGATCGCCTCGGACCGAGAGCGCGCCACCGCGTCCACCGCCACCGTCTTCAGGCATGCCTGGGCCCTCGAGCTGCGGGCCACCGGGCAGGTGATCGGCGAGGCGAGCACCTGGACCACCCGGACTCCCCCGGAACCCGGGCACCTCGAACCGGGTCAGGCGGCACTCGGCTACGTCCTGGACCCGGATTATCACCGGCAGGGTTACGGCCGGGAGGCCGCGAAGGCCCTGGTGAACTGGCTGTTCACGGAACGGGACATCCGCACCGCCTTCGCGGGCGTCTTCGAACCGAACCTCGCGTCCCAGGCGCTGCTGAAAAGCCTGGGATTCACCCCGGACCGCTGGTTCACCGCCGAACAGGACCAGAGCGGCAAGGGCCTGCCGTCCATCCGCTTCCGTTTGGACCGCCAGGACCCGGCCTGACGCCGGGTCCAGCATGTGAGTCACATTTTCCGCACTGCGAGACGACGGCGATAAAATGGCTGCACGCGGTCTGCGCCCTGCCCGGGCCGCACGTCACGGACGCAGAGGTCCGCCACCCCCAGAACCTGGTGCCACCCGGCGCCCGACCAGTAAGGGTCCATGCATGAGTCTGCCCACCAGTGAGCTGCCCGCAGCAGAACTGACCACCGAGCCCGGGGCCGGCACGCCCGCCACCGGCACCACCAAGCAGCTCATCGTCCAGAAGTTCGGCGGCTCCTCCGTGGCGGACGCCGACGGCATCAAGCGCGTGGCCGCCCGCGTGGTGGCCGCCCGAAACGCGGGCAACGACGTCGTCGTGGTGGTCTCCGCCATGGGTGACACCACCGATGAGCTGCTGGATCTGGCCGGACAGGTCACGGACGGCGCTCCGGCCCGCGAGATGGACATGCTCCTCTCCGCCGGCGAGCGCATCTCCATGGCCCTGCTCTCGATGGCCATCAACAAGCAGGGCGCCGTGGCTCAGTCCTTCACCGGTTCGCAGGCCGGCATGCTGACGGACGCCATCCACGGCAAGGCCCGCATCATCGACGTGGATCCGCACCGCGTCCGCACCGCTCTGGACAAGGGCCACATCGCGATCGTCGCCGGGTTCCAGGGCATGAGCCAGGACACCAAGGAAGTCACCACGCTGGGCCGTGGCGGCTCGGACACCACGGCCGTGGCGCTCGCCGCCGCCCTGGACGCCGATGTCTGCGAGATCTACACGGACGTGGACGGCATCTTCACCGCGGATCCGCGCGTGGTCGGCTCCGCCCAGAAGATCGCGACCATCTCCAGTGAGGAGATGCTCGAACTGGCCGCGTCCGGCGCGAAGATCCTGCACTTGCGCTGCGTCGAGTACGCCCGCCGCTTCGGCGTGCCGCTGCACGTCCGCTCATCCTTCAGCCAGCACGAGGGCACCTGGGTCCTGCCCAGCCCCGATGACAAGATCACCATCAAAGAGGGAGTTGCCTTGGAGCAGCCAATCATCTCCGGCGTCGCACACGACCGTTCCGAAGCCAAGGTCACCGTGGTGGGTGTCCCGGACATCCCCGGCAAGGCCGCCGCGATCTTCCAGGTCATCGCCAAGGCGCACTCGAACATCGACATGATCGTGCAGAACGTGTCCACCAAGGGCACGGGCCACACTGACATCTCCTTCACCCTCCCGATCGTCGAGGGCGCCGATGCGCTGGAGGCACTTCGCGCCGCGCAGCCGGAGATCGGTTTCGAGAGCATCGATTACAACTCCGAGATCGGCAAGCTGTCCCTGATCGGTGCCGGCATGCGTTCCCACCCGGGCGTCTCCGCCACGTTCTTCAAGGCGCTCTCCGACGCAGGAATCAACATCGACATGATCTCCACCTCGGAGATCCGCATCTCCGTGGTGACCCGCGCGGATCTGCTGGATGACGCGGTGCGCGCCATCCACAAGGCGTTCGAGCTCGACGGCGACGCCACCGCCACCGTGTACGGCGGCACCGGCCGCTGAGGACGGGGGCACCGGCTGCTTAACGCGGACGACGACGGCGGGGAACCGCCSTCGTCGTCCGCGTTAAGGGTGCTGGACCCGGGATGAGTCACTTACGTGTCGCGTAGTGGTGACCCTGGGAATCCGTTTCGATCTCGAAATGGCTGAGGTCCTCTTGCGAGGCTTCCTCGAATTCGTCGTGCCGGTGGACCACCGGTGCCGACTGGTCGCCATGCGACGCGGGGCCGAACAGCTTTGCGGCGTTCTCCGTGAGGTGCATGAATTTCTCGGTCTTCGTGGTCATGCCTGCCACCTCCTGCCCACGCCGGGCAGTCCCTCCGCCCCAGGCGCTTAAGTCCATTTTAAGTCCGCCCGGCGGGAAAAGACCCTGCGCGGTGGGGATTCCCGGAGCCTGCGCTGCTCAGCGGAGGGAATGGTCGTCCGGATTCCGCGAGACCACGTACGTGCTGCCGTCCGGCCGGGTCATGGTCTCCCACTGGAGCGTCTCGGCCTGGCGCTGAGCCAGGAGAACCTTGTTCTCCTCGGTCATCTCATGGTCCAGCGCACTGCGGTTCGCCGGTCCGAAGACCGCCCGGAACTTGCCGGTGGCCCGCATGAAGCGTTGCGTGAAGTTCTCGTCGTTCATCTCTCTCCCTCGGTTCAGGGGCTGGCTCCTCAGAGCATCCTCGACCTGCTCAGCATAGCAATTGTTTAGTACACTAACTAATCGGGGGCGGGGCCTCTCGACAAGGCCTTGACAACCCGGACGATAGGATGGACCCCGTGGAACCGAACGCCGACATAGACCTCTCCCTCGAGAACCAGCTGTGTTTCGCACTCACGGTCGCCTCGCGAACCGTGGTGCAGGCGTACCGTCCGGTGCTCGAACCGCTCGGCCTGACGCACCCCCAGTACCTCGTGATGCTGGCTCTCTGGGACCACAATCCGTTGAGCGTCAAAGAGGTCAGCGCCCAGCTCCTGCACGAGCCGGCCACCATCTCCCCTCTGCTGCGACGCCTGGAGGACATGGGCTACGTCCGGCGCACACCCAACACCCAGGACGCCCGGGCCCTGGACGTGGAACTGACCACGGAAGGCCTGGCGCTCAAGGAGAAGGCCCGCGCCGTCCCGCCCGCCATGATGAAGCGGCTCAAGCTCACGCGCGAGGAAGTCATGGTCCTGAACAAGGCCATGCACAATCTCATCGAAGCGGCCACCGCGGACGCCTGACCTGCCGGGCCCTGCGCGCCTACACTGGGAGCATCGATCCGGAGCAAGGAGCCGCCATGTCCCAGCCCAACCCGTCCAGGACAGCCTCCGGCCTGCGGACCGCCCTCCTGGGACTGGCCACCGCTTCGGCAGCGCTCGCTCTCGCCGCGTGCACACCATCCGCCACGCCGTCCCCCGGGCCGACGACGCCGGGCGGCACCGGCTCGGCGAGCCCCTCCTCGAGTCCCTCGCAGAGTCCGCTGCCCACCGCTCCGCCGTCGACCGACGACCACCCGGCACCGGACGCCTCGGCCACGGCCGACCTGACCATCACCGTGACCGCGAAACCCGGCGCCAAGCCCACCGAGACCAGGCTGATCTGCTCCGGCAAGACCGCCAAGCCGGAATCCACGGTCCCGATCGCCGACGAGGCCTGCGCCCTGGTCGAGGACCATCCGGCGTACCTGTTCCCAGCCGCCAAGAGCACCGCACAGGCATGTACCGAGCAATACGGCGGCCCGGCCACCGCCACCGTCAAGGGAACCGTCCGCGGCAAGACCGTCGGCCTCTCCCTGAGCAGGACCGACGGCTGCAAGATCAGCCAATGGACCACCTTGGGCCCGCTGCTCGGCGAGGCCGGGGCCAACGTCTGACGTCGCCGGCGTCGATCATCCCACCCGACGAGGCGCGATAATGGAGACGTGCCCACCACCGCCCCCGCCGCCGTTCGCGTCCTGACCGAGGACGAATGGCTGCCGTGCGCCCAGGAGCATGCGGACCGCGTGGACCGGTACGCGGCGCCCTTCCTGGAACGGCGGCACACCGGCCGGAAACACCCCGTGGAGGACTTCCTCTTCACCTACTACACGCTGAAGCCCGGACAGCTCCGCCGCTGGCATCCCGGCTCCGGGGTTGTACTGCTCGGACCCGCCGCCCGCGAACGCGAGAACTGGAAGCATTACCGGCCCCTCACCGCCCACGAGCGCGACGCGCTCGGGCTGGCACAGTCCACGGTGGCGGTCACCGTGGACGTGGACGCCTTCCTGGCGGACCGGCGTGAGGCGGTGGACTTCGCCCGCATCATCCTGGGCGGCACGCTGGCCCGCCCGGCACAGTTCGGCTGCTTCGGACTCCATGAATGGGCCATGGTCTACCGGCAGGAGAAGTTCGAGCTGCGCCACGAGTACCTCTCCCTGCGGCTCGGCGGCCAGGCCACAGACCAGGTGGTCGAAGGGCACCGGATCCGCTGCAGCCATTTCGACGCCTTCCGTTTCTACACGCCGGACGCCTCGCCGCTCAACGAGCTCCAGCCCACCCGGGAGACCCAGCGCGACCTGGAGCAGCCCGGCTGCCTGCACGCCAACATGGATGTCTACAAGTGGGCCTACAAGCTCACTCCCCTGCTGCCGAGCGAATTCCTCATGGACTGCTTCGAACTGTCCTACCGGATCCGGGCCATGGACATGAAGGCCTCGCCGTACGACCTCGCCGCGTGGGGTTACGAACCGATCCGCATCGAAACCCCCGAAGGCAAGGCGGAGTACGTGGCGCAGCAGCGGGGCTTCGCCGAGGAGACTCAGGAACTCCGACGCAGGTTCCTGGAACTCCTGGACCAGGCCGTCCCGACCACCTCTCAGGAGACACGATGACCGCGATGGACCTCACCGTCACCCTCGTCCCCGCCCCCGGGGCCGCCGAGGCGACCTTCCGCCTGGTCGGCGGGCCGGACGGTCCCGGCCCCGACTCGACCATGCCTGATCCGCAGGCCGCGTACGACGCCGTCGTGCGGCATGGCGCTCGGCTGCTCCTTCCCGCCCTCCCGCGGAAGGGGGCGGCCGAGTCGGTGGCGCGTCCCGTCTTCGGAGGGGAACAGCACGCCCGCGTCACGGGCACGCTCGACGGTCGCACCGTGGACCGTCGGTTCAGCCGTTCCGACTCCCGGGAGACCGCCCGCTGGGACGCGCTGGCGCCGCTGCTGGGCGGACAGGCCTGATCGGCGCCGCGGAGCGTAGGATCCGAACCATGGAGTGCTTCGCAGCGGGCAGGACCCGGCAGGACTGAACCCCGGTCGCCGTGTGCCGGCCCGGGGTTCCGCCGTGTCCTGTGAACACCGGCCTCCGGGCCCTGGCGAAAGGCCTCCCGTGCATTTCCGCAGCTCCGCACCTCATGATTTCAGCACCCTGCTCGACCTCACCATGAGGGTCTTCGAACCGTTCTACGAGAAATCCTTCCGCCCGCTCCTGGGCGAAACCGTCTACGCCGTGCAGCACGGCGCATGGCGGAGCGACTACCGTCAAGAGCTCCGCTCCCTGCTGGAAACGGCGCCCGGCAACGGTTTCAGCGTCGCCGAGGAGGACGGCGTCCTGCTCGGATACATCGCCTGGCACACGGACCCCGTGCGGGGCCACGGCGAGATCACACTCCTGGCCGTCGACGCCGAACACCGCGGACGCGGGATCGCGCGAGCCCTGTGCGAGCACGCCATGGATCGGATGCGGCGGGACGGAGCCCGGATCGTGGAGATCTCCACGGGCGGCGATGACTTCCATGCACCCGCCCGGGCGTTGTACGAGGAGCTGGGCTGCACCCCGATCCCCGTCGCCGTGTACTTCAAGGAGCTCTGACCCATCCAGGAACCCTGACTCGCACTGGGTTCACCGGCCGGCGTGGGTCGGAGATCTCACACGAGCCGTGCACGTCCGGAGAGAGTGACGCGTCCGGCGGGAAAAACGGCCCGTCAACGACGGAAGGGCCGGCGGGATCATGTCCCACCGGCCCTTCCGCGTCACTCGGCGCTCCGGATCAACCGGCCGCCGGAGCGTCCTCCTGGTTCAGGTCGGGACGCTTCTGCAGTTCCTGCTCCGCCTTGGCGCGGACCCCGGCATCCGGGCTCTCCGCGGCGGGTGCCGCCACCGATGCTCCGGTGCCGGTCACCACGACGTTGACGAAGGTCTGCACCGAGGACCCGGCATAGCTGACGCGCCCGATGTAGGAGCCCGGGGTCAGGCCCTTCCAGGCGAGCGTGACGTCCGCCGTCCTGCCGTTCTTCAGCACGAGCGGGTTCGGCGTCACCGTCGCATTGCCCACCGAGGCTCCGAGCACCGAAGCCTCCAGGCTCGCCTTGACGGACTGGTTGTCCGGGCTCGCGTAGAGGTTGGCCAGCAGGGTGTACTGACCCGGCTCGGGGTTGGTCAGCGACACCGACTCACTCGCCGAGGCCGTGGCCGCCGTGTAGACCTTGCCGTTCGGGCCCAGGACCACCAGATCGAAATCGGCGTTGTCCTGCGAGGACACCACCGCGAACCGGGCGAACGGCGTGCCGGCCGGGACGGTCACGGTCTTGGACGCATTGGAGGCGTCCGGCTGGTCACCTGCCGGACCGGGGACCAGCTGAATCTGGGTGGCGTCGGCCTTGGAGAGGCCGTCCAGCGTCATCCTGGTCGGACGGTCACTTCCGGAGGTCACCGGGAAGGTGGCCTTGTCCGTGCCCTTGGAGCTGGTGAAGGACAGGTTGGTCGCCGCCACAGCCGACTGCGGACGGACCGCGATCGGGGAGGTGACGCTCTTGCCCGCACCCTGCCAGCTCAGCTGGCCCATCGCGAACTGGCCCAGCGACGCGCCGGCGTTCTCGAAGCTGACCTTGAAGGTCTTCTTCTGCCCGGCGGCGTTGAAGTTCAGCACCGACGGGGTGACCTTGACGTTGACACCCGGGACGTTGACCACGGCCCGGTACAGGCCCGGGGTCAGCGCGGTGAGCGTGCGGGTGACCTCGATACGGCCCGTCAGGTTGCCGAGGGCGAAGGACGGGACGTTCATGTCGCGGGTCTTGGTGGCTCCGAGACCCGGGATGCCCAGATCGAAGCCCAGCCCCTGGATGTACCGCAGGTAGTCGTCCTGGCCCGCGTCGTAGACGAGTCCGGGGTTCAGGAACCCGGCGGGGTTGACCTGACCGGCGCCCGTGGCGAAGAGGTCCTTGTCCTTGCTGCCATCGGCCTTCTTCAGATCCGTCGCGGTGGTCATGAGCGCCGACTTGATGGTGGCGGGCGACCACTGCGGGTTCTTCGAGAGAGCCAGGGCGCCGAAGCCCGCGATGTGCGGCGAGGCCATGGAGGTGCCGGACATCATGCCGAACAGCGCGCCGTGCTCCGCGATCGGGGAGACACCGGCCAGCACGGCGACGCCGGGGGCGGCGACATCCGGCTTGAGCAGATCGGAACCGGACGCCAGAAGCGGGCCACGGGAGGAGAACCCGGCCACCTGGGGCTGGGGGTCCACCGGAAGGCCGGTGGTGTCATGGTTCACCAGGCGGGCCTTGATGGCCGGATTCGCGGTGACCTTGTCCTTGATCTGCTGCGTCGCCGGCGGGTTGACGTGGACCGTGGGCACGGCGTGCATGTCCACATCCTCACTCGAGGCGCTCAGGTTCACGAGGACCATGCCGACGCCGCCGGCACGCTTGACCTCGGCGCTCTTGGAGACGCGGTCCACCACGCCACGGTCACAGACGACGATCTTGCCGGTCACCTTGGAGGGGTCCAGGCTGTTGGGGGCGCAGAGGTTCGCATTCCCGGTGCCGGAGGCGGCGTTCCCCGAGAGGACCAGGTTGCTGTACGGGACCTCGGTGGCCATGAGGCTGGCACCGCGGAACTTGCTGCCATCCTCGAACTCGACCGTGCCCTGCAGTTCGCTCGTGAAGGAGCTCGCCGCCACGGTGGTCAGCCACGGGGCGCCGTGGTTGACGGTGCTCGCGGTGGGACCGCTGTTGCCCGCGGAGACGGAGACGAAGACGCCCGCTGAGACGGCGGAGAGGAAGGCCAGGGAGACCGGGTCCGTGGTGCTCGTGGCACTGCCGGAGATGGAGTAGTTCAGAACGTCCACGCCGTCCAGGATGGCCTGATCGATGGCGGCCACGGAGGCGGAGGAGTAGCAGCCGCCGGTGTCCGGGTCGTCGTCCTCCCAGCAGACCTTGTAGATGGAGAGCTTGGCCGCCGGGGCGACACCACTCGTGATGCCCATGTCCCGGTCGCCGAGGTTGGCGCGGACATCGGAGTTGCCGGCCGCGGTGCTGGCGGTGTGGGTGCCGTGACTTCCGACGTCCACCGGGGAGATCAGCTCCTCCGGCGCGCGGTGCTCCGGCGGGACGGTGTTCAGGAAGTCATCGGCGAAGTAACGGGCCGAGAGGACCTTGGAGTTGCACTCGGTGCCTTCGAAGCCGTCGCCCGCCTGGCAGTCACCGACGAACGTCTCGCCGTCCGACTTGAGCATGGCGATCTTGCCATCCTCGTTGCGATACGGGACGCCCACCTTCGGGGTGCCCTGCAGGGGCTTGACCTCATCACCGGCGAAGAAGGGGCTGGACGGGGTGTAACCGGAGTCGATCACGCCCACCACCACGCCCTTGCCGGCGTTCTTCGCGCCACCCAGCTGCTGCTGCCAGAGGCCGGTCTTGCCCGGGAGCTTGAGGTAATCAGTGCTGGAGTAGTCCGGGGCGTACTGCCGGTCCGGGGCCACGGCCAGCACCTTGGGATCCTTGGCCAGCTTGCTCGCCTGCTCGGCGCTGAGCTGGGCGGAGAACGCGTTCAGCGCCGTGGAGAAGCTGCGCTTGATGGAGACGCCCTCCTGGCCGGCCACCTGCTTCTGGACGGACTGGAGGTGCTGACGGTATCGCTGGACGTTCTGGTCACCGGCGTCCAGCTTCCGGCCCGCCTCCGGCTTGGTGGCTGCGAGGCCCGCGGTGCCGCCGTCGTAGCTCGCCGCCGGCTTCTCGGCGAGGACCACGATGTAGCGGCCCGCCTGGAACTGCTGGATGCTGCTCTGACCGGGAACCACGGTGGGCACGGCCTGGGCCGGTGTCATGACGGCCGTGCTCAGGAGCACGGGGATGCTGACACCTGCCGCGAGGGCCTTGGTGAGCGCCCTGCCGCGCAGGAAACTCTTCCCTGTTCTTCTCATGGGTGCGTGAACCTTTCACGAAGGTCCTCCAGTCCCTTGACCGGAGGGGTCATGCCCGACCGGCCGCGTTGTTACGCGGCTCACACTCAGGTTGACTCTTACCCTAATGGAGCAGCACCCAGTTATGACAGGGTTATTTCACAGTTTGTTATCAGCCGGCCGGGTCATACGTGAGGCAGTCCGCGCGTTCGGCGCCGGGGCCGATCTTCACGTCGTGCGCACCGCACATGAGGTGATCGTTGTGCCGGCACTCGCTGCGCTGGCACGCGCCCACGTGAGCCAGGACCTTGGGCAGGCCTCCGAGGGAGCTCGTGTCGATGAACGTGGCGCACTGGGCGTGGTGGTCGCTGCCGCCGATCGTGATGCCGTATGCCGTGCAACCGTCATGGTTGAACGAACAGGCATCCACACTGCAAGCGGACACTTCGGTGACGTGAGTGCTCATCATTCCTCCTGCTGGTTCGTCGCAGCGGGGGTCCCCGCTTCTTCCACGGTACGACCGTCGGCGGCGATTTGACCCGGAGGAAATGCGTATGTGTGTTTTCGCTAATGAGACCAGGAAGGCCTTACCGCACGCGCTCCACTCACCCCACGGCGTCGGCCCTCACTCAACAGCGTCGACGTAGTACCAGCGCCCGCCCTCCCGCACGAAGCGGCTCACCTCTTCCTGCACGCCACGGACGGCCCGGGACGACGACGGCGCCGCGCCGCCGTCGTCGTCCGCCGGCGCGCGGTAATGCGCGCGGAAGGCCACGGTCCCTTCCGTGTCGAAGGGGCCGCCCGCCGCGGTGGCGGTGATGTCGAGCCTGAGCCAGCGGAGGTCCTCGTCCAGTTCCAGGTCCGCCGGACGCGTGTCCGGATGCCAGGTGGCCAGCAGGTACTCCTCGTCCAGCACGGCGAAGGCGCTGTACCGGCTCCGCATGAGCGCCTCGGCCGTGGGAGGCAGGCCCTCCCCCGCGTGGAAGCGTCCGCAGCAGGCGTCGTAGGAGTCCCCGCTCAGGCAGGGACAGGGACCAGGGGCAGGGGTCTTCCGGGCGCTCATCCACATAGCCTAAACACGGCGCGGAGGCCCGGGCACACCCGGTAGAATGGGAGGTGCAAGCTCGCGGAGCGTCGCTGCCACCGTTTTCCCCGCCCCTCATCTCCTCCGGGAGTCCATGCGCGGAAGCGGGAAGCGCGTGAGACGGCAACACTTCCGTGACGGCCCTGGCCTGGGGCGACACCCGGCCCAGGTTCAACGCACGCACGCACACAGGAGTTGCCGGATGCCCCGGATCGTCGTCGACGTCATGCCCAAGCCCGAAATCCTTGACCCGCAGGGCAAGGCCATCGTGGGCGCGCTGCCCCGCCTCGGCTTCACCGATTTCGTGTCGGTCCGCCAGGGCAAGCGCTTTGAGCTCGAGGTCGAGGGTGAGGTGACGGACGAGATCCTGGCCAAGGCCCGCGACGCCGCCGAGACCCTGCTCTCCAACCCGGTCATCGAAGACGTGGTCAGCGTCCAGGTCGTCGAGGCCTGACCATGACCGAAATCCCCCTGATCGGTGAGGTCGCCGCGGCGGCCATCACCCCTCTCGCCGGCGCCCGGATCGGCGTCGTGACCTTCCCCGGCACGCTGGATGACCGTGACGCCGCGCGCGCCGTCCGCCTGGCCGGCGCCGAGGCCGTCGCCCTGTGGCACGCGGACACCGAACTCGCGGAGGTGGACGCCGTGGTGATCCCCGGCGGCTTCTCCTACGGTGATTACCTGCGTGCCGGCGCCATCGCCCGCTTCGCGCCCCTCATGGGCAAGATCGTGGACGCCGCCAACTCGGACGCCAAGCTGCCGGTGCTCGGCATCTGCAACGGCTTCCAGATCCTCACCGAGTCCCACCTGCTGCCGGGCTCCATGATCAAGAACGACCACCTGAAGTTCATCTGCCGCGACCAGGTGCTGCGCGTGGAGAACGCGAACACCGCCTGGACCGCCGACTACACGCAGGGCCAGGAGATCACGGTCCCGCTGAAGAACCAGGACGGCCAGTACATCGCCGATGAGAAGACGCTCGACGCGCTCGAGGCGGAGGGCCGCGTGGTGTTCCGCTACGTCGGCTTCAACCCGAACGGCTCGCGCCGTGACATCGCCGGCATCTCCAACGCCGCGGGCAACGTGGTCGGCCTCATGCCGCACCCTGAGCACGCCGTGGAAGCCGGTTTCGGCCCGGAGCAGGACGGCGGCCACTCGGTGGACGGCCTCGGCTTCTTCACCTCCGTGCTGACCCAGATCGTGGGAGGAAAGTGATGACCCAGGAAACCACTGCCAAGTTCAACATCGACACCGTGGCCAACGCCGCGGGCACCCCCGAGGTCGAACTGCCGTGGGCCGAGCTGGGCCTGAAGCAGAACGAATTCGAGGAGATCGTCAAGCTCCTGGGCCGCCGCCCCACCGGCGCCGAGCTGGCCATGTACTCCGTCATGTGGAGCGAGCACTGCTCCTACAAGTCCTCCAAGAACCACCTGCGCCAGTTCGGCCAGAAGGTCACCGAGGAGATGAAGAAGGACATGCTGGTGGGCATCGGCGAGAACGCCGGTGTCACCAATCTGGGGGACGGCTGGGCCGTGACCTTCAAGATCGAGTCCCACAACTCGCCGTCGTTCGTGGAGCCCTACCAGGGTGCGGCCACCGGCATCGGCGGCATCGTGCGTGACATCATCTCGATGGGCGCCCGCCCCGTGGCCGTCATGGACCCGCTGCGCTTCGGCGAGATCGACCACCCGGACACCGCCCGCGTCATGCACGGCGCCGTGGCGGGCATCGGCGGCTACGGCAATTCGCTGGGTCTGCCGAACATCGGTGGCGAGATGGTCTTCGACGCCGTCTACCAGGGCAACCCGCTGGTGAACGCCCTCGCCGTGGGCGTCATGCGCCACGAGGACATCCGCCTGGCGAACGCCTCCGGCAAGGGCAACAAGGTCGTGCTGTTCGGCGCCCGCACCGGTGGCGACGGCATCGGCGGCGCCTCCGTGCTGGCTTCCGAGTCCTTCGACGACACCAAGCCCTCCAAGCGCCCCGCCGTCCAGGTCGGCGACCCGTTCGCCGAGAAGGTGCTCATCGAGTGCTGCCTCGAACTGTTCAAGCACTCCCTCGTGGAAGGCATCCAGGACCTGGGCGCCGCGGGCATCTCCTGCGCCACTTCGGAACTGGCCTCCAACGGCGACGGCGGCATGCAGGTGGAACTCACCAGCGTCCTGCTGCGTGACCCCACCCTGACCCCGGGCGAGATCCTCATGTCCGAGTCCCAGGAGCGCATGATGGCCGTCGTGACGCCGGAGAACGTCGAGGCGTTCGAGGCCGTCATGGACAAGTGGGCCGTGGAGTACTCCTGGCTGGGTGAGGTCACCGACACCGGCCGCCTCATCATCACCTGGGACGGCGAAGTGATCGTGGACGTGGACCCGAAGACCGTGGCCCATGACGGCCCGGTCTACGACCGCCCCTACGCCCGCCCGTCCTGGCAGGACGCCCTGCAGGCGGACACCTTCACCGGGTCCGTGCAGGACGCCGGCCGTCCCGCCACCTCCGGCGAGCTCGCTGCCGCCGTGACCGAACTGGTCGCGTCGCCGAACATGTGCGACAAGTCCTGGATCACCAAGCAGTACGACCGCTACGTCGGCGGCAACACCGCCATGGCCTTCCCGGATGACGCCGGCGTGGTCCGCGTGGACGAGGAGACCGGCCTTGGCGTCGCGCTCTCCACCGATGCCAACGGCCGCTACACCTACCTGGACCCGTACCAGGGCGCACAGCTGGCGCTGGCCGAGGCCTACCGCAACGTGGCCACCGGCGGCGCCGTGCCCATGGCCGTCTCCGACTGCCTGAACTTCGGCTCCCCCGAGGATCCGGACGTCATGTGGCAGCTCGCCGAGTCCATCCGCGGCCTCTCCGACGCCTGCATGGAGCTGGGTGTCCCGGTCACGGGCGGCAACGTCTCGCTGTACAACCAGACCGGCACCACGCCGATCCACCCCGCCCCCGTGGTCGCGGTGCTCGGCAAGCTCGACGACGTCGCGCGCCGCACCCCGTCCGGCTGGCGTGAGGATGGCCAGGCCATCTACCTGCTGGGCACGACGGCGGCCGAGCTGGACGGCTCCGAGTGGTCCAAGCTGCGTGGTCACCTGGGCGGCCTGCCGCCTCGCGTGGACCTCGCCGCCGAGCGCACGCTGGGTGAGATCCTCATCAACGCCTCCCGTGACGGCATGGTCGACGCCGCGCACGACCTCTCCGAGGGCGGCCTGGCCGCAGCTCTGGTCGAGTCGGCGCTGCGTTACAACGTGGGCGCCCGGATCGGCCTCGGCGAGGTCGCTGAGCGTGACGGCGTGGACCTGTTCACGCTGCTGTTCTCCGAGTCTCAGGCCCGCGCCATCGTGTCGGTGCCGCGTTCCGAAGAGGTCCGCTTCAACGACATGTGCACGGCCCGCGGCTTCGCCCACGCCCGCATCGGCGTCGTGGATTCCGCCTCCGGCACCCTGGAGATCAACGGGGTGGACGCTCTCCCGCTCGACGCTCTCCGCGAGGCCCACGAGGGGACGCTGCCGAAGTACTTCGGCTGACCCCTCCCCTCCCCCTCATCGACTGCTCCATAGGATGTCGTTTTCCGCCCTTTCCGGCGGATTCCGGCATCCTATGGAGCAGTCGATGGTCGTTTAAGCGGCCTTTCGCCAGCCACGGGATACCAGGGCGTCACGGACCTTCCGGATCGCGAGCCGATGGTCGTCCAGCGTGTGCTCTTTCGAGAGCCTCACTTCCAGCCATCCCGTCCGCGCGTACTTCTCCGCTCTCCGGATGTCCCGCCCCACCTGCGCGGCCGCGCTGTGGTGCTCGCCGTCGTATTCCACTCCGACCCGGTACTCAGTGAAGGCCAGATCCGGCTGGAACTCGTCCCCGGACCCGGGCACCGTGACCCGGGGATTCACCGAAGGCTCCGGGAACCCGGCCCGCTCGAACGCCAACCGCAGCAGCGTCTCCTGGGGCGAGTCCGCCCCCACCCTGAGGAGATCAAGGGCTGCCCGCGCGGAGCTGATCCCCCGCTTGCCCCGATGGCCCCGCACGACGCCGCTGAGCTGCTCGAGCGTGGCGTGCGGCTCGGTCCGGGGTTCGAAGTCCGGCCGCGGGATCCGGATGCAGGCATCCCCCACCACCACGAGCTCCTCCAGCGTCACGACGGCGGCGAGATCGAGCCACGTCCGGGCCGGGGTGGTGACCGGAACGCCCTCGAACCAGCACACCTCCCCCGGAAGGAGCCTGGCCCGATGGGCTTCGACGAAAGGCCGTGCGAGGTCGGCGGCGGTGTCGGGCCGGAGGACGTGGATCCGTCGATCGCCCCGGCCCCACACGGCCAGTTCCCAGATCCTGGCAGCTGTCCAGAGCGAGGCCGCCACGCCGCGGTTGGTCTCGAGGAACGGAGCGATCCACTGCGCCAGGGCGGCGCCGCTCAGGCCTTCTGGAACACCATTGACGTCCGCCAAGGACCACGACCAGACCCCCTTGCCGAGACGCTGCGCTTCCAGACGACGGAGCACCCGGGTCGAGTAGCCCGAACTCGCGGCGGACCGCGTTCCAAAGGGACCTGTCAGCTCCGCCCCGGGCAGCGGTCTCTTGATCGTCATGAACCACATCAAACACCGAATCCGCTGATGATGCGTCCGGTTATCCACAGCCCCTATCGACTGCTCCATAGGAGGTCATTCCGCCCCGATATCCCTCAAAAACGACATCCTATGGAGCAGTCGATGGAAGGAGGAGAGGGGCGAGGCGGGGTACGGGTGGGGTGGGGGTACGGCAAGGCCCCCGGACCGTCGTGCGGTGCGGGGGCCTTGATTCGGGGCTTCGGAGAGTCCGGCCGTCGTGCAGTGCCGTGGATTTCGGCTCTAGCGGGACGTGCCCTGGGACACCGAGCCCTGCAGCTGACGCTGGAAGATGATGTAGACCACGAGCACCGGGATCACCGTGATGGTCACGGCCGCGAACAATGCGCCGAAGTCCACCGCGTAGCCCATCTGCTGCGCGAAGGCCGCCAGGGACTGGGACAGCACCTTGGGGCCGGCCGCGTTGATCGTCACCGGGATGAGGAACTGGTTCCACAGACCGAGGAAGTTGAAGATCGCCACGGAAGCCAGGCCCGGCTTCGCCATCGGCAGCATGATCTGGAAGAACGTCCGCCACTCACCGGCGCCGTCGATCGCGGCCGCCTCGGCGATCTCACCCGGCAGATTCTTGAAGAAGCTGTGCAGGAAGAACACCGTGAAGGCCAGAGCGAAGCCCACGTACGTGAGGATCAGGCCGAAGAGGGTGTTGAGCAGGTGCATCCGCTCGAGCATCTTGAACAACGGCACCATGGCCAGGAACACCGGGAAGGTGTTGCCCGCCAGCAGCAGGATGTAGACGAACCGGTTGCCCCAGAACTTGAAGCGTGCCAGCACGTACGCCGACATGGCGCCCAGCAGCATGACGAGGACCAGGGACGCCCCCACCAGGATCAGCGAGTTGCCGAAGGCCTGTCCGATGCCTGCTTCGGTCCAGGCACGCGTGTAGTTGTCGAAACGCCACACGCTCGGCAGGGCGAACGGCGAGGCGAAGATCTCCGCGGAGGACTTGAAGGAGGACATGAACGTCCAGAGCAGAGGGAGGACCACGATGGCCGACCACAGGATCAGCACCACATGGCTGGTCCCTGCGACGACGCGGTCACTCGCCGTCGACTCGGCCTTACGCTCGACGTGCCCTGCGGGAGCCTTCGTCTTGTTGAGAATGCTCATACGAGTTCCTGATCCTTACCACCGGTCAGCCGGTTCACCAGGAAGACGAGTCCTGAGAAGATGAGCGTCGCCACGGCCATGACCACACCCATGGCGGTCGCGGTGCCGAACTGGCCACGCTGGAACGCGGTGAAGAACAGCTGCTGGGACATCACCAGCGTGGTGTTCTCCGGTCCACCGGCGTTCGGGAAGAGGGCCGCCATGTAGACGAAGGCGTCGAGGGCGAGGATGCCCAGGTAGACGTAGGCGGTCTGGATGTTGTCGCGGATCATCGGGATGGTCAGGCTCACCGCGGTGCGGAATCTCCCGGCGCCGTCGATGCGGGCCGCCTCATAGAGTTCCGCGGGAATGCCCTTGATACCGGCGATGAAGAGGACCATGTAGAAGCCCACGAAGCCCCAGATGATCACGAACATGGAGGCGAACATCGCGGTGTTGGAGTTGCCCAGCCAGGCGAAATCCTTGAAGTTCTGAAGGCCCATCGCCCGGAGCAGGCCGTTCAGCAGGCCGCCGCTCGGGTCGTAGATCTGACCCCACATGATGCCGATGGCGATCGCGGGGATCGTGTACGGGAAGAAGGAGACCACGCGGTAGAAGCTGGAGCCCTTGAGTCCCTTGACCTGGCCCTTGCTGCTGCCACCCACGGTGACGACGACGGCGAGTGCCAGGGAGAGGACGATCGTCACGAGCGGCACCACGATGAGCAGCAGGATGTTGTTGCCCAGCGCCTTCAGGAACAGATCGTCCTGGAAGATCTTGACGTAATTCGCGAGTCCGACGAAGTTGAACTTCGGGGAGAAGCCCGACCAGTCCGTCAGGCTGTAGTAGAAGGCTTGAAGAAATGGCCACACCACGAAAAGCCCGTAGATCACGAGGGGAACGCCAAGGAATACCAGCATGAAGCTGACCTTGTCCCAGGTGAGTTGCTTCCGCCGCCGCGGGGCGGCGGCCGGGAGGCCGCCGCCCGTGGTGGTGCCCGGAACAGGCAGGGTCACTTGATTTCAACCTTCTTGATGGACGAATCGGCAGCGACCTTGTCCGAGATCTTCTGCAGTGCATCGGCCAGCTCGTCGGCGGAGCTCTTGCCGTCGAGGAAGGCGTTCCACACGACCAGCTGGTCCTTGTTGGTGCCGTACAGGTCGAAGACCTGCCAGTTGAAGACGTTCTTGCCTGCGGCGTCGAGCATCTTGGTCTGAGAGACCAGAGCCGTGGAACCGAAGCCGTCCGCCGGAACGGTGCCCTTGACGATGGTCGGGGAGAGCTTCGTCTTGGCGAAGTTCGTGGCCGCCTCCTTGGAGAGCATGGCGCGCAGCAGCTCCTTGCCACCGGCGACGCTCTTGCCCTGGGAAGGAACGATGAAGGGTTCGCCGGCGCCGGAGTGCAGCGCCTCGAACGGCATCTTCGATCCGGAGGTGACGGTCGGCACCGGGGTGCCGGTCATCTGGAAGTCCGCCTTGGTCTGGTCCTTCATCTCGTTTTCGATCCAGGAACCGGACGGGTAGAGGAGCGCTTCCTGGGCGTTGGACCACTGGGCCTGGGCGGCGGTGAACTGCGTGCCCGAGCCACCCGGCTTGAAGTGCCCGGCCTTGATGTGCTTCTCCAGGGCCTTGAACACCTTCACGATGGCGTCCTGCTTCCAGGCATCCGGCTTCAGGTTCTCGATGTTCAGACGGACTTCCTGGCCGCCTTCCTTGATGGCGGAGGCGAACGCGAGTTCCTGGTAGTAGGTGGCCGCTTCCTTGCCCCAGAGGAACAGGAACTTGCCCTTGGCCTTGGCCTTCTCGCCGAGCTCGAACGCCTCGTCCCAGGTCTTCGGCACGGTCCAGCCGTTCTCCTTGAAGAGGGAGGCGGAGTACCACAGGCCGTAGACGGTGAGCACGTAGTTGATCGCGGCGACCTTGTCACCGAAGGTGCCGGGAGCCAGCACGCCCTCGTAGAGGGTGTCGGAGATCTTGGTGCCCTCGTAGTTGTTGGCGTCGACGACGGACTTGAGGTCTTCGAGCTGCTCGAGGATGGTCGAGATGCCGATGGACTGCGCACCGGAGTTGTCGATCAGGTCCGGCGGGTTGCCGCCGGCGAAGCGCGGCTGGAGCTCGGCGGAGATGGCCGACGACGCCGCGACCTTGAAGGTGCTCCCGGCGAACTTCTTCTCAGCGGTCTTGGCTGCGAACTCCACGTAGTCCACACCGTAGCCACCCTTGAAGATCACCGCGTCAACGGTGGCCTTGTCCGCCAGACCGAAGGGGTTCTCTGCAGAGACGTTGCCGGTGGCGGCGGGGGTGCCGCTGTCACCGCCGGATGCGCAGGAAGCCAATGCGCCACCCATGGGGATGACCGCAGCCGTGGCGAGCGCCCCCCGGAGGAATCCACGCCGCGCGAACGGCTGGTTCTGCATTTTCATATCGTTACCTTCCGATGACTCTAAGGAGCTGGGCGGGTCATCTGCGACTTCGACCAGCGTGACCTGGATCCAAACAGACCCTCGTCTGTGTGATATGCAACACCATCTTTGAGCGAAACGCAATATTTCCTGGGAGTTTTGATCAACTTCTTTCATTGCGATTTCATAACCGCCAGGGGTCCGCGAGGTTTCGGAGCCCCACTCGGCTGGGGCCCTCACGAGGATCGCCGCAGATCAGCTCCCCATTCCCCCGCCCCGGACTACGATCCGGCCCGGATCATAGGCCGGTCACGGACCGGGCACGGCCCGTGACGCCGTCGAGAATCGAGTAGTCACTACTTGGGGGTGGGCTCTCCACTCGGCGCTAACCTGCACAGTACGCGGCACGGCGGTCTCAGGGGTAGCCCCCCGGAGCGCGTGCTGCGCGCCTGCGGACGGGAATCGGGGGATTCCCTCCGCGGGTGACAGGGCGACTGTTTTAGGAGGCGGTCACCCGGTGCCCGGGACCTGGTCCTGGGAGAAGTGGTGGGGTCCGGCCCAGGGCGTCCCTGTTGCCCGGTCCGGCCCCGCCACCCTGCCCGGTCAGCCCCGTTCGACCAGGCCCTTCCACTCCAGCTGTTCCTGCTGCCGGCGGCTCAGGCCGGACACCACCAGGTCATACGAGTCCTCGATCATGTCGCGGAGCAGCGCGTCGGGAAGCCCTTCGAGGAGCACCCCGTTCCAGTGCTTCTTGTTGAGATGCCATGCCCCGGTGATCTGCGGATAGCCCGCCCGCAGCTGCAGGGCCAGGACGGGCTCGCACTTCAGGCTCACGGACAGCGGTTCGGCGCGCAGGCGTGTCAGCGCGAACATCTTCGCGGGGTGCCGCGCACCCTCGACCTCGGATGCGACCTTGAAGACGGAGATGTCCGGGTCGAACGGGAAATCCTCGATGGCGCCCGGGAACCCCAGGCAGAATTCGCGCAGCTCACGGGCGTCCATGACCGTTCCTCCTCACCAGGCCGCCGTGCGGCTCTCAACCGGGCACGACGACGCGCGCTCACCCGCCGTCGTCGTGTACTGCGTGTGCGGCGCTCAGGCCGTCGGGGCGCCGTCCGTGTCCAGGCGGCGGCCCTGCTGCGCCCACTGATGCAGCACCCGGTCCGGGCACTCGTTCATCACGACGTCCAGCCCGGCGGCCTCGGCTCGTTCGGCCGCGGCCTCATCCACCACCCCGAGCTGCATCCAGACCGCCTTGGCACCGGCCTCAATGGCCTGATCGACCACGGCGCCGACGCGCTCGGAGTTCACGAAACACTCCACCACGTCCACCTGACCCGGAACCTCGGAGAGGAGCGTGTAACCCTTCTCCCCGTGGACGTCCTCGCCCTTGGGATTGATGGGGACGATCTCCATCCCCATGCGGTCGCGCACGGTGAGGGACACGTCGTAGGCGGCGCGCCATTGATTGGTGCTCAGCCCCACCACGGCCCAGCGGCCCTTCGTGGTGATGAGCTTCTCGATGACGGCGGGATCGTTGACGTGTGCCATGCCCCTAGCCTATGCCCAGGGTCCGACAGCCATTCCCACGCGGCTTAGACACACGCCTTCGCTCGTTCCTCGCTGCGGCGTGCGATGCGCCGCTTCCGGGAATGTCTGACGGACCCGCCCGGACACACCGAGGGCCGACGACGCCAAGGCGTCGCCGGCCCTCGGAAGGGTGTTGAGTACTCAGTCCTCGATCAGGTCGTGGACGACGATCGTCTGCTCACGGTCCGGGCCCACGCCGATGGCGGAGAAACGGGTGCCGGAGAGGCGCTCCAGTGCCAGGACGTAGTCGCGGGCGTTCTCCGGGAGATCCTCCAGGGTCTTGGCGCCGCTGATGTCCTCGGTCCAGCCCGGGAAGTACTCGAAGATGGGCTTCGCGTGGTGGAAGTCCGTCTGGGTCATGGGCATCTCATCGTGACGGACGCCGTCGACGTCGTACGCGACGCAGACCGGGATCTGCTCGATGCCCGTGAGGACATCCAGCTTGGTGAGGAAGTAGTCGGTGAAGCCGTTGACGCGGGAGGCGTGGCGGGCCAGAACGGCGTCGTACCAGCCACAGCGGCGCGGACGGCCGGTGTTCACGCCGAACTCACCGCCGGTCTTCTGCAGGTAGAGACCCATGTCATCGAACAGCTCGGTGGGGAACGGCCCGGCGCCCACGCGGGTGGTGTACGCCTTGATGATGCCGATCGACCGGGAGATGCGCGTGGGGCCGATGCCCGAGCCCACGGAGGCGCCGCCCGCCGTCGGGTTCGAGGAGGTCACGAACGGGTAGGTGCCGTGGTCCACATCCAGGAAGGTGGCCTGGCCGCCCTCCATGAGGACCACCTTGCCCTCGTCCAGGGCCTTGTTCAGCTCATAGGTCGAGTCGATCATCAGGGGGCGCAGGCGCTCGGCGAAGGAGAGGAAATACTGGACGATCTCCTCCACCTCGACGGCGCGGCGGTTGTACACCTTCACCAGGAGCTGGTTCTTCTGGTGCAGGGAGCCCTCCACCTTCTGGCGGAGAATCGACTCGTCGAAGACGTCCTGGACGCGCAGGCCGAGGCGGGCGACCTTGTCCATGTAAGCGGGGCCGATGCCGCGGCCCGTGGTGCCGATGGCCCGCTTGCCGAGGAATCGCTCGGTGACCTTGTCCAGCACCTGGTGGTACGGCGCCACGAGGTGGGCGTTGGCGGAGACGCGCAGTCGGGAGGTGTCCGCGCCGCGGGCTTCCAGGCCGTCGATCTCCTGGAACAGTGCTTCGAGGTTCACCACGCAGCCGTTGCCGATCACCGGGATGGCGTTGGGGCTGAGAATGCCGGCGGGAAGGAGCTTGAGCTCGTACTTCTCACCGTTGACGACCACGGTGTGGCCGGCGTTGTTGCCGCCGTTGGGCTTGACCACGTAATCCACGCGCCCGCCCAGGAGGTCGGTGGCCTTTCCCTTGCCTTCATCGCCCCACTGGGCTCCGACGATCACGATTGCTGGCATTAGATCCTCCCCGAGGATTCGGCAGGGGCGTTGACCTACCCAGCTTAGTCGACCGGGGCCGACAGCCCGCATCGGGTTGGTTCACGACGGTCACCCGATATTCGTGCAGGACCCGCCAAGACCGCCCACGAGCCCCGGATTGGCGCGGACCTTGACCGGGACGGAAGGCCAGGTGCCGCTGTTGATGACGATCGCGAGTTCCAGGTCGGTCCCCAGCCCCAGGAGACCGCCGAGAAGGTTGACCGGGACGTTGGTGGTGTACTCGGACGTGGTGCCGGTGGTGTTCGAGGTCATGGAGAAACCCGTCAGAGGAGCCAGCACCGACCCGAGGCCGCTCTGTGATGCGTAGACAGTGGCATCGGTCAGAGTGAATCCGGCCGGTGGCTTCCAATAGATGATGACCTTGGCTCCGAGTCCCGCGATGCCGGCGTTGTACGCGCAGGCCCTGGTCAGCGTTGCCGGGGGCACCGTGTAAGCCCCGATGCCGGCGCCCGCGGTCCATTCGCGGTCACTCCACGCGGCGGACGTGGGCACGGCGGAGACGACGACGGCGCACGCGGCCAGCGCTGCGGCGATCCCGCCCCGCATCCTCACGATGCTCCTCCGTCCTTCTCCTCGTCATGGCCTTCGCCCCGTGTCACCGTTGCGGGACCCCTCCGGAATGCAGCCCACAAGGCGGCTCCGGCCAACAGCGCGCCGCCGCCCAGCAGCGCGAACCGGCTTCCCTCGAAGCCCGTGGAGCCCAGGTGACCTTCACCGGGAGGGGTGGTTCCGGCGTCGTCATCCGATTGCGCCGTGATCCCGAGACCGAGCCGCAGGCTGCCGCGCGGTGCCGCCGGAGTCCCCTGCGGGGCGTCCAGCGAGACCGCCAGATACGAGTCCCGGCCCCGCGGCAGACCTTCCAGGGGCACGCTGGCCTGCGGATCGACCGACTTCAGCGCCAGACCGTCGACACGCAGCACGGGTTGCGTGGGACAGCGGAGCTCCGCATTCACGCCGCTCGCGCCGGTCCAGGGTGCGGAGCACTCGCGCACGGTGATCCGGTAGCCCCCGGTGGCGGCGAGCGGGCCCGTCGCGCTGAGCCGGAGAGCCGTGCCGGCCGGAGTCCCCTCCGCGATCCTCAGCCGGACCTGCCAGCTGTACTGCTGCCCGGCCCGGAGCGCGGGGAAGACCAACGGATACGGCGAGGAGGCCAATTGCAGGTGGCCCGGTGCGCCGGTCTCCGGAACGGAGGTGAAGGTCCCGCCCTGGTCCGCTGCACTTGCCGCACCGGCGGTCCCGCACAGCACGGCGAAGCTCAGGAGCAGCAAAGCAGTGCGGCGTCCGACCGTTCTCATGAGGACTCCTGAGGCCCTGCCTGCTGCCCTCCGCGGTGCCGCGGTTCCCGGTGGGGCCAGAAGGCCCAGGTCACCAGTGCGGCGATCACCAGAGTGGCGGCGCCCAGGAACCAAGGACCACGAGTGGCCATGACCCAGGAACCCAGGACGGGAACCGTGAAGACCACACGCTGCGCCGTGGTCACGTGATACGGCACCGGATCCTGGGAGCTGTTCGCGTCTCCCTTCAGCACCAGGGTCGCCGCACCGTTCCCGGCTCCGGGTTCGGGCGTCACGGAGACCACGCGGTGCGTGACCAGGGTCTTGGTGCCCTGACGCGTCACGGAGGCCACCTCCCCGGGCTTGAGTTGGTCAGCGGGAACCCTGACGGTGAGCGACAAGGCGCCCACCGGATAGCCGGGCTCCATGGAGCCGGTCCGGAACACCACGAATCCTGCGCCGAACAGCAGGGCCGCCAGGACGGACAGCAGACACAGCAGGCCCAGGACGGCCGCGACGCTCAGCAGAACCTCGCGGACCGTCCTGATGCTGCGCGTCAGCACCGATCAGGAACCGACGGTGCTGGTGAAGCGCCAGAGCGGAGTGGTCTTCTTGCCCTGCAAGGAGGGATCCGCGCTGGTGGGAAGCGTGATCGCCAGGCAGACGTCGACGCCGGTCCCTGCCGTTGCAGCGTCCACGCCCGCAGGCAGGCTGATCGGGGTGGCGGACGTTGCGGTCAGCAGCTGGCCGGCGGCGACCAGGACGGCGCCGTTGGCGCCGAAACCGGCCGCATTGCACTGGGCCTTGGTCACGCCGGACTTGGCCGAGTAGGTCAGGGCGGCGTAGAGCGCCGAGTTGTTGGTGGGGTCCACCACGGGCGTGGCCTGCACGCCTTCGGCCAGGGTGGCGGTCAGCGCTTCGGAACCGGCGGCGGCGCGGAGCTGCATCGGCGCGTAGACCGTGCTGCCCGGGACCAGCTTGTCGGCGTTGACGGCGAACGTCAGGGCTCCACCGTTCTTGGCGCTCTGGTCGCTCCAGGCCGCGGCGCCCGCGGTCCCGGTCCAGGTGTTCTGCTCCATCTGGTACGTCTTGGTGCCCGGGCCGCCGGTTCCGGCGTCGTTCTGGCCGAAGACCCATTCATTGTCGGTCCAGGCGGCGAGGGTGAAGACCGCACCCACCCCGAGGACGAGACCTCCGGCCAGGATGGCGCGGACCTTCCGGGAACGGAATGGACGAGTGGTGGATTGATTCTCCATGGTGATGATGCCCTGTCATAGCAGTTGAGTGATGAAATGCACGTGGCCCCCGTAGTGCTGCCATGATGTGCTCATTTCAGTGCACCATCGGCGGCACACCGTGTCAACCAGTGCCGATGCGCGAGAAGCGATGTTGTCAAGTCGCAACCTCCCGGCTGTGGGGACCCCTCGCCATTTGAGCCGTGATCGCCCATACTGACCGGTAACCAAGGCGCCGCGGCCCTGACAGCGCCTGGCACCGGCACGCAGGAGGTCCCGTGTTCAGCAGCCCGTTCCCCGACGTCGACATCCCCGATGTGACAGTGCACGACTACCTCTTCGCGTCGCTGGATGACAAGGACCGGGAGCGGATCGCACTCGTGGACGGCACCACCGGCGCCCAGACCGACTACGGGACGCTCGTGGCACAGATCGACGCGATCGCGGGCTATCTGGCGGCCCACGGCGTACGGCCCGGTGATGTGGTGGGACTGTTCTCCCCCAACATCCCCGCGTTCGCGGCCGTATTCCACGGTATCCTCCGCGCAGGCGCCGCGGCCACCACGGTCAACGCCCTCTACACGGCGGAGGAGGTGGGACACCAGCTCGAGGACGCGGGAGCCGGCTGGCTCTTCACCATCTCCCCGTTCCTGGAGCGCGCCGAGGCCGCAGCGGCCGCGCAGGGCATCCCGGCGGACCGGCTGGTGGTCCTGGACGGCGCCCCGGGCCACCCTTCGCTGAAGGACGTTCTGACGGCGGGCCACCCTGCGCCCGAGGTGCACCTCGATCCCGCCACGCACATCGCGGCGCTCCCCTTCTCCTCCGGCACCAGTGGAAAACCCAAGGGCGTGATGCTCACCCATCGCAACCTGGTGGCCAACGTCCAGCAGAGCCGGGCGCTCCTGGAAGTGAGCCGCGACGATGTCCTGCTGGCGCTCCTCCCGTTCTTCCACATCTACGGGATGACCGTGCTGCTGAACCTGGCACTGGCCGAACGCGCGCGCCTCGTCACCATGCCCAAGTTCGATCTCACGGAATTCCTGCGGATCATCCAGGAGCACCGGGTCAGCTATCTCTTCATCGCCCCGCCCGTGGCCGTGGCCCTGGCGAAGCACCCCCTGGTGGCGGAATACGACCTGTCCAGCGTCCACACCGCGCTCTCGGGCGCCGCTCCCCTGGACGAGGAACTGGGTCACGCCGTGGCCGAACGCCTCGGCTGCACCATGCTGCAGGGCTACGGGATGAGCGAGATGAGCCCCGTCTCCCACCTGATCCCCCGCTCCGCCGAGGGCGTGCCGCTGGGCAGCTGCGGCTACACGGTGCCGAACATGGACATCCGGATCGTGGACCTGGCCACCGGCGAGGACATCGATCCTCCGGCGGAGGGCGTCAGCGAACCGGGGCACCTGCTCTGCCGCGGGCCCAATGTCATGGTGGGGTACCTCAACCTGCCCGAAGCCACCGCCGAGACCCTCGACGCGGACGGTTTCCTCCACACCGGCGACATCGCCACGGTGTCCTCCACCGGCGTGGTCAGCATCGTGGACCGGCTCAAGGAACTCATCAAGTACAAGGGCTACCAGATCCCGCCCGCCGAGCTGGAGGCCCTGCTGCTGACGCATCCGGAGGTGGCCGACGTCGCGGTGGTGGGCGCCTACGACGACGACCACCAGGAGGTCCCCAAGGCCTTCGTGGTGCGGCAGCCCGGGTCGGAGCTGGACGCCGCCGCGGTCATGGACTTCGTGGCGGCCCATGTCGCCCCGCACAAGAAGGTCCGGCAGGTGGAGTTCCTGGACGCCATCCCGAAATCCGCCTCCGGCAAGATCCTGCGCCGCGAGCTGCGGAAAGGCTGAAACCGGAAACGGCGGAGATCATCACACCCGCCGACGGTCACCTTCCGGTGACCGGCCGCCGTCGTCGTTCAGGCGTCGTTCAGGCTCGGCTCAGAGGGCCTCGATGGCCGCCTTCGCCGTGGGGTCCGAGTCGTTCAGGAACTTCTCGATCCGCTCGGGCTCCTCCGGCTCGCCGATGGCCGCGGACGCGCGGCCCAGGGCGTGCAGCGCCCGGAGGAACCCCTGGTTCGGCTCGTGCTCCCACGGGATGGGTCCGGCGCCGCGCCAGCCGTTGCGGCGCAGGGCGTCCAGGCCGCGGTGATAGCCCACCCGGGCGAAGGCGTAGGACTCGACGGTCCGGCCTTCGGCCCAGGCCTGCTCGGCCGCGAGGGCCCAGAGCAGGGATGACGACGGGTACTTCGCCACGAGCTCCTGCGGATGCGCGCCGAGGGCCAGGTGCTGGTACACCTCGGTCTCGGCCGGGAGCTTGGTGGGCTCAGGGCCCAGGAGGTTCGAGCGGAACTCGTCGGACATGCTTACTTGCCGCTCTTGCCGGCGGAACCGAGCTGCTGCGCGGCTTCGACGATGCGGGCCGCCATGCCGGCCTCGGCGGAGGCGCCCCAGACGCGCGGGTCGTAGGCCTTCTTGTTGCCGATCTCGCCGTCGACCTTCAGCACGCCGTCGTAGTTGCTGAACATGTGGCCGGCCACCGGGCGGGTGAACGCGTACTGGGTGTCCGTGTCCACGTTCATCTTGATGACACCGTAGGAGACGGCGTCCGCGATCTCCTGCTCGGAGGAGCCGGAACCGCCGTGGAAGACCAGGTCGAACGGGCTGGCCTTGCCGATCTTGGCGCCGACCTCTTCCTGGATCTTCTTGAGCAGCTCGGGACGCAGCTTCACGCCACCCGGCTTGTACACGCCGTGCACGTTGCCGAAGGTCAGGGCCGTGATGTAGCGGCCGTTCTCGCCGGAACCCAGAGCCTCGATGGTCGCCAGGGCGTCCTCGGTGGTGGTGTAGAGCTTCTCGTTGATCTCGTTCTCCACGCCGTCCTCTTCGCCACCGACGGTGCCGATTTCGACCTCGAGGATCATCTTGGCGGCCGCGGTGCGGTCCAGCAGCTCGCGGGCGATGCGCAGGTTCTCGCCGAGCTCCTCGTGGGAGCCGTCCCACATGTGGGAGTTGAAGAGCGGGTTGCGGCCTGCCTTGACCTCGGCCTCGGAGGCGGCGAGCAGCGGCAGGACGAAGCCGTCCAGCTTGTCCTTGGGGCAGTGGTCGGTGTGGAGGGCGATGTTGATGTCGTAGTTCTTCGCCACCTCACGGGCGAAGGCCGCGAACGCCAGGGAACCGGCCACCATGTCCTTGACGGAGGCGCCGGACCAGTAGGCCGCACCGCCGGTGGAGACCTGGATGATGCCGTCAGAGCCGGCCTCGGCGAAACCACGCAGGGCCGCGTTGAGGGTCTGCGAGGAGGTGACGTTCACGGCCGGGTAGGCGAAGCCGCCTGCCTTGGCACGGTCGATCATGTCGGCGTAGATTTCCGGGGTTGCGATAGGCATGCTGACTCCTGGTGATGCAACGGGATGGGCCGGGCAGCAGGGATGTTGCCGACCGATTCGCGCTATTTCCGCGTGACTGAACCCATCCTAGCCAGCAAGCAGGCGGGCATGGAATGTGGCCCGGATCATGACGCGGCGCAGGCCCGGGCGTGAGCGGCGCGGCCCCGGGATCGATGCCGGGAGGCTCAGGAGACGCGCTGACCGAAGACGTGACGCCGGACCCAGGCGTGCATCGCGATCGCCGCGGCCGAGGCGGCGTTCATGGAGCGGGTGGACCCGAACTGCTCGATCGACAAGGTGGCCTCGGCCGCGCGGTGGACCTCCTCGGACAGCCCCGGACCCTCCTGCCCGAACACGAGGACGCAGTTCTTCGGCAGGTCGTACGTCTCCAGCGGCACCGAGTCCGGGAAGATGTCCACCCCGAGGATCGTGAGTCCCTCGCCCTGCGCCCAGGCCACGAAGTCGTCCACCGTGGGGTGGTGGCGGATGTGCTGGTACTTGTCGGTGACCATGGCCCCGCGCCGATTCCATCGGCGGCGCCCGATGATGTGGACCTCCTTGGCCAGGAACGCATTGGCCGTGCGGACCACGGTGCCGATGTTCAGATCGTGCTGCCAGTTCTCGATCGCCACGTGGAAATCGTGCCGCCGGGTGTCCAGCTCGGCCACGATCGCGTCATGTTTCCAGTATCGGTACTGGTCCAGGACATTGCGACGGTCCCCGTGCTCCAGCAGCTCCGGATCCCAGTGCTCCCCCTCGGGCCTGGGACCCTCCCAGGGGCCGACGCCGACCTCATGCGCCGGGCCGGCCGGCACGGAGTCCGGCTCGACGACGGCGCGGGACCCGCCGTCGTGGTCCGTGTCCTGTGCGGGGGCGGGCAGGCCGGGGTCACCGGAGGTCTGATCAGTCACCCCTCAACTGTAGTGGGACGCGCAGAGCCCGGACCGAAGGCCCGGGCTCTGCGCGGAGTGCCGGTCTCAGACAGGACCGGGCGTGAGGGACGAGCCGCTCAGGGCATGCGCCACTTGTTGATGCGGAACGAGTTGGCCAGCTCCGCCATGAGGCCCGGGTGCTGCTCCCAGTAGCTCTGGTGGCCGCTCACGCCGAGCAGCTGAGGCGTGCCCCACGGAGTGATGGTGAAGAGGTTGACGCCCTGGATGGCGTCGCCCTGGGAGGTCTTGCACTCGAAACCGACCACCACGGCGAGGCCGCGGAGGAAGGACCGGATCTCCGGCTTGGTGGTGCGGAAGTCCGAGGCGCACTTGTGGCTCACCACCACGGAGGCCAGCTGGTCCTGCGACATGCCGCTGAGCTTGGTCTCCAGCTGCTTGATCAGGCTCTTGATCTTCGCCGGATCGGAGCCGTACTTCTGCGACTCGGATTCGGCGAAGAAGGAGAAGGCCACGGACAGGCCATCCGAATCGAGCTGGTTGGTCCCGGCGGCGGCACGCTGCATCTCCTGGCCGCTCTCCGGGTCCTTGGTGATGCCGAGGCTGACGTCCGTGGACCACTCCTTCAGACGGGCGAAGCTGGATTCACCCGTGACGAAGCGGCTGAACTTCGTGTCGCCGTCGACCGGCGCGCCATCCGGGCTCTTGTAGACCTTCCACTCCTCCGGGAGAGGGGTGGCGCCGGCCGGCATCGAGACGGCGGGGGCCGCCGTGTCGGCCGGGGAGGGCTCCTCGGACGGCTGATCCCCGGAGGTCGTCTCCGGGCTCGACTCGGGGCTGCTCTGCTGCGAGGCGGTGTCGACGGCCCGGGGCTCCTTGCTGACCGACATCGCGGGGATCAGCCAGGCGAACACCACCACGAGGACCACGATCAGGCCGGCGGCGATGCTGCCGAGCACGATCGCCAGTGTCTTGCGGTTCCCGGAGTGCGGAGGCGGCGGCACGGGCGGGAGTCCGTTGCGGAGCACCGTGTGGTCCTCTTCCTCCGGGATGTGCACCTGGAAGGACTGCTGCTGGGCGGGCTGCTGGCCGGGCTGCTGCGGGTAGGACTGCGTGGGCGCCTGGCCCGGGTAGGAGGCTCCCGGGTACTGGCCACCCTGCTGGCCCGGGTTCGGGCTCCCCGGGTACTGCTGGCCGGGATTCTGATTCCCCGGGTACTGGTTCCCCGGGTACTGGGGCTGACCGGTCTGGTTCTGCGGCGGGGATCCCCACTGCTGCTGCGGGTTCTGCTGCTGCGGGTTCTGCTGCTGCGGATTCTGGGGCGGCTGGCCGGGGAGGTCCCCGGGGTTCAGGGGACGGGTGCTGCCGGTGGGCGGCTGTTCAGGCTCGGTGTTCGGGTCCATGGGAGGTCTTTTCAGGAGGAGGAGTGACGGATCCATTAAATCAAGTCATTGGATTCAATGGAGGACTATATCCAATTCCGCCACATCCTGGGCTGTCGCGCCAGTCATGACGGGAATTTCATGTTCTGTTCAGACAGAGGGCGGAACGTACAGTGGAGACAGTCCCATCTGAGGAGGAACCATGAGCGACGCCGAACGCAGCCCCTTGCGAAACCACCGGAGCGGTCAGGAGATCGAATGCTGGCTCACCGACATGGACGGCGTGCTGGTTCATGAGAACCACGCCATCCCCGGAGCCGCCGAGCTGATCCAGCGCTGGGTGGACACCTCCAAGCGCTTCCTCGTCCTGACGAACAACTCGATCTTCACGCCCCGGGACCTGGCCGCGCGCCTGGCGTCCTCCGGTCTTGAGGTGCCGGAGGAGAACATCTGGACCTCGGCGCTGGCCACGGCCCAGTTCCTGAAGGAGCAGGTGCGCAGCTCGGACAGCGGCAACCGCGCCTACACGATCGGCGAGGCCGGACTGACGACGGCGCTCCACGAGGCGGGCTTCATCCTCACCGACCAGGACCCCGACTTCGTGGTGCTCGGCGAGACGCGGACCTACTCGTTCGAGGCGATCACCATGGCCATCCGCCTCATCCTGGCCGGGGCCCGCTTCATCGCCACCAACCCGGACGCCACCGGCCCGTCGAAGGAAGGCCCCATGCCGGCCACGGGCGCCATCGCCGCCCTCATCACCAAGGCCACGGGCCGCGAGCCGTACATCGTCGGTAAGCCGAATCCGATGATGTTCCGTTCGGCCATGAACCGGATCGACGCCCACTCCGAGACCACCGCCATGATCGGTGACCGCATGGACACCGACATCGTGGCGGGCATGGAGGCCGGCCTGCACACGGTGCTCGTCCTGTCCGGCATCACCCGGACCGAGGAGATCAGCTCCTACCCGTTCCGGCCCAACCAGGTGCTCTCCAGCGTCGCCGCGCTGGTCGACCAGATCTGAGACCAGATCCGAGCAGCCCTTGGCAGGGGCGAGGCCGAGACGGCTCAGGCCGCCGGCTCAGCCTGGGCCGGCTCAGGCCGCCGGGCCCAGCCGGCCCAGGCCGGTGGCGTAGTCGGTCGCGTACGCGAGCGTGAGGTCACGGCCCGGAGGCAAGAGCGCGGAAGCCGTCTGCGTCATGTAGTCGGCCTCGATATGCACGCTGACATGGCAGGAGCGGTCCGCCGGGATCTCGAAGGTCATGTACCCCCAGAAGACCACGTAGCTGCGGCCATCGATGCTGACCACGGGCCGGAACCGGCCCGAGGCCATCACGTTCTGAGTGGTCACCTGGAGCGTCAGCAGGCGCCGCTCCCCCTGGTGGAAATCGACGTAGGGGATCACACCGTCCGGCAGGGGCTGCCCGGAAACGCTCATACCGTCCTCCTCAGGAATGCGCTCGCGACGGAGCGGAGACGGCGAGCCGGGATCCGGCCCGCCGGAAGATGAGACCGAAGGTCAGACCGCAGGCTCGACCGGCGGCAGCGCGGACCACGGGAAGGTGATCCACTTGTCGGTGCGGCGCCACTCGAAGTCCGGCGCCAGGATGGTGCGGGGCTTGGTGTAGAGGCAGACGGTCTTCACCTCGGCGCCCCAGTCGCCGATCAGCTCCACGACCTTCGCCAGGGTGCGGCCGGAGTCGGAGACGTCATCCACCAGGAGGACCTTCTTGCCGTGCAGGGCGCCCTCGTCCAGCATGGGCGGCAGGACCACGGGCTCGGGCAGCACGGTGCCGATTCCGGTGTAGAACTCCACGTTCAGGGCGCCGCATGCCTTGGCCCCGAGGGCGTAGGCGATGGAGCCGGCCAGGAGCAGGCCGCCACGAGCGATCGCCACCACCACGTCCGGCTGGAACCCGCTGTCCACCACGGTCTGGGCCAGCTCGCGCGAAGCGTCGCCGAAGGTGTCCCAGGTGAGGACTTCACGTTCGGGCTCGGGGAGGACGTCCACCCCGGAATCATCAAGGTTGTTTGCCATGTACCAAAGTTACCGGTGCGCCCGCTTCCGCGGGTAGTCGGCGCCGAACGCGACAGCACGCCACCCAGGGCGGAGTGTTCAGAGTGGGAAGTGCCGGTCCATGATCTGCTCGAGGATCGGGTGGTAGACCTGCGGGCTCCATTGCGGGCTGGCATGGGCGGGAATCGCACCGAGGGTCTCGATGTCGGAGCTGAGCAACCGGGACGGGAACGCGTTCCGCCAGCCCTGGCGCGCCGTGAAGTAGTCCACCGTGCCGTCCCCCGGATTGCCGATGAACACCAGGCTCGTGTACGGCAGCCGCCCGGCCAGGAAGCGCAGATCGAAACCGTACACGTAGGCGGCTTCACTCTGGATGAGGAACGACGACGGCGCCAGCGGGCTCAGCTGCTCGGCCGTCTGTTCCAGAACCTGCCGCCAGGTCCGCTCGTGCTTGTTCACGATCCGCTCGCCCAGCTCGTACCCGCCGCGGACGATCGTGGGGATCGGGACGCCGCGTTCGTAGCTGTACACCACACCGTCGAACGACTCCTGATCCAGCACGTCATAGCGGCTGGCGGGGCTGGAGTCGAGGAGGATGAACCGCACCTGGATCTGGTGCCGCTCCCACAGCAGCACCGCCGTCTCCACCGCGAGCATGCCGCCGAAACTGTGCCCGTAGAGGAACACGTAGCGGATCTTCCGCAGCCGGATCGACGCGGCGATGGCGTCCACCACGTCGTACACGGACAGTCCGAGGTTCGAATACCCCACCGCGGCCATCCGCCCCCAGCGGCCGATCGCCGGTTTGAGGGACGTCAGGATGAACCGGGCCTCATCCCAGCTGGTCTTGAAGCCCGGAAGAAGGAACCAGCCCGCGTCGGCGGGGGCGTCTCCGGGCGAGTCGTCGCCGAGGGTGAGGATCGTGGTGAGCCGCCGCTGTTCGGCGATGGCCCGGGTGTAGGCGAGGTCCGCGGTCAGGATCGCGGAGGCGCCGCCCAGCCAGAGAAAACCGCGGCGCGAGAGCCGGCGCATCCCGTCCGCAGTGCGCAGCAGGGAGGCCAGATCACGACGGCGGGCCGCGCCGCCGTCGTCGTCGTGCCCTGTGCCCGGACCTTCAGGCCCGGGCACAGGGGGCGGGAGATCAGTCGAGTCCGAGTTCATCCTTGGAGAAGGCGAACAGGTAGGGGACGCCCGCCTCGGCCTCGATCTTTTCCTTGGCGCCGGTGTTGCGGTCCACGATCACGGCCACGGCCTTGACGTTGCCGCCCGCGTTGCGGACGCCTTCGATGGCGGTCAGCGCGGAGCCGCCGGTGGTGGAGGTGTCCTCGAGGACCACGACGTCACGGCCGTCCACGCCCGGGCCTTCCACCTGGCGGCCCATGCCGTAGGACTTCTGGGCCTTGCGGACCACGAAGGCGTCGATGGAGCGGCCCGCGTCACCGGCGGCGTGCATGAGCGCGGTGCCCACGGGGTCGGCGCCCATGGTGAGTCCGCCCGCGGTCTCGAACTCGATCCCGGCGTCGTCCAGCAGCTGGAGCATGACCTGGCCGACCAGGCGGGACGCCTCGTGGTGCAGGGTGATGCGGCGCAGATCGACGTAGTAGTCGGCCTCCTTGCCACTGGACAGGGTGACCTTGCCGTGGACCACGGCGAGTTCCTTGATGAGTTCGAGCAGGCGGGCGCGCGCGGCGGAGGCGTCGAGGGCAGTCATACGAGAAGTTTATCGACTGGCGGCCGTCACGCCGCCAGCGGTCTCGGCCGACGGCGGGTTACGGATCCCGACGGCGGACACCAGGCCGCCCACCACCAGCAGGAGCGCCGTGACGATCAGGACGCGGTGGAAGCCGTCGAGGTCCAGGGTGGGCCCGACGATGAGCCCGAGGACGGCCACGCCCACCAGGCCCGCCACCCGGGCCACCGCGTTGTTCACGGCCGAACCGATGCCGGACTGCTCCTCCGACACCGACCCGAGGATCGCGGCCGTGAGCGGCGCCACCGTCACCGAAAGCCCGACGCCGAACAACAGGATCCCCGGCAGGAGCTGGGTCCAGTAGTCGACCGGCGTCGTCGTGGTGACCATGAGCAGATAGCCCGCCCCGCCCAGAATGGGGCCGGACGCCATGAACCACCGTGGCCCGTAGCGTCCCGCGAGAGACCCGAACCAACTGGACAGCACGATGTTCAGGATGCTGATCGGCAGCGTGGCGAGGGCGGCGAGAGTGGCAGGGTATCCCGCCACCTGCTGGAGGAAGAGGACCACGATGAGGCCGCCGATCGACAGCGCCGCGTAGATGAAGGTGGTGGCGATGTTGCCGACACCGAAGTTGCGCACGGTGAACAGGCTCAAGGGCATGAGCGGCTGCTTCGCGGTGGCCTGCCGCCAGAGGAATCCCGCCAGGCAGAGCACCCCGGCCACGAACGGGACCCAGATGCCCGGGTTCCCCCATCCCAGGTTCCCCTGCTCGATCAATGCGTACACCGGACCACCCAGCCCGAGCACGCAGAGGACCGCTCCGGCGTAGTCGATCCGGACGCCCTGGGCCCGGACGTCCCTCATGCCGAGCACCGCCAGCAGGTACAGGGTCACGGCGATGGGCAGGACGTTGATCCAGAACACGGCGCGCCAGCCGACCGTGTCCACCAGGACCCCGCCCAGGATCGGCCCCGCGATGAACGCCACCGTGGTGCCTGCGGTCCATTGGCCGATGGCCTTGGCCCGGGCCGGTCCGCTGAAGTTCGCCGTGATGAGTGCCAGCGAGCTCGGCACCAGCAGCGCCGCCGCGGCGCCCTGGAAACCGCGGCCCACGATCAGGACCTCGGCCGTGGAGGCGAAGGCGCAGACGAGCGACGTCACGCCGAAACCGAACAGGCCGATCCGGAGGATCAGGATCCTGCCGAGGACGTCCGACAGCGAGCCTGCCAGGAGGATGAGCGCGCCGAGGGTGATGAGGTACGCGTCCACCACCCACTGCTGAGTGGCCAGTCCCCCGCCGAACTCGCGGTCGATGGCCGGCAGGGCGACGTTGATGACGCTGCCGTCCAGGAACGAGACGAACGACGCGAGGATGGTGATCCAGAGGATGAGCCGCTGGGCGGCGGGGCCGGTCTTCATACCGAGGTACTCCGGTTCTGCAGAGCATTCCTCCCGCTCAGGGTGGTCACGGGAGGAGGACGGCGGGTGCCGACAGCTCCATTCTGCCCCCGGACGGCGGAACCGTGGGCTACCGGGGCCCGTCCGGGGAACCGCTGCTGCGGGCCGGCGTCGTGCCGCGCTCGTGGCCGCGCTCGTGGCCGCGCCTCGCCCGTGCCCCGGGCGCGCACCCGCAGCCTCCTCCGGCGCACCGCACCGGGTGTAACCCTCGCGAAACGTGGTGCGGGTACCCTGGGCGTATGCGCGCACTTCAGGCCCAGATCATCGAGGAAATGGGCGTCAAGCCCCAGATCGACCCCGCCGCCGAGGTCGCGGCACGCGTGGACTTCCTGGCGTCCTATCTGCGGGCGACACGGACCAACGGCTTCGTGCTGGGGATCTCCGGCGGAGTCGACTCGTCCCTGGCCGGGAAGCTCTGTCAGCTGGCTGTGGAGAAGCTCTCCTCCGAGGGGGTGGAAGCCGACTTCGTCGCGGTCCGCCTGCCCTACCGCGTCCAGCACGATGAGGACGACGCTCAGGCGGCGCTCGCGTTCATCGACGCCCGCACCGAGTGGACGTTCAACGTCGGCCCCGGCGTGGACGGTGTGGAGGAGGAGTTCCTGAAGACCACCGGATCCGAGATCTCCGATTTCAACAAGGGCAATGTGAAGGCCCGTATCCGCATGGTGGCGCAGTATGCCCTGGCCGGAGAGCACAACTACCTGGTGGTGGGCACCGACCATGGAGCCGAGTCCGTGACCGGATTCTTCACCAAGTTCGGCGACGGCGGGGCGGACGTGCTGCCGCTCTTCGGCCTGAACAAGCGCCAGAACCGTCAGCTGCTGGAGCACCTGGGCGCGCCCCGCCAGGTCTGGGAGAAGGTCCCGACGGCCGACCTCCTCGACGGCAAGCCGGGCCGCACCGACGAGGACGAACTGGGCATCAGCTACGACCAGATCGACGACTACCTCGAAGGCCGCGAGGTGCCCGAGGGCGTCGCGGCGGCGATCGAGGAGAAGTACCTGCGCACCCGGCACAAGCGCACCACCCCGGTCACCATCCACGACGAGTGGTGGAAGCAGGGCTGACGCCGTGGCCGTCATCCACCGCGCAACGCTGACGCCCTCCAAGCTGGAACTCCTGGAGCCCTGGCTCGCCCGGCAGCCGTGGGCGGGAACCGGCGGGAACCTGGAGCGCCTCGGGAGCTACCGCTTCGACGACCCCGACGGCGAGGTCGGCATCGAAGGATTCCTGCTCCGCCACGGCACGGAGACGGTCCACGTGCTGCTCACCTACCGCGCGGCTCCCCTGGAGGGCGCGGCGGAGTGGCTCATCGGCACCATGGAGCACTCCGTGCTCGGCACCCGCTGGGTGTACGACGGCGTCGGGGACCCGGTCGGCCGGGACGTGCTGCTCCGCGCGCTGCGGGGCGAGCAGCAGCAGGCGGCACTCGAAGTGCACGACGACGCCGGCGCCGTCGTGCAGCGCCCCGAACCGGACGTGCGGGTGCGGACGGTCGTGGCCGACGACGTTGGAGCCGCGGCTCCTGCGTCGGTCTCCGCCGAAGACGGATTCGCCGTGGCGGGTTCCGGGGAGGACAGACTGCTCGTAGCGCGGATCCCATCCGTCTCAGGCCCGAGCCGACGTCGGCTCGTGGCCACCTGGGCGGACGGCGAGGCCGTCATCGCGGCGCTGGGCTGAACTCGTAACCCCGGGCTGACGTCTTGCCTCCGCGTTGAGATGCGGCGGCCCGGACGGTCAGTGGCACTGCCTCCACCGGCTTGTGTGCTCAGTAAGTGCGAGTCGTGGCCCCGAACACCCGCGACTACTGAGCACACAACACCTCAGAATCTCGCCGTCAGTCCCGGTTGAACTCGGCCGGACGCTTCTCCTGGAACGCGGTCATGCCCTCGACCTGATCCGGGGTGCCGAAGAGAGAATGGAACAGGCGCCTCTCGAAGACCACACCCTGCGCCAGGCCGGTCTCGAAGGCGGCGTTCACGGCTTCCTTGGCCATCATCGCCACGGGCTTGGACTTCTCCGCGATGGTCTCCGCCACCGCGAGCGCCTCCTCCAGGAGGGACTCCGTGGGCACCACGCGGGAGACCAGACCGGAGCGTTCGGCCTCCGCCGCGTCCATCATCCGGCCGGTGAGGACCAGGTCCATGGCCTTCGCCTTCCCCACCGCACGGGTGAGCCGCTGAGAGCCGCCCATGCCCGGGATCACGCCCAGATTGATCTCGGGCTGACCGAACTTCGCGTTCTCCGCGGCGATGAGCAGATCACACATCATCGCCAGCTCGCACCCGCCGCCCAGCGCATAGCCGGACACCGCCGCGATCACGGGGATCCTCACCCGGGAGAGCTCCTCCCAGCCGCGGAACCAATCGGCCCGGTACATCTCGAGATGGTCCTTGGACGCCATCTCCTTGATGTCCGCGCCGGCCGCGAACGCCTTGGCCGATCCGGTCAGGACGACCGCTCCCGTGCCGGGATCCGCATCCGCGGCGCGGACCGCCTCCACCACCTCGGTCATGGTGGCCAGATTCAGCGCGTTGAGCGCCTCCGGCCGGTTGAGGGTCACGATCGTGACGCGTCCACGGCGCTCCACCAGGATGTTCTGCATGCGTGCTCCTTCGCAATCGGCGTCTGAAGAATGGGGTCGGATGGGTTCGCCTCCGGCGTCAGAGGTTCAGGTCTCCGCCGTCCGTCTCGCCGGGTTCGAACGGCGCGAAATAGGAGCCGACCAGATCCGGGCTGACGTCGGTCAGGGCGGCGTGCTCCCAGTGCGGGGTGCGGTCCTTGTCGATCACCTGGGCGCGGATGCCCTCCCGCATGTCCGGGGACGCGAGGCACCGCACGGCCACACGGAACTCGTCCCGCAAGGCCTCCTCCAGCGTCCCGGAGCAGTGCCGCCGCACGGCTTCGAGCGCCACGGCGACCGAACGCGGGGACTTGGTCCGGATGGTCGCCGCTGCCGCCTGGGCCTGCGGGTCCGGGTGGGTCTCCAGGCGGCTCAGGATGACGGCCGCGGAGGCGTCGCCGGACAGGGCGCCCGCATAGCAGTCCTCGATCCAGGAGGCTGCCCCGTCAGCGTCCCCGGCCGCGCCGAGTTCCGCATGCGGCGCCGCACCGGCGAAGCGTGCCACGGCGTCGTCGGCGGTGTCAGTCTCCAGGAACGCCAGAAACTCCGGAAGGCTCGCGGCCGGCACGAACGCGTCGGCGAGTCCCAGATGGATGGCGTCCCCGGCGCCGACGTGGTCGCCGGTCATGACGGCGTGGACACCCGCGGCGCCGGCATGGCCCAGCAGCCAGGTCCCACCGACATCCGGGACGTATCCGATGGTGACCTCCGGCATGCCCATCCGCGTGCTCTCGGTGACCACACGATGTGAGGCGTGCGCGGAGATGCCCACCCCGCCACCCAGGACCAGACCGTCCTGCACCGCGATCACCGGCTTGGGATAGCCGAAGATGAGCGAGTTCATGCGGAACTCCGCCCGGAAGAAGTCGTGGGAGGCCCGTTCTCCGGCCACCATGTCCCGGTACATCGCGACGACGTCACCGCCGGCACACAGCCCGCGCTCCCCCGCGCCGGTGATGACCACGTGCTCGATCGACGGGTCCGACGCCCAGGCCCTCAGCTGCGCGTCCACGGCCTCGACCATGTGCTGGTTGAGCGCATTGACCGCGCGTGGCCGGTTGAGCACGACGACGCCGGCGTGCCCGCGCTGTTCGAACATCACCTCCGAGAACATCACCTCCGCGGGAGGCTGCTCGGCCGTGGGGCCGGGGGCGGAGACGGCGGACGGGGCGCTGGTACTGGAAGGCTCCATGGCTCTAGCTTGCCCGAAAGGCGTTCCAGTTTCATCTGCGGCGGCCCGTCATGTGGAAAAGCCCTCCTCACCCTGCCGGGCGGCAGGGTGAGGAGGGCTGCCCGGCGACAGTGCCGGGCCGTGCTGACGCGGGCCGTCCTCAGGCGGCGAGTTCCTGCGGCTTCTCGCCGAGGTCGGCGGTGCGGACCTTGTAGGTCTCCCGCAGGCCGAGAACGCACAGGACCAGGATCAGGCAGGCCGCACCGGAGTACAGGGCGATGCCGAGGGAACCGCGGTTGAAGGCGATGAACAGCGCCGTGGCGATGCTGGCCGCCGTGCCACCGCCCAGCGCGGCGCCGGTCTGGTACGTGGCCGAGATCGAGGAGTACCGGCTCTCCTTGGAGAACTGCTCCCCCAGGAAAGCGGGGATGCAGCCCTGCGGCATCGCCATGAAGACGTTCACCAGGATGAAGGCGACCGTCGCCAGGAAGGCCACCTGGCTGTCCACCATGCCGAAGAAGACGAAGAAGAACACCGCGTAGATCACGGCGCCGCCGGCGATGACCTTCTTCCGCCCGATCCGGTCCGAGAGCAGGCCCATGAACGGCGCCGCGAGCATGAAGGCGAAGGAGCCGGCCACCTGGAAGAGCAGAGACTGGGTGTCCGTGTAGCCGCGTTCCTCGGTGTACGTGACCGTGAAGAGCGAGCCGATGTAGGCGATGGTGTTGTAGCCGAACGCCACACCGATGGCCAGGAGCATCTGCTTCGGGTGCTTGCGGATCGCGTCCAGGAGCGGCACCCGGGGAGCGCTCTCCTTGTTCACGGTCTCCTGCGGCATCCGGGTGCGGGCGATGATGCCGACCAGGACCAGCAGGCCGCCCAGCCAGAACGGGACGCGCCAGGCCCAGGCCGTGAGTTCGGACTCGGGCAGGAGCGTCATGACCGTGAAGACGCCCGTGCCGAACAGGCTGCCGATGCCGATGCCCGTGCTGGTGAAGCTTCCCCAGAGGCCACGGCGGTTCTCCGGCGAGTTTTCGATGCCGAAGAGGGACGCGCCGCCCCATTCACCACCGGCCGCGAAGCCCTGCACCAGGCGCAGGACCACCAGCAGCACGGGAGCCAGGAGGCCGACGTTCTGGTACGTGGGGAGGCAGCCGATCAGGAAGGTGCTGCCTCCCATGAGGAGCAGGGTCAGGACGAGCATCGACTTGCGGCCAATGCGGTCGCCGAAGTGGCCCACCACGATGCCGCCCAGGGGCCGCACGATGAAGCCCGCGCCGAAGGCCGCGAACGCCACCAGGGTGCCGGTGAGACGGTCGGTGGCCGGGAAGAAGAGCGTGGGGAAGACCAGCGCGGCGGCCAGGCCGTAGACGATGAAGTCGTAGAACTCCAGGGCCGTGCCGAACCCGGAGATGAAGAAGGTCCGCACGGCGGTGGTGGCCTGTGCGCCCAGCTTCGAGGCATCCTGCGGGGCCGGGGCGGCCGCCGGGGAGGACTTGGTGTGGGACATGGGAGTGGTTCCTTGAGGAGATGAAGCGGGGAGGGGGTCAGAAGCGCGCAAGGCCGTGAACGGCGGCTTCGTCGGGACGGCCGGCGAAGTAGTCGAGAGCGAAGCGCTCGACGTCGACGCCGATGGTCAGCAGGGTGCCCCACTGGTCGATGAGGGGCTTGGCGGTGTCCGGGGTCATGCAGATGGCGGCGGCGGATCCTTCGCCTCCGCAGGCGGCGCGGACACGGCCGACGGGATCCAGACCCGTCAGGTTTCCGCGGACGGCGTCGAGGTGCTGGTAGCGCTCGGCCGTGGTGGAGTCGGCGGGCATGGTGTCGCCCTGGAACAGCTCGGGGTCGAGGAAGTGGTTGGTGTGGAAGAGCCAGCCGTCCTCGCCGGGGCGGACGACGCCGAGACCCGCCGGGGCGAGCTCGAGGCTCACGGCGCGCGAGTCGCCGTCGTGGAATTCGAAGACGGTGAAGACGGTGGAGGCGCTGACGGTGGCGCTCGCGGCGATGGCCTGCGCCTCCTCCAGCGTGGCGGCCTCCTCCAGGATCCGGCGGGCGATGGCGTGGACCGGGACCCCGCCCTGATCGGAGTCGCTGCGGTGGGACAGGATGTTGAAGTGCAGGCCGAGCCCGGCGTCGTTGACGCCGATCTTCGCGGCGGTGCCGAATTCGGTGAACATCTTGACCCGGCGGCCGGTGGGGGTGGTGAGGTCCAGGAGCAGCCCGTCGGGGACCAGGAACTCGTGCCAGTCCCAGGTCTGCATGGTCTCCGGAGCCCGGCCTTCGCCGGTGAGGACCGCGGTGGAGCATTCGCCTTCGCCGCGAGGCGGCTCGGCGGCCAGGACCTCGGTGCGGGCGCCGACGGCGGCGAGCTGCCAGAGCTCGAGACCGGCGGCCGAGGCGATGGCCTCGGTCTCCGCGGCCAGCCCGGGCGCCCAGGCGGCGAGCGCCGCGTGGCTCGTCTCGGCGATGCGCCGGACGGTCTGTTCGGAGATCTTCAGGGCTTCGAAGTGCCGGAGGTAGAGCTCGGTGCTCCGTTCGAAGCGGTCACCGAATTCCAGCCCGAGGTCGCGGCCGCGGACGGCCGGATCCTGGGTGGTGGACGTTGCGGTGAAAAGCTTCATGGGATGTTCCTTCGACGGTGCGTTTACTGAGGTGTGGATCACATTAGGGACGTAAAACGTTTTATGCAATCATGGATTTCACCGTCGCCTTCCGGGAACCGCTTGCGGGCTGTTCCGTCCCTGGTGAAAGGTGGGTACGAACGATCACAGGAGGGTCCATGGCACGGGGCAAAGGAGTGACCATCCGGGACGTCGCACGCCGCGCGGGGGTGTCCATCACCGCGGTCTCGCACTCGTTGAACGGCAAAGGGACCATCAGCGAAGAGACCCGCGCCCGGGTGAAGGCCGCCGCCGACGAGCTCGGGTACCAGGCGGACGCGTTCGCCCGCGGCATGCGCCAGGGCAGCATCGGCGCGATCGGCCTCGTGATGCGCTCCCTGGACGCCCTGGGCGACTACACCCCGGCCGGCGTCGACGTCTTCGAGCGCTTCGCCGGGATCCTCTCCTCCCGGGCGCTGGCCCGCGGCCTCAGCCTCACCCTGGTGCCGGATCTGACCAGGAGCCCCGTCCCGCCGCTCGCCTTCTCCATGGACGGCTACGTCATCATGAGCCCCAATGCCCAGGACCCTGTGATCGACCTCCTGGAACGGCGGGGCATCCCCTACGTCTGTTACGGCAAACGCCTGGACAATGCGGACTTCACCCACTGGTCCTCCGAAGACGATCCCCTGGCGGCCCGGCAGATCCTGGCGCATTTCGAAGCCGCCGGGGCCCGTGAAGTGGTCCTGGTCTCCGGAACGGACCGGAACGCCTGGAACGCGGATTTCCTCCAGGAGTACCTGGCGTGGTGCGGACGCCACGGGGTGACCCCGAGGGTCTATGAGCAGTCGGAGCGGTCCGGTCTGGACGGCGGGCGCGACGCCGGACTCCGCATCCTGGCGGACGGCGTCCCCGAGGCGGTGTTCTGCATGACGGGGCGGCACGCGGCCGGTGTGCAGCAGGCGATCCTGGCGGCCGGGCTGAACGTGCCGGGCCAGGTCATGATCGCCGCCGCGTCCGATTCCGAGCACGCCCGGTCCAGCCGGCCCGCCATCACGGCGTTCGAACTCAATCCCGCCGGAACGGCGGACCTGCTGCTCGACATGCTTCAGGAGCTCCTCAAGACCGGCCAGACGGTCGGCCCGCGGCTGACCCGCGCCCGCCTCCGCCCCCGGGCGTCGACCAGGACCTCGGCCCGTCGCGAGTGAGGCGCTCCCCCGGGCCCACTGATGCGTGGGGAGAACCGGCGGGGTCTCAGGGACGCGACTCGATGATCCTCACGATCTCCGTGAAGCCCATCCGCCGCGCGTTCTCCAGTGCCGTCCGCCCCTGAGGATCCCGGATGCCCGGGTCGGCCCCCGCCGCCAGGAGCAGCCGCACCGCCTCCTGCTGGCGGGGTCCACCGGTGTTCAGCAGGATCGCCTCCTGCATCCCGGTCCAGCCCAGCCGGTTCACGTGATTCACCGGAACGCCCGCGGCGATCAGGATCCGGATCGTCTCGACGTGGCCGTGCTCGCAGGCCGGAATGAGCGCCGTGCCGCCGTAACGGTTGATGCTCTTCACATCGGCCCCGGCGGCCAGGGTCAGCCGCAGGACCTCGTTGAACCCCTCCGCCCCGGCGTAGAGGAACGCCGAGTCCTGGATGGAGTCCTTGGCGTTGACATCACCGCCCCGCTCGATCAGCTTCCCGACCTCGGCCGGGTCGTTCCGTTTCGCGGCCCGGATGAGGTCCTGATCCAGCTGTGCACGCTCCGCAGGGGTCAGGCGGCCGCGGGCAGCCGCGCGCGCAGCCGCACGTGCCTGGGCCGCGGGCGTCGACGGAGCGGACGACGGCGTGCCGCCGCCCTCCGCGAGCGGCGACCCTCCCTGAGTCGGGGACGCCGCCGGAGATGAGGCTGCCGCGGAGGGCGCGGCGTCGTCGTTCTTCTGTGCTGTTCCCGCAGGCGACGGGCCAGGGGCGCAGGCGGCGAGGAGCCCGGCGGCCAGGACCGCCAGGCCCCCCTTCAGCACTGCGCCACGCGTCGGCATGGCATTCATCATGGGTCCTAGCGGCCCAGGATCGCCTCGGCGCCGGCCGTGGCGCACGCCTCGTCGAGGGCGCCGTCCGGAGCGCCGCCGACGCCGATGCCGGCCACGGACACGCCGTTCACCTTGAGCGGGACGCCGCCGGCCAGGAAGAGGGTGCCCGGCAGATCGGCGATGGAGGGCTTGCCGTTGCCGCTGATCCGCCCGGCCAGCTCACTCGTGGGAGCGCCGAACGCAGCAGCCGTGTAGGCCTTCTGCTTCGAGGCTTCGAGGGTGTGCTGAGCGGCGTTGTCGCCGCGCAGCACGGCCTGGACGGTGCCGAAACGGTCCACGACCGTGACGGACACGAACGGGAGCTTGTCCGCCACGCACTTGGCCAGCGCGGCCTGGCCGGCCTTGGCGGAGGCGGTGGCGGAGATCCGGTTCTGGGCCACCGTGGTGCCCTCGCCTGCGGGGATGTCCGCGGTGGGGAAGCGCTTGGCGGACTCGGCCGCCGGAGCTGCGGCGGGCTGCGAGACCTGTCCGGCGTTGGCGGCCGCGGTGACGCCGCCGGTGAGGAGGAGCGCAGCCGCAGCGGCGGAGAGGACCTTGATGTTGCTCTTGCTGATGGCCATGGTGTGCCTGCCTTTCGGGAACGGATCGAGTCCGATGGATCAGAGTGCGAGCTCACGGACCCCGGCGCGCCGGGGGCATGCCCGGCCTTCCTGGCGAGTCCGTGAACTCCTGACATCCATCCTTCCGGGGCGGGGTCTCCGGCACATCGGCTGATCCGGCAGGGGTTCCTCATGCCTTCGGGTGGCCGTATCAGCCAAAAGGATGAGACGCGTCTTTCCTGTCGGAGCCGTCTCGTAGAGTGGCCCCATGATCACCGCACCCGCAGCAGGCCGCGAGCGCTATCTGAGCGTGGCCGTCCACTGCGGATTCGCGGTGCTCCTGACCGCGTCCCTGATCCGTTACGTGCTGCGGCACGGGCCGGATGAGAATTCGCTGGTCCTGGTTCTGGCCGCCGCACTCTGCGCGCTGTACGCGGCGGCGGTCCGGCTGCGAGGCCCCGCGCGCCCGGTCGTCACCTGGGTCCTGGTGGCGGTCTGGGCCGCTCTGGTCATCCTGGCCCCGAGTTTCGCCTGGTGCGCGTTCGCGGTCTTCTTCGTCTGCCGTTCCGCCGTGTCCGGGAAGGCCGCGGCACTGGCCACCGGCCTGACCGCGCTGAGCACCGCCGTCGGGCTGTTCAAACTCAGCGGGTACACCGACGTGGCAGCTCTCCTCGGCCCTGCGGCGGCGGCACTCGTCCTCACGCTCGTCTATGACCGGCTGGAGGACACTCTGGCCCGGCAGGCCCAGCTGAACACGGAGCTGCGCACGGCGCAGGCCCAGACGGCCGCCGCCGAACGGGCGGCCGGAACACTGGCCGAACGCGAGCGCGTGGCCCGCGAGATCCATGACACCGTGACGCAGGGGCTCGCCAGCACCGTGCTCCTGCTGGAAGCGGCGGACCGCACCGAAGGGCTCAGCCCGGAGGTCCGCCAGGCCACCGAGCAGCTCCGGGTGAATCTGGCGGAGACCCGGGGGCTGGTGCACAATCTGGCGACCTCCCCGGAACCCGATCTGCCGCTGGAGGAAGCTCTGTCGGTTGCCGTCCGGCGTCACGTCCCGGACATGAGGATCAGCGTGACCGGCACCGTGCGGCCGCTGCCCCCGGACGTCCGGCACGCGGTCGTGCGGATCGCCCAGAGCGCCGCCGCGAACGTCGAGCGGCATGCGTCCGCCCACGCTGCGAGCGTCACGCTGGGCTATCTGCCGGGGTCGGTGACGCTGGACGTGTACGACGACGGCGTGGGCTTCCAGCCCGCCGCCACCTCGGCGCCGGGGCCGGGTGGCGGGTACGGGCTGCGTGCCATGCGGCAGCGGGTGGAGCAGCTCGGGGGTACCTTTGCGGTGGAGTCGGCGCCAGGCGAGGGAACGGTGATCGGGGTGCAGATTCCGGCCGGGGACACCGGCACGGTGGAAGGAGGAACGGCATGATCACGGTGCTGCTGGTGGATGACCATTTGGTGGTGCGGAGTGGGCTGCGGGCACTGCTCAGCACTCAGCCGGACATCGAGGTGGTGGCCGAAGCCTCCTCGGGTGAGGACGGCGTGACTGCGGTCCACGAACACGAACCGGATGTGGTCCTGATGGACCTGGCGATGGGGCCGGGTATCGACGGCATCGAGGCGATCCGCCGGGTGCGCGCACAGCGCCCGGCACAGGCCGTCCTCGTGTTCACCACCTACGATTCGGACGCGGACATCGTGCGTGCGGTTGACGCCGGAGCCATGGGATACCTCCTCAAGGACGCCGCCCCGGACGAGATCTTCGCGGCGGTGCGGGGCGCGTCGCGGGGGCAGAGTCACATGAGCGCACCCGTGGCGAGCAGGCTCTTCCAGCAGATGCGGAACCCGGACGAGGCGCTGACACCCCGGGAGGCCGAATTGCTGACCCTGCTGACCCAGGGCCTCTCGAACAAGGAGCTCGGACGGAAGCTGTTCATCTCCGAGGCCACGGTGAAGACCCACCTGGCTCACATCTACGCGAAGCTCGGGGTGGATTCACGGGCCGCCGCCATCGCCAAGGCGCTGCGCCGCGAGGGCATGCGGTGACGGGTCTCGCCGACGGGGTCGCCGGGCTGGTGTCCCGGCGCGAGGGAGCCGTGCGTTTCCTCCTGTTCGCGCCCGGGGTGATGGACCATCCCCTGGACGATCACGACGACGTGTTCGTGACCGCAGTCGAGGACCTGGGCGGGGACGCCGTGCTGCTGGGCGAGACTCCCCTCCTCTTCGCCGGGTTGCAGGCGAAGAACCTGTTCGCCAGGACCGTGGAGAGCGTCGGATTCCTGGTGACGGACCAGGCCGTGCACGTCCGGGACGCCCCGTCCACGCCGTTCGAGCCGGCCGTCCCGCGGGCGGTGCCGATCCTCGCGGACCCTGACCCGGCGCAGGCGGCCCGGAGGATCGTTCGCCGGGCCTCGGCGACCTTCGACCGGAAGTGGGCCGAGACCCTGAGCGACGCCGCCGCGCTGCAGGAGGCGCTCGACGTCGTGCGCGAGGTGGTCGAGCTGGTGCTGACCGCGGAGTGAGCTCACCCGCGGTGTGCGCGAGTTCACCACGAAACGGCGGGTTCTTCGCCCCGGAGCAGGCCGCTCCGATGCAACACTCGTGTCATGCGCTCAGTTCACCTCACGTCCGCATTCATGGCCATGGGGCTCGGCCTGGTCACGGGGATCCTGCTCTTCGTCCCGTTCGTGGCCGCCAGCTACCGGCGGCGGGGGCGGCTCACCGCCGGACGGTTCGTCCTCTGGGGCGCGGCACTCGTGTACTTCTGGGCCATCTGGACGTACACGCTGCTGCCTCTGCCCGACCCGGCCGGCTACCAGTGCGTGGGGGCGAACGTTCAGCCGTTCGCGTTCGTCCAGGACATCCGGGATTCACTGGCGTCGTCCGGCGGCGGCCTCCGAGCGGCGGTCATGGACTTCGCGGTCCTGCAAGTGGTTTTCAACGTGGTGCTGTTCATGCCACTCGGGTTCTTCATCCGGGTGCTGGGCGGACGGGGCGTCGCGGTCGCGACCCTGACCGGCTTGGCGACGACGGCCCTGATCGAGTTCACCCAGCTCACCGGGGTGTGGGGACTGTACCCGTGCGCCTACCGTTTCTTCGACGTCGACGACCTCATGGCCAACACCCTCGGCGCGCTGCTCGGCTCCCTCATCGCGCTGCCGTTCTTCGGGCGGCGGCGCCAGCTGGCCGAGGCCGCCGACGTCGCGCTTCCGGTCACCAAACCGCGGCGCTTCCTCGGCATGCTGTGCGACTGGATCGCGTTCACCCTGGTCAGCGTGTCCATCACGGTGGGCATCCGGGCGTTCCTGCTGTACGTCCTCAACGACCGCGAAGCGCTCCTGCAGGACGGCTACTCCTCAGCCGTCGGGACCGGCGTCGCCTTCCTGCTCTGGCTCGTGGTCACGGTGGCGAGCGGCCGCACCGTCGGTGACCACGCGGTCCAATTGCAGTACGACGGCGGCCCCCTCCCCCGGCCGCTCGCTCGGCTCCTGCGTCTGCTCGGCGGGATCGGCGGCTACGCGCTGCTGGAGTTCCTGCCGGAGGGGCTCGGCTGGGTGGGATCCCTGTTCGTCCTCGTGTCTCTCGCAGCCCTGGTGTTCAGCGCCAAGGGCCGTGGTCTGCCCGGCCTGGTGTCGGGCCAGGGGATCCGGGACGCGCGGGAGACCCCAGCACTGGTCCCGGCCGGCTGACAGAACCGGCCGGCTGAGAGACCCCTGCCCCACCCCTGAAACAGTGAGTTCCCGTCGAAACCGCGTGTTAAACACACTGTTTCGACGGGAACTCACTGTTTCAGCGGGCGGGACGCCCCGGCCTGGGCCGGAACCTCACCTCACCAGTGCGCGCGCCAGTACTGCGGCGCGTACGGGGTCTTGTCGAGCGGCTCACCGAGGGAACGGGCGGCGAGCGCGGCCCAGTTCGGCTCCTTGAGGGCGGCGCGGGCGATCGAGACGCCATCCGCCTGGCCGTTCACCAGGACCTGCTCGGCCTGCTGGGCCTCGTTGATCATGCCGACGGCGGTGACGAAAGCGTCGTTCTCCACGCCCCGCTCGTCGGCGTCCGCGGCCAGGGCCTTCTTCACCTCGTCGGCCAGCGCGATCTGATACCCGGGTCCGGTCGGGCCGTGGTAGGCGCCGATCCCGCCGCTGGACAGGTCGAACACCGTGACGCCCTCGGCCCGGAGCTCCACCGCGAGACGCGCGGTCTCCTCGATGGTCCAGCCACCCTCGACCCAGTCCGAGCCGGAGAACCGCACACCCAGGGGCTTCTCGTCCGGCCAGACCTCGCGCACGGCCGCCACGACCTCCCGCAGATACCGGGTGCGGCCTTCGAAGGACCCGCCGTAGGAGTCCGTCCGGGTGTTGCTCAGCGGTGACAGGAACTGGTGCACCAGGTAGCCGTGGGCCGCGTGGATCTGGATGAAGTCGAACCCGGCCTCGTCGGCCCTGCGGGCGGCCGCGGCCCAGGACGCCACCGACTCCTGGATCTCGTCGACGGTCAGCTCGTGCGACTCGGCCAGGCCATGGATCGAGGTGACGGACGGTGCGACGGTGACCCACCCGCCGTCGGCCACCGGGACCGACCCGGTCAGGCCCTGGTCCACCCAGCGCGGCAGCCAGCCATACGTGGAGGCCTTGCCCCCGGCATGGGCCAGCTGCACGCCGGCGGCGGCGCCCTGGCTCTTGATGAAGGCGGTGATCGGCTTGAAGGCCTCCACCTGCTCGTCGTTCCACAGGCCGAGGTCCTCCGGGGAGATGCGGCCCTCCGGCACCACGGCCGTGGCCTCGGCGATCACCATGCCGAATCCGCCGGCGGCGCGGGCGCCCAGATGCACCTGATGCCAGGGGGTCGGCACGCCGTCGCGCGCATCCACGGAGTACATGCACATGGGGGCGAGGAAGGTCCGGTTGCGCAGCGTGAGCTGGCCGGACGGGGCGGACAGGACTGCTTCAGTGAAAAGTTGGCTCACGTTCATGGGCAACCCCGTGCCGCCGGATCGTATTCCGGGGGTGACGCCGTGCGTCACCGAACCGCGGATCGCCAAACTGTCAGTCCGCTTTGATAGCTTGGAAGCGTGAAGATCGCCACCTGGAACGTCAATTCCCTCCGTGCCCGCGCAGACCGGGTGGAAGCCTGGCTGGAGCGCAGTGACTGCGATGTCCTGGCCATCCAGGAGACCAAGTGCAAGGACGAGAACTTCCCCTGGGAGCTCTTCGAGCGCATGGACTATGAGGTGGCGCATTTCGGCTTCAGCCAGTGGAACGGCGTAGCCATCGCCTCCCGGGTGGGCCTGGAGGACGTGGAGCGCACCTTCCCCGGCCAGCCGACGTTCGGCAAGGGCGGCGTGAACCCGGAGCAGGAGGCCCGCGCCATCGGCGCCACGTGCGGCGGCGTGCGCGTCTGGAGCCTCTATGTGCCCAACGGCCGCGCGCTGGAGGACGAGCACATGCCGTACAAGCTCGAGTGGCTGGACACCCTGAAGGTCAACGCGGAATCCTGGCTGGACGCCGACCCGGCCGCCCAGATCGCGCTCATGGGCGACTGGAACATCGCGCCCCAGGATGATGACGTCTGGAACATCGACTACTTCATCGAGGAAGGCCTCACGCACGTCTCCGCCCCGGAGCGCGCCGCCTTCCACGCCTTCGAGGAGGCCTCCTTCTCGGATGTGGTCCGCCCCCTGAACCCGGGCCCGGGCGTCTACACCTACTGGGATTACAAGCAGCTCCGTTTCCCCAAGAAGGAGGGCATGCGCATCGACTTCGTCATGGCGTCCCCGGCCCTCGCCTCCCGCGTGACCGGCGCCGTGATCGACCGTGAGGAGCGCAAGGGCAAGGGAGCCAGCGACCACGCCCCCGTGATCGTCGAACTCGCGGACTGAGCGATGCCCAGCGCGCGGCCGGGAAGCCGATGACCTTCTACGACTCCCCCATGGGGTTCCCTTACATCTCCGCCCTGCGCGTCTACCAGCCGCTCGACGCCTTCGGCGCCCCGCAACGGCGTGCCATCGTCGCGCAGTACGGCGATCTGACCGAGCGCGCCATCCTCAGTGCCTCGGAGCTACGGCAGATGCGCGACGACGTCGAGCGCCGCGAGCTGCGGAGCACCTTTCACCGGCTCCTGCGTAAGCCCAACGACCCGTACCCGGGCAGCCGCGCCGAGCTTTCGCGCGCCCTCGCCGATCCCAGCGAGCGGGGTGTTCTGCTGTACTGCCCGAACCAGACGGTGCTCCGTTCCGCACTGGCCGCGGAGGAGCTGACGGACGGGTCGAGCTCGGAAAGTCTGGAGCGGATCGTCCCGGTGGACGCTACCGAGCGGCATCAGGAACGGCTCAAGACTTTGGTGGACTCCGGTCTGATCGACTCGGATCTGCTGTTCACCCGCACCGCCACTTGGGGCGTTCCGTTCGCGTGGTTCATCTTCTTCCACGAGGCGGACCGCCAGGAGATGCTCAACAACCGGGACGGCAGCATCGCCACCCTGCGCCTCTACACCCCGGTGGCGGAGGCGATCTCGCGTTCCCGCACCCTCGTGGCCGCGCTCTCTCTCGGCGCCCCGGAGCTGGATTTCCTGGACGAGATGACCCGGGTGGTCGCGTGGCTGGAGCGTTTCCACACCAGCAGTGTCCTGGAACTGGACTACGGCGCCCTGGCGGACCGGGTCTATCCGGATGAGTCCCCCAGCGATGTCCGCATGGGCATCGAGTGCCTCGCGGAGGGCGATATGACGGGCGCGGCCGCCGCGTATCAGCGTCTCATCACGCGATGGGTGCCGCTGCGGCACCTCGGCCGCGCCAGCTGAACCAGACCCGCGCCGACAAAAGAGCTACGACAGCGGCGCGGTGGACGTCCGGCTCTTCAGCTCGAAGTCCGCGTGCACATCGTGGACGGATCCCGCCTTGCCGGCCAGCTCGTCGAGCAGCATGCGCGTCCCGAGCCGTGCCTGAGCCACCGGGTCCTGGGCCACGGTGCTCAGCCCCATGACCGGTGAGAACTCATGGTCGTCGATCCCGATCACCGAAAGATCCTCCGGCACTCGCAGTCCACGGCGCTGCGCCTGCAGGATGACGCCCATGGCCATCTCATCGGAGGCGCACATGAGGGCCGTGGGCTTGGGGCCGGGCCGGCCCCAGAGTTCGTCGAAGGCCTCCGCCCCGCTGGCCAGGGTGAAGTTCCCCCGCACCTCCCACTCCGGGCGATCGACCGCGCCGAACCGGGCCATCTCCTCATGGAATCCGTTCACCCGGAGTTCCGGGACCTGGAAGTTGAGGTCCTCGTCATCGTCCTGACCGTGCAGGACACCGATGTCCCGGTGGCCGAGGTCCAGCAGGTGGCGGGTGGCCAAAGCGGCCGCCTCGACGTCGTTGATGCCGATGCTCGGGCAGCCCTCCACCGGACCCCCGACGGCCACCAGGGGGATGTCCAGACGGCGGAGCTCGGTAATCTCATCCATGGACAGCGCCATGCAGAGCACCAGAAGGGCGTCGATGTGTTTGGCCACCATCGTCTTGCTGAAGGTCCGCTGCCGTTCGCCGGACCGGCTGTCCAGACTGAACAGGGAGAGGTTGTAGCCCTGCTCGTGGAGTTCGCGCTCCACGCCCTCCAGCGCCTTGTAGAAGAACCAGCGGTCCACGTACGGCGCCAGCACCCCGATGGTCCGGGTGCGGCCGGTCGCCAGTCCGGATGCCGCGGAGGAGGCGACGTACCCGAGTTCCGACGCGACGTTCAGGATGCGCTGGCGGGTCTGTTCGGACACGCGGGGAAGGCCCCTGACGGCCCGGGAGACGGTCGCTGTCGAGACACCGGCCGCAGTGGCCACGTCCTCGATGCTCACGCCATGATGCCCACCACGGGCGGCACGCGCAGCCATGCAGTCACACTCCTCAGGTACCCCGAATCATGAATTGAACCACGCGTGCCATGTCACGTCACAGTCGATGACGCCTCACGGTCAGTTGCGACGGCCCATGGCCCGGGAGGGCAGGCGCTTGCGGAGCCTGATCAGGCCCCAGATCGCGAGAACGGCCGCGAGCAGGCCCAGCGCCCAGCCGAGCGCCGGCTGCCCGGTGAGCTCCATCCAGACCGTGGTGCCGAACAGCACCACCGCCCAGAAACCGAGCATGCCCAGGACGATGTCCAGGTCTTCGGCGCTCCTCAGGAGGCGACGGCTGGGCTTGCGCTCCGGCTCCTCCTTGACCGGGCCCTCCCAGCCGCCCACGGCACGCCCGCGGGCGACGACGGCGCGGCGGCCGTCGTCGTCCGCGGAGGGCTGCTGCTTGTTGCTCACTTGACCGCGCCTGCGGTCAGACCGGCCACAATCTTGCGCTGGAACACCAGCACCAGGATGACCAGCGGAATGGTGACGACCGTGCCGGCTGCCATGACGGCCGTGTACGGCTCCTGGTGCGGCTGGGAGCCCGCGAAGGAGGCGATGGCCACGGTCACGGTCTTGGTGGCGTCCACCGAGAGCTGGCTGGCGATCAGGAACTCGTTCCAGGCCCCGATGAAGGTCAGGATCGCGGTGGTGAACGTGGCGGGCGCGGCCAGCGGAAGGATGACCTTCCGGAAGGCCTGGCCCTGCGTGCAGCCGTCGATCCGGGCGGCTTCTTCCAGCTCCCACGGCATCTCGCGGAAGAACGAGGTCAGCGTGTAGACCGCCAGCGGGAGGGAGAAGGAGATGCTCGGGATGATCAGCGCCTGGTAGGTGCCCATCCAGCCGATCCCGGTGAAGAACTGGAAGAGCGGCGTGATCAGGGCGACGGCCGGGAACATCGAGGCGCCGAGGATGAATCCGAGCACCAGTTCCTTGAACCGGAACTTCAGCCGGGCCAGGGCGTAGGCCGCGAACACGCCGACCACCAGGGAGATCACGGTGGTGGTGCCCGCGACGATCAGGCTGTTCAGGAGGTTCTGGGCGAAGTGATTGCCCAGGCTCTCGTCGAACACGGTCCGGAAGTTGTCGAAGGTGACGTGGGTGAAGAACGGCGTCGGGTCGAAGGTGAATCCCACGTCGCGGAAGGCGGTGACGATCATCCAGTAGAAGGGCGCCAGGCACCAGACGAGGATGACAGCGGCCTGGATGTACGTCCGGGCAGGGGCCCAGCTGAAGGCACGACGGCGCGTGGTGGCGGAGGCGGTGCTGACTGCGTTGCTCATGTCACTTCTTCTTCGGTGCGGCGGACTCCACGGCGTTGGCGCCGAGGAAGCGGACAAAGATGAATGCCACCAGGAAGATCACCAGGAAGGTGATGGTGGACAGCGCCGAGGCTCCGTTGAGCCCCTGTCTGACCTGCTGCACCACCAGGATGGAGAGCGTGGTGGTGTTGTTGGCGCCGCCGGTCATGATGGCGGGCAGGTCGTACATGCGCAGCACGTCGAGGGTGCGGAACAGGATGGCGACCATCAGGGCGGGCTTCACGAGCGGGAGCGTGATCTGGGTGAAACGCTGCCAGGCGCTGGCGCCGTCCACCTTGGCCGCCTCGTACACCTCGTCCGGGATGAGCTGGAGGCCGGCCAGGATCAGCAGCGCCATGAACGGCGTCGTCTTCCAGACATCGGAGATGATGATGGCCCAGCGGGCGGGCCCTTCGGAACCGGTCCACAGGATCTGGGTGCCGAACAGCTGGTTGATGATGCCGTCGAAGGCGAACATGAAGAAGAAGAGCTTGGCCGTGACGGCGGTGGGGATGGCCCACGGCACCAGAACGGCGGCACGGATGACGCTGCGGCCCTTGAACGCGCGGGCCATGATGATCGCCATCCAGAATCCGAGGATGGTCTCCAGGATCACCGTGATGACGGTGAAGAAGAAGGTGGTGCCCATGGCGTTCCAGAACTGGGAGCCGAGGGTGCCGGGAGGGCAGGTCTGGCCGTTGCACTGCTGCAGGAGCCAGTGGACGTAGTTGTCGGCGCCGGCGAAGCCGCCCTGGACGAAGAAGCCGGTGGCCGGGTCGAGGCCGGCGTCCTTCTGGAAGGACATGATGACGGCGTTGATGATCGGGTAGACGATCACCACGGCCAACAGGATCAAGGTGGGTGTGAGCAGCGTGTAGGCCCAGCGGCCCTGCGTCACTTCGCGCCGGTCGGCGCTTTCCGCGCCGGCCAGGCCGGGTCCGCCTTTGGACCCTTTCCCCGCGCCGCCGCCGGTGGTGGTGCCCCGCGTCTGCGAGGGGGCATCTGTGGACATGGTGACTCCTCTGTGGTGTTCCCCTGGTCGATGGCCCCGCACGGGGGCGATGGTCGGGGCCCGCCCGTGAGCGGGCCCCGACCTGGTCGGCTACTTGGCTGCGCCGGCCGCTTCGATGGCGGCCTGCATGTCGCTGAGTGCCTGATCGACGGTCTTCTCACCCTTCAGGGCGGCATAGGAGTTGTCCTGAACCGCCTTGGTGACTGCGGGGTAGAAGGGGGTGACCGGACGCGGAACCGCGTTCTGGATCGAGGTCAGCAGCGTCGGCATGTACGGGAGCTTGGCCACGATGGCCGGGTCCTTGTACAGCTCGGAGCTCACCGGGGCCAGGGAGCCCTGGGTGGCGAAGAACTTCTGCTGCTCGTCCTGGATCAGGAACGTGGCGAAGTCATGCGCGGTGGCCTTGTTCTTGGAGTACACGCTGATGGCCGCGCTGTGGCCGCCCAGCGAGGAGGCGCCGGGGCCGTCCTTGCCCGGGAGCGGTGCGACGCCGAAGGTGTCCTTCACCTTGGAGGCACCATCGCTCTTGGCGAGGTTGTAGACGTACGGCCAGTTGCGCAGGAAGAGGAGCTTGCCGTCTTCGAATGCCTGGCGGCCCTGCTCCTCCTGGTAGGTGATGCCTTCCTTGGGGATGTTGCCGTTCTTGTAGGCGTCCACGAGCTTGGAGAGACCGGCCTTGGCCTCCGGCGAGTTCACGGTGGCCTTGCCCTGGTCATCGACGATCTTGCCGCCGAAGGTGTTGATGGCCTCGGCCGCGTTGACCGTCAGGCCTTCGTACTTCTGGTACTGGCCCGCGTAGCAGCTCATGTTGTGCTGCTTGGCGATCGAGCACATGGACATCATCTCGTCCCACGTCTTCGGCGGCGTGGGAACCAGGTCCTTGCGGTAGTACAGGAGACCGCCGTCCGAGGAGTTCGGCACGGCGTAGAGGGTGCCGTTGTAGGTGGCCGCCTTGACCGTGGCGGGCAGCAGCTTGGCGGTGTCCACCGCCATCTTGTCCTTGAGCGGCTGGAGCCAGCCCTTGGCAGCGAATTCCGCGGACCAGACGACGTCCACGGTCACGACGTCGTAGTTGGCGTCGTTGGCCTGGAAGTGCTGGACCAGATCGTCGTGCTGCTGGTCAGCGTTGTCGGTCTGTTCCTTGAGCGTGACCTTCTGGTCCGGGTGAGCGGAGTTCCAGCGATCGATCGTGGGACGCCAGACGTTCGAGTTGTCCTTGCCGGTCACGAAGGTGATGGGGCCGCGTCCGTCGAGGCCCTGTGATGCGGCGTCGCTGCCGCCTCCTCCGTTGCCAGACCCACTCCCGCCGCCACAGGCGGTGAGGGTTACAGCCAGAACAGCGACCGCTGCGGCCGGCACAAGGAATTTACGTGGTTTCATTGCAGATGACTCCTCAGTGAGCGAAGCACGTCTTCCCAGTCGGGTTGATGTTGCGTAGCTCACATTAGTAAGCTTCCATCGTCCGATGCAAGCGTTTACATAGAATCGTTAGGAAGGTTCTCCCGTGCCGCAGACCGCACCCGAATCCCACGAGGCACATCCCCGCACCTGGTGGTCCGATGCAGTGGTATACCAGGTGTACCCGCGCTCGTTCGCCGACGGGAACGGCGACGGCATGGGCGACATCCCCGGCATCACCCGGCAGCTCCCCTACCTCGCGAAGCTGGGCGTCGACGCCGTCTGGCTGAGCCCCTTCTACACGTCGCCTCAGGCGGATGCGGGCTACGACGTGGCCGACTACCGCGTGGTCGATCCACTGTTCGGGAGCAACGAAGACTTCGACGGAATGCTGGAAAAGGCCCATGAGCTGGGCCTGAAAGTGATCGTGGACCTGGTGCCCAACCACACCTCGGACGAGCACGTCTGGTTCCAGGAAGCACTCGCAGCCGCTCCGGGCTCCCCCGAACGGGCCCGCTACATGTTCCGCCCGGGGAAGGGCGAACACGGCGAGATCGAGCCCAATAACTGGAATTCCATTTTCGGCGGCCCGGCCTGGACCCGGACCACGAACGCCGACGGAACCCCCGGCGAGTGGTACCTCCACCTCTTCGACACCAAGCAGCCGGATCTCAATTGGGATAACGACGAGGTCCGTGAGGAGATGCGGTCCGTCCTCCGCTTCTGGCTCGACAAGGGCGTGGACGGCTTCCGCGTGGACGTCGCCCACGGCATGATCAAGGCCAAGGGCCTCCCTGACTGGGAAGGGGCCGCCGCCATGGTGGAAGGCAACATCACCGAGGGTGAGGCCACCCAGGAGAAGCCCACCGGCAGCGGGCAGGACCTGTCCAAAGCACCCTTCTTCGACCAGGACGGCGTCCATGAGATCTACCGTGACTGGCACCAGCTCCTCGCCGGCTACCCGGGCGACCGGATGCTCGTGGCCGAGGCCTGGGTGGAGCCCGCCGAACGGCTGGCCCGCTATGTGCGCCCCGATGAGATGCAGCAGGCCTTCAACTTCGACTTCCTGCTGGCCGGCTGGGACGCCGAACGCCTCGCCACCTCCATCGACGCCTCGATCGAAGCCGTGGCCGCCGTCGGCGCCCCGGTCACCTGGGTGCTGAGCAACCACGACACCGTGCGGCACCCCAGCCGCTTCGGCCTGAGCGACCCCACCACCTTCCCCAAGGGCATCGCCGCCGAAGATGAACAGCCCGACGCCGCGCTGGGCCTCGCGCGGGCCCGCGCCGCCACGCTGGTGGAACTCGCCCTGCCGGGCTCCGCGTACCTGTACCAGGGCGAGGAGCTGGGTCTGCCGGAGCACACCACCCTGCCCGCCGAGGCCCGCCAGGACCCGTCGTTCTTCCGCACCCATGGCGAGGAGCGCGGCCGTGACGGCTGCCGTGTCCCGCTCCCCTGGACCGCGGACGCCCCCGGATACGGATTCAGCCTGGACGGCCCGAAGAACGATGCGAAGCCGTGGCTGCCCCAGCCCGAATCGTTCGCCGAGCACGCGGCGGATGTGCAGGACGGCGTCGACGGCTCGACCCTGGAGCTCTACCGCGCGGCGCTGGCCTTCCGCCGGGAACACGGCCTCGGCCGCGGATCCCATCTCTGGTCCGCCCTCCACGACCCCTCCCACGGCGTCGTGGCGTTCCTGAACAATGGCGTGCTGATCCTGACCAACATGGGCGATGCCCCTGTCGCGCTGCCGGCAGGGTTCTCGCCGGCCCTCGCCAGCGGCCCCGTGGAGGACAAGGTGCCGTCCGACACCACGGTCTACCTGGTTCCCAGCAGGAACTGACCACAGGCCGTCTGACCCGAGCCGCCTCGGGGCGCATGACGAAGGGCGGGTGCCGGAGTGATCCGGCACCCGCCCTTCGCGGTGTTCTGGGTTACTTGTCGCCCTTGAAGAATCCGGCGATCTTGGCGCCGAGACCCTTGGCGTTCTCCACCGCGTCGCCCGCGAACTCCTTGACGTTCTCGGCGGCCTCCCCGGCGAACTCCTTCACGTTCTCGGCGGCGTCGCCCGCGAACTCCTTCACGTTCTCGGCGGCGTCGCCCGCGAACTCCTTCACGTTGCCGACGGCGTCCTCCGTGAAGTTCTTGACGTTCTCCACAGCGCCGTCCACGAATTCGTGGGTGCCCTCGGGTGCGTTCTGGGCCGCATTCTCAGCCGCGTTCTTCACGGCTTCGCCTGCATTGTCGGCGGCGTTGTTGACTTCCTCGGCGCCCGGAATGTTCTCACTCATGATGACTCCTGCGTGGTCGGTGGCGGCGCAAGCGCCGGTCGGCTGCTTGCCCGGTGTCAGGCTGACTCCACCTTCAAGCTAGACGGGACGCCGTTCAGGGGCAAGACCAATCCGGCCTGGGACGCGGTCACAGCAGGTCACGCGTCTTCCGGGGACACACGGCAGGCCGTTGCACCCGCTCAGCGCACGCGTTCCTCGCGGGTGAAGAGCGCCCTGGTGCCGGCGCCCAGATGGAGGAGCACCGGAGTGTGCTGGCCGACGACGACGTCCAACCCCTGCAGGAGCACGCCCACCTCGCGCACAAGCTTCTGCGGTGACGCGCCCTTCCGCGGATACAGCCGCACCCGGAGCCCGGTGACGCCCCGGTACTGGTACGTCCCCACGGACAGACCCAGCAGATCGCTCCGCCCGGCGAGCGCCGCGCGGAGCATCTGCTCCGCGACGTTGCCGCTGATGGTGACGTCGCCCGGTGTCAGCGAATCGTCGGCCCGGTCCACCAGAAGGCTCACCCGCCCCTGGCCCTGGCCGGAGATCCAGCGGACCGTGAGCACGACGATCACCAGCAGCACGGCCACCGCCACCAGGTAGATCCAGCTGCTGGCCAGAAGCGGCGTCGATTCGTAGCTGCGGTGGAACCATGCGACCCAGGTGGTCGCCACCTGGTGCCAGGCCTGTGCCACGGCGGGCACGGCCGAGACCACCATCAGGAAGACGCCGCCTGCCACCAGCAGCAGTCCCACCAGTCCGGTGAGAACACGATTGAGCCTTCTCGGCGTGCCGTTCATGCGCCCACCACTCCCGTGCTCGCGATGTTGACCGTGACACCGGGCCGCGGCTCCAGACCCATGTTTCCGAGCTCATCCGTGACGGCCCGTTCCACCGCGTCCGGGGTCACCCGCAGACCCGAGGTGGGGCGGACGTTCACCACCACCTGAGACTGGGCCACGGTGACCATGACCTGCGCGGAGGAGACATTGGCTGCCAGCCGGGCCCTGCGTGCCAGGGTGGAGGCGACCACCTCGTCGTCGACCACCACGGCCATCGCTGGATGAGGCATGCTGTGCCGGGCCCTGCGGCCCGGGAACACGGCCCCGAGCAGGAAGAACAGACCCACCATGGCGAGGACGGCCCCGCCGAGCGCCAGGACGGGCGCCGGACCGCCGCCGGGCAGTGTGGCGATCCAGTCGAGGGCACGGTCCGGGTCGATCAGCCAGCCGGGCAGGCGGAAGAACGCCAGAACGGACTCGAGCATGAGGTAGACGCACAGCAGGATGACCAGGATCCCGGCCAGCAGGGCCGTGAACGACCGGGACGGGGTCAGCTCACGGCGGGTGACCTCGTCGAGGAAACGGCGCTCGTCGTCGACGGACAGCGGTTCAACGGACACGCCCACTCACCTGACCCTTCCCACGGTGCGGTGCACCACGCCGGAGATCCGGATGTCCACGCGGCTCAGTTCTGAGCCGCTCAATTGCATGATGCGCGCCCGGATGGCCGCCTTGGCGTTGACGGCGCGGTCCCAGATGCTCCCTCCGACGAGCACCGAGGCGTCACGGACCACGTCACTCAGCGCCGGGATGCTCACGGGGCTGACCACGCTCAGGGCGAGGAGGCCGTCGTCGTCGCGCCATTCGACGCGCACATCCTGCGCCGGCACGTCCAGGGCTTCGGCGCAGGCCGCTTTCGCCAGGCTGGTGAGGGCCTGCGTGCTGAATCGGTTGTGACCGGCCAGGACACGCTGCTGCGGTGCGGGGGTCCCTGCCGGTGCCACGGCGGCGTCGGTCATGAGGAGGAGCGCCGTCCCGTCAGGGCGTCCAGGACACGGCGGAGGTCGATCCGGCCTTCGGCCGCGCGCCCCAGGATGGCGCCGACGGCCATGAAGATGATGGAGACCAGGAAGCCCCACCAGCCGAACTGGAAGGACATGAAGGCCAGGAAGGCTCCGATGGCGATACCGCTCAGGGTGTGGTTCATGGGACTCGCTTTCCTTCGACGACGGCGTCCGGCCCGGTCCCCTGCGGAAGCTCCTGTGGGGTCTGGCCGGCTGCGCCACGGGCGGCGCGGCTCTCCTGCTTGGTTCCGGGCAGCTGGACGTCGTTGATCTCGATGTTGACTTCGATCACGTCCATGCCCACGAGGTCCTCCACCGCCTGGTAGACGGCGGCCCGGACGGCGTTGGCGATGTCATGGAAGCGGTACCCGAATTCGGCCACCAGGGTGATGTCCACCGCCACCTGGGTCTCCCCCACCTCGGCACGCACACCGGCCACATGATCCGGGTTGCCCACCGCGTCGCGGATGGCGCCCAGCGCACGGGGTGTGCTTCCGGTCCCGAGGGCGTGGACACCCGCGACGGCGCGCGCGGCGAGGCCTGCGACCTTGGCCACCGCTGAATCTGAGATCACGGTCCGACCGCCTGCTGTCTGCTGCTCGAATTCAGTGTCCACTGCGCTCCCTTTCGCTTGTCCCCCAGCCTAGTACGCGAGGGGTCCCCGGTGGCGAGCCCGCAGCGTTGGAGCGGCCGCCGGAGCCATATTCCCGGCACGGTGTGACGAGGCTCCCAGGATTTTTTCAGGACCGTGGAAAAACCCCGGAATCATGGGGTTCTTCGTCCGGTCATTTCCCATCACAGGAGGTGTCTTGAGGCCCCTCGATTCCATCAAATTGCGTCAACGGGACTAAACTTGAACGTCATCGCGGGGCTCGGCCCCGCACAGAAGTGCAAGTCGCAAGCAAATGACCTCCCTCAAGGAGAAGCCCAAATGCCCACAGACCCAGACTCACAGAAGACCGTGACGGCCCCTGGTGACCGAATCAACGAGGACGCTCACGGCGCCCGTCCGGCCTTCGCCGGCGGCTCCGAAAACGTCGTCCCCGCTGCCGCACCGAGGCGCCCTGGGGGGCCCGCCCGCAAGTTCCGCCTTCCCAGCTACCGGCTGAAGGTCTCCGACGTCAACGTCGTGAACAAGCCCATGCTCAAGAAGGCGATCGGCGGCACGATCGTCGGCAACACCATGGAATGGTACGACGTCGGCGTGTTCGGCTATCTCGTGACGGTCATGGGTCCGGTCTTCCTTCCGGACGCCGACCCCGCCATCCGTACCCTCTTCATGCTCGGCACCTTCGCGGTCACCTTCATCGCCCGTCCGCTGGGCGGCATCGTCTGCGGCTGGCTCGGTGACAAGGTGGGCCGCCAGCGCGTGCTCGCGGCGACGCTCACCATGATGGCCGCCAGCACCTTCGCCATCGGCCTGCTGCCCGGTTACGCGCAGATCGGCGGCTGGGCCGCGGCTCTGCTCGTCACGCTGAAGCTGGTGCAGGGCTTCTCCACCGGCGGTGAGTACGCCGGCGCCACCACCTTCGTCTCGGAATACGCCCCGGACAAGAAGCGCGGCTTCTTCGCCAGCTTCCTGGACATGGGCTCCTACCTGGGCTTCGCCGTCGGCGCCGCCCTCGTCTCGGTCCTCCAGCTCACCCTGAGCCCGGCCGACATGGAGGCCTGGGGCTGGCGTATCCCGTTCCTGCTCGCCGGCCCGCTGGGCCTGGTCGCCATCTACTTCCGGAGCAAGATCGAGGAGTCCCCGCAGTTCCAGGCCACCCTGGATGCTCAGGAGGCCAAGGTCAACAGCGCCACGGAGAAGGATCCGACCACCAACACCGGTCCCATCACGCTGGTGAAGACGTACTGGCGCCAGATCATCCTCGCGATGATCCTCGCCGCCGCGGCCAACACCGTCGGCTACGCCCTGACGTCCTACATGCCGACCTACCTCACAGATTCGAAGGGTTACGACCCCGTCCACGGCACCCTGCTGACCATCCCGGTCCTGGTGATCATGGCGGCGTGTATCCCGCTGACCGGCCGCCTGTCCGACCGGGTGGGCCGCCGCCCGGTCCTGTGGGTCGGCGCCGGCAGCACCATCGTGCTGTCGATCCCGGCGTTCCTGCTGATCGGCGTCGGCGAGGTCTGGTCCACCCTGCTGGGCCTGGCGCTGGTCGCGTTCCCCGTGACCTTCTACGTGGCGAACCTGGCGTCCGCACTCCCGGCCCTGTTCCCGACGTCGAGCCGTTACGGCGGCATGGGCATCGCCTACAACTTCTCCATGGCGATCTTCGGCGGCACCACGCCGTTCATCGTGGCCTCGCTCATCCAGGCCACGGGCAACGACATGATGCCCGCGTACTACCTCATGGCCACCTCGGTGATCGGCGGCATCGCGATCTACTTCCTGCCGGAATCGGCACGGCGGCCCCTGCCCGGCTCCATGCCGAGCGTGGCCACCGAGGAAGAGGCCCGCGAGCTCGTGGCCACCCAGGAGGACAACCCGCTGCTGGACCTGGACACCCTCCCCTTCGAGGACCGCCCGCTGGCCGGCGCCGGAAAGTAACGCACCGTACCGTCGACTGCTCCGCACGATGCCTGAAACGCCGCGAAAGGGCGTGAAACGGCATCGTCCGGAGCAGTCGATGGTGCTTTAAGGGCTGGAGGGTGTTTTCAGGGCTGGTCCAGCGGCTTCCGTGCCGGCCCCCGGGTGAATCGCGCGGGCAGGAACCGCGTCCCCGCCACCAGCACCTTGTACCGCAGGCTCGGGATGGACACCGCCTTGCCCCGGACGTTGTCGGCGAGACCGACCCGGACCACGCGGCGGGCGTCCAGCCACATCCACCGGGGCATCGCGCCCTTGTCGATGCCCATGCGCTGGTGGAACTCCGTGTGCGTGAAACCGGGACAGAGGGCCGTGACCTTCACGCCGGACGGCCCGTAATTCACGTTCGCCCAGCGGCTGAAACTCAGCTCCCAGGCCTTTGCCGCGCCGTAGGTGCCACGGGTGGCGAAGGCCGCCACGCTGGCCACGTTGATGATCCGGCCGGCGCCGCGCGCCAGCATCCCCGGCAGCGCGGCATGGCACAGTTCCAGCGTGGTCTGCACGTGGAGCCGCAGATGGCGCAACTCGTCCTCCACCGGGTTCTGCTCGAACGGCCGCGGCAGACCGATGCCCGCGTTGTTCACCAGCACGTCCACCGGGCGGGAGGCATCCTGCAGACGCGCGACGACGGCGGCCACCCCAGCGTCGTCGGTCAGGTCCGCGGGCAGCACCTCCACCGTGACCCCGTAGTCCCGCTCGAGGCGGGCGGCCGCGGCCGAGAGGCGCCCGGCGTCGCGCGCCACGAGGACGAGGTGATGGCCCTCCTCGGCGAGCTGGCGCGCGAATTCCGCGCCCAGCCCTGAGGAGGCCCCGGTGATCAAGGCCGTGTAAGCATCCGCTCGTGCCGTCATGAACCCAGGGTAGCCCCGGGCGGTTCCCGGCCCGCGGAGGGACGGGAACCGCGCCCGCTCACCGGTCCCGGAACGCCGCCAGCGGGTTCTTCAGCATCCCGGCCTTCTGCAGCCCGCCGGACGGATCGTCCAGATCCAGCATGTGCTGGTTGTTCCGCAGCTGGAGCCGGTTCAGGCAGGAGAGTTCGAACTCCGGCACGAACAGGTCGTGCCGGGTGAACTGCTTCGCCAGTTCCGGATGCCGTTCCTGGTACTCGTGGAGAGCCTCGGCTGCCGTCCTCCAGAACGCGTCCTCCTCCAGCACCCCGTCCTCCGCGAGCGTTGCGGCCAGGAAACGGAAGATGCAGTCGAAGACATCGGTGAAGATCGCGGCGGCCTTGTCCTCCTCGGGAATGGGCGCCTTGATCCGGGCCACCTCTTCCGGGACCTCGACACGGTCACCCATCAGGACGATCTCCTCGGCGATGTCCTTCATGATGGCCCGGACGGGCACGCCGTCCTCCAGCACCAGGATCACATTTTCCCCGTGCGGCATGAAGGCCAGTTCATACGCGAAGAGGCAATGCGCCAGCGGCACCAGATAGGCGTCGAAGTACCGGCGCAGCCACGCCTCCGGCTCCAGGCGCGAACGCTCGATGAGTTCCGAGACGAAGGGCCGGCCCTGCTGATCGGCGTGCAGGAGCGACGCCATGGTCGCCAGCTGCTGCCCGTCTTCCAGCAGGTGCAGCGGGCTCTCCCGCCAGAGCGCCGAGAGCATCTTCCGGTAGGGGGAGCCCTTGGCGGACGCGGCCTCGTAATAGTGGTTGTGGTAGCCGAGCGCGGCCTTCTCCTTGATGAGCGCCAGGCCGTGCCGCTGCAATTCGGCGTCCTGGCGGATCAGGTCCTCCAGCCAGTCGTTGATGGCCGGCGTGGCCTTCATGTACTGCGGTGAGAGGCCCCGCATGAAGCCCATGTTCACCACGGACATGGCCGTCTTGACGTAGCTCTTCCCGGGCGCGGACACATTGAAGAACGTCCGGATGGACTGCTGCGCCTGATACGAGTCGGTGCCCGTGCCCAGAAGAACGATCCTCCGCTGCGCGATCTCCGCCGCGAACGTCACCGTGATCTTGTGCTCCCACTGCCACGGATGCACCGGCATGAAGAAGTAGTCCTCCGGGTCCAGGCCCGCGGCGGACAGCTCCGCGTCGAAGAACGCCATGGCGTCATAGCCGAGCTCATCCGTCAGATGACGCCGGTATTCCAGTCCCTCCTCCGAGCTGAACACGGCGCGGCTGCGGTGCACGGCGATCCACTGCAGACGCACCGGGGCTCCGGTCTCCGGGGCGAACGCGTGGTAGTCGGAGATCCCGAAGCCGAGCCGGCCGTTGTTGGCCACGAAGCATGGATGCCCCTCGGTCATGCCCCGCTCGATCGCCTGGAAATCCGCCGCCACGTCGGCGCCGCCCGTGACACCGCGCGCCAGGGACTGGGAGCTGACGCCGCGGCCCTGCTTGTAGGCGTGCCCGGACAGCGTGCTGCTGATCTCCTCGAGGTACACGGGCAGCTGTTCCAGCCGGATCGTCAGGCTGGTCTGGAACTCGGTGATGAATTCGAGCGCATCCAGCGGGAGTTCCTGACCCTGCCCCGCCCGGTGGCGGCTGATGGTCTCTCCGGGGATGCTCCAGTGGTCCAGCCCGCGGAGCGTCGCCTCGAAGCGGTACTCCACGCCGCCGTCGTCGCTCAGGACGCGGTAGGCGCCCCGTCCTCCGGCACCGTCACCCGTGCGTTCGGGAGCGAGGAGCCGCTCGTGGGAGAACTCGGCGAGCGCCTTGCGGATCAGGTGCCGGTTGGCCACCTCCCAGCGGCCGGGTTCCAGATGGGCCACACCGCCGGCTTCCTGGCCCGGAGCGGCGGGCTCGCGGAGGCCGTGCTGGGCGCGTGCTTCATGAGCGCGGCTTTCCTGATCGAGAGCGGTGGAGGTCATGCGGAGGCTCCTTCGGTGGCGGTGGTGGCGAGCGGGGTGAGGGTGGCGAGGAAGTCGTCCCGGGCGCAGAAGCTCAGCAGGGCCTCCTTGGCGCTCTCGGCGGGATCCACCGGCGGCAGCGTCACCACGGAATGCGCGTGGAACCCCACCCGCTCGTTGAGCACGTGGATCTTGTGGTTGCGGACATCGGGTTCGACGACGACGCGTTCGGCGCCCGTGTGCTCGAACAGCCAGGCCATGACGGACTGCATGACGCCGAGCGTGAAGCCGGGGATGGCGCCGGACGACGGCGGGGCCACCAGCAGGTGCATGCCGACGTCTCCCGGCTGGACCTGGTAGACCGCGTTGAGGGGCGATTCCGCCGGGCGGTACCGCTCCACCAGGAATTCGGGGACTCCGTCCTTCAGGCCGAGGAAGGCCTCGTGGTGTCCGGTGGCCGCCAGGTTCTCATATTCCTCCCGGACGTCCTGCACGGAGGCTGCGAGCATGCCCCAGAACCGGGCGTAAGGCTGCGTGACCCAGCCGTGCAGCAGCTCGGCGTCGGCGGCGGGGTCGACGGGGCGGAAGGTGTGGTTCATGCCGTCACCGCCAGGGACTCCGGGGCCTCCGCGTGCGCCGGCGCCGGTACACCGAACTGCTGGAAGGCGATGCTGCGCTCCACCGGGTACACCTCGGTTCCGAGGACCTCGCGCAGGATGCAGGAGTTCCGGTAGGCGGCCATCCCCAGGTCCGGGGTGACGAAGCCGTGGGTGTGCAGCTCGGCGTTCTGGACGAAGATCTCCCCCGGTTCGACGCCGACGCCGTAGTGCCGGTCGACATCGAAGCGGCCACGCTCATCGCGCTTGATGCGGTCCGCGATCCCGGCCAGGAAGGCGGGTTCCTGGTAGGAGTAGCCGGTGGCGAAAACGACCGCCTCGGAGTCGAGGGTGAACTCCCCGCCCTGTTCGGCATGCCGGAACGTCAGCGTGTGGGTGCCGGCGCCGTCGTCCCAGGAAGCCTCCAGCAGCTCGGAGTGGGTGAAGAGCCGGGTGTCCACCATCCCGTGGAGGCTCTTGGCGTACAGCAGGTCGTAGATCTCGTTGATGAGTTCCGAGTCGATGCCCTTGTACAGGTTCTTCTGGTTCGCGATCAGGTGGTCGCGCTGCTCGGCGGGCAGGCCGTGGAAGTAGTCGACGTACTCGGGGGACGTCATCTCCAGGGTCAGCTTGGTGTATTCGAGCGGGAAGAAGCGGCCGCTGCGGGTCACCCAGTTGAGCTGGTAATCATGGACGTCGATGTCCTGCAGAAGGTCCAGATACACCTCCGCGGCGCTCTGACCGCTCCCGACGACGGTGATGCTCCGCCGCGCCTGCAGCTCCTCCTTCCGCTGGAGGTACCCGGCGTTGTGCAACGCGGGACCGCCGGCGTCCAGGACGCTCCGGGCGGCTTCGGGGACGCCGGGGGTGGTGCCGGTGCCCAGCACGAGCCGCCGCGTCCTGACCTGTTCCGTGCCGCGGGGGCCCTGGACCGTGAGGGTGTAGACGCCGTCGTCGTAGCTCGCATTCAGCACCTCCGTGCTGAAACGGATGGAATCCAGCTGCCCGGCCACCCACTGGCAGTACTGGTTGAACTCGGCGCGCAGCGGGTAGAAGTTCTCCCGGATGTAGAAGCGGTAGAGGCGACCGGTCTGCTTGAGGAAGTTCAGGAAGGAGTATGAGGAGGTGGGGTCCGCCAGCGTGACCAGATCGGCCATGAAGGGCACCTGGAGGTGGGCCGGTTCGAGCATCATGCCGGGGTGCCAGTCGAAGCTCTCGCGGCGTTCCAGGAAGAGGTGGTCCAGGCCGTCGAGCGGCTCGCTCAGGGCGGCGAGGCCCAGGTTGAAGGGGCCGAGGCCGATGCCCACCAGATCGTGGATACGGCCATCTGCGGTGTGTTCCGGGGTGTTGTCGGTGGTAGTCATGCGGAGGGGTCCTTCCGGTCCGTGTCGAGGGAGCCGAGCATCTCGGCGCCGGTGCGGCGCAGGAGCTCGATGATGTCCTGGATGTCGCTGAGGTGGGCTTCGGCGTTCAGAAGCGTGAACTTGAGGTGATGACGGCCGTGGACCGTGGTTCCGGCCACCACCGCCTCGCCGGACGCGAACACGGCGGAGCGGATGGCCGGATTGAGACGGTCCGCGACATCCTCGTCCAAGAGGGCGCCTTCCCGCACCGGGCGGTAACGGAACACCAGCGTGCTGAGCTGGGGGTCGGCCGCGAGTTCGAAGTCCGGGTCCTCGGCCAGGAGAGTCCCCACACGGGCGGCGAGATCGATGGCCTCGTCGAAGAGAGCGCCGACGGCGTCGGCGCCCATGGTCCGGAGGGTGAGCCACAGCTTGAGGGCGTCGAAGCGGCGCGTGGTCTGGATGCTCTTGTCCACCTGGTTGGGGATCTGCGCCCTGGCCGCGCTCTCGGGGTTGAGGTAGTCCGCGTAGTAGGTCACGTGGCGGAGCATGGCGCGGTCCCGGACCAGGACGGCGCTGGAGCTGACCGGCTGGAAGAAGGTCTTGTGGAAGTCCACGGTCACGGAGTCCGCGAGGTGGATGCCGTTCAGGAGACCCCCGTGGCGCGGGGACACGAGCAGTCCCCCACCGTAGGCGGCGTCTACATGCATCCAGGCCTCGTAAGCCTGAGCCAGGGCGGACACCTCGTGGAGCGGGTCCACCGCGCCGAAGTCGGTGGTTCCTGCCGTCGCCACCACGGCCATCGGGATCAGCCCGGCCTCCTGCGACTCGGCCAGGGCGGCCGCGAGCGCCGCCGGATCCATCCGGTGGTCCGCCGTGGTGGGCACCGGGATGACGGCGTCGAAGCCGAGGCCCAGCATGGCGGCGGACTTCTGGATGCTGAAGTGGCTGTCCGCCGAGGTGAAGATCCGCAGCCGGTCCAGGAGCAGCGGAAGGCGCAGCTCACGGTGCTCCGGGGACTCCGCGCGGAGGCGTGCGACGGCATGGTTGCGGGCCATGAGGAGCGCCTGGAAGTTGGACTGGCTGCCGCCGGAGGTGAACACGCCGTCCGCGTCGGGCCCGAGCCCGATCCGCTCCGCGGTCCAGTCGATGAGACGCCGTTCGATCAGGGTGGCTCCGGCGCTCTGGTCCCAGGTGTCCAGGGAGGAGTTCACGGCCGACAGGATGGCCTCGCCCACGAGCGCCGGGATCACGACGGGGCAGTTGAGGTGCGCGGCGTACCGGGAGTCGTGGAAGTAGACGGCGTCCTTGAGGTAGAGCTCGTCGAGTTCTTCGAGCGCCGCGGTCAGGTCCGGGAGCGGCTGATCGAGTTCGACGTCGACCACCTGGCGCTGCAGCCCGGCGGGCGTGACACCGGTGAACGGTCGTGAGGTGCGCTGGATCTTGGTGGCCACGGCGTTGACGCCCTGGAGGACCTGCGCCACGTAATTCGGGGAGTTCCTGGCGTTGAGGAGCTGGTTGCTGGCCGCCAGCGCGAGTTCGACGCCGGAACCGAAGTCCTGGCCTGGGGAGAGTTCGACACGGGACGATGTCACAGGACACTACTTTCCGTCGGGGATCGGGGATGCCCAACGACAGGGAGCAACGTTAGGCAAGCCAAGCCTTACTTAGGCTCGCCTTTACGTCAAATTAGCGTGCCGTAATTCACGCAGTATATGTCAGGGCGTGACCTCTCCGCACCAAGGGGTTCCCGGGATGGAACAAGGGCGGCCATCGGTCACGGATCAGGCCGTCGGGGCTGAGAGAGAAACGCCTCAGCGTGACCGCACGGGCCGCCGGGGGATCCAGCAGCGCACCGTCTCCCGGTAGCGCCGGTACGGCTCGCCGAACCGGGCCGCCAGGTCGCGCTCCTCCAGCGGCCGGATGCCGTAATTCCAGAGCACCGCACCACCCACGGCGTAGACCACCACGAGCCAGGACCCGAGGATCAGTCCCACGCACGCCGCCTGCGTCACGCCCGCGACCGCCATGGGATTGCGGACCCAGCGATAGGGTCCCGCGATCACCAGATGGTTCGGCATCGCCGCCGGCAGCGGGGTGCCCCGCCCCCGTCCCGACATGACGGCCGCCGAGCAGATCCCCAGCACGCTGGCCAGGGCGAAGATCACCCAGCCGACGACGCCGGCGGCCTCCGGCAGAGCGAGACCCACCTTCCAGCGCTCCTCCAGAGCACGGATGACGAGCGGGATGATCCCCAGGAAGAGACCCCAGAAGAACACGAGCTGAGCGAAGGTCCTGGCGACGTGACCGGCCGGCCGGCGCCGCGCGTCGGCCGCCCGGAAAGCCAGCGGGCCTCGAGTGAACCATTCAGTGGGGATCCGCCCCAGGACCACGAGGCTCAGCGCCAGCAGGGATGCGATCGCAGCCGCACCCATGATGACCACACCCCACCCCGCCTCGGTGGTCAGGGTGGCGTACACCGCCATCAGGATCGTCACCAGAAGTGTCCACCCCGTGTTCACCCGGGCCGCCGCTCGCGAACCTGCCGCCGCCAGCCCGGCCGCGGCCACGAAGAGGGGCAGGTCGAAGGACGCCACCAGGACCGGGTCCAGCGAGCCCAGCGTGATCCGGCGGACCAGCGGTGACGACGGGACGGCGACCCACCAGAGCAGACCTGCCGCGGACTGCACGGCGAAGTAGGCCCGGCCCCACCGGACGGCGAGCGGCACGGGTGCGGTCATCAACGGTCCCCCACGGCTGTTTGGATTTCTTGCGGTCAGGACGACTTTAGCCGCGGCAGGCGGCGCCGCGTGGACGCGGAGCGGGTGCATGCGGGCGGGTGCACCCCGGAAGGTTCTTAAACAGAAAAACCGCCCCGGAAGGCGGTTCGTGAAGCAGTCTCAGGGAAACCGCCGTTAAATTGAAGAAGCCCTCGCCATGTAGAAGCTAGGCGAGGGTTTCAGTGGCTCCGACCGGCGTCGATCCGGTGACCTTTCGATTTTCAGTCGAACGCTCTACCAACTGAGCTACAGAGCCTCGGTGACTTGTCACCATGATCGCCGGATAACTCCAGCCATCAAAGCGACCCTGACGGGACTTGAACCCGCGACCTCCGCCGTGACAGGGCGGCGCGCTAACCAACTGCGCTACAGGGCCTTGGTGGTATTTCTACCGTTGTTTTCACCGGAATCGCTCCCGGCTCACAAGATTTCATCTTAGCAGATCTTTCGATCTGCTTTCAAATCGCATCTCATGCGTACCCCCAACGGGATTCGAACCCGTGCCGCCGCCGTGAAAGGGCGGTGTCCTAGGCCGCTAGACGATGGGGGCCTTGACACACCTGCTTGGTTCCCGGCGTTGCCGTATTCCTCGCGAAGTGGACCAGTAAAACTTTAGAGCATGCTCCGGGAATTTCCAAAATGCGGTCCAGAGCAGCGGGAGGGACCGGGCGGCTACCGTGGAGTGCATGGACAGAAGCCCCGCCCCGGACCCCGCCCAAGGACTCCCCCGTGGCCTGCCCCTCCGCATCTGGCCGCCGGGGCCGCGGTGCACCCTCCGCGGCGAACCCGGGTTCGGCCACCTGGAGCACACCGAGGCCGCCACCCTGAGCCTCGACGAGTTCCAGTCCCTCGCGCTCCAGGCGCTGGAGGACCTGCCACCCGAGATCTCCCGCCACATGGACAACGTCATGCTCTTCATCGAGGACGACGGCGTCGATCCCGACACCGGAGAGCCCCTGCTCGGCCTGTACGAGGGCACGCCGCTGACGGAACGGGACGACGCCTGGGCCTCGGGCTCCCTCCCCGACCGCATCACGCTCTACCGCCGCCCCATCCTCGACATCTGCGCCAGCCGCGCCGAGGTCCTCTACGAGATCCAGGTGACGGTCATCCACGAGATCGCCCACCACTTCGGCGTGGACGACGCCCGGCTCCACGAGCTCGGCTGGGGCTGATCCCGCCACCGTGCGCCACGCTCCGGAAAAGGAGCAGAGGACCTCCCCACCCGCGTCCACCGGACGCCGGATCGGGCCTCCCGGAACGGCCCCTCCGGAACCCGCCGGACACCCCCGAAATCCGCGCCAGCACTGCGAATGAGTCGCATTCCGGACATGCTTTCCGTGGCGTCCGAAGCTAGCCTGGAAAGCATGGGCCACAACCACGATCACACTCAGGGCATGACGGGCACCGGCAAGCACCGGAAGCGCTTGATCATCGTCCTCTGCATCACGCTCAGCGTCGTCGTCATCCAGGTGGCGGGCGCGGCCCTCTCCGGTTCGCTCGCTCTGCTGGCCGACGCCGGCCACATGCTCTCGGACGCCGCCGGGGTGTTCATCGCCCTCCTGGCCTCCTGGATCGCCACTCGCCCCGCCACCGATCAGCGCACTTACGGCTACCAGCGCGCCGAGATCCTGGCCGCACTGGCCAATGCGCTGATCCTGATCGTGATCGCCGTGATCATCGCCCTCGAAGCCGTGCGCCGCTTCGGGGAGACCCCGGACATCCGCACGGACACCATGCTGATCGCCGCCATCATCGGCGCAGTGGCGAACGGCGTCTCACTCCTGATCCTTCAGGGCGGGCAGCAGGAGAGCCTGAATCTCCGCGGCGCCTACCTGGAGGTCCTGGGCGATCTGCTCGGCTCCCTGGCCGTCATCGCGGCGGCGCTCGTCATCATGTTCACAGGATTCACCGCGGCGGACCCCATCGCGTCCCTGCTGATCGCGGCCATGATCCTGCCGCGGGCCTGGAGCCTCCTGAAAGACGTCGTGGACGTCCTCCTGGAAGCCACGCCCAAGGGGGTGGACGTCGGCATGATCCGTGAGCACATCCTGGCCGTGGACGGCGTGCAGTCCGTGCATGACATCCACATCTGGACCATCACCTCCGGCGTTCCGGTGTTCTCGGCCCATGTGGTGGTGGACGACCTGGCTCTCAGCCCGGAATCCGCGGACCGGATCCTGGACCGCATGCAGCGCTGCCTCGGCTCGCATTTCGACACCGAGCACTGCACCTTCCAGCTGGAACCGGCGTCCCACCAGGCCCACGAGGCTCACCAGCACGCCTGAGGCGTTCCAGGCGCCGGCGTCCGCGCCCCTGCCGACTCCCACCCGGCATCCACGACGACGCCGCGCGGCACTTCTCCGGCACTCACCGCGGGAGCCGGGCGCCGTCGTCGTGCGCCGGTGCCGGTGCCGGTGCCGGCGAAAGGGCGCCTCCGGAGGGCCGCCCAGAGAACCGGGAATTCGCGCGACACGCCGTATGACCAGCGATGAAATCACAGCGATGTTGTTTATGTTGATGGTGGGACCAATGTTGCCAATGTTACTTTTGAGGCCGTACTCTCGGTAGGGCTGGGTGTTCTCCCAGCGATATCGAGGCAGGTGTACATGGCAGTGGCGAAGCGTGGAAAATACGCAGCGATCCTCTACTCCTCCGCTCTGAGCGCGAGCGTTCTGCTCGGCTCCGGCGGCATCCCCGGCGCCGTGGCCGCACCCCTTCCGGCGTCGCACCTCACCATCCCGGCCGACCAGTCGGACACCATTCCCAGCGAGTCGGACATCGCCGCCGCCAAGAAGAACGAAGGCAGCGCGAAGGCCGCACAGGCCCGGCTCGAAGGCCTCATCGGCACCCTCGCGGACCGCCAGTCCAGCGCCATCACCGCGAGCATGCGCGCCAACGACTCGTACACCAACGCCCTGCTGACCCTCAAGGCCAAGCAGGAGGCCGCCCAGACCGCCAAAGCCAAGGCCGCGGCCGCCCAGGACCAGGCGAGCAAGAGCCGCAAGGACCTGGGCACCCTCGCCAGCTCCATCTACAAGACCGGTGGGCTGAGCCCCGCCGTGGAGGGCGTGCTCAACGGCGACGGTGGTGATCTCCTCGGCCGCGCCACCACCCTCGACGCCATCAGTCAGAAGCAGAGCGAGACGTTCAACCGCGCCATCTCCTCCGGCCAGGCGAACTCCGCGCTGTCCGCCGATGCCGCCGCCGCCCAGAAGGCCGCCGACGACGCCGCCCGTGACGCCGACCAGGCCCGGGCCAACGCGGAGTCGGCCCAGACCGCTGCCACCCAGGCGCTTCAGAACGCGTCCAAGGAACGTGAGACGGTCATCGCCAAGCTCGCGTCACTCCGCAACACCACGGTCGCTCTGGAGACGCAACGCGTCCAGGGCCTCGAGCAGCAGCGCGCCGCGGCGGCCCTGAAGGCCCTGCAGGAACGCGCCGCTCAGCAGCCGGTGCCCACTCCGCAGCCCCCGGCACAGGGCGGGAACACCGGAGGGAACTCCGGTGGCGGGCAGCCATCACAGCCCCAGCCCCCGGTCGTCCAGCCGCCCGTGGTCCAGCCGCCGGTGGTCCAGCAGCCGGCTCCGCGGCCGCCGGTCGTCCAGCCCCCGGCGCCCCGTCCGCCCGTGGTGCAGCCACCTGCTCCGCAGCCCCCGGCGCCTCGGCCACCCGCACCTCAGCCGCCGGCTCCCCGGCCGCCCGCACCCCAGCCACCGGCGCCTTCCCCCGGCGGAAGCGCGGCGCAGACGGCCATCAACTTCGCCATGTCCAAGGTGGGCGGCCCGTACGTCTGGGGCGGCAACGGCCCGGTCGGTTACGACTGCTCCGGCCTGTCCAGCGCGGCCTTCGCCGCGGCAGGCGTCTACATGCCGCGCACGGCGACGGACCAGTACTTCTCGGCTCCGCGCTACATCCCCATGGGCCAGTGGCAGCCCGGCGACCTCATCTTCTGGGGCGACGGCGGCTCGTTCTACCACGTCGGCATCTACATCGGCGGCGGTCAGGTGGTCAACGCCCTGAACCCCGGCTCCGGCATCACCGTGTCCCGCATCGACTGGATGATCGGGATGCAGCTCTGGCCGACCGCCGCCCGGTACTGGTGACCTGCCGCCGGTGATCCGGACAGACCCGTTCTGACCGGCAAGCCCTTCTCAGATGAACATGCCGAAGGCCCGGCCGGTTCCCAGGAAGTCCTGGGAACCGGCCGGGCCTTCGGCATGTGCTTGCGGCAGAGCCCGCCGGGTCTCTCAGCCGCCCAGCACCGGGCCGAAGCTGGCCCGGTCGGCAAGCCGCGGGTCTTCACGGTCCGGCACCACCATGACCGGCCCCTGGGCGTGATGCAGGACGCCGTCCGACGTCGAGCCCAGCAGCATGCCTGCGAAACCGCCGCGGCCCCGCGTGCCCACCACCACGAGTTCCGAATCCCGGCTGGCATCCACCAGCACCTCGACCGGCGACCCGTCCACCAAGCGGGTGGTGATCTCCAGCTCGGGGAAGTGGCTCTTGAGCCAGAGGACCCCGGCGTCGAGCTGGGCCTGGATGTCCGCGAAGATCGCCTCCCGGTCCATGGCGGCCGGCACCCATGCCAGGCTGCCGCTGTACTGGGGCACCGCACACAGGATCTGAAGCTCGACGCCGAGCCGCTGGGCCTGAGCCGCGGCCTCCAGAACGGCCACACGGGCCTGGTCGGAACCGTCGGCGCCCACCACGACCCTCGGCTTCACCGGCTCCAGCGGCTTCTTGGCGAGCTCGGCCTTCACATGCTTGTCCGTCACGTCCTGCCCGAAGCGACCGGCGCAGATCATCGGCACCACCACGGTGGGGCAGCTCGCGTGCGCCGGCAGGGCCGAGCTCACTGAGCCGAGCAGCCGGCCGACGAAACCTCCCCGGCCCCGGCTGCCCACTACGAGCAGATCGGCCTCGCGTCCGAGTTCCAGCAGGACGCCCGAGGCGTCACCGTTCTCCACGGACGCGTCGACGTCGATGTCGAAGTCCTTGATCTTCTCCAGCGCGTCCTGGAGAACGCTCTCCGCACCCTGCCGGATGACGGAATCGTCGACGGCGGCGTACCCGCCGTCGAGACCCGAGGCCGCGTAGATCGGCACCGAGTACGCGGTGATGAGATGAAGGGTGGTGCGGCGGCGTTCCGCCTCCCGGGCGGCCCAGCTCAGAGCGCACTGTCCGTGCTCGGACCCGTCCACTCCCACGATCACCCCGCCGTGGATCTCCTGGGGTGCTGTCTCCGGCGTATCCGTGCTCACGACTCTCGCCTCCTCATCGCTGTGGGCGGCCTGCGGAGACGGTCCCTGCAGCTCTCCTACCACCCACGCTGGCTTACGTCCCACTATTGCCGTTTGTGCTGGTCGTTTCAAGAAACGCCGACTCCTCGGGGCGTTCCGGCGTGCGCCCGGGGCGCATTTCCGGGGGTGGCAGGAGGCCTTGGAAACGGGTCGTCCGGTACCGTTCGCCGAGGGCTTCACCCAGCCTCTCCGCCGGCCTGTTCAGGCGCCCCCGAGGGGAGTATTCTCAGTTGCACAGTGGGAGGGGACCCATGGTGAATCGCGACGATTCCCTGGGTCTTTTCTGCGCGCTGTGAGTTTCCGGTCCGCCCGGAACACCACGGCCGGGCCCCTGCCGCACCGACTTGCCGCACCGACGTCCTGACACGAAGGAGGATGGAATGCCACGCAGCGCCAGCAGAGTGCCCGGCGGGTCTCCGGAAGGCGCCATCACCGTGACGGACGTGGTGGTGGTCGGCACCGGAATGGGCGGCCTCGCGGTCGCGACGCAGCTCCATCGCAAGGGCATGACGGTGGTGGTGATCGACGGTCTGCAGCAGGAGAGCCAGGAGGCTGCCGGAGCCCTGCGGCACGCCACCACGGAGGAACTCGAACGGGTCGCCATCGGAGACCCGGCATCCCACCGCGAGCGCCGGGACATCCTGCGCCAATTGCACGGCTATGCCAAAGGCCACCAGCTGGACATCCGCCGCGGTGTGGTGGCCGGCGCCCTGAACCCCGCCACCCGGACACGTGGCACACTCCCGGCGTCCCCCGAGGGGAACACCGCACCGGTCCGGCGCTGGGCACTTCCCACCCCGGGCGGCCTCATCCTCTGTGACTCCGTGGTCATCACGGGAGTCTCCGGGCGCCGTCGTGTGCGTCAGTTCCTCAAGGCCGTGGGCCAGGAGACCAGCGACAACATGGCCGCCGCCCTGCGCCAGGTGGGCATCTATCTGGTGGGTGTCGGCCAGCAGGTCTCCGCCGGTCACCGTGAGGTCCTTCACCAGGCCCGCCTGGTGGGCAACGCGATCGCCGGCGGCGCACAGCGCATACCCGCCTGAGAGCCGGGCACTCCGGGAATGTCCGGGCTCATCCGCACACGGGTTTCCCGGCTCCTGTACACATACGGCGAATCCACTATCGAAAGGCCATCGTCTTTAGATAAGCTGGCCAGGACTAGCATCAGGAGACGCTCATGACACACCCCGCCCCTCCGGCACGCCAACGCTCACGCACCGCGACGATCGCCCTCGGACTCTCAATCAGCATGCTCGTCGCCGCGGCGGTGCTCGGCGGGATCTTCATCATCCTCGGAGACCAGGCCAATGTGGCCGGACGCGCCTGGCTCACCCTGCTCCTGGTGGGTCTGTTCGCCGGAGCGGTGGTGCTCGACGGGAGCATGCCGGAAGGCCGGAACCGCTGGTACCTGGCGGCGTCCACGATCCTGAACGTGATCCTCCTGGCGATCGGCCTGCTCAAGATCTGGAACGGCTGGCTCCAGCCGGCCGACACCGCGAGCGCCGCGGTGTGGACGGGACAGATCGCCCGGTTCGTCTCCATCATCCTGCTGATGCGCGTGGCTCTGCTGCTGACGCAGCTGTACGTGCCGCGGTTCCTCACCGGCGCGACGAAGACCGGTGTGCGGATCTCCTCACTGGCCACCCTGGTGTTCGCATGGCTGACCGTGCTGGAGCTCGCCCTGCCCGCCGCGTTCCCCGCGGCCGACTGGCCCTCCTGGTGGTGGCGGACCGCAGGGGCCACGTCGCTGATCGCGATCGTGGGTCTGGTGATCCCGCTGGTGCTCCGGGCGTTCGAGCCCAAGCCGCCCGCGCAGGAGCTTCCCCCGCAGGAGTACCCGCAGCAGCAGTGGAATCCCCAGTGGACGGGGTACGCGCAGCAGCCCACCCAGATCCAGCAGCAGGCCTACCCCCAGCAGCAATGGCCGCAGCAGGAGTACGTCCAGCAACAGGCTTACCCCCAGCCGGGTTACCCGCAGGCGGGTTACCCCCAGCCCGGGTATCAGCAGTCGGGCTATCCGCAGCAGGGGTACGCCCAGCAGGAGTACCCGCAGCAGGCCTACCCGCAGACGGAGCAGTACGGCCAGCAGCCGGACGGCTGGCAGCAGCCCGCCGAGGCACAGCAGCCCGCACCGTCCGCGCCACAGCAGGCCCCTGAAACCCAGCGGCCCGCCGAGAACGCATCCCGGCCGGATCGACAGCCCGGGGAATCCCCCCGGCAGGATCAGCCGCCCGCCTGAGCGGGAACCGCGTCGCCACGCACCGGCGGGACGGGCCCCTAGGAGTCTTCGGACCCGCCGGTGAGCTTGCGGCGAGCCAGCACGCCCACGATCACCAGCAGGATCACGGCCACCACACCGAACACCACGATCATGACCGGGAACGGCTCGCCGTCGGACTGCTGCTGTTGCGGCGCGTCGGACGCGGTCGCCAGCGGCTGAGGCGTCGAAGCCCCGGGGGCCGTCGCCGCTGACCCGGACGTCACCACATAGCTGAAAGTGCTCTCGATCGGGTGCGAATCCGACGACACCACGCGCCACTGCACCGTGTACGTCCCGGCGGGTGCACCCGGCTTCAGCTTCTGCGTGACCACGTTGTCCAGGATGTCCACCCCGCCGTCAGCCCAATTGGCGCCCGAGGAGTCCTTGACGACCACCTCCGAACCGATCGCGATGGGATTGTTGGAGAACGTCAGCGTCACCTTCTCCGGGGCCACGCCCACCTTCTGCTCGTTCTTCGGGGTGGTCCCCTCCAGGACGTCGTGAGCCGAGGCGGGTGCGGCGAACCCCAGCGTCAGCAGCGCCGCCCCGAACAGCGCGACGACGGCGATCCCGGCACGGCGCGCTGCGGCTCGCCAGGCGCCCGGGGAGAGGCTCCGCGCGGGGTGGGCGGGCGCCGTCGTGGGCTGAATCATGCTCGGCATGAGGGGTCTCCTGAGGGGTGTTTCCGGGGGCCGAAAGGCCATTGAGTCCTACACCACCCTATTCTGCTTTTCAAGAGTTGCCCTGGGGGGAATATGATTTTCTCGGAAATCCCCAGCAAATTCCCTGGAAGGCATCCCCATGTTCAAAGCCGGTTCCGCACTGGACCGCTACTTCAAGATCTCTGAGCGTGGCTCCAGCTACTCCCGCGAGATCCGCGGCGGCTTCGCCACCTTCTTCGCCATGAGTTACATCGTGGTCCTCAACCCCCTCATCCTCTCCGGCAAGGACGCCAACGGCGACATCCTGGGTTTCACCAGCGTCGCCGCCGTCACGGCCTTCGTGGCCGGTGTCCTGACCATCCTCATGGGCGCCTGGGCCAAGCACCCGTTCGCCCTCGCCACCGGCCTGGGCGTGAACGCGTTCGTGGCCGTGACCATCGCAACCACCCCCGGTCTGGCCTGGCCCGATGTCATGGGCCTGGTCCTGCTCTCCGGTCTGACCATGATGGTGCTGGTCCTCACGGGCTTCCGGACCGCCGTGTTCAAGGCCGTCCCCGAAGGACTCAAGACGGCGATCGTGGTGGGCATCGGCCTCTTCATCGCACTGATCGGCCTGGTCAACGCCGGGTTCGTCCGCCGCATCCCGGACGTCGCCGGCACCACCGTGCCCGTGGGGCTGGGCTTCGACGGCAAGCTGCTCGGCTGGCCCACCCTCGTGTTCGTCTTCGGGCTGGTGCTGACCATCGTGCTGCTGGTCCGCAAGGTCAAGGGCGCCATCCTGATCGGCATCATCGCCTCGACCGTGCTGTCCGTGATCCTCGAGTACACGCTGCACATCGGACCGAGTTTCGACGGCAAGACCCACAACCCGGCGGGCTGGTCCCTCGTGGCGCCGCACTTCACCGAATGGGCTCTGCCGGATCTCTCGCTGATCGGCAAGGCGAATCCGGTGGGCGCCTTCCAGCACATGGGCGCCATCGCCGCCCTGCTCATGGCGTTCGTGATCCTGCTGTCCATCTTCTTCGACGCCATGGGCACCATGGTCGGCCTGGCGAACGAGGCCGGGAACGTCGATGAGAACGGTGAGATCCCGAATGTGGACCGCGTCCTGATCGTGGACGCCTTCGGTGCGATCGCCGGTGGCGGTTCCTCGGTGTCCTCGAACCAGATCTTCGTGGAGTCCGGCGCCGGCATCGCCGAGGGCGCGCGGACCGGTTTCGCCTCGATCATCACCGGTCTGCTCCTGCTGGCCTCGATGTTCCTGACGCCGCTGATCAACCTGGTCCCGTTCGAGGCCGTGGCTCCCGCCCTGGTGGTGGTCGGCTTCATGATGGTCTCCCAGGTGTCCCGCATCGACTGGAGCGACTGGGGCATCGCGATCCCGGCCTTCCTGACCTTCACGCTCATGCCGTTCACCTACTCGATCGCCAACGGCCTCGGCGCCGGCTTCATCGCCTACGTGGTGCTGCGTTCCGCGCAGGGCCGCGCGAAGGAGGTCCACCCGCTCCTCTGGGTGGTGGCCGCCGCGTTCGTGCTGTTCTTCGGCATCGGCGTGATCGAGCAGTTCCTCGGGGTGAAGTAGCCTCTTCCCCTGCCGCTCTGCCCTGCCGCTAGCCTCCTCGCGAGCACGCGAGTGGCCGGGGTCCGCGAGCCGCCAGTAGGCGCCGTTATCCGTCACGGATTCGGGCGCCTGCTGGCGGCTCGCGGCGTTGGGGACGATGTCGGGGGCGATGTCGAGGTGGCGGCACGGGGCGTGCGACAGGCGGAACTCAGAGGCGGGCGTAGGGTGGAAAAGCCATGCCAGTAGCCGAACAGCCCTTCAATTTCCGTTCCGTCGCACTTTCCGTCTACCTGCCCACGATCCTGTTCTCGACAGGTGAAGGCGCCGTCCTGCCCATGATCCCGATCATGGCCCACGCCCTCGGGGCCTCCATCCCCTTCGCCGGAGTGATCGCAGCGATGGTGGTGGTCGGCGAGCTTCTGGGCGACATCCCCGCCGGGTGGTTCGTGGCCCGTTTCGGGGAAAGAACCTCCATGATCGGAGCCGCAGGCCTCGCCCTGGCCGGGATCGCCCTGAGCCTCCTCGCCACGGGCCCCTGGGTGCTCATGGTCGGCGTCCTGCTGATCGGCCTCGCCACGTCCGTCTTCGCGCTGGCCCGGCACGCGTTCATGACGACACGCGTCCCCCTGCGGTACCGGGCCCGTGCACTCTCCGCGCTGGGCGGGATCTTCCGGGCCGGCTGGTTCATCGGCCCGCTGATCGCCGCCGCCGTGATCGCGGGCACCGGCACGCCGCAGGCCGCCTTCTGGATCTTCGCGATCGGATGCGCGTCCGCCGTCGTCGCGCTTCTGGTGCTTCCGGATCCGGAGAAGCAGACCGGTCCCCCGCCGTCCGTGGCCGAGGCGGCGCCGCGTCCCGGGCTCTTCCGGACCATCCACGCGAACCGCGCCATCCTGCTCCGGATGGGGTCCGGCGTCGCCCTGGTGGGAGCGACCCGCGCCGCGAGGATCACCCTCCTGCCGCTCTGGGCGCTCAGCATCGGCATGAGCGAGGCCAGCACGGCCCTGGTGATCGGTCTGGCGGGCGGGCTGGAGTTCGCCCTGTTCTACACGAGCGGGCAGCTCATGGACCGGCGAGGCAGGCTGTGGAGCGTCATGCCGTGCATGGTCGGACTGGGAATCGGCTTCCTGGCCCTCGCCTTCCTGCACGACGTTCCGGGACGGGAGGCCTGGTTCACCGGTGTCGCCTTCGTGCTGGGCGTCGCGAACGGGATGGGCAGCGGGATCGTCATGACCCTCGGCGCCGACCTCGCGCCGAAGGACAATCCCGCCGCGTTCCTGGGCGCCTGGCGATTCTCCAGCGACGCCGGTCAGGCGGCTTCGCCCCTGCTGATCGCTGCGCTCGCGACGGTGTCGCTGTCGCTTGCGAGCGGTGTCATCGGGGTGCTGGCGCTGGTGGGCGCCGGGCTGCTGGCCCGCTTCATCCCCCGCTACATCCCACACCACCGGCATCGCTGAGCCCCCAACTTCAACTCTCCGCGCGAAGTAACAGTTGATGCCCCTAAAACGCGGTTTCAGGGGCATCAACTGTCACTTCGGGACGTGCGGAGGGGTCAGAAGGCCAAGAGCACCTTGGAGGAGACCGAGGCGTCGGCCGCCGTGGCGAAGCCCTCCAGAGCATCGGCTGCCGGGACCACGTGAGTCACGATCCCGTCCGTCCGGAGGCTGCCGTCACCGAGGGCTTCGAGAACCGCGTCGAACTCACCGGCGAAGCGGAACGACCCGGTCAGCGTGAGCTCGCGGGTGATCGCCGTGGCCATCGGCACCTCGATGTTCCCCGCCCGCTGCAGGCCCAGCATCACCACGGTCCCGCCGCGCACGGCTGCAGAGATCGCCGCGGACAGGCCCGGCACCGTGCCGCTGGATTCGATCACGACGTCGGCGTGCAACTGGGCGATGGCCTCCGCATCACGCGCGTCCAGAGTCCGCGCACCGTGCTGTCCGGCGATGGCCCGCGGGACGTCGAAAAGGTCTGTCGCGATGACCTCGGCCGCTCCGTGGTGGAACGCCGCCGCGATGACCAGCTGTCCGATGGGCCCGGCTCCGATCACGGCCACTCTCTTGCCCCGCACGTCCCCGGCGCGCTCCAGGCCGTGCCATGCCACCGCGGCAGGTTCGGCCAGCGCCGCCGCCTCGAGGGAGAGTCCGTCCGGAACGGCGTGCAGCATGCGGGCCGGGAGTGCGACGCGACGGGCGAAGGCGCCCTGTGTGTGCGGCAGGTGCATGGCGGAGCCCAGGTAGGTGGAGGCCGGGGCGAGGTTCGGCCGGTCCTCCGGGTACGGGGTGGCGCCGTCGCCGTGCGGGGTGAGGGGGTGCGCCGCGACGCGGGTTCCGGCCGCCGGGCCGGTGCCGTCCGCAGCAGCCTGGACCACGGTCCCGGACACCTCGTGCCCCAGGATCATGGGTTCCCGCAGGATCGACGCCCCGGCCGCACCGTGCTTCCAGTAGTGCAGATCGGATCCGCACACACCGCCGAAGGCGATCTCCACCACGGCCTCGTCCGCGGCGGGCACGGGTTCCGGGAGCACCTCGATGCGCAGGTCCTCGGCGGCGTGGGCCACCGTCGAAACAGTGATCACAACACACTGTTTCGACGGAAAACCACTGTTTCAGCCGGGTCCAGGTTTCAGCTGGTCTGGGTGGCCAGGACCATGCCCGCCACCTCGATCTCCACGAAGGCCCCCGGTTCCACGCTGAAGTTGGACCGTGGCGCGCCCGTCATGATGACGTCACCCGGTCCGAGCCGCAGCCAGTGGGTCACATAGGCCAGGCATTCGCGAATGGACGCGGGCAGGTCCCAGGTGCCGGTGGACACCCGCTCCACCCCGTCGATCCGGACCACCATGGGCACATCGTCGATGCCGGCGTCCGTGTCGATCCACGGTCCCAGCGGCGTGTACCCCGCGCCGCCCTTGCCCTCGAAATTCCGGGGATCCAGGACGGCACGGTCCGGGCTCGACACATCGTTCACGGCGGTCACCCCGAGGACGTATTCGTGCGCGTTCTCCGCGGTGAGGCCCTCGGTGTCCTTCCCGATCACGACGGCGATCTCGCCCTCGATCGCCGGCACGCCCGCGTCCCGGCGCAGGGCCACCGGGGTCCCGCTCGCCACGACGGTGCGGGGGCTCTTGAGCCAGGCCTGGACCGGGCTGTGGTGCTCCGGGCCGTTCTGGGCGATGCCGATCACCAGGAGGGGTTCGCACGGCGCCAGGAACCGGCCGGCCACGGGAGCGGCCCCGGCGACATCAGCGGGAGCCTCTCCGCAGGCGAAGGCCGCGAAGGGGTCCTCCACCGGCACCCACGCGGAGCCTTCGGCCCGGGCCCAGCGGGCGCCGTCGCGAAGCGGCGATTCGTCGGTCAGGAGACGGGCGAGCCGCATCAGACGACCGCCGTCATGCCGCCGTCGACGAACAGTGTCTGACCGTTGACGAAATCACTCGCGGAGCTCGCCAGGAAGACGAGCGCGCCCACCAGGTCCCGGGTGTCGCCCCAGCGGCCCGCGGGGGTGCGCCCGCGGACCCAGGAGGAGAACTGCTCATCGGCCACGAGGGCCTGGGTCAGTTCGGTGGCGAAGTACCCCGGGGCGATCGCGTTGGCCTGGATGCCGAGCGGCGCCAGGTCGGCGCAGAGGCCCTTGGTGAGCATCACGATGGCGCCCTTGGTGGCCGAGTACGGCGCGATGCCCGGACGGGCCAGCTGGCTCTGCACGCTGCCGATCTGGATCAGCTTGCCACTCCCCCGCTCGACCATGCCGCGGCTGACGCGGCGCGAGAGGTAGAACGCGCTGGAGAGGTTGGTCGCCAGGAGGGCGTCCCAGTCCTCGTCGCTGAACTCGCCGATCGGGGAACGGCGCTGGATGCCGGCGTTGTTGACCAGGATGTCCGGCGTGCCGGACTCCGCCTCGAGCGCCGTGATCCCGGCGTCGACGGCGGCCGGGTCGGTCACGTCGAAGGTCACGCTGCGCGTCGGGGCACCCGTCGCCGCGGCGATCTCCTCCGCGGCGCGGGCGGCCTTCGCCGCGTCACGTCCGTGGACGACGACGGCGGCGCCCGCCGCGGCGAGCCCCTCCGCGAGGGTGCGGCCGATGCCCTGGCTGGATCCGGTCACGAGGGCTGTCCTGCCCTCCAGGCTGAAGGCGGAGATTCCTGTGGGAGTGCTCATGCCTCAACCTTTACCAGGCGCTGGGTGGTGGTTTCCACGCCGTCACCGGCTTCGGTGCGGGAGACCTTGACCGCGTCGTCGGTGCGGAGGAGATCACGGCGCAGCGTCTCCGGGACCAGGAAGGTGGAGCAGGTGGTGATGATCGCCAAGGTGGCCATGTAGATGGCCAGCAGGAGCCAGTTCCCGTTGCTCACGGCGATGATGTAGGCACCGAGCACACCGGCCAGGCCGCCGGCCAGCACGGCCGAGATCTCGCGGGCCATGGCCACGCCCAGGTAGCGGTGCTTGTTGCCGAACAATTCTGGGAGCATGGCACACTGCGGGCCGAGCATGGTGTTCACGGCGACGCCGATGCCGACGGCGACCACCAGGATGGCCACCACGTGGTTGCCCAGGGAGAGCAGCCACCAGGCAGGGAACGAGTAGAGCAGCATGAAGACGGCGCCGAAACGGTACACCGCGCGGCGGCCGATGCGGTCGGAAAGTGCGCCGGCGAACGGCACGGAGAAGACGCCGATCAGGGATCCGATGGTGACGCCCCAGGCCAGCAGGCCCTTGTCCGCGTTCTTGCCGACCACGGAGACGAAGAAGCTCAGCGCCAGGGTCTGGAACATGTACGAGCCGCCGTTCTCGGCCATGCGCAGGCCGATGCCGACGATCACGCCCGGAAGACCCTTGGTGAAGATCTCCTTGACCGGCTTGTCCTGGACCTGCTGGTGCTTCTCGAGTTCCACGAAGGTGGGGGTCTCACGGAGCTTGGTCCGGATGAGGATGGCCACGATGATCAGCACGAAGGACATCAGGAACGGCACGCGCCAGCCCCACGTCATGAGCTGGTCCTTGGGCAGCAGCGAGATGGCGCTGAAGACCAGGCCGGCCAGGAGGGTGCCCGCCTGGATGCCGATGAACGGCAGGGCCGAGAAGAAGCCACGGCGCTTGACCGGGGCGTACTCCGCCATCAGGACGGTAGAACCGGCCTGCTCGGCGCCGGCGCCGAAGCCCTGGAGCAGTCGCAGTGCCACGAGGAGGATCGGGGCCCAGATGCCGATGGCGTCGTAGGTGGGCAGAAGGCCGATGGCCGTCGAGGCGCCTCCCATGAGCAGGATGGTCACCACCAGGACCCACTTGCGGCCGAGCCGGTCGCCGAGACGGCCGAAGAACAGTCCACCGAAGGGGCGGGCCAGGAAGCCGACGCCGTAGGTGGCGAAAGCCGCCACGGTGGCCATGGCCGGATCGTTCTGCGGGAAGAACAGCAGATTGAAGATCAAGGCCGTCGAGAGGCCGTAGAGCGCGAAGTCGAAGTATTCGAGGGCGCTGCCGACGCTGGATGCCAGGGTGGCGCGCTGGAGGTTCTTGGCGTAATCAGGGTCCGAAGACCCTGGATGCTGGACCGTGTCCTGAGTGGTCACTGCCATCTCCTTTGATTGGCTGAAACGTGGTTGCCGGCGCGTCGATGCGCTGCGGCCTGTGACCGAGATTACCAACCCCTTGAACTCAGTTCAATACTTTGAACAGAAATTGTGTGGCCGATGCCACAGGGGAGGTGTTTGAGGAGCGCTTCGGGAGGTATTCGAGGAGGTGGAGCGCGAGCGCAGCGCTTGGAAGACCCCCGGAACACGCTGAGTCCGCTATCGAGCCCGTGAGTCAGCTACGACTGGTAGCGGATTCACGGGCTCGATAGCGGACTCGGCAAAGTCACGGATGGCCGGCGCGGGTTCCGGAACGGCCTACTTCCGGGCGGACGCACTCAGCGGGTTCGTGAGCCCACGGGCGGCGTCCTTCAGGGCGTCGGCGACGCGCTCGATGTGCTCGGGGGTCGCCCGGGCCTCCTGGATGGCCACACCGAGAGCGAGCGGCGGGTCGCCCGGAGCCCAGCCCTCGAGCGGCACGGCGACACCGTAGAGGCCCTGCATGCCCTCGCCCGGATCAAGGGCGTAGCCCCGGGCCCGCGCGGCGGCCAGCTTCTCGAGCAGCTCCGGCATCTCCCGGACACTGTTCTCCGAGGCCCGCGGAAACGGGACCTGATCGGACATGATCTCCTCCACCCGGGAGTCGTCCATGACCATCAGCAGGGCGTTGCCGGTCGCACTGAAGGCCGCGTGGATGCGGGAACCCAGCGGCGTGCCGAACCGCACCGTCCGGGACCCCTCGTGCCGCGCCAGATAGAGAGCGTCGTGGTCGTCCAGCATCGCCACCTGCACCACCTCGTGGCGCAGCACGGGCGAGGCCTCACAGACCGCGTAGAACTCCCGGATCTGGTTGAACTGCGCCGCGAAGGCACCGCCCAGCTCCGCATTGCGGCGCCCCAGCTGGTACCCCGCCGGCACCCGTTGGATCATCCCGCCCTCTTCCAGGGCCAGGCACAGATTCATGGTGGAGGACTTGGCCAGCCCGAGCGCCGTCGCGATCTCCGTCAGGGTCTGCGGACCGTCAGCCTCGGCGAGGACGCCCAGGATCTTCAGACTGCGGGTGACGGCCGGCGCAGGATCGCGCGTCACGCGGTCCGGAACGTCGACGGCGGCAGGCTCGGCCATGGGGTCTCCCTTGAACGGTGGTCAGGACGCAGTGATCGGGGTGCTGAAGCCGCGGGAACCCTCAGTAGAACTCCACGGTGTTGACCACATTACGCAATGGCCGCCCGTCGAGGAGTCGGGAGGCGTTCTCCGCGAAGAGGCGGGCGATCCGCTCCTCCTCCTTGGAGTTCAGGGCCGCCGTGTGGGGGCTGACCAGCACGTCATCGCGGCCCCAGAGCGGGGACTCGGCGGGCAGGGGCTCCACTTCGAAGACGTCCAGGGCGGCGAAGGACACGCGGCCGCTCTCCAGTGCCGCCAGCAGCGCTTCCTCGTCGATGACCGTGCCACGGCCGACATTGCTGACGATCGCTCCGGGCTTGATGTTGCCCAGGACCTCGTGGCCCACCAGATGGTGCGTCTGCTCCGTGCCCGGCAGGGTGACGACCAGCGCGTCGGCCTCGGCCGCGGCCTGCGCCAGCTCCTCGACAGGAATGAGACGGTCCACGCCCTCGACCGGTTCGCCGCTGCGCGTGGTCCCCCAGACGGTCGCGCCGAGGGCCTTGAAGCGGCGGGCACACTCGGCGCCGATGCCACCGAGACCGACCACGAGCACCGTCATCTCGTCGAGCTGCTTCATCTCCCAGCGGTCGCTCCACTCGCGATTCCGCTGCTGCGCCTGGAGACGGGGAAGGGACTTGGCGCCCGCGAGGACGCCGAACACCGCGAATTCGGCGAGCGGGCCGCCATGCACGCCGGCCGACGTCGTGAAGGTGATCCGCTCCAGCGCCTCCGCCGGGAGATCGGCGGCCTTGACCTGACTGCCGCCGCCCGCGGCGGTGGTGTGGACCCACTTCAGGGCCGGGTTGGCGGTGATGGTGCGCGCCAGGGCCGCCGCGTCGACGTCGGGGATGCCGAAGAGGAACTCGGCGGAATCGACCAGCTGCTCGAAAGCACGCTGCTGCTCCTCAGTGCGGACGTGGTCCGGATCGCCCGACCAGTCGGCGGCGCCGCGCATGGGGTGGTACAGCTGGTGCTGCCGGATCACGTCGAGACGCGGTTCCAGGCGCTCGATCAGCTGGCAGTGCTCTTCGGAGAGCGGAACCGCGACGACGGCGCGGGCTTTCTCAGACATGGTTTCCCCTTCTTTGCGGCAGTCCAGGCTTCGCCCCGTGACGGGGCACACAACTTCTCCAAGGGTAACGCGAATTCAACCAGTTGAACACTGTTCGAAATATTGGATTTGTCCTAGGCTGGGCTCATGACCAACACCACACTCGGCATCATCGGGCTCGGCGCCATGGGGGCGCCGATGGCCCGGCACCTGCTCGACAGCCATGGAAGCCTGACGATCACCGCCCGACGCCCTCAGCCGGACCTCGTGGAGGCCGGCGCCACCTGGGCGGAGACACCCCGCGAACTCGCGGCCTCCGTCGGCGCCCTCCTGGTCATGCTCCCAGACCTTCCCCAATTGGAGGAAGTCCTGTCCGGCGATGACGGGATTCTGGCGGGCGTCCGGGACAGCGGCCTGCTGCTCCTGATCGGCTCCACCAGCTCCGCGACCGGCGTCCGCGCCCTGGCGGAGCGGCTGAGCACGGAGACCGAAGGCCGCGTGCGCGTGGTCGACTGCCCCGTCTCCGGCGGAGAAGACGGCGCAAAGGCCGCCACGCTGTCCATCATGCTCGGCGGAGCCGACGACGACGCCGCTCTGGCCACGGAGCTGCTCGCCCCCTGCGGAACGCCCGTTCACCTGGGGCCGCTGGGCGCGGGCCAGGTCGCCAAGGCGTGCAATCAGATGGTGGTCTCCGCGACGATCCTCGCGCTCGGCGAGGCGACCGTGCTGGCCGACCGCTCCGGCATCGACCTCGACAAGATGTGGGGACTGCTCTCCGGCGGGTACGCGGGGTCCCGGCTCCTGGAGTCGCGGCGCGAGAAGCTCGTCACCGGCGACGACTCCCCCTCCGGCGTCGCCAAGTACATGGTCAAGGACCTCGCCTCCGCCGCGGAGATCGCGGAGGCCACTGGGACCAACCCGGTTCTGCTGCCGACCCTGCGTGCCGCCTTCGACGAGATCGTGGACTCCGGCCTGGGCGACCAGGACATCGCGGTGAGCCGGAGGTTCGTCGCGGAGCGGTGAGGCCCGTCCTTCCACCCTCGTTGTGTGCTCAGTTGTTGCGGGTGTTTCCGGCTGGAACCCGCAACAACTGAGCACGCAACTCACGGGTTTGGGACGCTCGGCACTTGTATCTCCCGATTGGTACAAGCAGAATGGCTTTGTACCAGTCTGCGGATACAAGGGGGATGTCATGTACTGGGTGTTCTTGATCGGCGGGGCAGCACTCACGCAGCTCGCGTATTGGGTGGAAAAGCGGCCGCACCCCCGCTCACGCTTTCGCTCCATGGCTCTTGCCGCGACGGGGGACCTCAGCATGTTGACTGCGATGGCCTGGGTCTTCACGACGACCATGCCCACCTGGCACGGTCTCCCTCTCGCCTGCGCACCGGGAATTGCAGCGATCCTGATACTGGGGGATCTGGGCGTGCGGCCTCGCGATAAGGGCGGGATGCCCGCGGTTCGTTCGGCCAGCCTGGCGCCCCGGCCTCCGGTTGCAGAGCTCACACCGGAGCGCTTCATCCGGCTCGTGCTCCTGGGCACGGTGATCATCGTCGGCTCCATCATTCTGGGACAAGGGTCATCCGCTGCCGAGGATGGTCTCTTCACGGCCTACACCTACATGTCGAGCCAGGGGCCGGTGATCGTTCAGCCTTATCCGGGCTGGCTGTTCACCTTCACCTTGATCGGCATGCTCCCGCTCCTTCATCTCAGTTCCTGGCTTGCTGCGCGCCGGGTCAACCTGCTCCCAGTGCTCTTCACCGACCCGACGCAGGACATCGTCTGGCGTGGCCGGCTCGGCGAACTCGTCCTACGGGTCCTCGAGGCAGGTCTTCTGTCCGAGATCGGCGTCCTGCTCTGGATGCTCGGACCCTTGTTCCAAACCATCGGGGCTGACGGCGGCGCGGTCCTGGGTGCCCCCGCGGTCTTGTTCGGCATTGTTATTCAAGGAGCAGCAGTCGCACTCTGGGCGGTGTCCGCAATCCGCGTGATCCAACAGGCCATCAGAGTTCGTTCCGCGATCCTTCCTCAGCCCTCGCTTCAGGCCGCCTAGATGCTCATCACCGTCGACGTCACGAGTCCCGTCCCCGTCTTCGAGCAGCTCCGGGAGCAGATCGCGGCCCAGATCATGCTCGGCGCGCTGCCCGTGGGAGAGCGACTTCCCCCGATCCGCCAGCTCGCCTCCGACCTCGCCCTCTCCCCCGGCACCGTCGCGCGCAGCTACGCCGCCCTGGAGGCCGCGGGCATGATCGTGACGATGCGCGGCCAGGGCACCAGGGTCGCTCCGCTGGACCGCGTCGTCGACGCGGACCTCAACGCCACCGCGGACGCGTATCTGCAGGCCGGGCGGAAGTCCGGGCTGGGCCTCAACGAGCTCATCGCCCTGCTCCGGGCCCGGCACCGCTGAAACCCGCCCCCCTGAAACCCGTCCCCCTCCTGCACGTGAGTGCTCAGTAGTTGCGGATGTTTCGGCCCGGAACCCGCAACTACTGAGCACTCAAGGTGAGCGGGCGGACACGCGACTCACCCCCGTCCGGGATGCCGGACACGCCCGGCCCGGATCCCCTCGGCTTCCGGGCCGGAAACAGGTGGAATGGAAGCATGACCCTGCGCGCACCCTCCGTCGACGTCCCCCCTCAGCCCTGGACCGGCCGCCACGATGGCGACGGCCCCGAGCACGCCCGCCACTGGCAGCGCGTCCAGGCCCTCTCCGGCGCCATCGAGACGGCCGGCCGGCCCGCCGTCGTCGTCGGGTTCGCCAGTGATGCCGGGGTGGCCCGCAACAAGGGACGCGTCGGCGCCGCAGCCGGTCCCGCCGCGATCCGCGCCGCGCTCGGCCCGCTCGCCGTGCACGACGGGCGCGTGCTCGCCGACGCCGGCGATGTGCGCGTGGAGGCGGACCGGCTGGAGGACGGCCAGGCGCGGTTCGGCGCGGCGGTCGCTCAGCTGATCGACGACGGCGCGCTGACGGTGGGCCTCGGCGGCGGCCATGAGATCGCATACGCCAGCTACCGGGGCGTCGCCGGAAGTGCGAAAGTCACCGGCGGCGCACGCTGGGGCGTGCTGAACCTGGACGCCCATTTCGACCTCCGGGATGAGGAGAACCCCAGTTCAGGAACGCCTTTCCTCCAGATGGCCCACGAGGAGAAGGCGCTGGGCCGTGAGCTGAACTACGCCGTGCTGGGCATCAGCCGGCCGAACAACACCCGCGTGCTGTTCGACGAAGCCGACAGCCTCGGTGTGACCTACCTGCTGGACGAGGACTGCACGCGGGAGGCGGCGGAGGCGTTCGTCGCGGAGTTCCTGGACGGCCTGGACGTCGTCTACCTGACGATCGACCTGGACGTGCTGCCGGCCGCCGTCGCGCCCGGAGTCAGCGCCCCGGCCGCCTACGGCGTTCCGCTGGAGGTCATCAACGCCGTCTGCCGTCAGGTGGCCGCGAGCGGCAAACTGCTCCATGTGGACGTGGCCGAGCTCAACCCGGCCTTCGACATCGACGCCCGCACCGCCAAGGTGGCCGCCCGGCTCCTCGATACCATCCTGGGCGCGGCGCTCAACGGCTGACGTCCCCCGGAGCGGGCGGAGCCTGAGGGGGCGGAGCCGGGGCCGCTGATGTCGGCGAGGTGGTCGTGGGGCGGCTCGCATCACCCTCGGCCACGGTGAACTTCCGGGCGGCGAACGCTCCGGACACCGTGGTCGCCGCAATGGTCACGAGCGCCCCGAGGATCAGCGCACTCGCCTCCCCCGGCGCCAGCAGGTGATTCTGCGTGCCGATGGTCGCCGCGGCCACGGGCACCCCGAGCTGCGCACAGGCCAGGACGGCCAGTGGAAGGGGCGCACCGAGGAAACGGCCCACCGCATGGCTGAGGACGGCGCCCAGTCCCAGAGCCACCCCGAGCCCGATCATGGCCGGGTTCACCGCCAGTTCCCTCATGTTCAGCGAGGCGCCGAGCCACACGAAGAACAGCGGACCCAGGAATCCCTCCGTGATCGCGAAAAGTTGCCGCGCGAGCCTCCGGGGCTCCCCCACCGCGGACACGGCCAGGCCGAAACCGAACCCTGCCAGCATGATCGAGACGTGCGTCAGCGTGGCCAGCGCCGCCAGAGCGAACAGGACCGCCAGCTGCACGCGCAGCTCCACCGCGAAAAGCCGCTCTTCGGACACGGCGTGGATACGGCGCCGGATCCCGCTCCGCTCGCCCTGCCGCAGCACGAAGAACAGCACGACGGCGCAGACACCCACCGCGAGCGCGCCGAGGGCCGCGCGGGGTGCGTGAGCCGGGTCGATCGCCAGGGGCAGCGCCACGATGGCGGCCGTGTCCGCGAGGGCGACGGCCGCGACGGTCTGGAGCACCTGCGGACCGCCGAGACGGAGACCGTCGACGATCGGCAGGACCAGCGCCGCGGAGCTCGAGGCCAGCAGCACCGCGTACAGGGGAGCATGCGCCAGGCCGAAAAGCGCGGCGATGCCGAGCCCCAGGACCACCGACACCAGGGCCGTCACGCCGAAGCGGACGGCGCCCCGTCCCAGGGCGCCGCGGATCCGGGCGTCCCGCACCGGGACATGGGTGCCTGCCACGAACATGATGAGCGCGAACCCCAGGTCCGCCAGGAAGGTGAAGGTCTCGTCCGAGGCGTCGACCAGCCCGAATCCGGTCCGCCCGATGGCCAGCCCCGCCACCAGCTCCCCGAGCACCAGCGGAAGGTGCCATTTCCGGGGCAGCGCGAGCAGCGGACCCAGGAGGGCCACCAGCACCACCAGCGACAACGCAGGAAATCCCATGGGCTAACTGTAGGCCGCGGGTTAAGCGCCGAAACAGTGGGTTTCCGCTGAGACAGCGTGTTGTGATCGCTGTTTCAGCGGAAACTCACTGTTTCGGCGGGTGGACGGCGGGCGGACGGCCGACGGGGCGGGGGCCCGGCCGGGCCGGCGGGGGCCCGGTCGGCGGGG
>NZ_JBFREG010000002.1:0-604324 GCF_052114185.1 Arthrobacter sp. RAF14 | reverse complement strand
AGGTGGCGTTCGGAGGGTCGGAGGTATTGGGTGATGGTGATCAGGTCGCAGCCGGCGTCGTGGAGGTCTTGGAGGGCTTCGCTGATYTCTTGGCGGGTTTCGCCCATGCCCAGGATGAGGTTGGATTTGGTGACCATGCCGTGGGTGCGGCCTTGGGTGATGACGTCCAGGGAGCGTTCGTAGCGGAAGGCGGGGCGGATGCGTTTGAAGATGCGGGGGACGGTTTCGACGTTGTGGGCGAACACTTCSGGGYKGGAGTCGCAGATGGCTTGGATGTGTTCGGGTTTGCCGGAGAAGTCGGGGATGAGCAGTTCKACGCCGGTGCCGGGGTTGAGTTCGTGGATTTTGCGGACGGTTTCGGCGTAGAGCCAGACGCCTTCGTCTKCGAGGTCGTCGCGGGCGACGCCGGTGACGGTGGCGTAGCGGAGGTTCATTTGCTGGACCCTTCTTTTTTGACGAGGTTTTTCAGGCCGACGAATTCGGGTCCCATCTGGACTTTGGCTTTGATCCAGTCGGGTTTGCGTTCCACGGGGGTCGCGGCGTTGCGTTGTTCGATCCGCAGGAGTTTACGGCCTTCGGGGACAAGAGTCACAGCACGGTTCCTTCGTCGTCGGTGAGGGTGCGGGTGAGGCTGAGGGAGGGGACCGGCGCCGCGCGGACGGGAAGGCCCGCGCGGCGCCGGGAAGGGTCAGCTGAGGCCGTCCACGCCCGGGTACAGCGGGTGGGCTGCGGCGAGCACCTGCACCCGGTCGCGCAGCCCGGAGAGGTCCGCGCCGTCGTCGGCGATCAGGGCCTCGGCGATGATGTCCGCGACTTCGCGGAAGGCGGCTTCGCCGAAACCGCGGGTGGCCAGCGCCGGCGTTCCGATCCGCAGACCGGAGGTGACCATCGGCGGCCGCGGGTCGAATGGGACGGCGTTGCGGTTCACCGTGATGTCGATGGCGGCCAGGCGGTCCTCGGCCTGCTGGCCGTCCAGTTCGCAGTCCCGCAGATCCACCAGCACCAGATGCACATCGGTGCCGCCGGACACCACGGAGATGCCCTTGCCGGCCACATCGGCCTGGGTGAGGCGCTCGGCGAGGATCCGGGCGCCGGCGAGCACGCGCTCCTGGCGCTCCCGGAACTCCTCGGACGCGGCGATCCTGAAGGCCACGGCCTTGCCCGCGATCACGTGTTCCAGCGGGCCGCCCTGCTGGCCGGGGAACACCGCCGAGTTGATCTTCTTGGCGATGTCCGCGTCGTTGGACAGGATGATGCCGCCGCGCGGGCCCGCCAGGGTCTTGTGCGTGGTGGAGGTGGTGACGTGGGCGTGCGGCACCGGGGACGGGTGCAGTCCGGCGGCCACGAGCCCGGCGAAGTGCGCCATGTCCACCATGAGGTAGGCGCCCACGGAATCGGCGATCCGGCGGAACTCGGCGAAGTCCAGCTGCCGCGCGTAGGCGGACCAGCCGGCGACGATCAGCGCCGGCTGGTGCTCCTGGGCCAGGCGCTCGACTTCGGCCATGTCCACGGTGTGGGTGTCCTCGCGGACGCCGTACGGGACCACGTTGTAGAGCTTGCCGGAGAAGTTGATCCGCATGCCGTGGGTCAGGTGCCCGCCGTGAGCCAGGTTCAGGCCCATGATGGTGTCGCCGGGCTTGATGAGCGCGTGCATCACGGAGGCGTTGGCCTGGGCGCCGGAGTGCGGCTGGACATTCGCGTACTCGGCGCCGAAGAGGTCCTTGAGGCGGTCGATGGCCAGTTGTTCGATGACGTCCACGTGCTCGCAGCCGCCGTAGTAGCGCTTCCCGGGGTAACCCTCGGCGTACTTGTTGGTCAGCACCGAACCCTGCGCCTGCATGACCGCCGTCGCGGTGTGGTTCTCCGAGGCGATCATCTCGAGGCCTTCGCGCTGGCGGCGCAGCTCGTCGTCGATCTTCGCGGCGATCTCCGGGTCCAGCTCGGACAGGGCCGCGTTCAGGGACGCCGGGACCACCTGCTCGTACTCGCTGACAGTGGCGCTCACAGTTCGCCTCCGTTCGCTGCGGCGTAGTCCTCCGCGGACAGCAGCGGACCTTCGGAGGTGACGGCCACGGTGAACAGCCAGCCTTCGCCGTACGGATCCGAGTTGATCAGGGCGGGATCGTCCGACGCGGCGGAGTTGACCGCGGTGACCTCTCCCGACACCGGGGCGTACAGATCGGACACGGACTTGGTGGATTCCACCTCGCCACAGGTCTCCCCGGCGGTGACCGCCGTGCCGACCTCGGGCAGGTCCACGTACACGATGTCACCCAGGGCATCCGCGGCGACGGCCGAAATCCCGATGCGCACGGCGCCGTCCTCCTCCGGGGCGACCCACTCATGCTCGGCCGAGTACCTCAGTCCGGCGTCCACTCTGCTCATCTCCACTACCTCTTTCCACTGTTGCTCGTGCGCTGGGCGATACGGCACGTCCGGCCGACCGGACCTGCGGGCCGGTGGGCGGCGAAGGCGTGCCGTGCTGACTGCATCGATGAGAAGGGCCGTCCTGATGCCGCGGCCCGATGCGGCCCGGTGCCGGCGCAGGGATGCGCGGCGCTCCAGGTCGGGACGGGGAGGACGGTCGGTCCGGCGGACATGAGGAACCCTTCGGCTCAGGCGCCGCGAGGGCGCCACGATGACAGGTGTTCCTCCCCGCTCTGTATGGGACCTGAGAGATTCCGCGGGCTGAATGACCCCGCTTGCACCGTCGGTGAGCCCGGCGGACCGGGCTGCTTTCCAGAGTTGCCTCGCCGCGGCGGTACGGGGGCCTGAGAGATTCCCGGGGAGGGTTTGCTCCTACGGCGCCTGTCCGGATGTGCCGACAGGACTCTCCCGCCGCGGATCACAAGCATGCGCATCACCTGCCGGTGATGCGGCTCACACGATATCCGTAACCACTGGTCATGTGCAAGACGCGGGCGCCGGACCCAGGGTTTCGACACCTTGCGGACCTATGATCAGCTCGACATCGTCAGAGGGGGCTCCACCAGTCATGCCAGAATCCGCATTAACCCGCCGTGAGGCCTTGCTTGCGCTGGGCGCCGTCACGGCCCCGCTGCTGGGAGCCTGCGCCGCCGCGCCGTCCACCACCCCGACGGCGGGGGCCGGCGGGAGTGCCACGCCTTCCGCGGGCGGGGGCGCGCCGTCGTCGGGCACCCCGAGGCCGGCCCTCACGCCGAGCGCGACCCCCACACCGCGCAGGACCTTCGCCAGCGACTTCACGCTCCCGCCCATCCAGAACGGGCTGGCCCCGGTGATCACCCGGGTGTCCACCAAGCAGCCGGTGGTGTTCCTGACGATCGACGACGGCGTGGTCAAAACCCAGGAATCCCTGGACCTCCTGGACGAGTATGGGTATCCGGCCACGCTCTTCCTGACTCGCAGCGCGATCGGCGGCGACCCCGGCTTCTTCAAGAAGTTCCAGGCCCGGGGCGATCGCATCCAGAACCACACCATCAGCCACAACACCTCCATGGTCCAGCAGGGCTACGAGTACCAGCTCGGCGAGATCTCGGGCATGCAGGACTACATCAAGCGTCACTACGCCACCACGCCCACCCTGTTCCGCCCGCCGGGCGGCGCCTACTCGAACGCCATGCGCGCAGCGGTGGCCGCCGCCGGGCTGAAGGCGGTCATCGACTGGGAGTGCAAGGCCAACGCGGGCCGGATGGATTACCAGGTGGGCAACGGTCTGCGGCCGGGTGACATCTGTCTCATGCACTTCCGCCCGGAATTCAAACGGGACCTCGACGCGTTCCATCAGGCACAGAAGGCCTCCGGACTGACCGTGGTCCGCCTGGAGGACTTCCTCGGAATCTGAGCTGTCCCGCCGCCGCGGAAGTGGGATAGCGTCGGAGTACGGACCAATTCACCACACAGGAGGAAGCATGAAGGCATCACCCACGCTCACGGCCAATCTCCAGGCCGTGCTGACCGACCTGATCGAATTGCACCTGCAGGGCAAGCAGGCCCACTGGAACATCGTCGGACCGAACTTCCGCGATCTGCACCTCCAGCTGGACGTCCTGATCGACCTGGCCAGCAACCTCAGCGACGACGTGGCCGAGCGCATGCGCGCCCTCGAAGCCGTCCCGGACGGCCGCAGCGTCACCGTCCAGAAGGAGACCAGCCTCGCGGCCTTCCCCGAGGGCCTGATCTCCACGCATGACGCCATCGACCGCATCGTCGCGGCCATCAACGCCGCCGTCGGGACCACCCGCAAGGTCCACGACCAGGTCGACGAGGAGGACCCCACCTCGGCGGACCTCCTGCACACCGTGCTCGAGGGACTGGAGCAGCAGGCCTGGCTCATCGGCGCGGAGAACATGAAGCCCTGACAGCAGGCTGACGGAACGACGACGGCGCCGCACCCTCCCAGGGTGCGGCGCCGTCGTCGTTGTGGCTGAGCTCCACATTACCGCGCGGGTTCGGCTGCTGGTCCGTGGCAGCTTGCGTAAAGGGGCCCCGCGCCCCGCCAGCGGCGTGAGCATTCAACTCCGCGCGGGGATAGCAAGCAGAACGGATCAGCAGCCGAACCCGGGCTCCGGTCCCGGCGGCTCAGTCCACCAGGGCCGGAGTGTCCATCTTGAGGGTCTCGCCGCGGAAGAATTCGGGCCGTTTGCGGGCCATCACGAACATCACGACCACGCCGAGCAGCAGGATCCCCACACCCACCACGAAGACCAGGCCCACGCCGAACACGGCGGTGCCGGAGCCGAAGGCGGGGTCCCAGGAATCCACGGCGGTCTGGATCATCACGACGAACAGCATGATGCCGCCCACCACGGGCGCCAGGCCGCGGAGCAGGAAGTTCCGGGGGCTCGTCAGGAGCGTCTTCCGGAAGTACCAGACGCAGGCGAAGGCGGTCAGACCGTAGTAGAAGCAGATCATCAGACCGAGGGCCAGGATGGTGTCATTGAGGACGTTCTGGCTCACGATGTGCATCACGGCGTAGAAGCCCCAGGAGATCACGCCGGCCGCGACGGTGGCGTTGGCCGGGGTGAAGTGGACGGGGTCGACCTTGGCCATCGACTTGGGCAGGGCGCCGTAGTGGCCCATGGCGAGCAGGCCGCGGGCCGGCGACATGAAGGTCGACTGCAGGGACGCCGCGGAGCTGGAGAGCACGGCGAGGGACATCAGGATGGCCAGCGGTCCCATGATGGGCGAGGCCAGGGCCGTGAAGATGTTGCCGGAGTTCTCCGGGTTCCGCAGGCCGAAGCCCTGCTCGCCGATGCCGGCGAACATGATGCAGGCGATCGCGACCAGCAGGTAGATGGCCAGCACGGACAGCGCCGTGATGGTGCCCGCCTTGCCCGCCGTCTTGCGGCCGTCCTTGGCTTCCTCGTTCAGGGTCAGGCAGACGTCCCAGCCCCAGTACACGAAGATCGAGAGGGAGATGCCGGCCGTGATGGCGCTGAAGCTGTCCACCTTGGTGATGTCGAACCAGTCCCAGGAGAAGGCCATGCCCTGGCCGGAGTTCTCCCAGTTCACGATCGCCATGACGGCGAAGAGGCCGAGCACCAGCAGCTGGAAGCCCACCAGGACGTACTGGACGTTCTTGGCGGTCTCCAAGCCGCGGTAGCTGATCCACACGGCCGCCACCACGAAGACCAGGCACGTGGCCACGTTGACCCACTGGTTGCTCGCCAGGTCGGCGAGTCCGGCCACACCCGTGACCTGTGCCAGGAAGAGGTAGAAGAAGTCCACCGCCACGCCGGCCAGGTTGGAGAGCACGATGATGTTGGCGGCGAGCAGCCCCCAGCCGCCCATGAAACCGATCCAGGGGCCGAACGCCTTGGTGCTCCAGGTGAAGGTGGTGCCGGAGTCCGGGGAGTCGGTGTTGAGTTCGCGGTAGGCGAGCGCCACCAGGATCATCGGGATGAAGCCGATGACGAAGATGATGGGCAGCTGCGCCCCGACCTCCTGGACCGTGGGGCCGAGGGCGCCCGTCAAGGTGTAGGCGGGGGCGATGGTCGAGAGGCCGATGACGACGATCGCGAGCAGGCCGAGCTGGCCGGACTTGAGTCCTTTGGCGTCCACATCCTGGTGTGCGCTGCGGGGGTGATGTTGTTCCATGGGTGGCTTTCTGTGCGTGGCCAGGCGGCGTCGTCGCCGTGACGGGCAGGCCGGTGAGACCTGCCCGCCGACCCGTAAGGGCGGGTCTGGCCGGGGCCGGGCGGGAGAGGCCCGGCGCCGATGGGTCAGCGAGCGGCGCGGGGCTGCTGCTGGGTGATGCAGTGGATGCCGCCGCCGCGGGCGAAGAGTTCGCGGGCGTCGACGGTGACGATCTCGCGGCCCGGGTAGGCGGCGGAGAGCGCCTCGACGGCACGGGCGTCGTTGGCGTCGTTGAACGAGCAGGCGATGACGGCGCCGTTCAGGACCACGTGGTTGATGTAGCTGAAGTCCACGAAGCCTTCCTCATCGGTGAGGGTGGCCGGCGCGGGGACCGGGATGACGGTGAGGCTGCGGCCCGCGGCGTCGGTGCTGTCCTTGAGGAGGGCGATGATCTCCTGGGAGACCTCGTAGTCGGGGTGCTCCGGGTTCTCCTGGTGGTGGACCAGGACGGTGCCCGGGGAGGAGAGGGTGGCGACGATGTCCACGTGGCCACGGGTGCCGAACTCCTCGGAGTCGCGGGTTAGACCGCGGGGCAGCCAGATGGCCTTGGTGGCGCCGATGGTGCGGGCCAGTTCCGCCTCGATCTGCTCCTTGGTGGCGCCGGGGTTCCGGCCCTGGTCCAGTTGCACGGTCTCGGTGACGAGCACGGTGCCTTCGCCGTCCACGTGGATCCCGCCTCCCTCGTTGACGATGGGGGAGGTGATCAGTTCCGCGGGGGTCTGACCGGCCACGAAGGCGCCGATCTTCGAATCCTTGTCCCAGGCGGCCCAGTCCTGTGCGCCCCAGCCGTTGAAGATCCAGTCCACGGCGCCGAGCTTGCCGTCGGCGTCCAGAACGAAGCTCGGACCGATGTCCCGCATCCAGGCGTCGTTGAGTTCCGCGGTGACGACCTCGACGCGCGGGTCCAGGTACTGTGCGGCGATCTCGGTGTCCGCCGGGTCCACGACCATGGTGACGGGCTCGAACCGGACGGCCGCGTTCGCCACGGCGGCCCAGGTGGTGCGGGCGGCGTGAGCGTCCTCCTCGGTCTCACCCAGGGTGTAGCCCTCATGCGGGAAGGCCATCCAGAGACGTTCCTGTTCGGCGGTCTCGGACGGCATGACCCAGCGCGGGGTGATTTCGGCGGGAGTGGATTCGTCAGCCACGTCAGACTCCAATGTGTGATGGCTTGCTTGTGAGGAGGGCCACAAAAATGAACAATGTTCATTTAGTATGAGTGGTCCGCTTCACATTTGGCAAGCCGTGCACGGTAGGCTGCGCGCTCCGGGCGTCTGACCAGTGCATTCACTGATGGACGCCCGGAGCGCTTCTCCCCAGGGGCCGGACCCATGGCCGGCCCAGGTCGGTCAGCCTCCCCAGACTGACCGGTCGCGCGCAGGAGCCGGTCAGTGACCGGGCCGCTCCTGCTGGCTCTCTTTCGTGGCGCGCGGGACCTTGCGCAGGCCGATCGCCGCGGCGACGGTCACGCTGACCATGAGCAGGGCTCCGATGGTCGCCGTGAGGGTGACGCCCGAGTCGAACGCGTGCTGCGCCGTCGTCGTCAGCTGATGGCCCAGGTCGCCGCCCACGCGATGCGCGACGTCGATCGCCCCGGCGAGCGTCTCCCGCGCCGTGTGTCCGTCCGCCTCGCTCAGGCCGGCCGGCAGCCGCAGGTGCTGCTGGTAGCTGGCGGTCAGGATCGACCCGAGGATCGCGGTGCCCAGCAGGGCGCCGAACTCGTAGCCGGTCTCCGAGATCGCGGAGGCCGCGCCGGCCTTCTCCGGCGGCACCGAACCCATGATGAGGTCATTGGAGATGGTCTCCGCTGCGCCGATGCCGATGGACAGCAGGTAGACGGCCAGGAGGAAGACCGGCATGCCGACGCTGTTGCCGAAGAGCGCCACCAGGACGTAGGCGGTGGTGCTCAGGGCCAGGCCAGCGGTGACCACCGTGCCGGGCCGCAGGGCCCGGACGAGCGGCACCGAGGACAGGCCCGCGATGATCGTGGCCACGGACGCGGGCAGCAGGGTCATGCCGGCCTGGAACGGGCTCAGGCCCTCCACCAGCTGGAGGTGCTGGGAGAAGAAGAAGATGAAGCCCGTCATGGACACGAAGGACAGGACGTTGGCGGCGATCGACGTGCTGAACACGGGGTTCGTGAACAGGGTGACGTCCAGCATGGGCGCCGGGATCCGGCGCTGGCGGCGGACGAACAGCACGCCCATGCCGACGCCGAAGAACGCCAGGGCCAGCGGGAGCGGTTCGAAACCGTGCACCGTCAGCTCCTTGATGGCCACCGCGACCGGGCCCATCGACAGGATGGACAGGAAGACGCTCGGGACGTCGATCGGGTGCGGCGAGTTGTCCTTGGACTCCGGGATCAACCGGGTGCCCAGCACCAGGAGCGGGGCCAGGAGGAAGGCGGGCATCATCAGCACGGCGCCCCACCAGAAGTGGTCCACGAGCCAGCCGCCGACGATCGGGCCGAGGGCCGCGCCGCCGGAGAAGAAGGCGGCCCAGATGGCGATGGCCAGGCGGCGCTGATTGTTGTCCGTGAAGATGTTCCGGATCAGGGACAGGGTGCTCGGCATCAGCGTGGCGCCGAACAGGCCGAGGGCCGCGCGGCCGGCGATCAGTGCGCCGGCCGTGGGGGAGAAGGCTGCCGCGATGGAGGCCAGGCCGAAGCCGGCGCTGCCGATCATGAGGAGCTTCCGGCGTCCGATCCGGTCGCCCAGATTGCCCATGGCCACCAGGAGCGCCGCGAGCACCAAGGGGTAGGCGTCGATGATCCACAGGAGTTCCACGCCGCTCGCCTGCAGGGAGCTGGCGATGGCGGGGAGGGCGAAGGTGAGGGCGGTGTTGTCCACTGCCACGAGCAGCACGGGCACCATGAGCAGTGCCAGGGCCGCCCACTTCTGCCATGGCGCCGTCCCGTTGCTCGTGATCTGAGTCAAGGTCTTGGTCGTCATGGCAATAACTGTACCGTCTGGACTGTATAGTTTCAATTCGGAGGGCATCCTCCCGTGCCGCCCCCGAACCATGCAGAATGGAAGCCATGTCACGAAAGCCCGTAGCCAGGAACGCCGTCCTCGACGCCTTCGAATCAATGCTGATCGAAGTGGGGGAGCGCGGCGCCACCCTGGATGCGGTGGCCGCCCGGGCAGGCGTCTCCAAGGGTGGGCTGCTGTACCACTACCCGAACAAGGAAGCCCTTGTCGCGGCGCTTCTGGACCGCTTCGACGCTCTGGCTCAGGAGGAGATCGAAGCCATGAAGACGGCGCCGGAAGGGGCCGGCGTGTACTTCATCAAGGAGGCCATCTGGGACGGCGGGCCGCTGGACCGGTCCTTCGTCGCCGCGACCCGCCTCGCCGAGGTCGCCCACGCCGAGACCCAGCGCCGTTTCGCCAGGATCCAGAAGCAATGGCTGGAAGTCCTGACGGAGGAGCTCGGCGAGGATCTGGCCCGGGCCGTGCGGTACATGTCCGACGGTCTCTACTTCAACGCGGTGCTGGAGAACGGCGGCGGCCAGGAGATGGACCGCTCGAAGACCGACGCCGAGGTGCAGAGCCTCCTGAAGGTGCTGGAACTGGCCCGTGGCAAGATCTGAGCCAGCGGGCCCCGGCCCGTTTGCCCTCCCAGGCCGCAGGGGAGACAATTGACGTTGTGACTGCAATCACCGCGGTCCAGCACAAGTGAATAAGCCATCGATCCGCGGCGGGAGAGTCCTGCGAACGGGTATTACGCAGGCGCCGTAGGAGCAAAACCTCCCCAGGAATCTCTCAGGCCCCCGTACCGCCGCGCCGAGGCAACTCTGGAAAGCAGCCGGTCACCCGGCTCACCGACGGTGCAGGTGCCGGCCCTCGTGGCGGCATGAAAACTCTCAGGTCCCACACAGAGCGGGGAGGAGCCCATCCCGTTCCGGCGTACCAGTCGCCGGCCAAGCAATGGAGTTCCTTTCGTGACGAATCCCTCCGCCGTCCTTGATCTGGCGAAGTCCGGCAGCTTCGTGGACCGCCACATCGGCTCGCGCCGCCAGACCGAGATCGAGACCATGCTGCAGGCCGTGGGCTACAGCTCGGTCGACGCCCTGGTCAACACCGCGGTGCCGGATGACATCAAGCAGCCCACCCCGCTCACGCTGCGCCCCGCCCTCTCCGAGGTGGAGGTCCTCGCCGAGCTGCGCCGTCTGGCCTCGCTCAACAAGACCGCCGTCCAGCTCATCGGCCAGGGCTACTACGACACCGTCACGCCCGCCGTGATCCGCCGGAACATCCTCGAGGCGCCGGCCTGGTACACCGCCTACACCCCGTACCAGCCGGAGATCTCCCAGGGCCGCCTCGAAGCCCTCCTGAACTTCCAGACCATGGTCCAGGACCTGGTCGGCCTGCCCATCGCGAACGCCTCCCTGCTGGACGAATCCACCGCCGTCGTCGAGGCCGTGCTGCTCATGCGCCGCGCCAACAAGGCGAAGGAGGCCGCGGACGGCAAGACCGTGCTGGACGCCGACCTCCTTCCGCAGACCATCGCCCTGGTGAAGGGCCGCGCCGAGGCCCTCGGCTTCGAGGTCGAGGTGGCGGATCTCTCCGCAGGCCTTCCGGAAGGCGCCATCAACGGCATCGTCCTGCAGCAGCCGGGTGTCTCCGGCAAGATCTTCGACCACGCACCGGTCATCGCCGCCGCCAAGGAACGCGGCGCCATGGTCACGGTCGCGGCCGATCTGCTCTCCCTCACCCTCATCACCCCTCCCGGTGAGCAGGGTGCGGACATCGCCGTCGGCAGCGCTCAGCGCCTGGGCGTCCCGCTCTTCTTCGGCGGCCCGCACGCCGCGTACATGGCCGTCCGCAAGGGCCTCGAGCGCTCCCTGCCGGGCCGCCTGGTCGGCGTCTCCAAGGACGACGCCGGCACCCCCGCCTACCGCCTGGCCCTCCAGACCCGCGAGCAGCACATCCGCCGCGAGAAGGCCACCTCGAACATCTGCACCGCGCAGGCCCTGCTGGCCATCGTGGCCTCGATGTACGGCGTCTTCCACGGCCCGGACGGCCTGAAGGCCATCGCCTCCCAGGTCCACGCTCACGCCGCACGCTTCGATGCCGCCCTCCGCGCCGCCGGGGTGCAGACCGCGAACACCGAGTTCTTCGACACCGTGACGGTCATCGTCCCGGGCCGCGCCGCCTCGATCCTCGCGGCCGCCGAGGAAGCCGGCTACAACCTCCGCGCCATCGACGCCGACACCCTGGGCGTCTCCTTCGACGAGACCACGACGCCGGAGACCGTCGCCGCCGTCGCGTCCTTCTTCGGCGCGGACGCCGCCGTCGTGGAGGCCTCCGAGGCGGAGCTCCCCGAAGCCCTGCGCCGCAGCAGCGAGTTCATGACCCACCCGGTCTTCAACACGCACCGCTCCGAGACCCAGATGCTGCGCTACATCCGCCGTCTCTCCGACCGCGACCTGGCCCTGGACCGCACCATGATCCCGCTGGGCTCCTGCACCATGAAGCTCAACGCCACCGCGGAGATGGAAGCCATTTCGTGGCCGGAGTTCGCCTCCATCCACCCGTTCGCCCCGGATTCCCAGACCGTCGGCTGGCGCGAGCTGATCGACGGCCTCGAGGCGGACCTCGCCGAGATCACCGGCTACGACCAGGTCTCCATCCAGCCCAACGCCGGTTCCCAGGGTGAACTGGCCGGCCTTCTGGCCATCCGTGGCTACCACCACTCCCGCGGTGACGTGCAGCGCGACATCTGCCTCATCCCGGCCTCGGCGCACGGCACCAACGCCGCCTCCGCCGTCCTGGCCGGTATGAAGGTCGTGGTCGTGGCCACAGCGCCCGATGGCACCATCGATCATGAGGACCTCAAGGCCAAGATCGACGCACACCGCGACGCGATCGCCGCCATCATGATCACCTACCCCTCCACTCACGGTGTCTACGACGCCGATGTGCGCTACATCTGCGACGCCGTGCACGAGGCGGGCGGCCAGGTCTACATCGACGGCGCCAACCTCAACGCCCTGGTCGGCCTCGCCCAGCCCGGCAAGTTCGGCGGCGACGTCTCTCACCTGAACCTCCACAAGACGTTCTGCATCCCGCACGGCGGTGGCGGACCCGGCGTCGGCCCGGTCGCGGCCCGCGCCCACCTGGCCCCGTTCATGCCCGGCAACGCGGCGGACCCGGCCAACGGCGCCGGTGGGGCGCCCATCTCCGCGAGCCGCTTCGGCTCGGCCGGCGTGCTGCCCATCTCCTGGGCCTACATCCGCCTCATGGGCGGTGACGGCCTGACCGAGGCCACCAAGTCCGCGCTGCTCGCCGCCAACTACGTGGCGAAGCGTCTGGACGAGCACTTCCCGGTCCTGTACACGGGCGAGGGCGGCCTCGTGGCCCACGAGTGCATCCTGGACCTCCGCCAGCTGACCGCGGACACCGGCGTCACCGCTGAGGACGTGGCCAAGCGCCTCATCGACTTCGGCTTCCACGCGCCCACCCTCGCCTTCCCGGTGGCCGGCACCCTCATGGTGGAGCCCACCGAGTCCGAGGACCTGGGTGAGCTGGACCGCTTCATCGACGCCATGATCGTCATCCGCGGCGAGATCGAGCAGGTCCGCAACGGCGACTTCAGCGTGGAGGACAGCCCGCTGCGCCACGCGCCGCACACGGCCTCCGCCGTCGTCTCCTCCGACTGGGACCGTTCCTACAGCCGCGAGCAGGCCGCCTTCCCGGCCCGTCCGGATCACTCCGGTCACGCCCACGGCCAGGACAAGTACTTCCCGCCGGTCGGGCGCATCGACGGGGCGTCCGGTGACCGCAACCTGGTCTGCTCCTGCCCGCCCATCGAAGCCTTCGAGAACTGATCCGGCTTCCAGGACCGACAAGGACAGACATGACTGAGAACCACACCGCCCTGTATGCCGAGCACCAGAAACTGGGTGCCTCCTTCACCGACTTCGGCGGCTGGCAGATGCCGCTCAAGTACGGCTCCGAACTGGCCGAGCACCACGCCGTCCGCCAGACGGCGGGCCTCTTCGACCTTTCCCACATGGGTGAGGTCTGGGTGGAGGGCCCCGGCGCGGGCGCCTTCCTGGACTACGCCCTGGTGGGCAAGCTGTCCGCCATCGCGGAGGGCAAGGCCAAGTACTCGCTGATCTGCCAGGAGGACGGCGGCATCATCGATGACCTCATCGTCTATCGCCGCGGCGAGGAGAAGTACCTCGTGGTGCCCAATGCGGGCAACGCCCCCGTGGTGGCTGAGGAACTCCTGCAGCGTGCCGAGGGCTTCGACGTGACCGTCACGAACGCCTCCGCCGACATCTCCCTGATCGCCGTGCAGGGCCCGAACGCCGAGGCCATCCTCCTCACCCTGGTGCCGGAGGCCGAGCACGAGTCCGTGACCGGGCTGAAGTACTACGCGGCCGTGGAGGTCATCATCAACGGTGAGTCCCTCCTGCTCGCCCGCACCGGGTACACCGGCGAGGACGGCTTCGAGATCTTCGTCGCCAACGAGTCCGCCCCGGCCCTGTGGCAGGCCCTCCTGTCTGCCGGCGAGGGCCGCGGTCTGGTGCCCGCCGGTCTGGCGTCGCGTGATTCGCTCCGCCTCGAGGCCGGCATGCCGCTCTACGGCAATGAGCTGTCCCGCGAGGGCACCCCCTTCGCGGCGGGTCTCGGCCCGGTGGTGGCGCTCAAGAGCAAGGAAGGCGACTTCGTCGGCCGCGCCGCTCTGGAGACGGCCAAGGAGAACGGCGTGGGGACCACCTCCGGCCGTCGTCTGGTGGGTCTGAAAGGCCTGGGCCGCCGTGCCGGCCGCAGCCACTACAGCGTCCTGAAGGACGGCGTCGTGGTGGGCGAAGTCACCTCCGGCCAGCCCAGCCCGACCCTCGGATTCCCGGTCGCGCTGGCCTACGTGGATGTGGCTTACACTGAACCGGGCACCGCGCTGGACATCGACCTGCGCGGCAAGGCGGAACCGTTCGAAGTGGTCTCCCTGCCCTTCTACAAGCGTGAGCGTTAGGCGGTAAGAACCGTGGCCGTTGGTGTTTTTGAGCTCTTCAAGATCGGCGTGGGCCCGTCCAGCTCCCATACCGTGGGGCCGATGCTGGCGGCCGCGGTCTTCGCCCAGGAGGTGCGCGACGTCGGCCTGCTGCCCCGTGTGGCCGGCCTCGAAGTCCATCTCTACGGCTCCCTGGCCGCCACCGGCCGGGGGCACGGCACCTTCACCGCCGTGCTCCTCGGCCTGGAGGGCTACTACCCGGACAAGATCCTGCCGGAGGAGGTGGAGGAACGGCTCGCCGCGATCGAGGAGAGCGGCACCGTCACCTTCGCCGGTGAGGTGCGCCTCGACTATGGCGTGGCGGACATGTTCCAGCACCCGCTGACCGTGCTGCCCCGTCACACCAACGGCATGAAGTTCGCCGTCAAGGACGCCGACGGCGAGGTCCTGCATGAGGCCACGTTCTTCTCCGTGGGCGGCGGCTTCATCGTCCGCGAGGGCGAGGAACAGCAGGCCAAGCAGGAGCTGGAGGAGTCCAAGAAGGAGCTTCCGCTGCCCTTCCGGACCGCCGCGGAGATGCTGGGCCGCTGCCACAGCAAGGGGCTGGGCATCTCCGACATCATGCTCATCAATGAGAAGGCCAGCCGCACCGAGGAGGAGATCCGCGAGGGTCTGCTCAAGATCTGGGCCGTCATGGAGGCCTGCGTCGAGAAGAGCATCCACCGCGAAGGGCTCCTGCCCGGCGGTCTGGGTGTCCGCCGTCGTGCGCCCGATTGGCATGACCGCCTCCTGAAGGAGGACAAGGACCGCGACCCCAAGTACTGGCAGGAGTGGGTCAACCTCGTGGCGCTGGCCGTCAACGAGGAGAACGCCAGCGGTGGCCGCGTGGTGACCGCGCCGACCAATGGCGCCGCGGGCATCATCCCCGCCGTGCTCTACTATGCGCTGAACTACGCGCCAGGCATGGAGAACGCCACCCAGCAGGACAAGGACGACGTGGTGGTCAAGTTCCTGCTGGCCGCCGGCGCCGTCGGCGTCCTGTACAAGGAGCAGGCGTCCATCTCGGGCGCCGAGGTCGGCTGCCAGGGCGAAGTGGGCTCCGCGTCCTCCATGGCCGCTGCCGGGCTGGCCGAGGTCATGGGCGGCACGCCCGCACAGGTGGAGAACGCCGCGGAGATCGCCATGGAGCACAACTTGGGCCTGACCTGCGATCCCATCGGCGGTCTGGTGCAGGTGCCGTGCATCGAGCGCAATGCCATCGCCGCGGCCAAGGCCATCAATGCCACCAAGATGGCTCTCTGGGGCGACGGGACGCACCGGGTGTCCCTGGACGAGGTCATCATCACCATGCGTGAGACGGGCAAGGACATGTCCACCAAGTACAAGGAGACCGCGCTGGGCGGCCTCGCCGTCAACGTGGTGGAGTGCTGAGCCGGACTCGGCGCAGGATCCCGGGACACGCCTGGGAGCAAGATCACCCCTGATTCCGCCGCCTCCGCGGAGGCGGCGGAATCCAGCCGTTCCAGGCTCCTTTGGCGGGCCCGGTGAGAGCCGTTCCACAGCGGTGAGGCAGGGGCCGCCGGATAGACTGGCGAGAGCCGTTCAGCCACCTCAGGATTGGAAGCCGTGACCTTGCGTACCTTCACCGCCCGCTTTGCCACCGACGATGAGATCGCGCGCTGGGACGAGCTGGTCACGGCCAATCCGAACGGCGGCAATCTGCTGCAGTCCGAGGCCTACGCCTCGGTCAAGAAGCACTATGGCTGGGACATCCGGCACGTGGTCCACGAATGCGCCGAGTACAGCAGCTACAACCTGGTGCTGGAGAAGCGCATCCCGGTTCTGGGCCGTTACTGGTACATGATCAAGGGGCCGGATGTCGCCGGGGTGCAGGATCTCCCGGGGATCTTCACGGCCAACGCCGACTTCGTGAAGCGGGAGCGCCTGGGCGTCTTCGCGATCAAGATCGAGCCGGACATCATCGCCACGGACACCTCGCGGGCCGTGCTGAACGGGCTGGGCGCCCTGAAGATGCCGAATCTGCAACCGAACGACAACACGGTCATCCTGGACATCGCCCCGGAGACCGAGGACATCCTCAAGAGCTTCTCCTCGCGCGGCCGGAACGCCGTGCGCCGGGCCATCCGCGAAGGTGTGGAGGTGCGCAAAGGTGAGGCCACGGAAGAGGACTTCCGCGCGATGTACTCGCTCATGAACGGCACCCTCCAGACCAAGGCCACCGTCCGGCCCCGCGAATACGACTACTTCCGCCGTTTCTGGGGCGGTTTCATGGAGCGCGGGCAGGGTCACCTGTACTTCGTCCATGAGAACGGTGTGCCTTCCGTGGGAGCTTTCGTCATCAACTACGGTCACAAGGGCACGTACAAGGACGGCGGATCCCTGCAGAAACGGAACCAGTACGGCGATTCCCACCTAGTCCAGTGGCAGGCGATGAACGACATGAAAGCCCTGGGCTGCACCGAATACGACCTCTGCGGCACCCCGCCCGCGGCCAGCATCAAGGACCCGGAACACCCGCACTACGGGCTGGGCCTGTTCAAGACCAGCTTCTCGAAGACTGTCACCGACTTCGTGGGATGTTATGACCAGGTGCTCAGCCCGATGAAGTACAAAGTGTGGGCCAGGATCGGTGAACGGGTGGTCCGCCAGATCCACACCCGCCGCACCGGTCAGCAGTTCTACTAAGCCGCACGTCGGCACCGAAGCGCAGGGAGGCCTCATGAACGCCAGAGAGCCGCACGACAGCGATCCGGACGCCACGAAGACGTCCGCCGGGAATCCGCTCCACGACGACGGCGCGCAGCCCGCCGCCCGCGCGATACCCCGCGTGCCCGCACCCGTCCCCGCTCCGGTGCCGGGCCGTGCGACCGGCCCGGTGCGCACCCCCGGCCGCGGGGCGGGTTCCGGGCGACCGGGTAAAGGCGCGGCGTCCCAGTCCCGCCCGACCACGGACGGCCTGCCCAAGACCGAACCGCTGACCCCGGCCGAACTGCGCGCCACCACGTCCGCCAAGCGGATGCTCCGTAACCTCGTGCGCGGGGAGCAGCCTCCCACGGCGCCGCTGAGCATCGTGGACCGGCTGGCCGGAAGCCCCTACGCCAACCCGACCATCCGCGTGGGCGGCGTCGACGAATCCGCGCGCAAGACCATCGATTTCGCGCTCCGGCTGGCGGAGACGATGTTCCGGTACGGGGCCGGTGCTCTCGAGGTGGAGACCAGCATCATCGCCGTCACGGCGGCGCTCGGGCTGAAGAACGTCGAAGTGGACATCACCAACCAGTCAGTGTCCATCAACTACGCCCCGAAGGACCAGAACCCCATCACACTGCTGCGGGTGGTGCGGTCCTGGACCAGCAATTACGCGGGACTGTCCGAGGTGCATCAGCTGGTCTCTGACATCGCCGCGGGCGGTGTCAGTCGCAAGGAGGCCAACAAGAGACTGGACGACATCCTCAAGCGGCCCAAGCCGTTCGCCCGGTGGATGGTGACCCTGGCGTTCGGCGTGTTCGCCGCGGCCTTCGTGGGCGTCCTGGGAGGCGGTCTGCTGGCCTCCTCGATCGCTTTCGTCTCCTCGCTCATGGTGGACGTGGTCTCCCGGCAGCTGGCCCGGTGGAGGGTCCCGGACTTCTATGCGACGGCTGGTTCGTCGTTCCTGGTGACGTTCGCGGCTCTGCTGCTCTGGCGTTTCGGCGCGAACATCGCCCCGTCGATCGTGGTGGCGGGTGGCATTCTGCTTCTCCTGCCTACGGGGCGCCTCGTCTCGGCGGTGCAGGACGCGATCAACGGCTTCCCCGTGACGGCGGCCGGGCGTCTGCTGTCCGCCATGCTGACCTTCGGGGCGATCGTCTCCGGCATCGGTGTGGCGTTCGTGGCCGGCAATCTGACGGGGATGCAGGACATCAACGTCACGGCGACATTCCCCCCGGCCTACGACTTCTGGTTCCAGGTGGTGCTGGTGGCCGTCTCGCTGGTGGCGATCACCGTGACGGAGCAGTCTCCGGTGCGCCTGGTGCTTCCGACCATGGCGGTGGGGATCGTGGGTTACTTCGTCCTGCTGGGGATCACCCAGGTGGGTGTGGGGGACCGGATGGGTCCGGCGGTCTCCGCGGTCGTGATCGGGTTCCTGGCCCGGGTGGTGGCCCTGCGGATGGGCTCCCCCCAGCTGGTGGTGGCCGTTCCCGCGGCGCTCATCCTGCTGCCGGGCCTGCGGATCTTCCGGTCCATGTACACGCTGACCATCAACGGCGACGACTTCCTCAATGGCGCGGGCGGCATGCTCAACGCCGTCGCGGTGGTGCTGGGGATCGCGGCGGGCATCGTGCTCGGCGACAGCCTCGCCAGGCCGCTGACCGCGGGGCTGTCCAGCAACGAGCGGCGCAGGACCCGCCGCCGCTGACCCTCCTGTGGTCGTCTGTCCCCACCGTACGATGCCGAAAACCCCCGGATTCCGGGGGTTTTCGGCGTTCTATGGTGGGGACGGTCGATTGATGACCTGGTGACGTCAGATCTTGCCGATCTCGCTCTTCTTCTCGGCCTGGAACTGATCCTCGACCCGGCCGTAAGCCCAGTAGCCGGAGATCGACACGTCCTTGCGGTCCAGGCCGCGCCTCTTGATCAGCTCATCACGCAGGGACTTCACCAGGCCGCGTTCGCCATGCACGAAGGCCTGCACCTTGCCTTCCGGGAACTCACTCGCCGTGACCGCGTCCAGGAGCGCGGTGCTCTCGCCGGCGGGCACACCCCGGCGGAACTGCCAGGAGAGCTCGACGCCGGCGGGCGCGGCGAGCTCCTGAACGTCGGCTTCGGTGTCGACCTCCAGGAAGGCGAGCCCTCGCGCGTCGGCGGGCAGGGCCTCGAGCGCGGCAGCGACGGCGGGCAGAGCCGAGTCGTCGCCCAGCAGGAGGTGCCAGTCGGCGGCGGGGCTGGGGGAGTAGCCCCCGCCGGGTCCGCGGAAGGTGAAGCGGTCGCCGGGGACCGCGCGCGCGGCCCACGGGCCCGCCAGTCCCTCGTCGCCGTGCACCACGAAGTCGATGGCCAGTTCCTGGGCTTCCAGGTCGACGTGCCGGATCGTGTAGGTCCTGGTCACGGGCTGTTCCGCGGGGGAGAGGTTCTCCTGGGCCCAGGCCGGGTCGAAGGGCTCGGGGTACGCCACGCCGGGGCGGGGGAACGCGATCTTGACGTAGCGGTCGGTGTATTCGTTCAGGACGAATCCGGCGAATCCCGGACCTCCCGCGTGCACCCGCACCATGTGCTCGCTGACCCGTTCGGTACGGAGCACTTCGAGGGTGCACCAGGGCTTCGACGGGCGGCGCGCGGGGGTTTCAGTCATGAAGTTAGCCTACCCTAAGGACGCGTTCGGCCCGTCCTGGCGACGGGGTTCAGAGGCTCCAGTCGACCGGCTCCGCCCCCTGGCGCGCGAGCAGTTCGTTCACCTTGCTGAAGGGCTGCGAACCGAAGAAGCCGCGCGACGCTGAGAGCGGGCTGGGGTGCGCGCTGGTGACCGTGGGGCAGCCGTCGAGGAGGGGCGTGACACCCGCGGCGTCGCGTCCCCAGAGCACCGCCACCAGGGGGAGGTGCTTCCCGTCCGGGGTCCGGCGTCCGACGACGGCGCGGATGGCCGCCGTCGTGAATTCCTCCCAGCCGTGCCGGCGGTGCGAGCCGGCATTCCCGGCCTCGACGCTGAGCACCCGGTTCAGGAGGAGGACGCCCTGGTCCGCCCAGCGGCTCAGATCGCCGTGGGCCGGGATGGGGAGGCCGAGATCGTCGTGCAGTTCCCGGAAGATGTTGCCCAGGCTGCGCGGCACCGGGCGGCAGTCCGGGGCCACCGAGAAGGACAGCCCCATGGCGTGGCCGGGCGTCGGGTAGGGGTCCTGACCCAGGATCAGGACCTTCACGTCATCCAGCGGACGGCGGAAGGCGTTGAAGAGCGCGGGTGCGGGCGGGAGGATGCGGGACCCGCTCTCCTCCTCGGTGGCGAGCCAGCGGATCACCGAGCCCAGTGCGGGGCCTTCTTTCGACAGGGCCGCGGCCCAGCTCGGGTGCAGGGCGCCGCTCTCCACGAGTCCGTCCCAGCCCTCCTCGGCGAGCCGCCGGAAAGATCCGGGTCCGCCGGTGTCCTCCCCGGTCGCCGAACCTTCGCCGGGAAAGGCGAAGACTTCCTGGGTGCCGGTGGGGACGGGGCCCTGGCCGTGCCGGTCCATGCCTCTGATCTGGTCCATGCCCTTGATTGTGCCAAATGACATGGTTGTGATTCCGGAACTATGATGGGAAGGACGCACCGCGAAGGGAGGAATCATGGCCGAGGCAGCGATGTCGCCGGACGGTGTTCCGGCCCACCCGGAATCCGCGGACCGCGCACAGCCGGTCCCCGGATTGTCCGAGCGTGACCAGCGGATTCTCGAGTTCGAGCGGTCCTGGTGGAAGTACTCCGGAGCCAAGGAGCAGGCCATTCGTGAGCTGTTCGACCTCTCCGCCACGCATTACTACCAGCAGCTCAACCAGGTCATCGACAGCCAGGCCGCTCTGGCGCATGACCCGATGCTCGTCAAGAGATTGCGTAGACTACGTACGTCGCGCCACCGGGCCAGGACTGCTCGTCGCCTGGGCAACGGCGCGTGAACCTGTAGGACCACCTGCCACTCCGTGAGGACGCGCCTCGATGACCAAATACGCCCGGGACGAATTCGATGATGTGCCTGAAGGCACCGAGCGCCGGGGAGTGCACCGCGTCGCCAGGAGCTCCGCCGGCGCCGCGCTGCGTCCCTTGCTGGCGTCCGGCGTCGTCGCCCTGCTGATCGGACTCGTGGCGTACTTCGCCATTCCGTCCATGGGCGCCCGCGCCGAAGCCAAGGCGTCACCGTCCGCTTCCGCGAGTGCCCCGGCATCAGCCTCCGCCAAGCCGTCGGCGAAGCCCACGGCTTCGAAGCCGGCCCCCACGGCCTCGGCGACGCCGACCACCCCGCCCACCACTGCGGCGGCCGTGGACAAGACCCGTCCGGTGTCGGTCTACAACGGCACCACGACGGCGGGCCTTGCGGCCACCTACGGGACCAAGGTCACCGCGGCGGGCTGGACGCTCGGCACGGTGGGGAACTGGCAGGGCCAGGCCCAGGCGAGCTCCGTGGTCTTCTACAGCTCCGAGGCGCTCAAGGCCTCCGCTACCGAGCTGGCCTCCACGCTCGGCATCGACCGCGTGGAGATCGCCACGAGCCTCCAGGATCCCCTGGCCGTGGTCCTGGGTCCCGGCGCCGCCTGATCGGCCGTTTTTGACCGGCGTCGCACGTCACGAGCCGGTTGGAGAGCAGAACCCGGCGCTGTGGCCCCGGGACGCACCGTGAACGGGTGCGTCCGGGAGGTTTCGCCACTGGCGTGAACGCCTTGCACTCGCATGGCGAGAGTGCTAATTATTGAGTTAGCACTCCAGAGTGCCGACTGCTAATGAATCCGTTCCGCGGAGGATGGCCGGCCCGCTGGAGAGAAGGCAACCCCGGTCTCAATGAGGCCCGGTGCGCCGGCGTACGGATGCCGGAGTGCCGTGCCGTCCGTCGCGGGCATTGGGCAGCCAGGACCCTTCATCCCTCAACGACAGTCCGGAAACGTACTGACCCGAAAGGACCTTTGCCGTCATGGCCAAGATCATTGCATTTGATGAAGAGGCACGCCGCGGCCTGGAGCGGGGCCTGAACATCCTCGCCGACGCCGTCAAGGTCACCCTGGGCCCGCGTGGTCGCAACGTGGTGCTCGAGAAGAAGTGGGGCGCCCCCACGATCACCAACGATGGCGTGTCCATCGCCAAGGAGATCGAGCTCGAGGATCCCTACGAGAAGATCGGCGCAGAGCTGGTCAAGGAAGTCGCCAAGAAGACTGACGACGTCGCCGGTGACGGCACCACGACCGCCACCGTTCTGGCCCAGGCCCTCGTCAAGGAAGGCCTGCGCAACGTCGCAGCCGGCGCCGACCCGCTGTCCCTCAAGCGCGGCATCGAGAAGGCCGTCGAGGCCGTCACCGCGGAACTGCTCGCCTCCGCCAAGGAGATCGAGACCAAGGAAGAGATCGCGGCCACCGCGTCCATCTCCGCCGGTGACGCTCAGATCGGTGAACTGATCGCTGAAGCCCTGGACAAGGTGGGCAAGGAAGGCGTCATCACCGTCGAGGAGTCCAACACCTTCGGCCTGGAGCTCGAGCTCACCGAGGGCATGCGCTTCGACAAGGGCTACATCTCCGCTTACTTCGTCACTGACGCCGAGCGCCAGGAGACCGTGCTGGAGGATCCCTACATCCTCATCGTGAACTCCAAGATCAGCTCCGTGAAGGACCTGGTCTCCGTCCTGGAGAAGGTCATGCAGGCCAACAAGCCGCTGCTGATCATCGCCGAGGACGTCGAGGGCGAGGCTCTGGCCACCCTGATCGTCAACAAGCTCAAGGGCACCTTCAAGTCCGTGGCCGTCAAGGCTCCGGGCTTCGGTGACCGCCGCAAGGCCCAGCTGGCCGACATCGCCATCCTCACCGGTGGCAACGTCATCTCCGAGGAGATCGGCCTCAAGCTCGACGGCGCCACCCTGGCCGACCTCGGCCAGGCCCGCAAGGTCGTCGTCACCAAGGACGAGACCACCATCGTCGAAGGTGCCGGCGACGCCGAGGCCATCGCCGGCCGTGTGGCTCAGATCCGCTCCGAGATCGAGAACTCCGATTCGGATTACGACCGCGAGAAGCTCCAGGAGCGTCTGGCGAAGCTGGCCGGCGGCGTGGCCGTCATCAAGGCCGGCGCCGCCACCGAGGTGGAGCTCAAGGAGCGCAAGCACCGCATCGAGGACGCCGTCCGTAACGCCAAGGCCGCCGTCGAGGAAGGCATCGTCGCCGGTGGTGGCGTTGCTCTGATCCAGGCCGGCGCCAAGGCGTTCGCGAACCTCCAGCTCGAGGGTGACGAGGCCACCGGCGCCAACATCGTCAAGGTCGCCATCGACGCTCCGCTGAAGCAGATCGCCTTCAACGCGGGCCTCGAGCCGGGCGTCGTGGCGGACAAGGTCCGCGGCCTGCCCGCCGGTCACGGCCTGAACGCCGCCACCGGCGAGTACGTCGACCTGCTGGCAGCCGGCGTCAACGACCCGGTCAAGGTGACCCGTTCCGCTCTGCAGAACGCGGCCTCCATCGCCGGTCTGTTCCTCACCACCGAGGCTGTCGTGGCCGACAAGCCGGAGAAGAACGCTCCGGCCGCCGGCGCCGATGAGATGGGCGGCATGGGCGGGTTCTGATTCCCCGTTCTGCTCGCCGGTTTCGCACCGGACAGCGCACGACGGCGGGCCGCACCTTTCGGGGTGCGGCCCGCCGCGGCGTTTAACGCGTGCTTCACGGCCGGGCTGGCCAGGGGACGGAAGCCCCTGTGGCAGGATTGACGGGTGACGATTACGGCTGCTGCGGATGGTTCCGCCCTGGGCAATCCCGGACCCGCGGGGTGGGCCTGGTACATCGACGAGAACACCTGGCGGGCCGGAGGCTGGCCGCATGGCACCAACAACCAGGGCGAGCTCATGGCCGTTCTGGATCTGCTCCGCAGCACCGCACACCGCTCCGAGGAACCACTGAAGATCCTCTGCGACAGCCAGTACGTCATCAACTGTCTGACCAAGTGGATGCCGGGCTGGAAGCGCAAGGGCTGGCGCAAGGCCGATGGCAAGCCCGTGCTGAACGTCGATCTGCTGAAGGACCTCGATGCCGCGCTCAAGGGCCGGAACGTCGGTTTCGAATGGGTCAAGGGCCATGCCGGGCATCCTCTCAATGAGGCCGCCGACGACCGGGCCCGGGCCGTCGCGACCGCCTATCAGCGCGGGGGACGGTCGATCCCGAGCGGACCCGGTTTCCCGGGCGAGCGGCCGGCAGATGCGAACGGTCAGGACGCCGAGGATTCAGTAGGCCAGGTCCCGGCCGGGGGAACAGCACAGGCACAGGCTGCGCCGTCCCGAACCGACCGTGCACCGCAGACCGACCATGCACGGCAGGCTGACCGCGCTCCGCAGAGCCGCCAGACGTCTCAGGGAGCTGCGCAGACTCCGCAGGCGTCCTCCGGAACGCGAACCGTGGACGAGGCCGAACCGGATCTTTTCTCGGTCCTCGAGGAGGATCTGCGGGGATCGGTCACGGAGCAGGACCCAGTTGCGACCGTGACCGCTCTGGAGAAGCGTCTCCTGGAGCCTGCCGTCCGGTCCGACCTCGGCGAAGTGGCGAGAATCCTCCACCCGGACTTCGAGGAGATCGGGAGTTCCGGCCGGACCTGGTCCCGGGACGAGATGCTCCTCGCCCTGGCCGACGAGGACCACGAGCCGGTCGACATGACGCCCTTGTCCGCGGCTTGTGTGAATGAGAGCACCATTCTTCTCCAGTACCGCACCCGCTCCGCCGGGAAGGCCGTGCTCCGCAGCTCGCTGTGGGTGTTGGCTCCGGGCGCGCCGAACGGTGGCTCCACGGCTGCGCAGGGCACCTGGCGGCTGCGCTTCCACCAGGGGACCGCGGAGTAGCGGCCACCGTTCGACGCGACGGCCGATCAGTGAGCGAATCGCTGAGCGTTCATCAGCTCGACGTCCCGGTATTGCGCGGCCGCCTGGGCGAGTGCGGAATTGATGGCCGCCATGGAAGCCTCCACACGGTTCTGCGTGGCGGCCCATTCCGCGACCAGGGACTGGAAGCTCGCTGAGGCGTTGCCCCGCCAGCTTCCTTGCAGGGCCGTGAGGCCCTGATTCATCGCCCTGATGTCCGCGGAGATGCGTTCCATGGTGCCGCGCACCCGGCCGGACTGCACGTGCAGGAGTTCGGTGTCGACGGAGATGACGCTCATGAAGTTCCTTTCGCTGGGACGGGCCCGGAGGGGCCCACTGTCCTCAGCTTAGGAACGCGCTTGCCTGCCGGGCGGGCTGTGATGGCTCATGTGGACAAAGTCCGTGCCGCGCCATCCACCAGGTGGCCGCGGCCCTCTGCCACGCGCCGTCGTCGGGGCGTGATCAGTCCGTGGAATCCGCTGCGAGGGTCTCATCCTCGGAATGGGGCAGCCGGACCTGGAAGGTGGCGCCCCCGCCCGGCGTCTCAAGAATCCGGACCGTGCCGCGGTGACTTCCCACGATCGCGGCGACGATCGCGAGCCCCAGGCCGCTGCCGCCGGTCTCCCGGGTGCGGGAGGTGTCAGCCCGGTAGAAGCGTTCGAAGATCCGGGCCTGATCCTCCTCGGAGATGCCCGGTCCGTGGTCCCGGACCTCCAGCACCGACCAGACGCCGTCCTGGTCGCCCCGGCGGCCGACCGCCAGTTCCAGGGGGGAGTCCTCCGGGGTGTACCGCAGGGCGTTGCCGAGCAGATTGCTGACCACCTGCCGGATCTTCGCCTCGTCGCCCAGGACGGGAGCCGCAAGGGGCTGGGCCGAGTCCAGACCCACGAGGCGGACGGAACGCTGCGGAGCGCTGGCACGGGTGTCCACGACGGCGTCGTTGCCCAGCAGCATCAGGTCGAAGGGCTTCTCCTGCAGCGGACGCTGTTCGTCCAGACGGGCCAGCGTCAGCAGATCCTCCACCATGGAGCCCATGCGTTTCGCTTCGCTTTCGATCCGGCTCATCGCGGTGGCCACGTCGGCATCGGTGCGCAGGGCTCCATGCCGGTAGAGCTCGGAGAAGCCACGGATGGTCACCAAAGGGGTGCGGAGTTCATGAGAGGCGTCGGCGGCGAACCGTCGCATGCGCTGCTCCGAGGCCGTGCGGGCGGCGAACGCCGATTCGATGTTGGCCAGCATGGTGTTCAGTGAGGTGGCCAGGCGTCCCACCTCGGTGTGGGGCGTGCGGATGTCCACGCGTTGGGAAAGGTCCCCCGAGGCGATGGCCGCCGCGGTCCGCTCCACCCGGGCGAGAGGCCGGAAGGACCGGGTGACCGTCCAGGTCGCGATGAAGAACGCGAGGATCATCGTCAGCAGGCCGACGCCCACCACCACCAGGATGGCGTGCTCCATGATCTCGTCCACCGGCGCCAGGGGAAGGCCCACCACCACCACGTACCCGTGGCCGCTCTGATCGACGAAGGGCACCGCGACCGCACGCCAGTCGTGGCCCGTGGTGCCGGAGAGGTCGAAGGGCTTCCGTTTCAGCGAAGTGGCCTGAGCCAGGCTCATCTGTTCGATGTCCGGGTATCCCGACTGGTTCGCCCCCGTGCGGTAGACGGGCGCCCCGGGACGCAGGACCACCACGGAGTAATCCGTGGGCACGCTGCTCAGGCCGCTGGTCAGCTGGGCGTAGCCGCCGTACTTCTGCATGCTCGTGGTGGCCACACTCAGCCGGTCATCGATCTGCGACTGCAGATAGCTGTGCAGGAGCGCCATGGTGCCCGCGCCGGTGGTGACGAGAGCCACCAGCAGCAGGCCCATGATGGTCGCGATCAGCTGTGCCCGCAGGGACGCGGACTTCCACCGGCGGAGCAAGTCAGCGCTTTTCGGCAGTCCGCAGGACGTATCCCACGCCTCGCTTGGTCTGGATCAGCGTGGGGGCGTCCGGGACGATGTCGATCTTGCGGCGGAGGTAGGAGATGTAGGACTCCACGATCGAGGCATCGCCGTTGAAGTCGTACTCCCACACGTGATCCAGGATCTGCGCCTTGGACAGCACCCGGTTGGGGTTCAGCATGAGGTAGCGGAGGAGCTTGAACTCGGTGGGGGACAGCTCGATGGTCGTCCCGCCGCGGCGGACCTCGTGCGCGTCGTCGTCGAGCTCCAGATCGTCCACCCGGATGATCGCCTCGTCCTCCAGCATCGGCTGGGTGCGGCGGAGCACGGCACGCACACGTGCCACGACCTCGTCCAGGCTGAACGGCTTGGTGACGTAGTCGTCCCCGCCTACGGTCAGGCCGTTGACCTTGTCCTCGGTGTCGTCCTTGGCGGTCAGGAAGAGCACGGGGATGTGGCGGCCGGCCGCGCGGAGCTTACGGGTGACGTTGAAGCCGTCCATGTCCGGGAGCATGACGTCCAGGACGATCAGATCGGGGGATTCGCTCTCGGCCTTCGCCAGGGCGTCACGCCCGTTGGCGGCGGCCACAACGTCGAAGCCTGCGAAGCGCAGGGACGTTGAGAGAAGTTCCCGGATATTGGGTTCGTCGTCAACAACCAGGAGTTTGGCTTCAGGCGTTTCAGTCTTCATGCTTTCCATCATCCGCCGGGACCCTGAGTGTTGTCTGGAAGATTTCTGTACGCGGTTCGGAAGCCGCCCGCGACACATGGCGGGCGAACGCTCCCGCCCGGGTAAAATAGTTTGGATACGCAGACCGCGAGCCGTGCCGCCCAGACCGGTTGACTAGGTGGGGCACGGCCTGACCGCAAGTAAAGACAGACAGAGGTAAAGAAGTGCCTACCGGCAGCGTCAAGTGGTACGACAAGGACAAGGGCTTCGGCTTTGCAGCGTCCGAGGAGGGGCAGGAGTACTACCTGCCCGCCTCCGCGTTGCCCGCCGGAGTGGCGGAGCTCCGCAAGGGGACCCGGATCGAGTTCGGCATCGCCGAAGGACGCCGCGGCGCCCAGGCGATGGGCGTCCGGCTCCTGGACAAGCTCCCCTCCGTCGCCAAGGCCAAGCGCACCTCTCCGAAGGAACTGGCCCCCATGGTCCAGGACCTCTCCACCGTCCTGGACAACCTGTCCGGGATGCTCTCCTCGGGTAAGTACCCGGATGGCAAGAAGGGCGCCGCCATCGCGGCCGCCCTGCGCCAGGTCGCAGATCAACTGGAAGCCTGAGACATGACTGCCGAGCGTCAGAACACCCTTCGCACCCCCGCCCCCAAGCCGGGCGTCCCGCAGTGGAAGACCGGCAAGCCGGACGCGATGCTCGCTGCGGCAGTGGATCAAGCGCGGCGGGAACTGGAAACGATCACCCCGGCCGGCACTATCGGGGAACACCTCGGAGCCAAACGCGAGGAGGACCGGGTGGTGACCCACCTGTTCGACTCGAGGCTGGCCGGGTACGGCGGCTGGCAGTGGTTCGCGGTGCTGACCCGCAACTCCCGCTCCAAGGTGGTGACGGTCAGCGAGATCGGACTCCTGCCCAGCGATGATTCCGTCCTGGCTCCGCCGTGGGTGCCGTGGTCCGAGCGTGTGCGTCCGGAGGATGTCGCCGCGATGCAGGCCGAGGAGGCCGCCGCTGCCGGCGAGGCTCCCGAACAGGGCGACGCCGCGGCGGAGCCCGCGGCGGAGGATGACGGCGCCGGAAGCGATGCCGCACCGGCCCCGGAGGAAACCGATCCGGCAGAGCCCGAGGACGCCGGCGAGGACGAAGCCTCCGACGCTGAGTAGCACAACCGTGCCATGAAAAGTGGCCTTAAACGCCTGTGGGCCCGGTTTCCCGGGCCCACAGGCGTTTTCCGTCAGGGACTTACTTGCGCAGCTCGCCGACGATGTAGTCGATGGAGGCCGTCAGGGCGCTCACGTCCTCGGGGTCGATCGCCACGAACGTCGCGATGCGCAGCTGGTTGCGGCCGAGCTTGCGGTACGGCTCGGTGTCCACCACGCCGTTGGCGCGCAGGATCTTGGCCACCTGAGCGGCGTCCACGGACTCGTCGAAGTCGATGGTGGCGATGACGTTGGAGCGGTCCTCAGGACGCTGGACGAACGGCGTCGCGTAATCGCTCGCCTCGGCCCACGCGTACACGCGGCCCGCGGAGTCGGCCGTCCGCTTGCGGGCGAAGTCCAGGCCGCCCTGGGAGTTCAGCCACTCGATCTGGGCGTTCAGTGTGACCAGCGTGGAGAGCGACGGCGTGTTGTAGGTCTGGTTGAGCAGCGAGTTGTCGATCGCCGTCTTGAGGTTCAGGAAGTCCGGGATCCAGCGATCGCTCGCGGCGATCCGCTCGGCGCGCTCCAGCGCGGCGGGGGAGAAGAGCGCGAGCCACAGGCCGCCGTCGGACGCGAAGTTCTTCTGCGGCGCGAAGTAGTAGACGTCCGCCTCGCGCACATCCACGTCCAGGCCACCGGCCGCCGAGGTCGCGTCGACGACGACGAGCGAGCCCTCGTCTGCGCCGCTCACCCGGCGCACGGGGGCGGCGACGCCGGTGGACGTCTCGTTCTGGGGCCAGGCGTAGACGTCCACGCCGGCCTCGGCCACGGCTTCCGGCCGCGTGCCGGGCTCGGCGGTGATGATGGAGCTGGTCTCGAGGAACGGAGCTTTCTTGGTGGCGGAGGCGAACTTGGAGCCGAATTCACCGAAGGACAGATGCTGCGCCTTCTTCTCGACGAGCCCGAACGCCGCGATGTCCCAGAATGCCGTCGAGCCGCCGACGCCGAGGATCACTTCGTAGTCATCCGGGGCGTTGAAGAAGGACTTGAGACCGGAGCGGATGGACCCCACCAGGTTCTTCACGGGTGCCTGACGGTGCGAGGTGCCCAGCAAGGTGGCGCCGGCCGCACTGAGGGCTTCGACCTGTTCGGGCCGGACCTTGGAAGGACCGGCGCCGAAGCGGCCGTCCTTGGGAAGGAGATGTGCGGGAATGGTGAGGTGTGCCTGATCGCTCACAGATTGCTCCAGTTCTGGTGTGTGGCAGAGAGGGCGGGTCCTTCCGGGGTGTGCCCGTCCTGAGTTCATTTTGCCGTAGTGCAGGGGCTGGTTCCCAAGCGGGTCCGGATTCCGGCGACCGGGAGCGTCATCTGATGATTCCTTTATTCGGAGACAGTCTAAATAAGCTAGACTGGGAGGCGGCGTTCTAAGCTTGACGAGATGAAGCTTGGGCGCGGACGCCATGGCGCACACGACGCGAGTGAGGGTAGGACGGGATGACTGATCTGATCGACACCACGGAGATGTACCTGCGGACCATCCTGGAGTTGGAAGAGGAGAAGATCGTCCCTCTGCGTGCCCGGATCGCAGAGCGCCTCCACCATTCCGGCCCCACGGTCTCCCAGACGATCGGGCGGATGGAGCGCGACGGCCTGGTGGTCGTCACGGGTGACCGTCACCTCGAACTGACGGATCACGGGCGACGACGAGCGGTCGAGGTCATGCGCAAGCACCGCCTCGCGGAGCGCCTCCTCTCCGATGTGATCGGCCTGGACTGGGCGTTCGTGCATGACGAGGCCTGCCGTTGGGAGCACGTCATGAGTGAACGGGTGGAACGGCGGATCTATGAACTTCTGGGCCATCCGACGGATTCGCCGTACGGAAACCCGATCCCCGGCCTCGAGCAGCTGGGAGGGCTGGAAGGCGAAGTGTTCTCCGCCGGTCTGATGACTTTGGTGCAGGCCATGGGCGAGTACTCGCCGGGAGCCGTGGTGACCGTCCGTCGCCTGGCGGAGCCCGCTCAGGTGGAGCCGGAGCTTCTGCAGCAGCTGGACGAGGGCGGAATCCGCCCCGGCGCGACCGTGGCTCTTGAACGTGCGGGAGATTACATCGCCGTGCGGGTCGCCGGCATCGAGGGGGCGCTGGAGCTTCCGCCGGAAGTGGCAGCCCACGTCTTCGTCTCGCTCGGCTGAAAACCGCGCTGAACTGCAATTTCACTCTTCAGAACGCGTCCGCCGCCCGGTGGGCGCGTTCTCTGCGTCCGGTCCGCGCCCGCGGCGGGTTTATCCACATACTAGATAACGAATTTATTACTCTTGGGCCCGTTCGCGTATAGTGATGTCTCAGCGCTGAAACCTAAGCGTGACCTGTTTCGTACGCCGAGCTCTGCTGGCGAAACCAGGGTGTGAAGCATGACAGCAGAGGCGGGGGAACCATTTCCGGTGGCCTGGAATCAGGTCGCCTTGGGGTGAAGCCCGCGGCGGTGCTCGGAACTTTTCAGATGCGGCGCATGCCGTCCCCCTGGATCCCCGTGTGCCTCCGCAGGCCGGGCAGCTGACTCTCAGGCCCGAATCCGACAGCTAACTTCGAAGGCGCTATGAGAGGGAATGCATACGTGAGCAATGACAAGCTGCGCGGACGTCGTCGCGCGAGTGGTCCGGCACCCCAGGCCGGAGGTCCCGCCCGGACCGTTCTTCCGTCGACGCCTCGCAAGGCGAAGCGGCGGGGACCCCTGCAGCAGATCGCCGATCTGGCAGTCAAGAGCGGCGCCATTCACAAGGGCGGCCTCGCGCTCGCCGCAGGTGGGCTCGCTCTGACCGTCGCTTTCCCCGCCAGCACCGGCCCGCTGGCCGAAGCCGCAGGCCGTGATGGCACCCAGACCGCCGCGAGCATCAGCGCCAGCGGCGCCGTTCAGGCTCCCGTCACCGCCTCCACCGGCGCGAAGATCTCCTTCAGCCGCACCTCGGCCACCAGCACGCAGGACCCGGACGCCCGGCTGAAGGCTCTCATGAGCGCCCAGTCCGGCAAGGTCACCCCCTCCGCCGCGAAGGGCTCGCTCGGTTCGCCCCTGGCCTCCCTGACCGAGGCGTCGCCTTTCGGCTGGCGCATCAACCCGCTCGGTGGCCCCTCTGATTTCCACAGCGGTGAGGACTTCGTCGCCCAGTGCGGCACGCAGGTCATGGCCGCGGCGGCCGGCAAGGTCGTCTTCACCGGCTGGGTCGACACCGGCGGCGGAAACCGCGTCGTGGTCGATCACGGCAATGGTCTCGAGACCACCTACAACCACCTGAGCTCCTTCACCGTGCAGGTCGGACAGACCGTCCAGCGCGGCGATGTGGTGGCGCTCAGTGGAACCACCGGCGCCTCCACGGGCTGCCACCTGCACTTTGAAGTGATGGTCAACGGCCAGGTCGTCGACCCGTCCGGATGGCTCTGATCGAGAGCCATCTCTCAGTCTCACGGCGTGTTCCGTAACCTTAATGTGACATTCCGCCGAGACTCCTGTAATTTATAGATCGCGCCTCCTCGTAAGGGGAGGAGCCCTGGGTTGGATTGCCGAGCTCTGCCACCAACCGAGGTCCGTTCGTAACTACTTCGTCTGGCAGAGGCGGGGGAACCAATTCTGGCCTTGCTTGCAAGGCCTTGGGGTTAAGTCGTCAGGTCGCGAAAGCGGCGGACGGCCGGATGGCTCCCATCCGAATCCGACAGCTCACCTCGTAGGCATCGGGAGAGGCTTTTCCTTGTCTTTTGGCACTACCGCTGCGCGCCATCGCGCTAAGCAGGCACCCACCACTTCGATCCTTGAGATCTCCAAGGCAGTTTCGTCGAACGCAGGATCCATGGGCCGTCAGGCCGCTGTGATCGCAGCTGCTTCGGGCCTGGTTCTCACCAGCGGCATCGCCGCCAACGCAGCTGAGACCAGCGTTCAGCGCGACTCCTCCGCAGCCACCACCCTCGAGGTGAAGGCCGCTCCGCAGGCCGTGGCCGCATCCTCCACCGCCAAGCTCAGCTTCGTCCGCACCGCGGTCAAGACCGAGCCGGCTCCCGTGGTCGAGGCCCCCGTGGTCGAGGCACAGTCCAACACCGAGACGCAGACCAACACCGAGCAGGCCGCTCCGGCCACCGAGAACACCAACACCCAGGTGACCGGCTCGAACGTCGCGGCTGCCGCTCCGGCTCCCAAGACCATCAACACCGCTGCCGCTTCCGGCAAGGGTGCTGCGATCGCCGCTGCCGCTCTGGCTCAGCTGGGCGTCAACCAGGACTGCACCGCCCTGGTGTCCAACTCCCTGCGCGCCGTGGGAATCAACTTCCATGACTGGCCCGCCGGTTACCTTTCCCTGGGCCGCACGGTGTCCGCCGCTGAGGCTCAGCCGGGCGACGTCATCTACTACGCCGACGGTGGCGTCGGTGTGCCTCACGTGGCCGTCTACATCGGCAACGGCCAGGCCGTGCACGGCGGCTTCCTCGGCTACACCACCAAGGTGTACGACGCGTTCGTCGGCTCCGGCCCCGTCTTCATCCGCGTGGGTGGCTAAGACCACGGTCTGAACCGCCAGCCTCTCCCGCTGGAGATCTTCAGAAGGACCCCGCCTGTGTGGCGGGGTCCTTCTGCCGTTAAGCCGCGAAAGCTGTCGGAGGCCCCAACGACGGGTGAATTTTTCCTGCGACACGTCCGCAATATGGTCCAGGGCATCGCGCACGCGCCCGGGCGTGTTTAGGCTGGTTACGTCGATCCATAGCCCGGACACGCCGGGGGCAGCCGGCCCTCGTGCCCCTGCCGGGTGCGGCCGTGAAGAGGTATGTGCATGCGCACTCTCGTTCTGAATGCTGGATATGAACCGCTTGCGGTGGTGACCTTCCGCAGGGCGCTGGTCCTTGTGCTGGCTGGAAAGGCCAGTGTGGTCTCGGAGGGCGGCGAACCCGTCGTCGGCCCTCGCGAGGTCTTGGGGCGGCCCTCGGTCATCCTGCTGAACCGCTACATCAGACCCCGCCACAATGTGGTCTCCACGGTCAGCAGGAGAGGGGTCCTGCGCCGCGACGGGCATCGCTGCGGATACTGCGGTAAGGCCGCCCACACCATCGACCACATCCTGCCCCGGTCGCGTGGCGGACGGGACTCCTGGGAGAACCTCGTGGCGTGCTGCCTCAAGTGCAACAACACCAAAGGGGACCACACGCCGTCGGAGATGGGCTGGCATCTGAGATTCAGCCCCCGTCCGCCCGTGGGCACGGTCTGGCAGATCAAGGAACTGGAGAAGCCCACCCCGGAGTGGAGCGCCTTCCTTCCCGCGGAGGACGCGGCCTAGGAGGCCTCTCGCTGAGGGTACGGGCGGTGCGCCGGCCCGCACCGTGGATCAGACGTGCCCGGGTCGGCTCGCGCGTGACGACACGGCGGGGTTGAGGGCGGCAGCGGTCGGTCGCTCGTTCTAGGCTGGAGTCCGGGCCCGCGAGGGTGTTCGACAGCCGGGATGAGGCGCAGGGAGGCACTGGACGATGTCACGGACGCAACCGTGTGCGAGGAGCACGCCTCCGGGCATTCCGTCCGATGTGAAGCCGCGCGGGACCGTGCGGTCATGACGGAATCTCGCGAGGACGTCACAGCACGGTTGAACTGGGACGAGGCCCGGGCCCTGCTCGAGGAACGGGTGGAACCGCTCCCCGCCGTGCACGTCCCCCTGGCCCAGGCCGTCGGGCTGCTCGCGGCCGAGGACGTCGTGGCGGGGGCGGACCTTCCGGACGTGCCCCGTGCCTCGGTGGACGGGTGGGCCGTCAACGGCAGCCCGCCCTGGGTGATCGCGGAACCGGGGGAGCGACTGGCCGGGCGTCAGAGCAGCCGGGTGGAGAAGGGCCGGCCGCTGCCGCCCGGTGGCAAGGGCGTGCTGGCCCTCGACGACGCGCGGATCACCTTGGACTCCGAGGGCCTCGCCGTCGTCGAACGTTCGCCGCGGGCACGTCCCGGCGCGCCGCGCAACGGAGAGAACGTCATCCCGCCCGGACACGGGATCTCCGCCGGCGCCCCGTTGATGACGGGTGGTTCGGTGCTGAACCCGCTCCGTCTGGCGCTGCTGGCCGGTGCCGGCCTGGACACGGTCGCCGCCGTGCCGAGGCCCCGCGTGCAGCTCGTGCAGTCCGGGAGGTTGACGGCCCAGGGCCGTCCTGAGTGGGGTGAGGACCGGGATACGCTGGCGCCGGTGATGGCTCCGTTGCTGGACGCGTGGGGCGCCGTGGTCGAGCACCGGGCCCGTATCACCGGCACGGCGGCCGCGTGGCGCGCTGCGCTGGAGGAGGACGCCGACGGCGCGGCGGAGCCTGTCGACGTCGTGCTGACAGTCGGAGGGACCGGGCGCGGCGAGGAGGACCACTTGCGGGAGGCGCTGGAAGGCCTGGGCGTCGACTACCTGGTGGACGGCGTGTCCTGCGAGCCGATCCAGAGCGTCGTGGTCGGCGTCCTGCCGGACGGGCGATATGTGCTCGGCCTGCCGGGCACTCCGGGCGAGGCACTGACCGCGCTGGCGCTGCTCGGCGAGCCTCTTGTCGCCGCTCTCGGACGCCGCAGGATTGAGACCTTCCGGCCGGTGCCCGCCGGCCGTGCTCTGGAGCCCGAACTCCGTCCCACCCGCCTGGTTCCCGGCCGTACCATGTTCGGGATGGCGTCACCGTGTGGTCCGCAGCATGGTCTGGGGGAGTGGGCCGCGGCGCAGCTGCTGCTGGTGATTCCTCCCCACGGGGTCCGGATGGGTGAGGAGGTGCAGGCGCTTCCGCTGCCATGGGGCGACGACGGGTCCACGGCCGCGTCCGTCAAGGCGTCCGCGTCGCCGCCCCGCGCGGGGTCGTCCTCGCCGGAGCGGAAGACCGCAGCGAAGCCCGCACGCGGTTCCGGGCCCATCGACTGGGCGGCGCAGGACTGGGACTCGCTCAGGGGCCCCTCCGGACCGGACCGCGGCGATGCCTGACCCCGCTGAGCGCCCCTAGGAACGACGAAGGCGGTGCCGCGCAGCACGACGCTGTGGCGGCACCGCCATCCCAGGGGCGGGGGTCTTAAGCGGTTTCGCCTTCGAACAGTGTCTTGTGAGCGAAACCGGCGATCAGGCCGCCGACGATCGGCGCGACGATCGAGGCCCAGAGCTGCGAGAGCGCGGCCGGTCCTCCGTAGATGGCGGTGGCGAGGGAACGCACCGGGTTGAAGGAGCCGTTCGTGACCGGGATGGCCAGGAGCGCGATGACGACCAGCGTGAATCCGATGGCCAGCGGGGCCAGTCGACCCGCTCCTCGCTTGCCGGTGACCGCCAGGATGACCGTCACGAAGAGAGCGGTGGCCACGATCTCGGTGATGAAGAATGACGTCGCGTTGTAGCCGCCCGGCGAGAGTTCACCCCAGCCGGTGGAGGCGAATCCGCCCTTCTGCGCGGCGGCGAGGGCACCGTCCTTGCCGCCGGCCAGGATGGCCACGAGTGCTGTCGCCCCGAGGACACCGCCGATCACCTGGGCCACGAGGTACCCTGCGACATCCTTCCAGGCGAAGCGCCCGGCGGCCGCGAGCCCGAGCGTCACCGCCGGGTTGAAGTGGCCTCCGGAGATCGGGCCGAACGCGAAGGCGCCGATGATCACGGAGAGGCCCAGGGCCAGGGCGACACCCAGGAAACCGACGTTCAGACCGCCCTCGCCGGCAGCGAATCCGGCCGTGAAGAGGGCGGTGCCGATCACACCGAAGACCAGGAAGAAGGTGCCGGCGATTTCGGCTCCGAGCGTGGCGGCCCTGGAGGGAGCAGCAGTCGTCATTGACTCAGACATGTGTTCTCTTTCGAGTAATTCAAAATTAGGGGCGGGTAACATCCTCATCGTAGGGAGCGCCGTCGTCCGGACCAATAATCACCGTCGGGCGAAGCCCTCTATCGGCGTAAGCGCGCAGATGTGACTGTTCGGCCGTGGGCCTGACGCGTCTGCGAGGGTGGGGGATGGGTAGGTGACGATCTGACGTCAAACAGGTCACAGGCTTGTTTTCGGTGTGACGAGTGAAAGCCGGCGCGAGGCCTTTCCGGCGGGAAAAGCGGCTTTAAAAGGCTGAGCGGTGGCGAACCCCCCGGTTCGCCGCCGCTCATCCCCCCAATGTGTGAGCGCCTCCCCAGACGCCACGATCACACGTTTTCCATTATCCCAGGTTCTGTACAAAACACATCCGTGATCAGATCACCGTTTGGTAAAGGTTCGCGTGCTGACTACTTTGTCATCGGCTCTCAGGGAGCGATGCCCGACGAATCCACCCGCCCAGAACCACCGGCCAGGCCTGGCTGGGTCTTTGCGTCACCTCGCCGCGCTCTGTTAGAGTTTTTGCCCGGAGCCCGCCGCGCCGGATACCCCCCAAGTCCGGAGCGGCGGGCTTTTCCATGTGCCGGAAAGGTCTTGCCACGCGGTCCGCGAACGGTCCGGTGTGGCGCGGAGCCCGGCCTGCGGATCAAGTCCGAGGAGGACAGACCATGAGTATGGACCGTGCGGCGATGAGCTCCCTGTACAACCTTTCCCGTGCGCAGGAGGGCAGGCGTCCTTTCTCCCGGGAGACCATCCGCCGTGTTCTCGCCTTCGCCGTCCCGCATCGTGCGCGCTTGGTCGGGTTCATCCTGCTTTCCGTGGTGGCCGCCTTCCTGGCGGTGGCCACGCCCCTGCTGGCAGGCCAGGTGGTCGATGCGATCGTGGCGGGCAGGAACGTGGACCTCGTCGTGCGGCTGGCCGTGCTGATCGCGGTCGTCGCCGTGGCGGAAGCCGGGGTGGGTCTGCTGGTCCGCTGGTTCTCCGCGACCATCGGTGAGGACGTGATCCTGGATCTCCGCACGGCCGTGTTCGACCATGTGCAGCGGATGCCGGTGGCATTCTTCACCAGGACTCGCACCGGGGCGTTGGTCAGCCGGCTGAACAACGACGTGGTCGGCGCCCAGGCGGCTTTCGCCGGAACGCTGTCCTCCGTGGTGAGCAACCTGGTGTCCCTGACGCTGACCCTGGTGGTCATGCTCGACAAGTCCTGGCTCGTCACTCTCCTCGCCTTGGTGCTGCTGCCGCTCTTCCTGGTGCCTGCCCGTCTGATGGGAGGCCGGCTGGCCGCGCTGCGGCGTGAGGCCGCCAGCCAGAACGCCTCGATGGGCACTCAGATGACGGAGCGCTTCTCCGCTCCCGGGGCCACTCTCATCAAGCTGTTCGGCCGCCCCGCGGACGAATCCCGGGAGTTCGAGGTCCGCGCCCACCGGGTGCGGGACATCGGCGTCCGGACGGCGATGCTCCAGTTCACGTTCGTCACGAGCCTCACGCTCGTCTCGGCGCTGGCGCTGGCCCTCGTCTACGGCGTCGGCGGCTGGCTGGCCCTGCACGGCACGCTGGGCGCGGGCGACGTCGTCGTGCTGGCACTGCTGCTGACGCGGCTGTACGTGCCGCTCACCGGGCTCAGCAACGCGCGCGTCGAGATCATGAGCGCCTTGGTGAGTTTCGAGCGGGTCTTCGAGGTCCTCGATCTCCGCCCGATCATTCAGGAGATCGAGCAGCCGCGCACCCTTCCCGCGGGCCCGCTCGCGGTGGAGTTCCGGGATGTCCGCTTCTCCTACCCCTCGGCGGAGCAGGTCTCCCTCGCTTCCCTGGAGGATGTGGCGGTGCTGGACTCGCGCGGTGGCGAAGAGGTGCTGCATGGCCTGAGCTTCCGCGCGGAGCCGGGGCAGACGGTGGCCTTGGTCGGGTCGTCCGGGGCGGGCAAGTCCACGGTGGCTCAGCTGCTGGCCCGGCTGTACGACGTCGACTCGGGCGCGGTGCTTCTGGGTGGCGCCGAGGCGGGGGACGGCGTCGACGTCCGCGAGCTGAGTTTCGACTCGCTCCGGCAGGGCGTCGGCATGGTGACGCAGGACGGCCATCTGTTCCACGAGACCATCGGGTCGAATCTGCGGTTGCCGCGACCGGAGGCGAGCGACGATGAGCTCTGGGACGCCCTCCGGCAAGCTCGCCTGGAGGACATGGTCCGTTCCCTGCCCGACGGCCTGGACACGGTGGTGGGGGAGCGGGGCTACCGGCTCTCCGGCGGTGAGCGTCAGCGCCTGACGATCGCGCGGCTCCTGGTGGCCGGTCCACGGGTCGTCATTCTCGACGAGGCCACCGCCGCGCTGGACTCCGCGAACGAAGCCGCCGTCCAGGAGGCGCTGGCGGCGGCCCTGAGCGGGCGGACCGCCGTGGTCATCGCGCACCGGCTCTCCACCATCCGGGACGCGGATCAGATCCTGGTGGTCGAAGGCGGGCGGATCGTGGAGCGCGGCACGCACACCGAACTGCTGGGTGCGGGACGGCGTTACGCCGAGCTGTACACCACGCAGTTCGCCGAGGCGCATGAGGCCCTGACCGAAGCGGGTCAGGACCTCACGGCTTCGCCGTCAGACGACGGGGAGGGCGGTCTCGCGGCCGAGAAGTGACCGGGAGCGCTCAGCGATCTGGCGACTGGCGGTGCCGTCGCCATACGGGGAGGGCCTGTCTCTCAACGCGTCGCTCCACGACGTGTCCGCCAGGGCTGCCGAAATTTCGGACGCAAGGTCCAGGTCAGGAGTGATCAGGCGGGAGAAGCCGGCATCAATGGATTCCGGACGCTCAGTTGAGCGACGGACCACGAGGAGGGGCTTTTTGAGCACGGTGACTTCCTCCTGCACGCCGCCAGAATCCGAGACGAGCAGACGTGCATGCGATGCCAGCTCCAGGAAATCGGCGTGGCCCACGCCCGTGAGGACTTCGAACCCGTCCAGGTAGCGCTGAAGGCCGAAACGTTCCACTGCTGCCGCAGTTCGGGGGTGGAGCGTGAAGACGACATTGCACCCGACAGTGGACAACGCGGAGACCACCCGTTCCAGTGACTCCGCGGTGTCGGTGTTTTCGGGACGGTGGATCGTCACCAGGACATAACCCTCCTGGAGCGCTTTTTCGCTCACCAGGTCCTGGACTTCGCGATGAGGAAGTTCTCGTGCCAGGAGCGTCGCCTCCACGACGGTGTTCCCGGTGATCAGGACGCGGGACGGCTCGATGCCTTCGCGAAGCAGATTCTCCGCGTTCTGTGGAGTGGCCGCGCAATGCAGATCCGCGATGGCCCCGACCACGAGGCGGTTGATCTCTTCCGGCATGGCACGGTCATGGGACCGCAGACCTGCCTCGACGTGCACCACGGGGACATCCAGATAGTTGGCAGCCTGGGCGCCGATCGTGGTGCTGTTGGTGTCTCCCTGCACGATCACTGCGGTGACGGGATGGTCCTGGAAGTGAGCCGCCAGTTCGGAGATGCCGTTTCCCACCTGAAGGCCACGGATCTGGCCCTCCACGGTTTCGAGCCGCACATCGGGTTCTCCGATGCCGAGATCCCGGAAGAACTTACCGGCCATGTCGTCATCCCAGTGCTGACCGGTGTGAACCGTGCGGGCGCGTGGGCCGAGGTGACGGATGATCCCTGCGAGTTTGATGATTTCGGGCCGGGTACCCAGCACGACGGCGATATCCCCCAGGTCCGGTGCGGGAACGTTGAGCACAGCCAAGATGCCCTCCTCAAATGAGCTGTCGAGGAAGTGGTGCCTGTGCAAGGCATGGCCAAGCGATCCCGTCTTCCCCTCACGACGAGTGATGAGCCGCGGCCACCTCAGCGGCCGGACAGCTTCATGGTATCGGATGCCTGGAGCGGCAGGGCTGTGAACGGGAGGCGTTGAGGTATATGACTTTCAGACCCGCGGTCTTGACGGCTCAGCGCTCTGATTCAGAGGCGGAGGTCATGGCTTCCCGTTCACGGTGGAGCGTTCCGGGGGCGTGAGCGGATTCTGGCTGAACGCGTCCCGGGGCTGGAGGGAGAATCCCTGCCAATGCACGTCCATCGGGCTCTGGTCCTCGTCTCGGGGCACGTGGTGATAGGACACCGCCACCCAGGAGACCACGTCGCTGAGCTTCTCCCCGGAGAGGAACTGCGGTATCCCTGAGCTGGGGCATCCGGCGGACAGGTTCTGCGTGGCGTAGCGTTCGCAGTCCCTGAATTGCGTGAAGGCCACGTCGTAACCGAACGCGGCGTCTCCCGCGCCGGGTCCGTCCTGTCCGGCGTGATCACCGTGGCTGTGCGGTGTGTACCCGTCGCTCTGGTCCAGCTGGATGCGGTACGAGATCTGATGTCCGTCCGGGTTCTTCCCGTCACCCAGAACCCGCCACCAGCGACGGTCATCGCGGAGCCTCTGCGTCTCGGTGGGCAGCGGGGTGAAGGTCCCGTTCACGATCGCCGCGTCCTTGCCCCGCTGCCCCGTGAAGTCGGCGTTGTACTCCTGGACGCTCTGCGGGCCCGGCAGTCCCCAGTGGATCCGCCAGACGGCGTTGTGGCTGTGGCTCGTGGCAGCTTCGGCGCCGCCCGGACCGACGGGCGAACCGTGGGCGGCGTCGTGCGAGTAATCCTCGGGGGAGAGATCGCCCGTGGCGCCGAGACGGGGCGTGATGCTCCCGTCCTCGCCGAAGCTGTACAGGGAGAGGTATTCGTACCAGCCGACCACGGAGAGCGTGCTGATCTCGAAGGACCGCCCGCGCTGGGCCACCGGGCTTCCGGTGTACTCGCTGCGGCGGCCCAGGCCGGCGTCGACCTCTTCCGTGCAGAGCACCTCACGGGTCTCCGAGCCGCCCACGGCTCCCGTCCCGAAGTCCGGCAGGGTCGCGGCGATCCGGGAGCCGGCGCATTCGGCGGAACCGAGCGTCTTCATGTTGCGGCCACCGAATCCGTGCTCGGTGATGTCCTTGGTGGTGCGTACTCCGGTGTCATACGGGACCTCCAGCTGCGAGAGCGAGATCTCCCCGAGCACGGGAAGAGGCTCCTTGCCCGGAGCCGTGTAGGTCACCCGGGTGAGCGTGAGCCCCTGCTGGGGGTCGATGCTCCAGCACATGGTCCAGGAGCTGCCGGCGGGGAACCGGTGGCTGAGCGCTGTGGCGCCGTCTCCGCAGTCCTGTGCTGCCGGAGCACCTTCCGTCTGGGCGGACGACGGCGGCGCAGGGTCCGCGGCGGCGGTCCGGCCGGGTGCCGCGAGAGTTCCCCCGGCCCACCCGCCGAGGAAGACGAGTGCGGCGACGGCCAGGGCGAGAAGGATCTTGTTCCTCCGGGTCAACATTCCTCCAGGAAGGGTCTGCGGCGGGGCCGGCGGGGCGCCGGTGGCGGACACGCCGAGGGTGCGCCGTCCGGGAACGGCACACCCTCGGGTCAGGCAGGAGCTGGTCAGCAGCCGGCCGGGGTCGCTTTCGTGGTGGACTTGCCCAGGTCCAGACGTGCGCCGTCGGCGGACTTCAGGAAGGACAGACTCAGAGCCGAGAGCGAGTGCGAGCTGGGCACCGGGGTGCCGCCCGCCGGGGTGCAGGTTGCGGTGCTCTGGCTGTTGACCTTGACCGACACCACCTGCGTGGCGGCGGTGAAGACCGGCTGGAGCATGTTCACCACGGTGGAGGTGAATCCGAACTTGATCTGGTTGATCAGCAGATCGAACACCCCGTCACCGCCGTTCGCGATCACCAGGTTGTAGACCGGACGGAAGACCGTGCCGACCACATTGGCCGACTTGGCGAGGGTGGTCACCAGGGTGCCCACCAGACTGCCGAGCAGGCCGCTGCTGTTGTTGACCGGGGCGGGGAGCGTGCCCGTCGCAGCCTGCTTCAGGGTGAAGCTCCAGCTGATGTTCAGCCCGTTGGGGCTCAGGAGCAGCGGGCCCACCCAGCTGAGCTTGATCTTGACGGCGTCGAGCGAGTTCTCCACGGCGCCGACCGCGATGTTGGTGGCGTCATGCATCAGATCGTGAACCGTCTGGGCGATCAGCGGGTAATCCTTGGAGTCGATGAGCTCCTTGTTCGGGCTCTGGGAGTTCAGCCCGCCGGACGCGAGCTGATCCAGGTGGACCTTGACCGTCCCGGTGGACAGGTCGACGGTGACGAGCTTGTTCTTGGACGTGAGCGGCTGAGCCAGCAGCTTCGCGAAAACCTTGTCACGGGTGTTGCTCTGGACGGTCATCGTGGGCGTGGGGAGCACGACGCCGAGCAGGCCGTTGAGCTTGTTCAGCGGGATGCCCTGGTTGACGATCTGCTCGATCTTGCGGTCCACCGCACCCAGGCCGTTGTACAGCTGGGAGGCCGCGTTCTTCACGGCGGAGGACTTGACCGTCACGTCCGCCTGACCCACACGGTAGCGGCCCGGGCCGCCGACTCCGTCCGGATCCTGCAGACGGCCGTTGACGAAGCTGGTCTCCGACGCGAAGGCACCGAGGTCCAGCGTCACACTGTCCACGAGCCCGGCGGGGATGGTCGATCCGGCGCCGGCCTTGATCAGATCGATGTGAGCGGCCTGGGACGGGTCGCCGGTGGTCGGGAACGTGAAGTTCTCCCCGAGCGCCCCTGATGCGCCGCGGGAGTTGAGGGCGGAACTCGCCTGGCTGATGCTGGTCAGCAGACCGCCGGAGTCCAGCCTGACGAAGCTGGAGAGAGCCACGGATGAACCCCCGATGTTCGTGCTGGCGGATCCGAGCTGCACGTCGTTCGGAATGTAGCCGTAATTGGGGCCGGGGTTGGACGGGTAGGCGGCGGAGCTGCCGCCCCAGGTCACGGCGTTCTTCCCTGTAAAGGACACCGAGACCGGAGCGGAGGAGGCCGTGGACGACGAGGGCGTGTCGGCCACTGCGGGGGAGAGCCCGGCACTCACGGTGGTGAGGGCCACGACGGCGGTGACGGCGCCGATGCGGCGTCCCTGTTGCCATCGCACGGAGGCGTGAGAGTGGAGTGATGAGGTCATGACAGATTCCTTAGGAGTGAATGAACGATGAGATTTCTCTCAAAGGATGTTGGAACTGACATCACAAACGTTGACATCTTGGTAAATCGGTGTCAATAAGTGTCCACATATATGGCGTTTTCAGAATGCCGGAGAGGTGCTCCGGATAGAAGCTTGGCGTCTTTCGGGCGTGCCGCTGAGCTGGGAGCATGCTCTTCGCGGTAGGGAAATTCCATTGAGTGGAATGGGATCGGACAATGGAGCGGAGGTTCTGTCACTCCGGAAAAGAACCCCTATTCAGCGCGCCCCGTGGGCACGTGGAAAGGCCCCGGATGCGCTGCGGCATCCGGGGCCTTTTCCTTGTGTGGCGAGAGTCAGCCGTGGCGTCCTTTGAGTTTTCGGGAATCCTCAGGTCCTGTGCGCCCCGTGGAGGATGGCCCGGGATACGTCCGGCGCGCGGTGTCTCAGCGAGATCCGCGCGCCTGGAGAAGGGTGGGGAGCACGTGTTCGGTCAGGAGAGGGGCGAGGTCCGCTGGCCACTCCCGGTCCAGATCGAGCCATCGGACAGCCTCGATCTCCGCGGCGGGGACGGCCTGCCAGGTGCCGGGCGCCGTGAAGACACTGGCCCTGATGACGGTGTTTTCCTCATTGGCCGCGGCGGCATCCCATGTGCCCAGGTGCTGAAGCTCGTCGGCGCCGATCCTGATGCCGACCTCCTCCTGGAGTTCCCGGGACGCGGCCTGGGCCGCGGACTCGCCGGGCTCGGGCTTCCCGCCAGGGTGCATGAACTTCTCCGTGCCGCGTTTGCGCACGGTCAGGAGCCGACCATCCTCGTCATAGACACAGACTGCGGACACGATGAGGAGGTGGGGTGAACTCATGGGTCAGTACCCTAGCAAGCCCGGATGAATGTGGGGCTGGAAAGCGCGGAACCGCGGCACGCGATGGCGTGCCGCGGTCCGGCGTCGAACGATGTGTGCCCTCGATTGGATTCGAACCAACGACACCGGCTTTAGGAGAGCCGTGCTCTATCCCCTGAGCTACGAGGGCGGGCGAACAACGCCTTTAAGCATACAAGCTCGGAGCAGGGCCCTAGGCCTGGGCCTTCCTCCGGCCGGGCAGCAGAACGACGACGGCGCCGATCAGACAGAGCACGAAAAGCGCCCAGCCTGCCACGACGAGGAAGGAGGCCCACGCGACCGCTCCTGCCGCAGGGGCGGCGGCCGAGAAGAGGGAGTCGATGGCGAAGTTGCCGACGATCCGGACCACCACGAACAGGCCCGTGAGGGACCAGAGCGCAGTGCGGAACCAGGAACGCGCGGTGTTGACGCCGATCAGCAGGGCCCAGGCCAGACCGAAGAGCAGGGGGAAGAGCATGCCCGCCGTCTTGTGCACCCAATTGAGCTGGCCACGCGCCGCATCGTCCATGGCTCCGCGCAGCTGATCGATGGCCGCCGCGTCGAAGCCGAACACTCGGGAGTCGGGCATGGCGAGGCCGCCGGTGAGCTGCGTCATCTGGGACAGGACCATCAGGTGGAAATACCAGAACATGAACAGCGCGGCGACCACCGCAGCGATGACCAGCATCTTCGCGTTCGACTGAGGCTGCTGGGCAGGCTGTCCCGGGGCGCGCTGCCCCAGAGCACGTTGCGCCGTCGGGTTGATGACGGGCGGGGGAGCGGTGTCCGGGACGTCGGCCCGGGAGCCGTGCTTCTTGATGCGCTGGGCTGGCGTTTTGGACATGTCCTCCATTATCGCGGATACGCTGGAGACATGAGCATTGGCCGCCACAGCACCGCCAACCCCGACCCTTCTCTGAGCGACGCCGCGCTGGCCGAAGTGCTGGTCCGGGAGGCCGGCACGCTGGCGCAGTTGATGCGGGCCGCCGGAGTCACGTCCCAGCGGAAGACGAACGTCGCCGATGTGGTGACCGAGGCCGATCGTGCGGCCGAGACGTACATCGTCGAGCAGCTCCGCCGCTGCCGTCCGGAGGACGGGATCCTCGGGGAGGAAGGCTCGTCCCATCCCTCGTTGAGCGGCCGCACCTGGATCATCGACCCCGTGGACGGCACGTACAACTTCCTGCGGGGTTCCACCTACTGGTGCTCCGCCGTCGCGCTCGTGGCCGAGGGGGACGGTGAGCGCCGTCCGCTCCTCGGCGCGGTCTACCAGCCGGAGGAGGACAAGCTGTGGCTCGGGGGCGAGGGGCGCGCGGCCACGCTCAACGGCCTCGCGCTGAGCGGGCCGGCCGGCAAGGACCTGGCCGAGTCGAGCGCCGCGACGTACATCCATCCCACCTGGCTGCAGGACCCTCTCTGCGCGATGCCGTGGCACGCGGCCGCCGTGGGGGCGGCGTCCCTGAGGATGCTGGGCTCCGGATCCTGTGATCTGGCCCGCGTGGCCCAGGGCGAGCTCGATTGCTGGTTCCAGCACTCCTGCCCCGAGTGGGACTGGTTCCCGGGAGCCGCGCTCGTGCTGGCTTCCGGTGGCGCCGTGGACGTCGTGTCCGTCAACGGTCTTCGGTGGTTCCTGGCCGGAAGCGCGACGGCGGTGGCACAGCTGCGTGCCGCGATGCTCAGCACGCACATGGGCGGCTGAGCGGGCGGTCTCGGCGGCGGGACGTCTTGCTCGTTCCCCTTGACGGCCAGAGGGCCCCAGGCGAATGCCTGGGGCCCTCTGTGTGCAACCCGATCGGCTTACGGGACGGGAGTCGCCGTGGCCGTGTAGTTGAGGGTGCCGACGCCGTTACCGACCAGCGGGACGTTCGCGACGATGCCGGTGGCGAGGCCGCTCAGGTTCCAGGTCAGCGTCACCGGGCAGGTGATCTGCAGCAGCGAGGGCAGGCCCACGAGAATGACGTTCACCGTGGCCGAGATCTGAACCGGGTGCACCTTGCTGTTGTCGCCGAGGATGTAGGTGCCGTTCGGGATGTTGATCCCGCTGAACAGCCAGGTCCCGGGAAGCACGCCGATCTGGCCGAAGGTGCCGGTGGCGGTGCCGAGGCCCGATCCGGCGTAGGTGCTGCCGTCGCTCATGGTCAGAGTGGCGGAGGTGATGATCGAGGTGTAGGCCGGCTGGAACAGCGTGAGATCACAGCTGCTGGAATCCATGCCGAACAGGCCGGCGAAGGCCAGCGTGCCCTTGTTGTTGGCCACTACGATCTGGGTGGTGGTCACACCGCCGAGCAGGACGCCCGGCTTGATGCAGGTGGGGCAGACCGGTCCTCCGGAAGCGGCCGCTGCGGGGGTGCCGATGGCCGCAGCCAGCACCGGAGTAGCCCAGGCGGCGCCGCGGAGAACCCGGCGTCGCTCAATGGACTTGTTCGTCTCATTACTCATTATTGGCTCCTGGAAGATGCGTGTGATGAGCCGGATCCCTAATTCCGGCTTCTAGAGAGTTGTATCACGATGTCAGCGTCACTTGTCAATCAATTAAAACTCTGCGACAGATAGTCATACTTATTTGATAGGTGTCTCTCGGGAGGTTCTGGCTGGGGCGCGAGAGCATCGGTGGGCTTCCTGCAACCGGGATATTCCACCGCCATTTCTGCGGGCGGCGGTGGAAACACGACGACGGCGGGGCGGCCGCCGTCGTCGTGTTTCTGGAATTATGCGCCTCGGACGGATTGCGGGACTTTCAGTGCTGCTCCGCAGCCTCACGCAGGACGTCCGCTATTTCCTCGACGAAACTCTCCATCTCCTCCAGACCTTCCACGGGGCCGCCGGCCAGATAACCGTCCGCTCCCAGGAGGACCGCGGACGGGGAACTCGTGAGCCCCAGGGCCTTCCAGGCGAGGCTGTCGTGATCGTAGAGAACCCCCTCGGCAGTGGGGATGGAACGACGGAGCGGCTTGTGCGGCACCGTGCTGAGGATCCGCACATCGACCTCCGGGATGCGTTCGCTCCACTCGGCCACCTTGCCCGCGGCCACGTGGCTCGGCTTGCAGACGCAATTGAAGGCCACCAGGAGCTGGGCTTTGGCCGACGCGAGCTCACGCAGCGTCTGAACGCCGCCGTCTTCGGACTGCAGCAAGGCCGCGGGAATAGGGTCGCGGCTGAAGTCGTCGTCTTCGGAACCCGGATCACCGGCGCCCGAAGCCTGCGCCACGGCTCCCGGCCGGCTCGCCTCATTCGAGCGGTGGACGATCAGACCGGCCAGCACCAGCAGAAGGGCGCTCAGGACGATCCACCACAGGGCCGACGGATCGCCTCCGATCAGGGAGATCACGGTCCCGCCGCTCAGAGCCAGCCAGAGGGTCAGCGCGCCGAGAACCACCAGAAGGGAATTCCGCACGAGCGTCTTGGCCGAAACACTCTGATCACCGATGCGGCCGAAGCACCCGCAATCAGGCCGGGGATCGAAGGTCAGGGCGCGTGCGATAACGCCCCAATAGCCCACGAACAATGCCAGGGACAGCACTGCGGCCACGCTGAATACTCCGGACCAGGGGGAGAACAAGAGAAGGGCCAGGAGAATCTCGCCCACGGGCAGGGCCCAGGCGAAATAGTCACGGCGCAGGAATCCCGGCAGCCGGAGTTCGGTCACCACGCTGAGTGTGGATTCCCGGTCCCGCAGCTTGGCGATTCCACTCAGCACCAGAACGGCGGCGAGACCGATCGGGGCGAGGACCAGCGCATCCGGTGTCAAACTTCCTCCTCTGATTCCGCTGTCGCGGGAAAGCCTGGGAAACGCTCAGTTCCCGTTTTTAAGATTGTTGGCTGCGACGAAGTCGGGCATCTTCCCGGCTTTCATCGCATCGGCCAGGCCCTTCGCCTTGGCGGTGTCCAGGTTCACGATCGACTGCCCGTCGGAGGACCAGCCGGTGCCCAGGGTGGGGAGCGTGAACATGACGGTGTTCGAGGGCCGGATGTCCTTGAGATCCAGGGCGAGTTCTCCCGCCTTCTGTCCGGTGAGGGCCGAGTCGACCGTGATGTACGGGGAGATCTCATTGACGATGGAACTGAGGGTGCCCGGATTGGCGAGGACCTCGGGCTTGGCGACCTTGGTCATCAGGGAACGCAGGAAGATCCGCTGGTCCCGCACCCGCTGGTAGTCCCCGTCGTTGAAGGCGTAGCGCTCCCGGACGAAGGCCAGAGCGGTCGTCCCGTCCATGTGCATGGTGCCCTTGGGGTAGTGGACGCCCTTCTTGCCGTAACCGCTCGAGGTGAAGGCCACCGGCACATCCACATCGACGCCTCCGACGGCATCGGTCAGACCTTTGAACCCTTCGAAGTCGATGAAGGCCACGTGATCGATCCGCTGCTTGAGAAGACCTTCGACGGTCTGGACCAGGAGCGGCACACCGCCGAAGGCCAGGGCGGCGTTGATCTTGGCCTCGCCATGGCCGGCGATGGGAACCCAGGTGTCCCGCATGATGGAGACGAGGTAGGCGTTCTTCCGGTCGGCCGGCACGTGGAAGAGCATGAGGCTGTCCGCCCGCTGATCGGACGCGTTACCGGCCTCGGCGGTGTCCACACCGGCGCCGCGGCTGTCCGAACCCACCAGCAGGATGTTCACGGCCGCCTTGTCGCCCACCTTGGTGACCGCCGGACGCTGGCTCTCCGCAGGAAAGGCGGAGGGGAGCTTGGCCGTTTTCGAATCGAAGGTGTTCATCAGCCCGGCGACGTAGATGAAGGCGGCCACGCCTGCCAGCACCACGATCGTGGCGAAGCTGACCAGGGTCCAGAGCGCGATCCGCTTCTTCCGCTTGCGGGGCTGAGTGGAGTCCGCGGGGGTATCCGAGGGGAGGTCTGTGGGGCTCATGGCTTCCTTGAGGTTGCTCGAACGGGAAGAACTGTTCCCGGGATGGTCTCGTGGTCTTTTCCTGTAGCCTGCTGAGGTTGTTCCGCTGGAGAAAGGGGTCCCATGACGCGCGGATGGCTGCTTGCGGCTCGCGGTGCGTTCGCCATGTACATCGTGGCACTCCTCCTGGTGGTGCTCCTGCCGGCGGACGACGCGCGCCAGGTGACGGGCTTCGTCTCCGTCATCGCCGAATTCCTCTCCACCTTCGGGATCCCCCGTCAGCCGGCCGAAGTGGCGGTCGAGTTCGTGTCCAACATCGTCCTCTTCGTCCCCTGGGGTTTCTTCCTCAGGCTGTTGAGCCGTCCGCATGTGCCGGACTGGGCCGTCGCGTTCAGCGGGACGGTCCTGTCCACGGTGATCGAGGTGCTCCAGCTCGTGATCCCGGGACGGGTGACCGCGCTCTCCGATGTCATCGCCAACACCCTCGGCACTGTCACCGGGCTGCTGTTGCTGAAGGTCATCGTGATCATCCGTGGCCGCCTCAGCGCACGAGGTGCCGACTGAGTCCTTCGGCGATCCGCTGGGTCAGGTCGTTGATCTGCCGGCCGACCGCGCGGTGCACGTCTTCCGGTTTGTTGATCGGGTCCCGCACGTCATCCTCCGGGGAGAGCGGTGCCAGGTGACGGGCCGACGACGCCGAGCGCACGATGCCGCTCAGCGCGGAGCCGGTCGTCGCTCTCGTCGGCTGACCCCACAGAGGTTCGCCGGCCGCCGTCGCACTGTGGCCTGAGACCGGCAGAGCGGCGACGATCCTCCCGAATTCGGCCAGCGTGAAGGTCCGCTGAGCGGCCGTCGGATAGCGCTTGACCAGATCGTCGCGCTGACCGCGGGTCATGGTCAGGACCAGGTCCGAGGCTCCCACGATCTCCGCTGAGAGCTGCTTGCCGACCGCGCCCGTGGGGTCTGCCCCGTACTCCTGGGACAGCGCGGCGGGCCACGGTTCCATAGGCGCCCCCACCACGGCATGCAAGCCGGCGCTGAGCAGTTCGAAGTCGCCCGCCCCCGCCTGCCCCAGGCGCGCCCTCAGGAGCTGTTCGGCCAGGGGCGAGCGGCAGATGTTGCCGATGCACACGGTCAGAACGGTCGACGGCGGCCTGTGGGCAGACTGGGCGGAACGGGACATCAGGCCCTGCTACGGTCCCGGCGGCGCATGTGGCGCTGCGGTTCGAGCTCCACCGGGTCGGTCTCGCTGACGGGGGTCGACTCGGTCACGGGAACGTGGCTGGCGCGCGGTGACTTATCGCCGGCGTCCTTCCGGTTGTAGTACGTGTAGTACTGGTAGCCGTAGCCGGATCCCGCCGCGGACTTGCGCGGCACGCCGTTGATGATGATGCCGAGCGGACGGCCCTTGACGCGCTCCAGGTTCTGCAGTGCGCGCTTGAGCTCGTCGTAGGTGCTCTTGCCGGAGCGCGTGACCACCAGGGCGCCGTCCGTCTGAGCGGTCAGGATGGCCGCATCCGTGACGGGGAGCAGCGGGGGAGCGTCGATGAGGACGATCGCGTGCTTGGCGATGTCCTGCAGCATCTTCTGCATGACGTTGGAACCGAGCAGTTCGCTGGGGTTCGGCGGAACGGAGCCGGCGCCCAGGACATAGAGGTTGCCGCTCTCGCCCCACGGCTGGAGCACCTCGTTGAGGTTCGCCCGGCCGATCAGGACGTCGGTGAGGCCGATGGTGGTGAGCAGACCGAACGTCTTGGCGACGGTGGGGCGGCGGAGATCGCCGTCGACCACGACCACGCGCTGGCCGGACGCCGCGATGGTCTGCGCGAGGTTCGCCACCACGGTGGTCTTGCCCTCGCCGGGGAGCGCGGAGCTCACGACGATGATGCGCGGCGGGTTGTCCACATCCATGAACTGGAGGTTGGTGCGCAGCTCACGGATGGCCTCGGCCACCGCGTGGTCCTGCTGGCTGGTGTTGTCCAGATCGTTGCCGCCGTGCGACGCGACGATGCGGTGGGTGCTGTCGAAGTCCTTGTTGAAGGGCACGGTGCCGATCACGGCCAGACCGGTCTCCGATTCCACCTGGGCGGCGGAGCGGACGCGGCGGTCGAAGATGTTCCGCAGGAGTGCGTAGAGCACGGCCAGCACCAGGCCGGCCACCAGACCGATCACCAGCGCGAGCTTGGTGTTGGGCGAGGTGGGCGAGGTGGGCAGCTGGGCGGCGTCCAGGGACCGGAAGCTCACGATGGACTTGTCCTTGGAACCCGCGGGGCCCTTCTCCAACTCGTCGACCTGGCTGCCGACCGCACGCACCCACGCTTCAGCGAGATCGCGGGCGCCTTCAGGCGTCGAGGCCTGAGCCGTGAATTTGAGCGTTGCGGTGTCCTGGGGGTTCTGAGCGGTGACCCTGCCGATCAACTGTTCGGGCGTCGTGTTCTGCAGTTTGAGGTCCTGGATCACAGCCTCCGCGACCGAACGGGACTTGGCCGCGTCCAGGTAGGCCTTGGCCCGGGATTTCGAGTAGCTCTCGCCGATCATGGCGGTGCTCAGATCCTTGTTGACGCCGACCGACACGATGCCGCTGGCGTCGGCGCTGTACACCTTCGGCTGCAGCAGACTCCAGCCGAACGCCACGAGGACGCCCAGGACTGTGATGCCGAGGACGGAAACCCAGTGTGCTCTGAGAATTTTCCAGTAATCGGTCAACTCCATGTAGATATCCCCTTGGTGGTGCGGTGAAGAAAAAGTCCCGGCGCCAGTGCAGAGGCCTGGCATCCTGAACATCCTAGCGTGTGGATCTAAAGTGTTACTCAATAACTTTGGTATGACATTCGAGTCGCAAGCCGGACGGGCCGACAAGCCGGTGTTGCGTAAATCCGAGGTGTGGACAGCGAAAGGCTCGTGGTTCGTGTGGTGGGGGGAATAGTGGTGCGGCAGGATATTCTGGCGGGCCGGGTGAAGGCGACCGGGCTGCCGACGCTGGACGGCGGGTTGCAGGAGCCGGAAAATCCGGAAGAGTGCGTGGTGGGCGAAATCGCCCTCTGCCATCGGGAGGGAGACCTTTCCGCGCTCGAATTTCCCACCGGCTGGGTGGACCTCTACTTCCTGAATCGTGCGCTCGTCGTGAATCCGGCTGACGGTCTGGCGAAGGAATGTGGCGGTGCCTTGCTGGTGGTGCCTGGTGGGCAGGACGTCGAATCCCCGTTTCTGGGCTACGGCGACGTCGATCGCATCCGGCTGGCCCGCGGCACCGCCGAGACTTTCGCGCCGCACGCCCTGACCGGTGTCCAGTTCTTCCCTACCCTGACCAGGCTCGACCGAGCGGCCCACAGTTTCATCCGCGCCATGATGGGACATCCGGTGGAGCACCGGAGATCCTCGATCGAGGATTACGCTTCGGAGCAGATCCTCCTGGAACTCGCCGGCAGCGTCCTGCTGGAGCACTGTGGGTCGTCGTGGGCCCCGGGCTCGGCCTCGTCGGCTCTGCGCGATGAAGCCATGGCGGTGATCGCCCAGCGGTGTGCCGATAAGCATCTGAAGCCCGAGGCCGTGGCGAAGGCCGTGCAGTCGTCATTGCGCAGGGTTCAGGCCGCCTTCGCTGAAGTCGGCAATTCCATCGCGGCCGAGATCAGGAGACAGCGAGGCCGATTGGCGAAGAACCTGTTGACCGATTCCCGCTACGACGTGCTGAGCGTGCAGCAGATCGCCGAACAAACCGGATTCGGCACCACGACCGCCCTTCGGCGCGCGCTCGATGAACTGTACGGCTGCGGCCCGCGTGAATTGCGTGAAGGCCGCTGGTCCGGCGTGGAATAAATCCGGTTTAATAAGTGAGAGAAGCCTCCTGGAAAGGCGGGGAGGTCTCCGTCTGACGATTTTCGCCGGTTCGCTCCGCCCTGGGCGTCGCGGAAGGTGCCGAGGCGTCGCCATAAAGAACATTGCGCGCAGATCTTGTGTCGTTAAGCGCCAACTTTCCCGGAATGGTCTCCGGCGATCCGCCGCCATGGTTAGGCTCGGAATCATCCGGGGGGAACCAGCATTCGCAGGGTTCCGTTGCCCACAGACTTTTAGTCGTGAATCGAAACATTGAGGAACCATGAGCGCAGATCTTAAGCTTTCCAACTCCACCACTCGCCGTGCCGTCGTCAAGGGTGCCGCCTGGTCGGTGCCCGTCATCGCCGCCGCGGTCGCTGCTCCGGCCGCCAGCGCCTCCACCTCCGAGCTCGGCGCCCTGGCGCTGAACGGCACCTGTGGCATCCTCGGCGTCATCGGCCCGGGTTTCACCCTGACCGCGTCCGCCACCGCTCCGATCCCGGCCGGCACCGTCATCAACATCACCGGTTCCGGCGTGGCCAACATCGGCGTCTTCAGCGTCACCGGTGGCCTTGCCTCCGTTGCTGTCCTGAGCGGCACCGACCGCCAGATCACGCTGACCGCAGATCTGCCGGCAGGCGGCACTCTCAACCTGCGCACCACACTGTCCATCAGCGTCGCCTTCAGCCTGTCCGCAGCGCTGACGCTGCCCAGTGGTTACACCGCCACGGGCGGCAAGCTCACGGGATCGGTCAACTCGACGCTGATCCTCTGCAACGCCGGCTGATCACCCTTTCGGGCTCCGCCGTGAGCCCGTTCCGGATCGCAATGCCTCTGCCGGCGCCGCCTTTCGGAACGGCACCGATGAAACTCACCACTCCGTATTTTTCGGTGCGGACGGGTCTCGTGAAACGCGTCAGCAATTCTGCTGGCGCGTTTCGCGCATCCTGAAGAGTGAACTAGGGTATTCGGAGAGTCTGCGACGTCGTCGTGCGGTGTGACTTTGCGGTTGAAGAATTCATTGCTGTGGGGGGAAATTGCAGTCCAACGACATTCTGGTGAATGCCTTGGGCGGGGTGGTCCGGGTGCGCCTTGACTTCGCCGGTCATTCTCTGGACGAGACACGCCTTCGGGCCCTGCAGGACCCGTGGATGGACGCCAGGCCCCTGGACCAGGATGCGGCGACCAGGGATCTCGACGTCTTCGAGCTGAGCTGGCCGTTTCCAGACGAGGAAAGCCTGCAGCGTTCGATCGCCGATCTGTCCACGCATGCGACCCTTGCCGCCATCGAGGGACGCCGCGGGCAGTTGCTCATGCTTCATGCCGCCGGCATCGCCGATGACACCGGGAAAGTGCTCGCCTTCATCGGCCCATCCGGCAGGGGGAAGACCACACTTGCGAGGACCGTGGGGCAACATTATTCGTATGTCACGGACGAAACCGTGGGGATCGAACCCGACGGCACGGTCCATTCCTACCGGAAGCCGCTCTCCATCATCCGTGAGGGAGAGGACCACAAGGAACAGGTGGCGCCTTCCCTTCTCGGGCTGAAGGAACTGCCCGACGCTGAGCTGCGCCTCGGCGGTCTGGTGCTGGTCTCCCGGTTGCCCGAGCTGCCGGAGGGCCCGGAGATCAGCCGCTTGGAGCTGTGCGAGGCCCTCGCCGCGATCGTTCCTGAGGTCAGCTACCTCGCTGACCTGGATCAGCCTCTTCAGACGATGGCGCGGCTGGTGGACCGCTGTGGTGCCATCCGGCAGGTCACTTACAGCGAAGCCGCGGACGTTCCGGACCTGGTTCCCCGGCTTCTGGCCGCCGCGGAGCCTGATCGCTGGGAAGCCGTCCTTCCGGAACCGGATCCTGCCGGAGCTCACAGTGCCCCGAACGGGGAACGGTATGTGCCCGCTCGCGTGCTGGACGCGGTGGAGTCCGCGGGACAGACGGCCATCATCGACAGCAGCCGTGTGGTGCACATCCTCGACGGCGTGGGCCCCGTCATCTGGCGCTCGCTCTGCGCGGGTCGGGACTTCGACGGCCTCGCGCGCGACGTCGAGGCGCAGTTCGGTGTGCCGCCGGAGCGCAGCCTGGAGGAAGCGGTCAGCATGGTTCTGCGTGCCCTGGCCGACGCCGGCCTGCTGCAGCGATTTCCTGACAGCGCGGCATGAGCACCGGAATGCCGGGCGGCTCTCAGCCTGAGCCGCAGAACACTGCGCCGGACAGCGGGGAGCGGGGCGCGCCGGCTCCAGCGGCCGCGCGCCGTCGTCGTCCGCTGCTGAAGTCTCTCTGGTTCCAACTGCTGATCGCCGTGGTCGTGGTGGCGCTCGTTCAGGGATTCTTCGTCAAGGTGTACCAGGTCCCCTCCGGTTCCATGGAGAACACTCTGAATGTGGGAGACCGGCTGCTCGTCAACCGTGTCGCCTATGCGGGGTCGGCGCCGCAGCGGGGTGACGTCGTGGTTTTCCGGAAGCCTGCTTCCTGGGGGCCGCAGAGCGAGCATGGAGCCGTCCGGACCGCGATCGGGTGGTTCGGGGACCTCACGGGCATCGGCCCCGGCAACACGGACTACATGGTCAAGCGCGTGATCGGCGTGCCCGGCGACTCGGTCGCCTGCTGCGACGCGCAGGGCCGCGTGATGGTGAATGGCGCGGCGATCGATGAACCGTACGTCTACCAGGATCTTCCCTGGACTGCCGGGACGTCGAAGTGCACGGGAACCCAGTGGACGGCACGCTGCTTCCACAAGGTCACGCTCGGTCCCGATGAATATCTGCTGCTCGGCGACCACCGCTCGAACTCCGCCGATTCCGTGATCTCCTGCCGCAACGCCGCGGCCACGAGCGGGTGCGCCAGGACGGCGTCCCGGGAGGAGATCATCGGCCGCGTGGACTGGTTCCTCTTCCCGTTCAGCAAATGGGGCAGGCATGTTTGAGGCCACGATAGAAGCCACCGTGATGGTGGGATGGAGCGGGTCCTCCCGGACCGCGCAGGGGAGTGTGCATGGGTAATCTGAATCGACTGGTGGCCGGCCGTACGGTGCCCGTGGTGGTCTCCACGCAGCGTCAGCTTCTGAGCAGAGGCAAGCGGATCGATATCGAATCCGGGGTCACCGCTGTGCTTTCTCCAGCCAGTTATGGCTCCTTCGGCGACGAGGGGATGATGCAGGGCAGCCGCGACAGTATTCTGGCCGCTCACGGCCGTCCGGAGCTCTTCACCCCGGGTGATGGCGAATCGTGGAGTGAGATGGGCGTGGACGGGGTGGCCTCGTTCGACGGCGTGATCGCGGTGGGCGGTATGCATGTCGATGCACGGAAGTTCGCTCTGCTCACCAGCGCCGCTCGAGTGGTGGTTCTCGGGGCGGACTCCATTGACGGGGCGTACGGTATTCGTTCCATTGCTCAGCGGGTCAGTCTGCTCAACGTGGCCGTGGCCCAAGGCCGTTCTGCGGAGCTGGCCAACTTCAGTTTTCGCAAGCATGCCAGCCAGGATGCGCTGGCTGCGCTCCGGCACCTTGATCCTCGCGTGCGGCTCACTGCCCGTGATCGCAACTCGCAGAAGCGGATCGTGGCCGCCTTGCGGCGGGAGGTCGGTGTCTTCCCTGATGTGGCTGCGTACATGCAGCCCTCCTCGACATCGGCAGTCGAAGAATTGTCCGACTGGATCGTCAGCCGGGGCAGGCCGACGGCCGTGCTCGTGCCGAACACTCACTTGGCCGCGTTCAACGGAACCGGTCACGAAGAAGTGCGGCGACGTTTCGCCTCCTACGTTTCTGCCCTGGTGGGAGCGGGTTTCGCAGTCGTGGTCCTGGCGCACGACATCCGAGAGGAGCCCGGCGATGTGGCGCTTTCCCACGAACTCGTCGCGGGGGCGGATCCTCGGACGTGCAGAGTGGCGGTTCCCCGCAACGCGCAGGAGGCCAAGGGCATGCTCGGGGCCGCCAGCGTCGTGGTGACCGCTCGCATGCATGCCGGTGTGGCCGCCCTCAGCCAGGGGATACCCTGCGTCGGCCTGGACTACGTGGACAAATTCACCGGTCAGTTCGAGTGGTACGGGGCTGACCGGTACGTGGTCGCCTGGGAGGACAAGCCTTCTCCCGACCACGTCACCGGACTCGCTCAGCAGGCGTTCGAAGCCGCGGCTGTCCGGGAAATGAGCACCCCTGCATTCGTGAACGCGCCGCCATCATGGTTGCTGTAGCGCAGACAGTCACGCGACGGCATCACGCGCTCAATGCGGTGGGGTCGATCCTCATACCGATGAGCTCGCTGCTCGTGGCGCCGCTATTGACGCGCTCTCTCGGCCCAGCGGGACAGGGCGATTTCTCCACCAGCCAGTCGGTGATCGTCGTATCCGCCTCCCTGCTCGGTCTGGGGGCCTCGGACTCCCTCGCGGTCTACAGCAATTACTGGAGCAGGAAGTTTCGGTGGGGTATCTGGGCGGCCGCTGTCGTGGTGGCACTCCTGATGGCACTCGGCGCTGCAGGATCATTCGCGCATGCGGGGCTACTGCATGATGAGCTGGTGCTACCGCTGGCGGCGGGGGCGGTGATCTTTGCCCTTGCGCTGGTTCAGCGCGGTGAGGTGCTCAACCGGAACATGATCCTTGAGACGTCCGTCGAGAAATGGATCACGGCCCTGACGCGTCTGGCAATGACCGCGGGACTTTTCGTCACGGGTCACCTCAACCTTCAGACAGCGGTCCTTTCCCTGGTGCTGCCGCAGGTGTTCGGTTTCCTTTACCTTTCCCTGGCCACTGCGCGCATACCGCGCCAAACGGCCGAGATCACGACACGGGTCATGCGGCGAGTGACAGACCGTCCTCTGAAGACTGCGGCCTGGGCTGTTCTGGGCGGCCTCGGGGGTGTGCTCCTGGTCAATCTCGATCCGATCGTTCTCAGGCCCCTGATCGGGGCGGAACAGTTGGGTTATTACGCCATTGCGATGCTGATCGCGGAGCTCTTCACGGTGGCCGCCAAGCCCTTCCGGGATGCCGCCCTGGCCGGCAGCAGTGGTTTGCGCAAAATCCACGAATTCACCACGATCATCAAGTGGTGTGCCCTGGTCATGACTGCGGGGCTTCTGGTGTGTGTGGGAACTCTTTGGTTCCTCATACCGTTCGTATTCGGCCATGCTTTTCAGGGTGCAGTGCTTCCTTCCATGATCCTGGCAGTAGGAGGCTGGGCCAAAGGCTTGGGCTTCCTGGTCAACGGGATACTGGTCCGTACCGGGCATGCTCGGATGCGGGCATATGCCACGCTGACTGCGGTGGCCTTCAGCGTCGGAGGGATGATTCTTCTGTCGCCCTGGGGGGCCTGCGGCGCGGCGGTGGCTGGAGCTTTCGCCTACGTGGTGATGCTGGCGCCGGGCGTGATCTTCTTGCGGGGCAGACAGAGGATTTCGAGGAGGGGACGCTAACGAATGCAGCAGGAATCGGAATATGCCAGGACGACCTCGGTCTCACTCCCGATGTCTTCCGCGACACCACTGGCCTACGTCATGGTGGACCGTCTGGCGCGGAAGCACGATATCCGTGCCCTTGCGATCAAGGGGCCGGTATTGGCTGAACTGGGATTGCGGCCCAGGAAAGTCTCCAGTGATGCTGACATCCTGGTGGAGCCGGGCCGGATCGCCGAACTCTGTGCTGTTCTGGAAGCCAAAGGCTGGAAGGACCGCGAAGTCCGGTTCTCGCCCAGCATTCTGGATCCCCACTCACGGACTTTGATTCACCCGGAATGGCCGTGCGACATCGATGTCCACTCCTACTTCCCAGGTTTTTTCGGTTCTCCTGAGGACGTCTTCGAATCGCTTTGGGCGGGGCGCACGCGGGTCCGCATGGCCAATATGGACGTTCAGACACCCAGTCGGGTGGCCAACGGGGTGGTGGCGTTGCTTCACCTGAAGCGGAACTCTCCGGACTCGAACGACAACTCTTACCACCGCGCCTTGATGGAAGCACTCGTGGAGAGCGATGGCCCGGGGCAAAGGGCCGAGCTCGAATATCTCGCCAGGGCCGGCAGGTTCCGGCGGATTCTCGAACCCGAGTTGCGCTCGCTGGGTCTTGAAGGGTCCTTCGATGATGTCTCGGACCGGGACATGGCTCGATGGGAGATCAACCGGACGACGCACGCTGAGGCGACGACCGGAAGCTGGCTTTACGCGATCCGCACGGCATCAGGCTGGTCCAAGATGACGGTCTTCGTGAAAGCCGTCTATCCGAGCAGTGCGGAATTACGGAAGGATCCCGGAATGGAAGAATCCGGTGTGTTGCGGCTGATGGGAGTTCGCACCAAGCGCCTGGTCCATGGAGTCAGGACGCTTCCGTCTGCGGTGGTCAGCCTGTTCCGGAACTGGAGGCAATAGTGGTGTCTGCGTGGTATCGGTCCCCGGACGTTGCCTTTGAGAGCCTGGGAGAGGATATCCATCTCCTTGATCTCCGTGATCTGAGCGGGTTGCTGATCCCTCGTGCCTTGGAGGGGCCCGCTGCCGTCATCTGGCTTGCGCTCGGCAGCGAGGAGGCTCCTCAGGCAGAGGGAACTGTGGTGGGCCGGGTTGCTGAGCAGTTCGGTCTCGAGGAAGAGGACGTACGTGCTCAGACCGTGGCCTTCCTTCAGGATCTGGCGGACCACGGATTAGCTCGCTTGACGGGGAATGTCTCCGGCTGATCCCGATTTTCCGCACGACGAAGCCCGATTTGCCCGAAGTCGTGCTGCTGTCACGGTCGAATTCCCGCAGCCCTCATGGGATAGAATTTGTTCAGGCTCACGTTTAGGCACCGGGCCGTATTCATGTTGACCGGGCATTCCATCGAAGCCCTGTCATTTTTTGGGGGGAAGAATTGATGGAACCGATTCATCGGTCCCGGCGTCGGCTGCTGCAGATCGGCAGTGAGGGTTTGCTCTCAATCTGCCAAAAGAGATTCGTGCCGGGGGCTGCCGCCTGGGAAGGGCGCTGCCATGCCGGCTGAGGTCTCGGCCGTTCGGCCCCTCGTGGACGAGAAGAATCCCGTCTTTGTCAGCTGGATCGATTTTCATGGACGCAGCGAGGGCATTGCCCGCCGTCTGGGAATCGAGGAATGGGCACAGGGCGGCGGAAATGGTCCGGTTCCTTTGCGCTACCTTCGTCTCTGGGCTGCGACGTGGAAGTACCTTCGTCGGAAGAAGCCAACCGAAGTCATCGTGATGCAGCCTCCTGTCGTCGCTCTTCTTGCCGTCCGTGCTGCGGTGGGCCGCAATGTCCGGATCTGCGGGGATCTCCACACGGGGACGTTTTACGATCCGAAGTGGAAATGGTCCACCAAGCTTGTCCTGAAAGTGCTGAAGGCTCCGAACATATCAATCGTGACCAACGACGCTCTGGCTGCGAAGGTACGGAGTCTCGGTTCTGAAGCAGTGGTTCTTCATGACCTGATTGAAAGCTACGAGCCTGCCGAGGCGCTTGGTCCATTTGAGGACCCGGCACTGGAGTCACTCCTGGAATGCCCCTATGTGCTGGTGCCGATCACGTATTCCTATGATGAGCCGCTCGACGAGCTGGCCGCTGCGACCCATCGAACGCCCGGCGTCCGATGGGTCTTCACCGGAAGACCCCCGGCGTCTTTCGTCGAACAATGCGATCAGAGCAATACCGTTTTCCCCGGGTTCGTGTCCCGCGAGGAATACCTTCGGCTGCTGGCCCACGCCAATATTCTGTTGGCGCCCACCACTGAAGAGGACACCATGCAGCGCGCGGGCTACGAAGCCATGTGCGCCGGCAAGGCGCTTGTCACGTCGGATACAGCCGTCCTGCGTGACTTCTTTGCCGATGCTGCTCTCACGGTGCCGCCGAAATCGGAACGTTTTGCGGCCGCAGTCCTTCGGGCAGCGGAGGAGCAGGAGACGTTCGAGGGCAGGATGAAGGATCTGAAGGTGCGTCGCGAACAGGAACAAGAGGACGCGCTGGCCCGGCTCGTCGAATGGATCAATGAGGGTAAGGGGAACCAATGACGTCCAAGGCAGGTCTTTTCAAGCGACGCAAGCGCGTCTTTGACCTTCCCCTCGATCTCCTCACCATGGATGAGTCGGTGGAGCGCTGCCATGAGCTCATTGACGAGCGCGGGCACTGGCGTGCCGATCTGAACGCATCGATCGTGCTCGATGCTTTGGACGACCACAAGCTTCGCGAATACGTGGAGACCAGCGCCATCAGTAATGCGGATGGTCAGTCGATCGTCTGGGCGAGCCGTCTCCTTGGTGCGCCTGCGCCCGAGCGTGTCTCCGGCATCGATCTGTTCCTTGAACTGATCCGCCACGCGCCGAACCGTGGTGACAAGGTGTACCTGCTGGGTGCGGAAGAAGACGTCGTAGCAGCCGTGGCCGAGATCTTCGCCGCGCAGGGCGTGGACGTGGTCGGGTACCGCAACGGATTCTGGACGGCGGACGAGGAGGACGGAGTGGTGCAGGCTATCGCGGACGCCAAGCCGGACATCCTGTTCTTGGCTCTCCCCAGTCCGAAGAAGGAGCATTTCGTCCTACGCCATAAGGACCGCCTGGGCATGGGCCTGGCTTTCGGCGTCGGAGGTTCCTTCAACGTCGTCTCCGGTCAGTTGAAGCGTGCCCCGCAGTGGGTTCAGCGTTTCGGGATGGAGTGGTTCTATCGTTTCATCCAGGAGCCTCGTCGACTCTTCAAACGGTACTTTGTGGGTAACGCCAAATTCGTCATGCTCACGCTGAAGGCCCGGCTCAAGAGCCGCTGACCAGGGACCGTGATTTCGTAGTGGGAAGCATTCAGAAGTTGATGACCCATCGGGACTGGCGGGCGACCCCTTTGTGGTCCTGGGGTGTCGTCTTGCCATTGCTGGTGGGGCTGACCTATCTGGCCGTGGCGGATCACACGATCGCCATAGGGGCTCTGGCAGTCCTGATTTCGGTGATTGCGCTGTGGAGCCATCCTCAGTCAGCGGTGCTCTTCTATGTGATTCCACTTTTGATCGGTGAGCAGGCCTTGGCGATCGTCCTGGGCGGGGATCAAGGGAACACCGTGCAGAAGGTATCACTCATCGCGGTGACGATCCTTTGTGCTCTTCTTGCCGGACTCCGGCGCCCACCGGCTGCGGTCTTGTTCGTCATCAGTGCTTACTTCGTCCTCCTCGGCGTGTCGCTGCTGGTCAATCTCCGGCCCCCTCAGTCGGTCACGAGCTTCCTGACATCTACAGCGGGCTACTTGATCCCGTGGTTGATCTTCTTCGTGGACTGGCGACGAGTGACAGTGGTCACGATCATGCGGACGATAGCTGTCGTTCCCATCGCCACCTTGATGTGCAGTATCGCGCTCGATGCGGCGGGCGTCGTCCCGCTCTTCACGTCGGGAACATTCGACATGTCTCGACTGGGTGGAACGCTCCCACCCGCATACCTCGGGGCAGCTGGCGCATTCGGTGCCATCGCTTCGTTCTGGCTGTGGCTGAATCGCGCCAAGGGTGCGCTCATCACGTTGGTCTTCGGGCTTGTCGTGGCCGCCGCAAGTGCTACCCGTGGGCCCATTGTCGTGATGTTCTTTGTGATCCTTTGCTTGGTCATGTTCAGCCGCCGATTGCGGAGCAGGATGGCGGGCGTCATACGCATCGCGGTGCTCGGAGCGCTCACCGTGGGCGCCGGGCAGATCGCCCCGGTGCTGATCGAACGTACTACGGACCAGGATCAGTACCACGGCGGCGGTCTGTCCGGCCGGAATCTCGCGTGGGACTATTTCTGGTCACGCTTCTTGGAGCAGCCCTGGCTGGGGCATGGCCCGGGAGCAAACGCTCTGCTTTCGCAGGAATCAAGCGTTGAACTGGTGCGCCAGTACTTCATCGCCCCCCACAACACCTACTTGCAGCTCCTGGTGGACTTCGGGATCGTGGGTGCCATCCTGATCGGTCTGGGGATCGTGCTGGTGTTCGTGTCGGTCGCGCGTCGGCTCACGGAGCGCCGGGACAAGGTCCTGGTGGTCTCTCTGGGCCTCGCCATGCTTTTCTACGCCTTCTTCGACAATGTGCTCGCGGCCCCGCAGATCTACATCCCGATGGCGCTGATTCTGGCCTCGCTGTCGGCACACGGGAAGGCCGCGGGAGCTGAGGCCGAAACGGAGCCCGGGGAGCCGGAAACCGCGGGCCAGGATCAGGAAGGTCTCCGGAAGGAGCCGGCCCTGGCCGTCTCCTGAGATCGCCAGGCTTCGATCCAGCACCGACTCGCGTAAACCCCGGACGGATTGCGTCAGGTGCGGCTGAAGGCGTCCGGCATGGCTTTCACGGGCCGGGCTCTGGGGATCAAAGCGGCTCCGACGACCAGCCAGAGGGGAACGGTGGCATTCATCGAACCGGCGGTCTCGGCGAGCATCGCGATGATCAGCGCACCGAACGCCAGATACTGCTCCCAGCGGGCGGGCTCGCGGAGGATGTTCACCACCAGCCGGCCCAGGGCCAAAGCATAGATCACCACTGCCACGAGGCCCACGGCGGAGAAAGCGATGCCCGAGAGGCTCTCGGAGGCCTCTTGCAGCGTGCCCAGTTTGCCGGCGAAGTTGCCGACATACCCGAAGCCCCGCCCGATGACGGAGTCGATTGCATGCTCCAGTCCGATCGTCAGCCCATCCACATGTGAGTCGGAATTGCCGAGGTCCGCGATGTTGCTGCCAGCCATGATGACGGGGACACTCATGGCGGGCAGGGCCACCAAGGGGTGGAGCTTGCGGGAGAGGAACGGGCCCACCAGTCCGATGAGCATGAGAAGGATGCCTGCGCGGCTGATGGTCGCCACCGTAGCGAGTCCGAAAGCGATGACCAGGAGCAGTCTCCACCGGGAGCGGTAGACGTAGTTCACGATGACGGCCGCAGTGCCGGTGGCAATGCCCGTCGTCGGCGGATTCAGGAAGAGACCGCCCGCCCTGGCGACCAGATCGCCGCTCAGGTTGTAGGACATGTAGTACCCGGGCAGACCGTTCGGGTAGATGGCCGTCTTGCTCAGCAAGGCGAACGGTGTCGGATTGATGATGCGGATTCCCGCGGCCTCCAAACCGATGTAGGCCGCGTTGAGTCCGATCACGGTGACTGCCACGGCGATGATCCACCGCCATTCCCTGCGGGTCATAGCGAGACCGGAGACGATGACCAGGACGGGCATGCACACCTGTCGGAAGAGGAAGAACGCGGAATCCGAAGGGAGAATGCCCTCGTCGATCGTTCTCCAGAGCGCGACAGCGCAGCTCACCATCCAGATGAGGCAGACCAGTCCTGGAGCGCTGAAACGCCGGAGCATCCGCAGGAGAGCCACCAGGAACATCAGAACGATGCACGTATCGTCCATCAGGTTGAATCCACCGAAAGAGGAGTAGGTCAGGAGGATGTTCTGCGCGAGGCCGGTGAGAATGGCCCCGATGGCGAGAAAACCGAGAAGCCATCCGCGATTCTCCGGAACGAAGGAGTTGTTCAGCCGGGCAGGATCTGGCGAGGACCGTCGTCGGGGCGCGGACGGGGAGGAGAGCTGGGTCTTCATGCGATCCCTTTCAGGGATGGCCAAAGACGGAGACTGCACCCGGTCCGGGGGAGAGTACTGGGGTGCGGCGACCGTGATGGGGGGGGAGGGGGGAGTCGTGCGGGAGGGGTGCTGCTTTGACGGGCTCTGGCCCGGAGCCCTCAGGGCGGTCCGGTGGGGAACCGGTCAGCCGCAAGGCTCATGCCGTTCCGGGTGGGCCCGGCTCGGCTCGAAGGGATTCGGCTCGGCTCAGTAGGCGCCGTCCTTGCCGAACACCGCTTTGGCGGTCCGGAAGAGGATCAGCAGATCCTGTGCCAGGGACCAATTCTCCACGTAGTAAAGGTCGAGCCGGATCGATTCGTCCCAGGAGAGATCGCTTCGTCCGCTGACCTGCCACAGCCCCGTGATCCCAGGTTTGACCAGGAGACGGCGGTGCGCAAAATTGTCGTAAAGCGCCACCTCTCGGGGAAGCGGTGGACGAGGCCCGACCAGACTCATGGTGCCATTGAGCACGTTGAACAGCTGAGGCAGTTCGTCGATCGAGAACCGGCGGATCCAGGAACCCATACGAGTGACTCGCGGGTCCTTCTTCATCTTGAAGAGGACGCCGTTGCCTTCGCTCTGATCTTGAAGATTGATCAGCTGCGCTTCGGCGTCCGTGCGCATCGAACGGAATTTGATCATCTTGAAGGGCTTTCCCCGCTTACCCACGCGTTCCTGGAAGAAGAGCGCGGGTCCTGGGCTGTCCAGCCGCACCAGGAGGGCCACGATGGCCATCGGAATCGCGAGGACGAGAAGGATGCAGGACGCCACTGCGATGTCGAAGATCCGCTTGGCGAACGCCTTCACTCCTTCAAGCTTCGGCGTGGTCACGTGGATGAGGGGCAGGCCGGCCACGGGCTGCATGTGGATCCGGGGGCCGGACACGTCCGTCAGGGCGGGAGCCATGATCATGCCCACTTCGCGAGCCGACAGAGCCCATCCCAGGTGGCGCAGGAAAGTCGGGTCCAGCTCGGCGCCGCTTGAGATGGCCACGGTATCGGCTCCGGAACGGTCGATGGCGTCGAGAACCAATTCGACCGTCGGGAGGCCATGGAGAGCAGGCAGCTCGCCGCGAATGGCGCCGGAGTCCGTCAGCACCGCGGCGACCGGCTTGTACCCGGAAATGATGTGCTGCTCGAGTTTGCTGTTCAGGTGGTCCACGCTCGACGAAGCGCCGATCAGAAGGACTCGGTGAAGGTTGAGGCCCTCCTTGCGGGTCTTCTGAAGAGCCTTGCGCTGGACCCATCGGGAGGTGACCAGGAACAGCACACCAAGCGGCAGTGCGACGGCGACATAGCCGCGGGCGGTCTGGAGCTGGAAGACGTAGGAGAACACCGCCACTGCGCCGAAGAGCCAGAGAGAGGTCGCCGTGACCCTGCGGTACTCCTCGATGCCGGTGCCGATGAATTTGGTGTCACGGGACCCGGTGTATTCCAAAGCCGACCACCACGCGATGATCAGCAGCAGGGACACTGTCACATAGGAGAATTCCGTGATCTGACCCCGGAGCGCGGCATCGTCATTGGAACCGAAACGAAGGGTGTAAGCCCCGCTGACGGCCAGCACGATGCAGAGGAGGTCCAGAATGCGCATCCGAATGGCATGGGAACGCAGCCATGTGGCGGAATTGATGGGGCGGAAATCGCTGGCGGTGGTCACCGAAGCAGCCATGGCGGAGCCCGTCAATTCCGCGAGTCAGACGAACGCATGAGGCCCGGTGCGGAAAAGACCGGCCTTACTCGAACGAGACACCTATTCATGTTTTAAGCCCCCACAGCTTCCCCCTGAGTGCCTCACGGCAGACCCAATAATATGACGTATCAGAAGTGCGAGAGTGCTTGACTTGACACGTCGGGTTCAATCCTAAATCCAGACCACTTAGGGTACAAATTGTTTCCGCCTGCGTCGGGGGTTTTTCGCCCGATTCGGGAATTTAACCGTTTCAGGCCCGCCTCCACCGCTCGAGGACCCCTCTCGACCGGTTCGACGCTGACTGTCAGACGCCCCGCCTAAACTGGAGGGACCATGGACATGCTCTTCGATCCCTATGCCACCACGCCCGCACCAGCAGCCTCTCGCGGAGAGCGCGACGCGGGGGAATCGGTGACCGGCGCCACCGGGGGCGGCCGGGCCCCGCAGGAGCGAGGGGGCGTGCACAACCCCTCGGCCGAGTCACTGACCGAAGGCCTCAACCCGCAGCAGCATGCCGCCGTCGTGCATTCGGGACGACCGCTACTGATCGTGGCCGGCGCAGGTTCCGGCAAGACGCGTGTCCTGACCCACCGGATCGCGTACCTTCTGGCCACCGGGCGGGCGCACCACGGCGAGATCCTGGCCATCACGTTCACCAACAAGGCCGCCGCGGAGATGCGGGAGCGCATCGAGAACCTGATCGGCCCCCGTGCCAAGAGCATGTGGATCTCCACCTTCCACTCGTCGTGTGTGCGCATTCTGCGACGGGAGGCCGCCAATGTGGGCCTGAACTCGAACTTCTCCATTTACGACTCGGCGGACTCTCTGCGCCTGATCACCCTGGTGGCCAAGAATCTTGATCTGGATCCGAAACGATTCGCTCCCAAGGCGATCGCACACAAGATCTCAGCGCTCAAGAATGAGCTGATCGACGCCGAGGAATTCTCTTCCACGGCGAGTGAGAACAACCCGATGGACCGGGCTGTCGCCGACGTCTATCTCGGGTACACCCAGCGGCTGCGCCAGGCCAACGCGATGGACTTCGACGACCTGATCGCGCAAGTCGTCTACATGTTCCGGGCTTTCCCGGCCCTGGCCGAGTCGTACCGTCGGCGTTTCCGGCACGTTCTGGTGGACGAGTACCAGGACACCAACCATGCGCAGTATGCCTTGGTGAAGGAGATCGTCGGCACGCACGACGGCGGTCCGGTGCCGCCCAGCGAGCTGACCGTGGTCGGCGACTCGGATCAGTCGATCTACGCCTTCAGGGGTGCGGACATCCGCAACATCGTGGAGTTCGAAAAGGACTATCCGGACGCGGAGGTCATCAAACTCGAGCAGAACTACCGCTCCACCCAGAACATCCTGTCCGCCGCGAATGCCGTGATCTCACGGAATCCGGACCGCCAGGAGAAGCGTCTCTGGACGGCTTCCGGCGACGGCCCCAAGATCATCGGCTACGTGGGGGAGAACGAACACGAGGAAGCCGCGTTCATCGCACGTGAGATCGACCGGCTTCAGGATGCCGAGGGGCTCCGCCCGGGGGATGTGGCGGTCTTCTACCGCACGAATGCCCAGTCCCGTTCGCTGGAAGACGTCCTGGTCCGCATGGGTCTGCCGTACAAGGTGGTCGGTGGCACGCGGTTCTACGAACGTAAGGAGATCAAGGATGCGCTCGCTTATCTGCGCGTGCTGGTGAACCCTGAGGACGACGTCAACCTCCGCCGGGTGCTCAACGAGCCGAAGCGCGGGATCGGGGACCGGGCGGAGGCCGCCGTCGCATCTCTCGCCGAGCGGGAGCGCATCTCCTTCATGGCTGCGGCGCGTCGGGCGGAGGAGGCTCCGGCCATGGCGACCCGCTCCGTCAACGCCGTCCTGGGTTTCGTGAAGCTCATGGACGATCTCGCCGAGGTGGCCTCGGGCTCCGGAGCCGTAGCCGCGCTGGAGGCCGTGCTGGAGCAGACCGGATACCTGGCCGCGCTGCGGCTGAGCAATGACCCGCAGGACGAGTCCCGCGTGGAGAACCTGGCGGAACTGGTGGCCGTGATCCGCGAGTTCCAGAACGAGAATCCGGAAGGCACCCTCGGGGACTTCCTGGAGCAGGTCTCACTGGTGGCGGACGCCGATCAGATTCCGGACACCCCGGGGGACGTGGACGAGGCCGTGGCGGAGGCCCGACGCCTGGGCGTCGTGACGCTCATGACCCTCCACACCGCCAAGGGTCTGGAGTTCCCGGTGGTGTTCCTGACCGGTATGGAGCACGGTATCTTCCCGCATGCCCGCTCCGCGACCGACCCCAAGGAGCTGGCCGAGGAGCGCCGCCTGGCCTATGTGGGCCTGACCCGTGCCCGGCAGCGCCTCTATGTGACGCGCTCCGAGGTGCGGAGTCTCTGGGGCCAGAGCCAGTACAACCCCGCGAGTCAGTTCCTGGACGAGATCCCGGGCGAACTCATCCAGTGGGAACGTGAGGGCACCGTGCGGCCCGTGAACCCCGGATGGGCCAACGACGGGATCGGCAGCAGCCGCTACGGCGGGTCGTACTGGGGCGCGGGGTCCTCCCGCAACTCCCGCGGCGCGGCGGCCAGCAGCACTGCGGGCTTCGATGCGGACGTGCCGGCTTCCGTGGTGCGGGGCCGGGTGCAGCCGCAGAAAGAGGTCATCAGCGTTTCGCCGGGCGACAAGGTGAACCACAACGCCTTCGGCGAGGGCGTGGTGCTCAGCGTGGAAGGCGTGGGTGACAAGAGCGTGGCCAAGGTGCGTTTCCCGGTGGGGGAGAAGCGCCTGCTGCTGCGTTATGCGCCGGTCACCAAGGTGGACGGCTGAGGCTCAGGAGGAGGCCGCGGCAGGGCGTTTTTGCCGCCCTGCCGCGCGCATAACAAAACCAAGGCGAGTTCTACAAATCATAGAAATGTGGCCTTGGTCACGAAACCGGTAGTCTGGGAGCGGCGCAGCCCCGCACAGGGCTAAAGTTCCCAGTGGAGCACCTCCTGCGGAACGGTCGCAATATCCCGTCACGGGGAGGCGCCTGCACACCTACCTCGACGTAGAAGGACACCGAACCGTGGACCTGTTTGAATACCAGGCTCGCGACATGTTTGAGGCGCACGGCGTTCCCGTGCTCGCTGGCATCGTCGCGACCACCCCTGAAGAAGCCAAGGCCGCAGCTGAGAAGATCGGCGGCGTCACCGTCGTCAAGGCACAGGTCAAGATCGGCGGCCGCGGTAAGGCCGGCGGTGTGAAGGTGGCCAAGACCGCAGATGAGGCGTTCGAATACGCCGGCAACATCCTGGGCATGGACATCAAGGGCCACACGGTCAAGAAGGTCATGATCGCCCAGGGCGCGGACATCGCCGAGGAGTTCTACTTCTCCGTGCTGCTGGACCGTGCCAACCGCAACTACCTCGCCATGTGCTCCGTCGAAGGTGGCATGGAGATCGAGCAGCTCGCCGTCGAGCGCCCCGAGGCTCTTGCCAAGGTTCCCGTCGACCCGGCAGTCGGCATCGACCAGGCCAAGGCTGACGAGATCGTCGCCGCCGCAGGCTTCGCCGAGGACATCCGCGAAAAGGTCGCCGCCGTCCTGATCAAGCTGTGGGACGTCTTCAAGGGTGAGGACGCCACGCTGGTCGAGGTCAACCCGCTGGTCCGCACGGGCGCGGGCGACATCGTGGCACTGGACGGCAAGGTCTCCCTGGACGAGAACGCCGGCTTCCGCCACCCGGGTCACGAGGATCTGGAGGACAAGGACGCTGCGGATCCCCTCGAGGCCAAGGCCAAGGCCGCTGACCTGAACTACGTCAAGCTCGACGGCGAAGTCGGCGTGATCGGCAACGGCGCAGGTCTGGTCATGTCCACCTTGGACGTCGTCGCCTACGCCGGCGAGAACCACGGTGGCGTCAAGCCCGCCAACTTCCTCGACATCGGCGGCGGCGCCTCCGCTGAGGTCATGGCCGCAGGCCTGGACGTCATCCTGGGTGACGAGCAGGTCAAGAGCGTGTTCGTGAACGTGTTCGGCGGCATCACCGCCTGTGACGCAGTAGCCAAGGGCATCGTCGGCGCACTCGCCGAGCTCGGCTCCTCTGCCAACAAGCCGCTCGTGGTCCGCCTGGACGGCAACAACGTGGAGGAAGGCCGTCGCATCCTCAACGAGGCCAACCACCCGCTGGTCACCCTGGCCGCCACCATGGACGAGGGCGCCGACAAGGCCGCCGAGCTCGCCAACGCCCGCTAAGCCCGGATAACTGAGGTAAAAACATGTCTATCTACCTGAACAAGGACTCCAAGGTCATCGTCCAGGGCATCACCGGCGGCGAAGGCACCAAGCACACCGCCCTGATGCTCAAGGCCGGCACCAACGTCGTCGGCGGTGTGAACGCCCGTAAGGCCGGGACCACCGTGCGTCACAACGCGGCCGACGGTTCCGCCGTCGAGCTCCCCGTGTATGGCACCGTCAAGGAGGCCATCGCCGAGACCGGCGCGGATGTCTCGATCGTCTTCGTGCCGCCGGCGTTCACCAAGGCCGCCGTGGTCGAGGCCATCGAGGCCGAGATCGGCCTGGTCGTGGTCATCACCGAAGGCGTGCCGGTGCAGGACTCGGCCGAGTTCTGGGCGCTGGCTCAGTCCAAGGTCGATGCCGACGGCAAGCAGATCACCCGCATCATCGGCCCGAACTGCCCCGGCATCATCACCCCGGGCGAGTCCCTCGTGGGCATCACCCCGGCCAACATCACCGGCAAGGGCCCGATCGGTCTGGTCTCCAAGTCCGGCACCCTGACCTACCAGATGATGTTCGAACTCCGTGACCTCGGCTTCTCCACTGCCATCGGCATCGGCGGCGACCCGGTCATCGGCACCACCCACATCGACGCCCTGGCCGCGTTCGAGGCCGATCCGGAGACCAAGGCGATCGTGATGATCGGCGAGATCGGTGGCGACGCCGAAGAGCGTGCCGCCGACTTCATCAAGGCCAACGTCACCAAGCCGGTCGTCGGCTACGTGGCAGGCTTCACCGCTCCCGAGGGCAAGACCATGGGCCACGCCGGCGCCATCGTCTCCGGCTCCGCGGGCACCGCTCAGGCCAAGAAGGAGGCCCTCGAGGCTGCCGGTGTGAAGGTCGGCAAGACGCCGTCCGAGACCGCCGCGCTGCTCCGCGAGGTCTACTCGGCTCTCTGAGTCTGAAACGCAGTCATCGACTGCTCCGTACCGCGCCGTCTTCCCTCGTTTTCGAGGGGATTCCGGCATCGTATGGAGCAGTCGATGGTGTTTAACGGGTGTGTATCCGCCGCTCCGCGTCCTCCAGGGCGAGGTCGGCGTTGACGGCGGCCCCTGCCTGCACGCCCGACGCCGAGGAAGCCGAAACCATGGCCATCGGGTTCTGCGCATTGCCCGCCACCCAGACGCCGGGGACGGGGGTCCTGCCCATCGGGTCTGCGGGGATCGCCCGGCCCATGGGCTGCTCCTCGGGGTCGCCGCCCAATTGCTCGTAGAGTTCCGTGCGGGCGACGAACGACGGCGCCACGACCACGGCGTCCAGCTCCAGCCGGCTTCCGTCCGCCAGGAGAGCGGCACGGACCTGGGTCCCGTCCAGACTCAGGGCGGTCACCGGAGCGGACGCCACGGGAACCCCGAGGGCCTTGAGCAGCGCGTCGTCGTCACCGGCCTCCCACGCGACTCCGGCGGTGCCCTCGGACTGCGAGGTCCAGCCCGGGAGGATGGTCACCCGGTCGCTCAGCTGGTGGAACAGCAGTGCCTGGTGCGCGGCCCGGGCGTCGCCCGCCAGGATGCCGATCCTCTGGTCCCGCACCTCCCAGCCGTGGCAATACGGGCAATGCAGCACGGAGTGCCCCCAGCCCTCCTGCACGCCCTGGACGTCGGGCAGCACGTCCACCAGGCCCGTGGCCAGGATGAGACGGCGGGCGCGCACCGTCGTGGGCTGAGAGTCGCCCGTCGCAGGGGAGCCGTCGACGCCGGTGCCCGCCCCGCGGTCAGGGAGCTGCACCGTGAGGCGGAACCCGCCGTCGTCGTGGGCGGCGGTGCGGACGGCGCCGCCCAGGAAGGTGACCCCGTAGGTGGACGCCTCGGCACGGCCCCGGGCCAGGAGTTCGCCGGGTGTGATGCCTTCCAGACCCAGCACATTGTGTGCCCCGTCGGCCGGCGCGTTCCGAGGGTGCCCGGCGTCGATGACGAGCACCGTGCGCCGCGAGCGGCCCAGTGCGATGGCGGCTCCGAGTCCGGCCGGTCCGCCGCCGATGATCGCGACGTCGTAGGGTGCGATGTTCATGATTCCTCCGTGAAGTTCTTGTGAATGATTCTCATCTACGCGATCTAAACTGGCAATGCCACTTGCCGAAGTGGCAAACTGGGCACATGGCTTCCTCGCAGGGCACCCACGATTCCGAACTGACCTCGCTCCTGACAGGCGTGGGCCCGCGACTGCGCGCCATCCGGGAGGCGCGGAATCTCACGCTGGGGGAGCTGTCCCGCCTGACCGGCACGTCCATCAGCACGCTGTCCCGGCTCGAATCGGGCGTCCGCAAGCCCACCCTGGAGCTGCTCTACCCGCTCGCCCGGGCGTACCGGGTACCGCTCGACGAACTGGTGGGCGCCCCGGCGGTCGGTGATCCGCGGGTGCACATCAAGCCCATCAGCAGGTACGGGCAGACGCTGCTCCCACTCAGCCGCGGAGACAGCGGGATGCGTGCCTACAAGCACGTGCTCCATGGCAAGTCAGCGCCGGAGGAGCCCCGGCCGAAGGTCCATCCGGGCCACGAATGGCTCTACGTCCTGGCCGGCGAGCTGCGGCTGGTCCTCGGAGGCCAGGAGTACCGCCTGGGGCCGGGCGAAGCCGCCGAGTTCGACACGACCACCCCGCACTGGTTCGGCGCCGCCGGGCCGGTCGCCACGGAATTCCTGGGAATCTTCAGCGCGGCCGGGGAGAAAGTCCACGTCAGCGAATTCTGAGCGGCCCCGGAAGGTGTCTCCGGTCGCAGCGGCCGTGGACAGCAGAGGGGAAGCGGTTAGGCTGGCGCTGTCATCACATCGTGTCCGCAGGGGGAGTCCATGAATCGAGCAGTGAACTCAGTGATCCGCGCCGGCCGGGCGGCGGCAGCGCTGCTCTTCGTCGCCGTCGTCGCCGTGCTTCCGGTGCTGGCCACGGCACTCCCGGCGCGGGCTGACACGGTGTCGGACCTGGTGATCGAGGACACCGCCGGTGCCCTCTATCTTCCGCAGCTCCGGCCGGCCATCGAGAAGATCTCCTTCCACCAGCCCACCAAGGTCGTGATCTTCACGCGAGCCGGCCGCCAGTCCGACGACCTCAACGAAGAGGTGCTGCGCTTCGCGCGGTCCCGGCATCCGGAGTGGATCACCGCCGACGGGCAGAAATGGGCCGATGGTCTCTTCGTGTTCGCGCTGGACACCACGGGACGTCATGTGGGCACCTACTTCGGAGAGGACCGCAAGATCTCCCTGGAGGAGCAGAAGGCGATCCAGGAGGACACGAAGTCCCTCTTCCGGCAGGCCCAGTGGACGGACGGCACCATCGAGGGCGTGCGCTCCGCGGCGTCGCGCATCGCACGTCCCTGGTATCTGGCCCCTGCCACCCTCTGGACCGGCGGCATCCTCGGCGGCGGAGCCCTGGTGGGCGGTGGCGTCTGGGCGGGCATCCGGGCCAACAATCGCCGCAAATTCACTGAAGCCTTCGACGCCGGCGACCGCGCCTACGCCTCGGTCGCCCTCCAGCTTCAGGAGACCGCGCTCAACGCCTCCACCATCCCTGACACCTCCGCTTACGGCGCACGGGTCCTGGAACGCTGGCACACCCTGGAGGAGCAACTGCGGGAAACCACGATGCTCCGCGACAAGCTCGCGGCGCTGACTCCCAAGCAGCGATCCGTGTCGGCGAGTGTCTCCGAGGCCGTGCGGTTCCAGGAGGTGGCGGAGACTCTGGACGGCCTCGACGACGCGATCGCCGACTCCAACGCTCTGCTCAACCTCAACTCCAGCTGGCGTGAGGCCTGGCGGAATCAATCGGCCGGCCTCGCAGAAGAACTCTCCGAGGTGGACCGCATGCTCAGCGGCAATCAGACCGGAGCAGGCCTGGAATCCGCGGCGGCCTTGCGGGCCCACGCCGCGGGCGCGCTGGAGCGGCTGTCCGGGCTGGAGGCCGGCCTGGATGACCGCAGCGTCACGCCGGATGCCGCCCTGGACGCGCTCAAGACCGAACGTGAACAGATGGCCACCCTGCTCCAGCAGCATGCCGAAGCGGTCATCGCGGCCAACACCCGCTCGGAACGGGAGGCCCAGCTCATGCGGGAGAAGATCGACGCGGCCTCCACCTCCCGTCCGGACACCCGGCACTACAACGGCAGCATCGTGGACATCGCCTTCCCCCGGGTTCCGATCATCTCCGTGGTGAATTTCGGCAGTGGGATCGACGCCGGTCAGCACGCGGTCGACTCCGCCCGCAGTGCCGCGAGCTCCTCGTCCAGTAGCAGCAGCACCGGCTACGGCTCGAGCGGTGGGAGCTTCTCGGGCTCGGGGAGCTCCTCGAGCTTCTGAGCCCGCCGATTCCCAGTGACGCCCCAGGCAGCGGCAAGCCACGTCCCATGTTCCTGCGTCAGAGTGGGAAGTGCGGGGCCGGAGACGCCGGGCCGCAGCTGATGTGAGAGGGGATGGTGACGCCGATCGACGGAGGCCCTTTTACTACCCAACCCCGTTGTCAGCCCCGGAAATGGCGTGCTGTGGTCACAGACAGACCGCGCCCACTCCGGGGCCGACGGCGTTAACGGGTCCTGTAGGTCCAGTAGGTGATCGCGGTCAGAGCGTGACCGGACGGTCCAGGTGGGTGGGGGCGAACATCCGCAGTTTGGTGTCCACGACGACGACGTTGGGTCCTTCCGCGGCGAGGGCGTCACGCAGCGCCTGCTCGACGTCCTCGGCGGCCACACGGCGGGCCGGAACCCCGAAGGATCCGGCGAGAGCGACGAAGTCGGGGCGCGACAGCTCGGTGGCGGTGGCTTGGCCGAAGGCGCTCTCCATGTACTCACGCAGGATGCCGTAGCCGCCGTCGTCCACGATCAGCCACGTCACGGGCGCGTCGTGCTGACGGGCCGTGGCGAGCTCGGAGATGGAGTACATCGAGGACCCGTCTCCGGACACGGCGAGAACGCGTTCGCCGAGCCCCACGGAACCCCCGATCGCCGCTCCGTATGCCCAGCCGATGCCGCCGGCGCCCTGGGCCGAGTGGAACTGACCGGAGCGGGCATCCCAGCAGCTCCAGCCCCAGTAGGCGGAGATCGTCATGTCCCAGAAGGTCTGCATGCCGTCGGGGACGGCTGCGCGGATGGCCGCCATGAAGGCCAGCTCGTGCTCCAGGCCCTGCCCGGCGAGGCGGTCGCGGACGGTGGCGAGGGCGGTGGCGACCACCTCGCGTGGTGAGCGGCCGTGCCAGTCCCGGGCGGCGTCGTCGTGCTCCGGCGCGTGCTCCAGCAGCTCGACGACGGCGGCCCGCAGCGCCGGGAGGGCCTCGCCGGCATCGGCGTGGATGCCGAGCGCGGGATGGTTGGATTCCAGGACGCGGGCTTCGGCGTCGATCTGGATCAGACGCCCGCGCGGCGCCAGGGTGAAGTAGTTCGACGTCACTTCGCCGAGCGAGGTTCCGACGGCCAGAAGCACGTCGGCGTCCTCGATCAGCTCGCTCATGTGCACGTCCTCGATCCAGGACTGCAGGGACAACGGGTGTTCCCACGGGAAGGCGCCCTTGCCTCCGGGGGAGCAGATGACGGGCGCGTCCAGGGCTTCGGCCAGCTCCAGGAGAGCGGCTTTGGCCTGGCCGCGCCGGACGCCGCCACCGGCGATCACGAGGGGCCGCCGGGCCGTGGCGAGGAGCCGCGCGGCTTCCTCGACGAGTTCGGCGCGGGCGCGGACGGACTCCGCCTCTGCGGTGACGTCCCGCACCGGGGGAATGGTGACGGGCTCCAGCAGGATGTCCTGCGGCACCTCGACCCACACCGGCCCCTGAGGTGCGGTGATGGCCTCGGCCCAGGCTTCCCGGAGTGCGGAGGGGATGGCGGAGGCGTGCTGGATGGTCCGCTGGGACTTTGTCACCTGGGAGGCGGCCAGGGCCTGGTCATCGAGCTGATGAAGCATGCCGCGGCGTCGTGCGCCGAGGCCGGCGGTGGGGATCTGGCTGGCGACCACGACCATCGGAACGCCCGTGGCGTAGGCCTCCTGGAGTCCGGCCAGCGAGGTCAGCGCGCCGGGCCCCGTGGAGAGGAAGAGGACGCCCGGCTGTCCGGTGGCGCGCGAGTAACCGTCCGCGGCGAAGGCGGAGTTGTTCTCGATGCGGCTGGAGACGAAGTGCAGGTGACCGCGGCCCATGGCGTCGAAAAGGCCCAGCGCGTGCTGTCCGGGGATGCCGAACACGGTGCTGGCTCCGAGAGCCTGCAGCGTCTCCACCACCAGATCGCCGCCATTGCGTGCTGCCGGGTGCTCTCCGGACATCTCTCCCCCTCGGGTAGCCATTCGTGTGGGCGCGGACCGGTTCCCGCAGGTTACCGCGGAGGGTGATGCGCGCAACACCATGGTACCTGCGTGTTTTCCAATATGCACCCGTTGTTGCTGATTGGTTGACTTTTGCTGAGGGCGAAACTTACCCTTGTGTCAGTCGTCACGCGCGGTCGTGACCCAGCGCACCACCCTTTGAGTAAGGTTCACCATGGACGGAAACATCATCAATTCGGGGATCGTGATCCTCTACCTCGCGGCCATGCTGGCCTTCGGATTCTGGGGCAAGTCCCGGACCAAGAACAACAGCGATTTCCTGGTGGCGGGCCGGCGCCTCGGCCCCCTCCTGTACACCGGCACGATGGCTGCCGTGGTCCTCGGCGGCGCCTCCACGGTCGGCGGCGTCGGCCTCGGGTACAAGTTCGGCATCTCCGGCATGTGGCTCGTGGTGGCGATCGGCGTCGGCGTCCTGCTGCTCAGCCTGCTGTTCGCGGGCATGATCCAGAAGCTGAAGATCTACACGGTGTCTCAGATGCTGACCCTGCGGTACGGGACCCGTGCCACACAGACCTCCGGCATCGTGATGCTGGCCTACACTCTGATGCTCTGCGCCACCTCCACCAGTGCGTACGCCACCATCTTCGTGGTGCTCTTCGGCTGGGAACGCTGGGTGGCCATCGCCGTCGGCGGTGCGATCGTGCTGGTCTACTCCACCATCGGCGGCATGTGGTCCATCACTCTCGCCGACCAGGTCCAGTTCTTCATCAAGACGATCGGCGTCTTCTTCCTCATGCTGCCCTTCGCCCTCGGCGCGGCCGGTGGCTGGGACGGCATCAAGCAGCGCGTGGACGCCTCGTTCTTCCAGTGGGACGGCATCGGGGTCCAGACCATCATCACGTACTTCGTGGTGTACACCCTGGGCCTGCTGATCGGTCAGGACATCTGGCAGCGCGTGTTCACCGCGAAGACCCCGGGCGTGGCCCGCTGGGGCGGCGCCACCGCCGGTGTCTACTGCATCCTTTACGGTCTGGCCGGTGCGATCATCGGCATGGCCGCCCATGTGGCGCTGCCCAACATCGACGTGAAGAACCTCGGCAAGGACGTGGTCTACGCTGAGGTCGCCACCCACATCCTCCCGGTCGCGATCGGTGGTCTGGTGCTCGCCGCCGCCGTGGCGGCCATGATGTCCACCGCATCCGGAGCGCTCATCGCCGCTGCGACGGTGGCCCGCACTGACGTCGCCCCCTTCGTGGCGAGCTGGTTCGGCCGCAACGTCCCGGTGGAGCACGACAAGAACCCGGAAGAGGACGTCAAGGAGAACCGTCTCTGGGTCCTGGGGCTCGGCGTGGTGGCGATCATCCTCGCCATCCTGGTCAAGGACGTGGTGGCGGCGCTCACCATCGCCTACGACATCCTGGTGGGCGGTCTGCTGGTCGCGATCCTGGGCGGCCTCGTCTGGAAGCGCGGCACCGGCATGGGCGCCGCGATCTCCATGGCCGTCGGCACCGTGGTGACCCTCGGCACCATGATCATTCTCGAGATCAACGCCAAGGTTCCGCTCGATGGCGTCTACGCCAACGAACCGATCTACTACGGCCTGATCTCGTCGGCGGTGGTCTACATCGTGGTGTCCTTCCTGACTCCTCCCACTGACGCCAAGGTCATCGAGGCGTGGAACGCCCGACTGGCGGGCGCGGGCGCCGAAGAAGGAGCAGAGGTCTCCGCCCACTGACTCCGATGCTGAGTTCGCGCCTGGTGCCGGGTGTCCTGCGCCCTGCTTCCTGGCGCTGAACCCGGTCCTGAAGTTCACCCAGGAAAGCCGCCCCGGTCTGTGACCGGGGCGGCTTTCCTCGTCTCCCGGGCCTGTGCGATCTGCGGGCCGGTGAGGCTGCGCTGCAGGCATGAGTGAGGTAGGAAGTCTAGCTATCTAATGGGAATGCGACGACGGCGGCAGGAAATCGGGGTCTTCTCTTGGGTTCTGGGGTGGAGGCCTGAGTTGAAATGACGACTAGCTAGACAAGCGAGCTATGTGTTAGCGTGATGCGCATGATCCATTCCGTCGCCGGGAGGGGGCGGAGGATCGCGGTTCCCCCGCCCCTGGGCGGTTGCATTTCTTGGCTTGCACGTTGTGGAGAATTCGGGAGAGCGAGATGGAAAGCTATCAGAGCCTGGTTGCCAGGGCCTCTGTCAATGCGGCGAAGGCGCACCCTGCGCTTGCCGATGCGAGTGTCCGGGTCGAGGAGGATCCGGACGGACTCGTATTGCACGCCGTCTACACGATGACCGATACCGCCGATCCCGTGGCCGTGATGGCCCTGGTGGAGGAGCGGCTCATTCCGGACATGGAGAACCTGCTCGACGCGAGCTTCGTTCAGCGTCACGTCCGCTTCGCCGTCGAAGCCACGCCTGACGCGCTTCGCGCGGATCGCCATTCGGGTTCCCAGCCCGCCCTGGTCACCGCCTGACAAACTTCACCGACACACTGTTCAGCACTATTTGAGGAGGACATCATGGGATTTCTCGGTTGGATCATTCTGGGCCTGATCGCAGGCGCCATCGCCAAGGCCATCACGCCGGGTGAGCATGGAGGCGGTTGGCTTTCGACGCTCATCCTGGGCGTCGTCGGAGCCCTGGTCGGCGGCTGGATCGGATCGGCCCTGTTCCACGAGGGCGTCAACAGCTTCTGGTCCCTGGGATCCTGGCTGCTCGCGATCGGCGGCGCCGTACTGGTCCTGGTCGTCTGGGGAGCCGTGACCCGCAAGAGCCGGGCCTGACGGTTCCGGTGCCCGGAAACTGACCGGGCGCTGATCTGAACACTGAACTGTTTCTTCTTCTTCACCAATGGAAAGGACGAGCATCATGAGTTTCACGGACAAGGTCAAGAACGCCGCCGATCAGGCGGTCGGCAAGGCCAAGGAAGCCATCGGCGAGGCGACGGACAATCACAAGCTGGAGGCTGAAGGCAAGCTTCAGCAGGCCAAGGGTGATGTCAAGCAGGCCGGCGAGGACGTCAAGGACGCCTTCAAGGGCAAGTGACCGAGATTTAAGTGACCAAAGGTAAATGACCTGGTGCCGTCGGGGCCGGCATCGACCCACACCATCGTGAGTGTGCCGGCTCCGGCGGATCGCCGGCGGGAAGAGATTCCCGCCCGTCCGCGGAGGCAGGGAGCGTGAGCATCCGGCCTCCGCGCCGCCCCACCGGCCCCGGGCGCGTTCGATGTGTCCCCGGATCGGCGGGTCCGTAACACCCCACTCGAAAAGGTTGAATTTCGATGGCGCTCGAATTGATCGACAAGCGCTGGCAGGAAAGCGACCATCATGATCAGGCGCTTTCCGCCCTTCATCATCTCCGTGAGCTCACCGTCGTCGTGGAGCAGGCCCGTGAGGGCCTCCGCGAGGAACTCGGCGTGAACTCCACCGATCTCGCCGCGTTGCGGTACCTTCTCGCCGAGTCCGGCATCCGGCAGGTCACTGCGAGCCGGATCGAAAGACATCTGGGGCTCTCCTCGGCCTCCACCACCACCCTGGTCGCGCGTCTGGAGAAGGCCGGGTACCTGATCCGCCAACCCGACGACCGGGACCGGCGCTTCAACATCCTGCATCCCACTGAACGTGCTCGGACGGTGGTCCACTCGATCCTCGAGGTTCAGGCCGAGGCCCTGACCGTCGTCGCACGGTCCTTCGACGACGAGGAGCTCGACGTCGTGGAGAAGTTCCTGACGGACTGCATCGACGCGCTGCGGGATTCACGCTTCCGCAGCTTGCGGGAGACGTCATGACCAGCGGTAGGACTCCCACAGCAGCGCGAGGCACCCGAGAACGATCGCCGCGCAGACCCCGAAGTTGATCCACTTGTACTGCAGGAACACCGCCACGAACTCGCGCAGAAAGGCGCTGGGAACGAAGTAGGCCGCGGTCTTCGAACCACGGACCACTGCTTTCATCCCGGCCCGGCGGGTGTACATCGCGGTCCGGAAGACGTGGTAGCTGCTGGTCGTGACGGTGATGACCGGGTCCGGTTTCTCCATGAGAGCTCTGGAGAACTCGAGGTTCTCCATCGTGGTCCGGGCCTGCGTCTCGGCGATGACATTGGTGGAAGGAACGCCCGCGTCCAGCAGGTGCTCGGCCATCGCCTCCCCCTCGCTCCGGGGCTCATCCGGCCCCTGACCGCCACTGGGGATGAGCACCGGGCGTGAGCCCTCGGGAGCGTTGCGGTGGATCTGGACGGCCTTGTCGAGCCGCCCGGCGAGCAAGGGCGGGACCTTGCCGTCGATGAGCCCGGAGCCCAGGACGATCACGTAGTCCGGATGCTTCCGGCTGGTGGTGCGCGCATAGATGAACGAGTACAGCAGGAAAGCGCAGAAGACGAAGCCCACATACGCAACCAGCATGAACAGCAGGAACGGGAGCATGCTCACCCAGATCGGGGCCTCAGGACCGCCGGACAGCCGGGCGAGCAGGCCCGAGAGGAACGGCGCGAGGAGTACGAGAAGGCCCACGGCCAGCGAGAGGAGATTCGCGATCGATCGTCCCTCCCGTCGCAGCATCACCACGCCGTTGACCACCAGGAACACGCCGAGGACCGGCACTGCGAGGATGGCGAGCAACGCGAAGACCACGGGCAGCCACAGAGTGTCGTCGTTCCGGCCCAGGCTCAGCAGCGCGAAGCCCAGGGCGAGAAGCAGGAACACCCCGTTCCGCATTCGGCGGCGGTCCCGCCAGGTGCTCACCGCGGCCGCCAGAGCGAAGACGATCGCGAGCACCGTCGTGATGTTCTCCAGGATGACCCCGGTCATGTTGTTCATGCATTCCTCCCGCAGGTAACTCTACGCAGAGGCCGGAAGGCTCAGGGCGGGGGCGATCCGTCTGTGGGCAAAGACGCACCCTCCGCCTGTGGGCCGGCGGAGGGTGCGTCGTCGTCGGGCGGGCTGGGGGATCAGCCGATGGTGGCCCCGAAGAGGAGGCCCAGCGCATAGGTCGCTCCGGCCGCCCCGAGCCCGATCAGCAGCTGGCGCAGCGCGCGGCTGAGCGGAGAAGTGCCGGACAGCAGCCCGACCACTGCGCCGGTGCCGAGCAGGACCAGGCCCACCAGGACGACGGCCAGGGCCAGGGCGCCGAAGCCGCTCATGCCGAAGAGGAACGGCAGGATCGGGATCAGGGCGCCGGAGGCGAAGAAGCAGAAACTGGAGGACGCGGCGCCCCAGGCCGTGCCGATCTCCTCGTGATCGTTCGTGGTCTCGGGGGCTTCCGGCTGCAGTGACAGGCTCGGGTCACAGTCGCAGCTGAAACGGCCCATCCGCTCTGCGGCCCGGTGCTCCGCCGCCTCACGGCTCATCCCGCGGGCCAGGTAGACCAGGACCAGTTCGTTGTGCTCCAGGTCGAGGCGAGGGGCGGCGTCGAGCGTGATCTGCGTGGGACGGCTGGCCTCCAGCAGCTCGCGCTGAGAACGGACCGAGACGTATTCTCCGGCGCCCATCGAGAGTGCACCGGCCAGGAGCCCTGCCACACCGCTGAAGAGGACCACCTGGCTGTCGACGCCGGTGGCCGCCATGCCCATGACCAGGGAGAGGTTGCTGACCAGGCCGTCGTTCGCGCCGAACACCGCTGCTCGGAATGTTCCGGAGAGTCGGGCACGGCCTCGGGTGGCGAGACCGCGCACCACCTCCTCATGAATCTGTTCATCGGCCGCCATGGCCGGGGTCGCGTGGGGATCGGTCGCATAGGGGGACCGGCCTTCGGCACGCTGAGCGAGCGCCAGCACGAACACGGAGCCGAAGTTCCGGGCCAGGAACCCCAGGAACCGGCTGTTGAGGGAGGCGTGGCGGGACTTGTCCGCCTGATCGCCCAGCAGGGCGAGCCAGTGGGCTTCGTGGCGGCCCTCGGCTTCGGCGAGGGCGAGGAGGATGGCCTTCTCCTCACCGTCGCGACGGGCGGCCAGATCGCGGTAGACGGAGGCCTCCGCGCGTTCGTCGGCGAGGTACTGCTGCCAGCGCCGGATGTCGGCGGGCGAGGCCTGAGGGGTGTTCATGGGATCCTGCTCCTGAGAGGTGGTCGGAGGTGGCGCCCCATTGCGCAGCCCTCACTGTAGCGCGAAATTCCGCGGATTTTCGGACGGTTCACCGACGCTTCGGGTTTCGGTGGACCGCAAAAGGGGGAGTGGCTGCAGGGTGAAGCGGAGCTCCCGTCCGGCGCGCTCTCCCGTGACCGCCACACGGACCGTCAGCACGCCGTCGTCGCCCCAGACGGGGGACCGGACGGCCCGGGTGAGGGCGTCGATCAGCTGGTGAGGCTGTGCGCAGAAGTACAGGTGGCTGCGTCCGCGGAGGAAGAGGGTGACCCGGCCACTCCGGAGGTCGACGGCGGGGAGTACGGTGACGGACATTGAGTATCCTTGCGTGTGCTCTTGCCCCGCCAGGAGAACGGGGCCGCTTCTGCATCCGAGCCACCCGTGAACATGGGGTTGGCGGGTGGCCAGTCGGAGCTTGGCGCCACCTCTCGTGAAGCTGTCTCCACTGTAGCGGACCGACGACGCCGTGCCGCCGGGACGGTGCGCTCGCAGACTCCGTGTGACGTCGTGGTGAGTTGGGAGGATACGGGCGACGGCGGCGCGAAGTTGAGGTGCAGGCATAACTTGATCCCTGGTACTAAACTCGCTTGCAGAAGCTGCCCAACGTGACCGGGAACACTTCCGTGCCCAACTCGTGGACTCCCACCCCTCGAGCGGCGCCCGCGAATGAAAGGCCATCATGAAAGCCCTCCCCATCGAGCCGAGCAATGCGCCGATCAACATCGGTTCGCGGATCCGCGCGGCCCGCAAGGCCCAGCGCATGACCATCGAACAGGTGGCCGAGGTGACCGGCCTGACCAAGGGTTTCCTGTCCCGGGTGGAACGTGATCTGACGTCTCCGTCCGTCGCCTCGCTGGTGACGCTGTGCCAGGTGCTGTCCGTGGACATCGGGGACCTGTTCGCGGCGACCGATGTGGCCCTGACCCGTGCCGCCGAAGCGCCCAAGATCTCCTTCGGCGGCGACGGCATCGTGGAGACGCTGCTCACCGCGCGATCGGAGCGGCGGGTGCAGGTGCTCAAGGGCATCATCGCGCCCGGAGGCAAGGGGGAGTCGGAGCTGTACTCGGTGGACTGCGATGTGGACGTGCTGCACGTGGTCAAGGGCCGGATCGTGCTGATCCTGTCCAACGAGCGCTACGAGCTGTCCGCCGGCGACACTCTCAGTTTCCCCGGACGCGAACCGCACACCTGGCTGAACCCGACGGACGAGGAAGTCGAGGTCCTCTGGGTCCTGGTCCCGGCCGCCGCGGCGTAGGGGCGTTTGGGGGGCGTTGCCTAGTCCGCCGCGCCTTACTTCGCTGAGTCCGCTATTCAGCCCGTGAGTCCGCTACATCTGATGGCGGATTCACCACTCCGATAGCGGACTCAGCCGGTTTGGGCCGCCACGTGACGCAGTGTGGGGCCGGAGAGCAGCCTTGATCCTCCGGCGGACTTCAAAAGGGTTTTCCAGATCCGACCATGTCAGTCTGACGAAGCGCCAACCGAGCTCCATGAGGTGGCGTTCCCGGAGGCGTTCTTCGTAGAGGGCTCGGTCCGTGGGCTTGTCCCCGAAGTACTTGACCATCCCGTCGAACTCTGCGGCCACCATCTCCTCCGGCCAGGCGAAGTCGAGGTATCGCTGACCCAAGTGTGTCATGACCTTCCACTGCGGAACTGGCGCGGGGATGTTCTCCTGGTGAAACAGCAGCCGCGCACGGGACTCGGCCACCGACTCGCTGCGTGGATCGGCCAGTTCCACAACCTGCCGCGCATTTATCACGCCGCGGTAGCCGACCATTCCTTTCAGCCTTTCGAACATGACCCGGCGGTCCGCTCCGAGCACAAGTGCCTGGTCCGCCAATACCAGTGCGTCCTCAACGGGAAGGATCCGTGCGCAGTCGATGACCGTGCGTTCGAGGCTGGTGACAGGAACCCCGTGGAGCATCAGGCGATCGTGCTCCGGAACCGGAATGAAATGGGCGCGGACACCTGTCCCTAGACGCTGAGCGCACGGCTTGCTGTGGCACGAGACGTGGATCAACGCAGAGTCCCGTAGGAAGACGAGTCCGTGGAGCCGGGCGGCTGAAGTGTGACTGTAAAGATACGCCGGATTGAGCTTGCCCTGGGTGAGTCTGACGTGGGCCGCCAGCCGGACATCTGCGCGTTCAGCCGCCGAGCGTTGACGCGTGTCTGAGGGACGAACGAAGACACCCTTCCGGGCCCGGAGGATCGCTCCGGTCGTGAGCAGCCGTCGTCGTGCGTCTTTGCTGATTCCCCGGATGTCGAGTTCGGAGGCCAGCCAGGGCCCGTCATCGTGGGGAAGCAAGGTCATCAGGTGTTGGTCCATAGGACAACGCTCTGCCGCGAACGAGTCACAGGCGATGGGTGACCTACGCGATGTGGACGAGGAAGCGTACCCGTCTGTGGAAGATAGGCCTCCTGGCAGCCTGAGTCCGCTATTCAGGTGGTGAATTCGCTATCAGATGTAGCGGATTCACCACCTGGATAGCGGACTCAGCGGGCGAAGGAGACAAGGGCTCTCAGGCCCCCACCCTCACCCCACGTGGACCCAGGGCCTCCGGGTGATGTCGGGCTCGGCCTCGCGCAGGACCTCGCGGGTCACGGGGGCGATCTCGCCTTCACCGAAGAAGAGGTACTTCAGGAGGTTGGAGATCGGGTTGCCCTCGGTCCATCGGAAGTAGATGTGCGGCATGAGGCCCGTGACGTCGCGCAAGTGCAGCAGGACGGCGGCCAGCGTGTTCGGGACGTTGCCACTGTGGACCTCCAGGACACGGTATCCGTGGCGGATCCGGCCCTGGACCAGCAGCTCCTCCTCGAAGTCGGAGCTGTCCTCCACCACCACCTCGATGAACATGGCGTCGGTGCCGGGCAGGTGGCTCGCCAGCTGCGCGTGCTTGAACTTCGTGATGTAGCGCTGGGCTTCCGTGGACTTGGGCTCATGGGCGATGAGCCTGATGTGTCCCTCCTCCTCCGAAGCCAGGAACTGCAGGGCCTGTTCGTCCAGCTTGATGGTGGTGGCCCGGAGCTCGAAGGACCGCCTGACCCGGGACGCGAAACTCACCACCAGGATGCCGAGGATGAAGACCGCGGCGATCTTGATGCCGTCGGGCCGTTCGACCATGTTCGCGATCGTCGTGTAGACGAAGACCGTGGCCACCAGACCGAAGGCCATCATGGTCTTCTTCTGTCCGGCGTCGCGGGCGGCGAGCGTCACGGCCACGGAGGCCGAGGTGATCAGCACCAGGACGCCGGTGGCGTAGGCGCCGCCCTGGGCGTCGACGTCGGCGTCGAAGATCACGGTGATGACGAAGGCGACCACGGTGAAGACGAGCACCAGGGGGCGGATGGCGCGGGCCCAGGCCGGCGCCATCCCGTAGCGCGGCAGGTAGCGGGGGACGAGGTTCAGGAGCCCCGCCATGGCCGAGGCGCCGGCGAACCAGAGGATCGCGATGGTGGCGACGTCATAGACGGTGCCGAAGCCGTCGCCGAGATACTGGTGCGCCAGGAATGCGAGGGCGCGTCCGTTCGCCTTCCCGCCCGGCTGGAACTCCTGGGCCGGGATGAGGACGACGGTGGAGAGGGAACTTGTGACCAGGAACGCCGACATGATGATCGCGCTGGTCGTCAGCAGCTTGTGGGCGCCGCGGATCCTGCCCGCGGGATTCTCCTCGGTGTCGCCCTGTGCGCCGCGGATCTGCGGCATGACGGCGACGCCGGTCTCGAAACCGGAAAGGCCCAGGGCCAGCTTCGGGAAGACCAGGACGGCCAGGGCCACCATCATGACGGGATTGCCGTGCTGCTGATTGAGTGCGGTCCACCAGTCGCCGACCAGGACCGGTGATGTGAAGACGTGCAGCAGGGAGACGAGCACCACCACGAGGTTCAGCGCCAGGAAGGCTGCTACCAGGAACACCGCGACCTTGATGGCCTCGGAGAAGCCGCGCAGGAACACGACGCCGAGCCCGGCGAGGAGCGCCAGGGTGATCACGAGTTCCTGGCCGTGCAGGAAGTCGGGGGCGAACGGATTATGGGTGAGGTGCGCGGAGGCGTCGGCCGCGGACAGCGTCATGGTGATCATGAAGTCGGTGGCGGCAAACCCGAGGAGCGCAAGCACCACGAGTTTGCCGCCCCAACGGGGGAGGAGGCGCTCAAGCATGGCGATGGAGCCCTCACCGCGAGGGCTCTCCTTCGCCACTCGCCGGTACACGGGGAGTGCGCCGGCCAGGGTGACCACCACGAGGATGACGGTGGCCAGGGGGGAGAGCAGTCCTGCAGCGAGTGCGGCGATCGCCGGTTGGTAACCCAGGGTGGAGAAGTAATCGACGCCGGTCAGGCACATCACTTGCCACCAGGTCTTCCGGTGGTGCTGGTCGGCCAGGCCGTGGGGGCCGGTCTGCTTTCCAGCGCCTTCGGCGGTCTCCGCCATCAGCCATTCCCGCAGCGTGGTGCGCTTGCGGGGTTCGGAAGGATCCGCGGGTACGCGGGTGAGCGTGGTCACGAGATCTCCTGTGATGGTGGAACCGTTCGCTGTGGACGCTTTCACGCTAGGCCCGCACTCGAGCCTCGGCGGCTGATCTTTATGAATCCTTTACGCCCGTCCTGGCGGGGAGTGCGAGCTGTACGGACGACGGCGGCGGGCCGGCTCTGCGCGGTCCGCGACCGCCGATGTTAAGTAAACAGCTGTTGCATAAAAGAAAACAATGTCCTTATGATGGTGATCACAGACTCGCCCCCGCCGGGGCCGTTCAATGGAGAGTGAAGGACGGATATGGAAGAGCTCCGCATCGAAGCCAATGGCAACCTGGGTCCCATCGACTCCTCCCGGATCCCGCGCTATGCAGGGGCTGCGACGTTCGCCCGCCTCCCGCGGCTGGATCAGGTGGAGAAGGCCGACGTCACCGTGGTCGGCGTCCCCTTCGACACGGGCGTCTCCTACCGGCCCGGGGCGCGTTTCGGCGCCAATCACGTTCGTGAGGCCAGCCGCCTGCTCCGCCCATACAACCCGGCCTGGGACGTCAGCCCGTTCGAGAACGTGCAGGTGGCTGACGCCGGCGACATGGCGGTCAACCCCTTCAACATCAACGAGGCCATCGAGACCATCCAGCAGAACGCGCTGGACCTGACGGCCAACGGCAGCAAGCTCGTCACCCTCGGTGGCGACCACACCATCGCCCTGCCGCTGCTGCGCGCCGCCGCCGAACGGGCCGGCGAGCCTGTCGCCATGCTGCACTTCGATGCCCACCTGGACACCTGGGACACCTACTTCGGCGCCGAGTACACCCACGGAACCCCGTTCCGCCGGGCCGTCGAGGAAGGCATCCTGGACACCGAGGCGATCAGCCACGTCGGCACCCGCGGCCCGCTCTACGGCAAGAAGGACCTCGACGACGACCACCGCTTCGGCTTCGGCATCGTCACCTCTGCGGACGTCTACTACCAGGGCGTCCTCGAGACGGTCGAGAAGATCCGCGACCGGATCGGCCGCCGCCCGCTCTACATCTCCATCGACATCGACGTCCTGGACCCGGCGCACGCACCGGGCACCGGAACTCCTGAAGCGGGCGGCATCACCAGCCGTGAGCTTCTCGAGATCATCCGCGGCTTCCGCGGCATGAACCTGGTGGGGGCCGACGTCGTGGAAATCGCTCCGGCGTACGACCACGCGGAGATCACCGGCGTGTCCGGCAGCCACGTGGCGTACGAGCTCGTCACCCTGATGGCGGACTCCGCCGTCGAAGGCGACCGCTTCGGCGCCCCGAACGGCTACGCCGCCCAGGCGCTCGGCCAGTCGGATCACCGTCCGGCGGGTTTCAACGCCTGATCGCTGAACTGATCAGCGAACGCCCGACGCCGTGAACCGCGTCGGGCGGTGCGTGGCGGGGTCTCCTTGAAGCCCTGTCCGTGCAGTGTCATCCAGAAGCGCCCCGGGAAACCGGGGCGCTTCTGCGTTTAAAGGGGATGGTCGGTTTTCTGCAAGAACTGCTTCGCACCCTGGTCCCGGAGCGCCGGAAAGCATAGCCTGGAGGCATGTTCCCAGGATGACACCCCATGATATGGTTGCCTACCGCAACCAGCCGGGCCTTCGGGCTCCGTCCACTCCCCGTCGCCGATCGGGGCGCAGGCCCTCCGGCCCGTCCGTCCGCGGCAGGAGTATCCTCCAGGCGGATTGTTGGCATTCCGACCCGCAAAACCGTCCTCCTGAAGGATGATCTCGCTGTTTTTCCCCTTTTTTGTCAGACCCTGTTCACTAGGCTGGATTCCATGCTCCTGACGCTCATCAAGCGCTACTCAAAGCCTTACCTCGGCCAGATCCTGGCTGTGCTCATCTTCCAATTGGGCTCCACCATCGCAGCCCTCTACCTTCCCAGCCTGAACGCCCAGATCATCGACCAGGGTGTCTCCAAGGGCGATACCGATTACATCTGGCGCACCGGCAGCGTGATGCTGATGGTCGCCTTCATCCAGGTCATCTGCGCCATCCTCGGCGTCTACTTCGGTTCAAAGGCCTCCATGGCGATCGGACGCGATCTGCGCCGGGGAATCTTCCGCAAGGTGACCAGCTTCTCCGCCAAGGACGTCAACAAGTTCGGCGCCCCCACGCTGATCACCCGCGGCACCAATGACGTGCAGCAGATCCAGATGGTGGTCCTGATGGGCCTGAACTTCATGGTGTCCACGCCGATCATGTGTGTCGGCGGCATCATCATGGCCCTCAAAGAGGACATCAGCCTCTCCTGGCTGGTCTGGGTCTCGGTTCCCGTCCTGGTGGCCGTGGTCGGCTACCTGGTGGTCCGCCTCATGCCGCTCTTCCGGGGGATGCAGGGCAAGATCGACCGCATCAACGGTGTGCTGCGTGAGCAGATCATCGGCATCCGCGTGGTCCGGGCCTTCGTCCGCGAGCCTTTCGAGAAGGACCGGTTCGGCGTCGCCAATCAGGACCTGACCAATGTCTCCCTCAAGATCGGCGCGCTGTTCGTCCTGATGTTCCCGGCCATCGGCATGATCCTCCACCTCTCCACGGCCGCAGTGCTGTGGTTCGGCGGACAGCGTGTGGACCAGGGCGTCATGCAGGTGGGTTCGCTCACCGCATTCCTGTCTTACCTTCTGCAGATCCTCATGGCCGTCATGATGGGCACCTTCATGGCCATGATGATCCCGCGTGCGTCGGTCTGTGCCGACCGCATCGGCGAGGTTCTGGATGTCGAGCCGTCGATGACCGAGCCGAGCAACCCCCGGCAGCCGGCGGAACTGGCGGGACGCGTCGAATTCCGTGACGTGACATTCGCCTACCCCGGAGCCGAGGAGCCTGTCCTGAGTGACATCTCCTTCACCGCCGAACCCGGCCAGACGCTGGCCATCATCGGTTCCACCGGAGCCGGCAAGACCACCCTGGTCTCGCTGCTCTCGCGCCTCTACGACGTCGCCTCCGGAGAAGTGATCCTGGATGGCGTGCCCGTTCCGGACCTGGCACGTCACGAGATCACCCGCCGCGTGAGCATGGTGCCGCAGAAGCCGTATCTGTTCTCCGGGACAATCGGGGACAACCTGCGGTTCGGCCGCACCGAGGCCGACGACGACGAACTCTGGGACGCCTTGCGGGTCGCCCAGGGCGAAGACTTCGTGCAGGCCAAGAGCAAGGGGCTGGACTCGAGGATCGCGCAGGGCGGCACCAACGTGTCCGGCGGACAGCGTCAGCGCCTGTGCATCGCACGGGCGCTCGTGAGCCGCCCGAAGGTGTACGTGTTCGACGATTCGTTCTCGGCCCTGGACGTGACCACGGACGCCAGGCTCCGTGCAGCGCTCAAGAAACAGACGACCGATGCCACGGTGATCATCGTGGCGCAGCGGGTGTCCACCATCACGGATGCGGATCAGATCCTGGTCCTGGACAATGGCCGGATCGTGGACCGGGGCACCCATCAGGAGCTCCTGGTCTCCAGTCCCACGTACCAGGAGATCGTTGAATCCCAGCTGAGTGCCGAGGAGGCAGCATGAGCGGCGACAGCAAGTTCGCAGGTCGCGGCAAGCGCGGCAAGGGCGGAACCGAGCCGGAGGAGACGACGGCGGCTTCCGCAGTCGACGTCGCGGACGACGGCATCGAGGAGCAGGAGTATCAGCCCACCGAGGCCGACGGCGGCATGTTCGGCGATGTCCCGGCCAAGAAGGCGAAGAACTTCTGGCCGAGCGCCAAGCGTCTCTTCGGGCTCCTGAAGCCCGAGGCCGGTGGCGTCTGGTTCGTGGTGGTGCTGGTGATCATCTCGGTGGTCCTCAACGTGATCGCCCCCAAGGTGCTCGGCAAGGCGATGGACGTCATCTTCGCCGGTGTGGTCGGCAAGAATCTGCCGGCGGACGCCACCAAGGAGCAGGTGGTCCAGGGTCTCCGGGCGTCGGGCCAGAACAACTTCGCGGACATGGTGTCCAAGATGGACCTGGTCCCGGGCCAGGGCATCGACTTCCAGCAGCTGAGTTTCCTGATCGCCTCGGTCCTGCTCATGTACTTCGCGGCCAATCTGTTCCTCTGGGCTCAGGGTTACATTCTGAACCGGATCGTCATGAAGGTGGTGCGCCGACTGCGTGACGACACGGAGGCGAAGCTCAACCGCCTGCCGCTGAACTACTTCGACACCCGTCAGCGCGGCGACATCCTGTCGCGCGTGACGAACGACGTGGACAACGTGCAGCAGGGCCTCCAGCAGGCGTTCTCCCAGCTGGTCTCGTCCGTGCTGACGGTGCTCGGCATCGCGGTCATGATGTTCGTGGTCTCCTGGCAGCTCGCGCTGATCGCCCTGATCGCTCTGCCGCTGTCAGGCATCGCGGCCGGAGTCATCGGCAGCCGGAGCCAGAAGCTGTTCGCAGCGCAGTGGAAGAACACCGGTGAACTCAACGGCCAGATCGAGGAGTCCTTCTCCGGTCACGACCTGGTACGGATCTTCGGGCGCGAGCAGGACGTGCTCGACCGCTTCGAAGAGAAGAACGAGTCCCTGAACAAGGCGGCCTTCGGCGCCCAGTTCGTGTCCGGCATGATCTTCCCGGTCATGCAGTTCATCTCCTACCTGAGCTATGTGGGTATCGCCGTGGTGGGCGGCCTGCGGGTCGCCGCGGGTCAGATGTCGCTGGGTGACGCCACCGCGTTCATCCAGTACTCCCGCGAGTTCAGCCAGCCCCTGGGACAGATCGCCGGCATGGCGAACATGCTCCAGTCCGGGGTCGCGTCCGCGGAGCGCGTGTTCGAGTTCCTCGACGCCGACGAGCAGGACGAGGAGACCGCCACCGAGCACCTTCCCGCGAAGACCGACGGACACGTGGAGTTCCAGAACGTCACCTTCAGCTACACCGCGGACAAGCCGCTCATCGAGGATCTCTCGTTCACTGCCGAACCCGGCCACACCGTGGCGATCGTGGGTCCGACCGGCGCGGGCAAGACCACGCTGGTCAACCTGGTCATGCGGTTCTACGAGCTGAACTCGGGACGGATCACGCTGGACGGTGTGGACATCACGCACCTCAGCCGGGCTGAACTCCGGTCCAAGATCGGCATGGTGCTCCAGGATGCGTGGCTCTTCGGAGGCACCATCTACGAGAACATCCGCTACGGAAACCTGGATGCCACCGAGGAACAGATCATGGCCGCCGCGAAGGCCACCTTCGTGGACCGCTTCGTGAGGGCGCTCCCGGACGGCTACGAAACAGTGATCGACGAGGAGGGCAACAACGTCTCCGCGGGTGAGAAGCAGCTCATCACCATCGCCCGGGCTTTCGTCTCGGACCCGTCCCTGCTGATCCTCGACGAAGCCACCAGCTCCGTCGACACCCGGACCGAGCTGCTGCTGCAGAAGGCCATGGCTGCTCTGCGGACGGACCGGACCAGCTTCGTCATCGCGCACCGGCTCTCCACGATCCGGGATGCTGACACCATCCTGGTGATGGAGGACGGGCGGATCGTGGAGCAGGGCAACCACGCGCAGCTCCTCGCGAGCGAGGGTGCGTACTACCGCCTCTACATGTCGCAGTTCGCGGGAGGCGTGGAGGACGAGGAAGAGCCCGCAGCCGTCGGGGCCGGAGAGTGACCGTGCACTCGCGGAACCGCCCCGGCGACGTGCGGGTGGCATCGCTTCCATGACGCCGGGGTGTGGTCCGGGGCCGGAATTCCGGCCCCGCACCCGCTCGTTGATTCAGGCACCGGGAGCCCTCGGCGCAGAACCTCACGGCGCACGACCGCTGGGCCGCTGAACAGGAAATACAGGGGAAACGCATGTTGCTCGAAATCGCCGTCACCTCGTCCCGCGGGGTGGCGATCGCCGCCCAGGAGGGCGCGGATCGTGTCGAACTGACCACCGCACTGGAACTCGGTGGGCTGACCCCGTCGCAGGGCCTCATGGAGTCCGGCGTGGAAGCTGCCGGGGGAGCGGTCGAAGTCCACCCGCTCATCAGATGCCGGCCCGGCGATTTCCTCTACTCCGACGAGGAACTGAGTCTCATGGAACGAGAGGTCCGCTCTCTCATGAGTCAAGGTGCCCGGGGAGTCGTCCTCGGCGCCCTCACTCCTGGCGGAACGATCGACAGCCCGGCTCTGCTCCGCCTGTCCGCTGCCGCCCGGGAGGTGAATGCGGAGGCCGAGCTGACCCTGCACCGGGCCATCGACCAGGTGCAGGACGCCTGGCACGCCCTGGACACGGTGATGGAGCTGGGCTTCACCCGGGTGCTGTCCTCCGGCCAGCAGGCGACGGTTTCGGCAGGGCTGGGGCGGTTGCAGGAGATGCGCCGGCATGTTGAGGGCCGGATCCAGATCATGGCGGGCGGCGGCCTGGCCCTCTCGGACATTCCCGCCGTGCGCTCGGCCGGGCTCGACGCCGTCCACCTCTCCGCCAAGAAGGTCGTCTCGACCGCTCGCGGGGAGGCCGTCTCACTGGGCGCCGCGGACGGCGCAGACCCGACCGCCTATCTGGTGACCGATGCCGACGTCGTCCGGGCGGCCCGGCTCGCCCTCGGTGACTGAGCGGCAGTCTGAGGTCGCGCCCGAACACATGACGGATTATGACAGGATTTCCCGCCGCGCGTCACAATCTCCCGTTCGTTGACACTTCAATGCTTGAGGTCTCAAGTTTTCAGAGTGGAAGCCGCCTCGCTGAGACACGCGCGGCACCGGGGAAGCGTTTGAAACGGTCCGTCCTGATGCTCTGGTCTTCATCTCAGGGCGTCGAATGTCGCCAAATGTCGCGGTTTTGCCCCGACTCGCCGAAGAATCGTTGGACGTTTGCTGGTGACGAAGATTTTCACAAAACCCTATGGAAATCCGAGTCACCACCTGTAAACTAGACGAGTCGATGTGTTTGGCACTCAGCAGTTCAGGTAGTACCGTGGCGTCCTCGCCCATCTTTCTGAAGCATGGTTGAAGCATCCACTCGCCGGGTCTCATATACCGGGGATCCGTAAACCTTCAGTAAGGAAAGTAAGAAAGACATGGCAACAGGCAGCGTCAAGTGGTTCAACGCGGAAAAGGGCTTCGGCTTCATCGCACCTGAGGATGGTTCCCAGGATGTGTTCGCGCACTACTCCGCAATCAACAGCAACGGCTACCGTTCTCTCGAAGAGAACCAGCGCGTGTCGTTCGACATCGAGCAGGGCCCCAAGGGTCCGCAGGCTGTCAACATCACCGCTATCTGAGGTTCTCCGAATAGCCCGGTGTCGATGAACGGCAGGGCGATTCCAGAACGTTGAAGGGGCCGGTCGCAGCAGCGACCGGCCCCTTCGCCTGTCCGACGCCTGTCCGTCGGTTGCTGCCCGGCCGGAGGCCGGCCGGAAAAACGGAAACCACCGGAAACGCGGAAACAGTGGTGGGGAAACAGGAACGGTGAATCCGGCAGAGGAGTCTGTCCCGATCCGGGAACTGCGGCGGACCGGGACTTACGGCAGAACGGTGCTCAGGACAGAGCCCGGCTGACGGTTCCGGCGTGGGCCATCCGGGGGCGAACCCCGAGTCCGTGCACGGTCCACCCGGCCTTCGACCACTGATCCGCGTCGAGGGCGTTGCGGGTGTCCAGCAGCAGTCGACGGCGCACCACAGCGCCCGTGCGGACCGGATCGAGCGAACGGTACTCGTCCCATTCGGTCGCGAGGACCACCAGGTCGGCCCCCTCCAGAGCGGCCAAAGGGCTGAGTTCGAAGCGCAGCTGCGGGAACCGCAGCCAGGCGTTGTTGATGGCCCGTGGGTCGGTCACCGTGACATGTGCCCCGGCCTCCGCCAAGCGGACCGAGACATCCATGGCGGGGGAGTCCCTGATGTCGTCGGTGTCCGGCTTGAACGACGCACCGAGCACGGTGACCTGGCGTCCGGAGACGGAACCGCCCAGCAGCCGCTCCGCAGCATCGACACTCCGGACCCGCTGGGCCTGATTGATCCCATCCACCGTGCCCATCCAGTCTTCGAGGCTCGCGACGCCGAGGGTCCGGGCCTGAGTCCGCAGGCTCCGGATGTCCTTCGGGAGGCATCCACCGCCGAAGCCGAGTCCGGCGTGCAGGTACCGCGCACCGATCCGGGGATCCAGTCCCATGGCCGAGGCGAGTTCGACGACGTCGGCGCCCGCGGCGTCGCAGAGTTCCGCGATCGCGTTGATGAAGGAGAGCTTGGTGGCCAGATAGGCGTTCGAGGCCGACTTGATGAGCTCCGCCGTCGCATAGCTGCACACGAGCCGGGGCACGCCGGCGTCGAGCAGGGGAGCGTAGACCTCGTCGAGCGCCTCCACCGCGGCGTCGCCACGGGCGCCCGCCACGCCGTAGACCAGGCGATCCGGGATCAGCGAGTCCTTGACCGCGGTTCCCTGCCGGAGGAACTCGGGATTCCACGCGAGCACCAGTTCTTCGCCCTGAGCCACCAGGGCTTCCAGCATGTCGACCGTTCCGACGGGGACCGTCGACTTCCCGGCGAGCACCGAGCGTGCCGGTGCGTGCGCGACCACCTCGCGCGTGGCGGACAGCAGATAGCCCAGGTCCGCACCCTCCCCGGTCTTGGACTGAGGCGTCCCGACACAGAGGAAATGCACCTGGCTGTCCGCCACCTCGGAGAAATCCGAGGAGAAGGTCAGGGTGCCCAGGGACGTCCCGTGACGCAGCAGTTCCTCAAGGCCGGGTTCGTAGAACGGGGACTGCCCCCGGGAGAGCTGGCGGATCTTCGTCTGATCCGTGTCGATGCCGACCACTTCGTGACCCATCGACGCCAGAGTGGCGGCATGAACGGCTCCCAGGTACCCGCAGCCAATGACGGAGATCTTCATGTTCCGGCTCCTCTACTTCAGCGGTTCTTCTTGGATGGTTCGGAATGACGAGACGTCCCTGGACCCGAGGCCGTGTGAGCCCGCGGAGCGCGGAACGGCGTCGCGGGCTCCACCAGAGATCGCGCCCAGGAACGCACCGCGCCCTCCCGGGCGGCCGCGCGCACGGCGGGCGTCGGGGTGGGGATGCGCGGGACACCCAGTCCGATGGCGGCTTCGTAGTGCGTCACCAGCTGGCGGCCGATCGCCTCCCAGGTCCGTCCCTGCACACTCTGCAAGGCCGCGCGGGCGAAGGCGTGGCGCTTGACGTCATCGCCGAGCAGATCGGTGGCGTGGCGCCGGAGCTGCCCGAGATCGCCTGGCGCGTAGAGCCAGCCCGTCCGCGAGTTGTCCACGAGGTCGAGTGGACCGCCACGGCCAGTGGCCACCACGGGCACTCCGGACGCCATGGCCTCCTGGATGGTCTGACAGAAGGTCTCGAATTCGCCCGGATGGACGACGAGGTCGAAGGACGCGACCAGCCGGGCCAGATCCTCCCCACCCTGGAACCCGGTGAAGATGGCGCCCGGCAGCAGCTTCTCCAGGGAATCCCGCTGTGGACCCTCGCCGACGATCACCAGACGGGTCCCGGGCAGGTCAGCCAGGACCCGTAGGTCCTCGACCTGTTTCTCCACCGCGAGACGGCCCACGAAGCCGATGATGCGCTCACCGTGCGGTGCCACCGCGAGCCGCCACGCGTCGTCGCGCTTGGAGGGGTGGAAGCGCCGGGTGTCCACGCCGCGGCGCCACAGGTGCACGCGGGGGATGCCGCGTCCCTGCAACTGGTCCCGCGCGAAGCTGGACGGCGCCAAGGTGCGGGAGGACAGCAGGTGGATGTCCTCCACACGCTGCCAGGCCCAGTTCTCCAGAAAAGGCACCCCGTACCGCGCCGCGTACCCGGGGACCTCCGTCTGATACACCGCCACCGTCGGAATCCCCAGCTGCTGCGCGGCCTGCACGGCACGCCAGCCCAGCACGAACGGCGACGCGAGGTGAACCACATCGGGGGCGAAACCGGCAAGGATTCTCTTGACCCGGTTGACACCGCCCAGGGCCACGCGCACATTCGTGTAACCGGCCAGGGGCACCGCGGGCAGCCGGTGGACGGCCGCTCCGGAGACGTGCGAGGGCGACTCCTCCGCACCGGACGACGGGGCGATAACCAGGACGTCGTCGCCGCGCTCCTGCAGGTGATCCAGAACCCTCAGGATCGAGTGCGTCACACCGTTCATCAAGGGCAGGAAGGACTCTGCCACGATTGCGATCCTCACGCTTTCCACGGTGCGCGCCGCTCCTGACGACGGCGCATCCCTGAGCTGGCCGGAAGGGAAAGCTTGGGTTAACGGGCAGTCCAGGACCCGGCCGGCCGCCGCGGTGGCCTCACGCCCGCGCAGCCCGCGGCGTGGCAGGATGGAAGGGATGAAATTGCGTGCAGACCAGAGCGGAAACCGTGGCCTTCCCATGCCCTTGTGGCTGCAAGGCGGGCTCGAAGCCGCCCAGGCTGCGATCATCTCCGCGCTGCTCGTCCTGCTGCCGGTCCTCTGGGTGTGGGCCACGGGCGGTTTCGGTCCCACCGGCCCGGACTTCATGGCGCGTCTGGCCGGTCAGGCCTGGCTCCTCATCCACGGAGTTCCGCTCAGTGTGCACCTGTATGCGGGAACCACGAGTTCGCAGGATCTGGGCGGGCCCCTCACCCTGCTGCCCTGGGGTCTCGCGCTGATTCCCTTCGCGCTTTCCTGGCGGGCCGGGAAACGCCTGGCGCGCGCGTCCTATTCGGACCAGCTCTGGCAGGCGGCCCTCGGCGCGCTGCTGGTGTACGGTGCGTTCTCCTTCGCCACGGCCTTCGTCTGCGGAACGGTCGATGTGCGGATCAACCTGGTGCAGGCGGCGCTGATTCCGCTGCTGCCGGTCTTCCTGGGCCTGGTCCTCGGGGCGCGGCGTGAGTCCCGTTCGTGGTCGCGCCTGATCGGGGTGGAGGCGGTCGACTGGATCTCCCGGACCAGCCAGCATTCGCGCTGGGCGGGCTCCTATCTGTGGACGGTCGTGCGCGCCGGATTCCTGGCGGTGATGGCCGCCCTGTCGCTCGCCGCGCTCATGCTGGCCGTGACCCTGGTGGGGCACTGGGCCGATGTGGTCAGCGTCTACGAGGGCCTGGGAGGCGGGATCCCCGGCGGAGCGGCTCTGACCCTCGCGCAGCTGGGCTACCTCCCTCACCTGGTGGTGTACTCGCTGTCCTGGCTCAGCGGAGCAGGTATCACGCTCGGGGTGGGTTCCACGGCCGGCGCGCTCGGCACCGCAGTGGGCCCCGTTCCGGCCGTACCCGTCCTGGCCGCCCTGCCGAGCGGTGCCCTGCCCTTCGGTTTCGTGGCACTCCTGGTCCCCGTCGTGGCGGGAGTTCTCGCCGGCTGGTGGTTCCTGCGTGAAGGGGAGAACCACTTCGACGAGTGGCTGTCCATCCGGGTCAAGGCGCGCTGGTTCACGATGCCGGCGTCGACGCTCGTGCTGGCCGCCGCCGTCGGCGCGGTCACCGGGGCGGTCGCCCTCGTGCTCGCCTGGATGACCAGCGGCTCACTCGGCCTGGGCCGGCTCAGCCATCTGGGGGCTCCGGCGCTGCAGCTGGCCCTGTACCTCGGCTGCGAAGTGGCGATCGGCGTCGTGATCGGTCACTCGGTGGCGCCATGGCTGGAACGTGAGCAGCTGAGCGGGTACGACGACGACACCCCCTCCCGCCGGATGAGCGAGTCGTTCTCCGCGAGCAAGTCCGCGGACTGAGCGGGCGGCGCAAAGCCCCCGGCGGGCGCAGCACGAGTTCCTTCCGCGTGACCCCCAGGGAACTTTCAGGACACCAGGTGCACAATTCCTTGGGCGGACGTTCAGGCCGCCCTCGACGGAAAGGCCACCGGCATGGAATTTTTCAAACCGCTTCTCACTGCGGACATCCTCGGTGACGGCTTCCTGCTGGTGTGGTCGGTGCTCAGCGCCGGCGTCGTGCTCTACCTGCTGTTCAAGGAGTGGAACGTCCGCTGGTTTGTGAAGGCGCTCCTCGCCCTCGTGGTGGGGGCCGGGCTCGGATGGCTGGTGGCGTGGTGGCTGATCACGGTCCAGGATGCTTTCGGTGACGGCATCATCCTTCCGGTGTGGCTGTGGTCCGCCGCGGTGTTCGCCGGCCTGGCCCTGGCGGTGCTGAATCTCAGGCGCAGCCGCTGGTGGCGCAAGGCCGTGGCGGTGGCCGGTGTCCTGCTGTTCACCGCCACGGCGGCGTTCCAGATCAACGCTGCGTACGGGCTCAACCCGACCCTGGGCGCGCTGCTGAACATCAATACCGCCAAACCGCTGGAGTTCGCCGGAAAGGAACACTGGAAGAGCGAGAACCTCAAGCGACCCCTCTACGAGGAGTGGAAGGCCCCGGCGGATCTGCCTACCGTCGGGCAGATCGGCACCACCCCCCGGTACATCCCCGCCGCGCATTCCGGCTTCCCCGCCCGATGGTCTGCCCTGTACCTGCCGCCAGCCGCTCTGGTGAAGAACCCTCCGCGACTGCCTGTCATCATCTTCATGCTCGGACAGCCGGGCCATCCCGACGCGCGCCTCATGGGCTACGCAGTCAACGCGTATGCTGCTCAGCACCACGGACTGGGTCCGATTGTGGTCGGCGTGGATCAGCTGAGTGATCCGAATCTTGATCCCCTCTGCCTCGACACCGCCATGGGCAAAGTAGAGACGTACATGATGAAGGACGTCGTGCCGTGGATCAGGAACAATCTGCCGGTGCGCCAGGATCGGAAGGACTGGGCGATCGTCGGCTATTCCAACGGCGGATCCTGCGCGGCCTATTTCGGGTCGAAGTACCCGCAGGTGTTCGGCAGTTTCGCCGGTCTGGGCGCCGAGGCTTTCCAGGGCTCGGATCACAGCGCCGAAGTGCTCCACGACGTCTTCCACGGTGACCAGACCGCGTACAACAACGTCAAACCGATGAACATCATGGCGAAGCAGGCCCCGTACCGTGACACCCGGGCGATCTTCACCGTCGGCCAGAACGACGGCGTCTTCTTCCCTGCCGCTCAGGCCTACACCGCGGCGGCGAAGAAGGCCGGCATGGACACGTCGCTCTACATCGTCCCGCATGGCGACCACTCTCACACCGGGCTCGACGGCGGGATCGAGAAGACCCTGCAGTGGCTCTACCCGAGAATGGGTCTGGCCGCGCCGGGAACCGTGCCGTATGTGGCGAGCCTGACCCTGCCCTGAACCGATTCGGGGCGGCGATCCGCACTGGATACTCTTGGATCATGCGAATTGTGGTCTTGGTGTCCGGGAGCGGATCGAATCTTCAAGCCGTCATCGATGCGGTGGCACGGGGCGAGCTGGACCTGGAGATCGCGGCCGTCGGCTCCGACCGCCCCGACGCCTACGGCCTGATCCGCGCCCGCGAGGCCGGCATCCCGGCGTTCACGGTGAACTTCCGTGACTACGCGGACCGTGCGGAGTGGGACGCCGAGCTGACGCGCGTGGTGTCGTCCTACACACCGGACCTCGTGCTGTCCTCGGGCTTCATGCGGATCGTCTCCGCGGCGTTCATCGACACCTTCCAGGGCCGGTACCTCAACACCCATCCCGCCCTGCTGCCGGCCTTCCCCGGTGCGCATGGAGTCCGGGACGCGCTCGCGTACGGCGTGAAGGTCACCGGCTGCACCGTGCACTGGGCCGATGCCGGCGTCGACACGGGCCCCATCGTCGCGCAGGAAGCCATGACGATCCTCGACGGCGAGACGGAAGCCGATCTGCACGAACGGATCAAGGTCGTGGAACGTCGGCTGCTTGTCAGCACACTGTCAGCGATCGTTCAGCGCGGCTTGCTATAAATTACAGCGCGCGCCTCAGAACGCACCCATTGTTCTTGATGGGCCGACGCGCAGTCTGCGTCGGAACACAGTACTCGGGGAGTGGCCTTGGACTTCTGGAAGCATGTCCTGGACACGGTCATCATCGGACCGAAGTTCCTCCTCGCCTGGAGCGCGCTGAGCATCGTCTTCCTCCTGTATCTCGTGTTCAAACACCGCCGCGCCCGGTGGTTCCTCTACGCAGCCGGCGGGCTCCTGCTGGGCCTGGGGATCGGGCTCGGGCTGCTCTGGTACCTGCAGGACGTGGACAACACGTTCGGCGAGCCGTTCCTGAACGAGGTCTGGTTCTGGGCGCCTGCGGCATTCGCGGGCGTCCTCCTGGCCGTTCTCAACCTGAGGGGCGGCCGCTGGTGGCGCAGCGTGCTCGCGGGGGTGTCCGCCGTCGTCTTCCTGATCACCGCGGCGTTCCAGATCAATGCTGCCTACGGGCTCAACCCGACGCTCGCATCGCTCCTGGAGATCGACACCGCGAACGTGGTGCGTGTGGCTCCTGCGAGCGATTGGAACACGACTGACTCCACCGAGGCGCTCTACAAGCATTGGGTGGCGCCGGCGGGCATGCCGTCGGAGGGACAGCAGGGGAAGACCCCGGCTCCCATCCCGGCCGCGCACTCCCATTTCCCGGCCCGCTGGCCCGGTCTCTACCTGCCGCCGGCCGCTCTCGTGAAGAACCCGCCGCTCCTGCCGTTCGTCATCATGATGATGGGTCAGCCCGGTAGCCCGGATCCGGCGTCGATCGCGTCCGTGGCCAACGCTATGGCGGCCAAGCACCATGGCCTGGCACCCGTGATCCTGGTCGTGGACCAGCTAGGCGATCCGATGAAGGATCCGCTCTGCCTCAACACCTCCCGCGGGCAGGTGGAGACCTACATCATGAAGGACGTGGTGCCCTGGGCACGCGCCAATCTGCCGATCCAGAAGGACCGCAAGTACTGGACCTTCATGGGGTACTCCAACGGCGGGGTCTGCGCGGCGTACTTCGGCACCAAATACCCGAAGGACTTCGGCAGCTATGCCTCCATCTCGGGCGAGGAGTTCCAGGGCTCGGAGAAGGCCGGCTACACCCTGGCCACGGCTTTCAATGGAAACCAGGCGGCCTACAACGCGGTCAAGCCCCGCAACATCATGACGGCACACCGCCACTATCTGGACACGGTCGCGGTGTATACGGCGGGCAGTGAAGACCCGAAATACATCGTCGCAGCGAAGCGGTCCCTCGCGACCGCCACGTCCGTGGGCATCAAGGGCACCTTCCACATCGTGCCCGGGGCTGGGCACGTCTCCGGCGCCGTCGTCGGCGGCCTGACCGAGGCGTTCAACGTCCTCTACTCCCGATGGGGGCTTGCGGCGCCATGAATGCCCGCGGTCTCGTGAGCTATGAAGGATCCGCCCTGCGCGGGATCGACCCAACGGACAGGTTCAGACTGTGAACGATCAGACGACGCCAGGCGGCGACGGCCGGTACGCACCTCGCTCTGCGGAGCCCGGGGCGGATCAGTCAGACGCTGATCCCATGCTGGAAGTGTGCACGCAGGGAGCCGGGCATGCGTCCGAGCTCCTGACCCAGCCGCCCACCGGTCGGCTCCGGAACACCAAGGAATGGCTGGACGGTTTCTTCCGGCGCATTCCGTTCTCCTTCCTGATGGCCGCGGTGTTCCTCACCACGACCATCCTCACCTGGACCTCGTTCCACGGGGACATGAACGCCGTCCGCAACTCCTGGGGCCTGGGCGTGGACACCACCCTGGACGCCGGTAAGTGGTGGACGCCGCTGTCAGCCCTGCTCATTCCGCAGGACCTCACGGCCACCGTGGTGGGGATGCTGGGCGCCGTGCTCCTCCTCGGACTGGCCGAGCGGACTCTCGGGACACGGAAGGCGGCGCTCGCCTTCTTCGTCACCGGTCTGATCGCCGGCACCCTGGGTGTGCTCCTGCAGTGGCTCGGCACCCTGACCTGGGAGTGGTGGTCCACCGGCGCGTCCACGGCGATCACAGTGGATCCGCTGACCGGAGTGATCGGTGCCATCGCCGCGGCCACCGCTTCGATGGGCACCTTGTGGCGCCGCCGCATCCGCGTGGTGCTGTTCGCCTTCATGCTGATCTTCGTCCTGTACTCCGGGGATCCTGAAGACCTGTACCGCCTGGTGGCCGTGCTCATCGGTCTGCCGCTGGGCGTCCTTCTGGCCTCGCACAGCAAGCCGCTCGCGGTGAAGGTGCCGCACAGCTCCCACCGTGAGACGCGCACGCTCGTGGCCGCCGTCGTGCTGGTCACCGCGATCGGTCCCGTGGTGGCGTTCCTCGGCAGCACCGATCTCACGCCTTTCGCGTTCGGCTCGTATCTCTTCATGAACGACCCGATCGATCCCGCCACCCTCACCGCGGTCTGCCGCGGTGACATGCCCATCACCCGACAGTGCGTCCGTCAGCTGGCACGGCTGGGCTCTCAGGGCCCCGGGATGTTCGCGATGTCCTTCGTGCCGGTGGTGCTGCTGGGCCTGGCCGCCTGGGGCCTGTACCGCGGACGGCGGTTCGGCTGGTGGCTCGCCGTCTGCGTGAACTCGGCCATCCTGCTGTTCGCGCCGGGCTCCTTCGGCGTGGTGCGTGTGATCGCGCAGGCGGGTTCGCCGTCGCACCGGCCGTTCGACGCCTCCGAGCTCGTCATCTGGGTGGTCACGGCGGCGCTGGTCCCCGTGGGCTCCCTGGTCATGCTGATCGCCACCCGGAAGCACTTCGGCATCCGGGCCCCGCGCACGGCGGTGCGCCGCTTCTGGCTGGCGCTCGGCGTGAGCTTCGTGGTCCTGACCGTGGCCTACATCGTCTCCGCACTGGCCAACCTCGCGGCGATCGTGCCGCACACCAGCCCTCTGCAGATCATCCTGGAGGCCCCGCGCCGGTTCATCCCGCCCCATTTCGTGGGACGCACGACGCATGTGGTCATGCCGCGGCATTCGGCGGTCAGCTGGGCGTATCAGTGGTGTGGTCCCGCCTTCTGGGCGTTCTTCGTCGGGCTGGTGGTATGGCTTCTCTCACGCTCGCCCCGACTGGCCACAGCGCACGACGCCGACGCCTTCCGCGCGCTGCTGCGCCGCCACGGCGGTGGCTCCCTGGGGCACATGGGGACCTGGGAGGGCAACACCCCGTGGTTCACGAAGGACGGTGAGGGAGCCCTCCCGTACCGGGTGATCAACGGCAACGCGATCGCCCTCGGGGATCCGGTGTGCGCCCCGGAACGGGCCGGGGAGACCATCCGCGGATTCCTGGCGTTCTGCGACGAGCACAACTGGACCCCGGTCTTCTACTCGATCCACCCGCAGTACCTCCCGGCGCTCGAGGAGCTCGGCTGGCATCACATGTCCGTGGGGGAGGAGACCGTGGTGCACACGGCCGACTTCTCGATGAAGGGCAAGCACTGGCAGAGTGTCCGGACCGCGCTGAACAAGGCCGTCCGCGAAGGCAAGACCACCGTGTGGACCTCCTGGGCTGAGCTGCCGTTCGCCGCCACCACCGAGATCGCCGCGATCTCGGAGGCCTGGGTGGCGGAGAGCGACTTGCCCGAGATGGGCTTCACCCTGGGCGGCATGGACGAGCTCCGGGACCCGGAGGTCAGGCTCATGCTCGCCCTGGCCGAGGACGGACGGATCGAAGCGGTCACGTCCTGGATGCCCATGCACCAGGACGGCGAGATCATCGGGTGGACCCTCGACTTCATGCGGCGCTCGCAGGATTCGTTCAACGGGGTCATGGAGTTCCTGATCGCCTCGGCCGCCCTGCACATGCGTGACGAGGGATACCTCTACATGAGCCTCTCCGGAGCGCCCCTGGCCACCAAACCGGCCGCGGCGGGAGCCGAGGAACCGGAGGAACGTGCCGGGATGGACGCCTTCCTGGCGTGGCTGTCCCGGACCCTGGAGCCGGCGTACGGTTTCAGCTCCCTGTTCCGGTTCAAGGCCAAGTTCCACCCGGAATACGTGACGCTGTCCATGGCGTACCAGGACGTGCTGGCCCTGCCGGGCATCGGGGTGGCTCTGGGCAAGGCCTATCTGCCGGAGGTCTCCACCCGGGAGGCCGTGGCGCTCGCCAGGAGCCTGGGCCGCAAGGACTGAGCGCGGACGGCCGGGCCGGGCAACCGCGGCAGCCTCGTCCGGCCGGCCAGGCCGGCCGACCGCGGCGCCCGGGCCGGTCGCCGTCGTCGTGAAGCCGCCGTCGTCGTGAAGCCGCGGCCGTCGGCTCGCTAGCCCAGGCGCCGGGACGCGGTCTCCGGGGCGAAGCGGGCCATCGCGGCCACGGAGAGGACCACCAGCAGTGTGGGCGCCAGGAAGGTGTTCGCCAGGCCCCACTGCGGCCAGAAGTAGCCGGCGAACAGCAGCGGCCCGAAGCCGGCGCCGAGCCGGGAGATGGTGGACGCCCAGCCGAATCCGCTGGCCCGCAGCGACGTGGGGTACAGCTCGGAGACGTAGGTGTACAGCACGGGGATGGCGATCTGCACCACGAAGCCGAAGGCCAGGAGCCAGGCGACCGCCTGGACGGGGTCGCCGAGTGAGAACGACACCAGGACCAGCAGCAGGCCGGAGAGCGGGCCTGTGACGCCCAGGATCCAGCGGCGACCCACGCGTTCCACCAGCAGTGCGGCCACCAGCACGCCCAGCAGGCCCACGGCGGCCATCCCGGCCGTGGTGAGGAACGCCCGGAAGTCGGCGAATCCCGCGCCGATCAGGATCTTCGGCATCCAGGTGAGGGAGAGGTAATACACCAGCAGGATCGTCAGGAAGAGTGCCCAGGCGGTCGCGGTGATGCGCCAGTCGAACCGCCAGAGCGCCGCGAGCTGGTCCCAGACGCCCCGGGCCGTGAGCCGGGCGGGCGGCTGGGCCTCCGGCAAGGTGTAGGGGCGGGCCGGAGTGCCCGTGTCGCGCACCAGCTGGTCGATGACGGCCGCGGCTTCCCGGTTCCGGCCCTTGTTGACGAGGAAGAGCGGGGATTCCGGGACTCCGCGCCGGATCCAGAAGACGAGGAGCGCTGGAAGCACCATCACCAGCATGGTGAGCCGCCAATCGTGCCACAGGCCCACGAGCCAGGCAGAGATGACACCGCACAGTGCGGCGCCCAGGGGCCACCAGGCGTCCATCGCGGTCAGGACCCGGCCTCGGTGCCTGCTGGGCGTGAACTCACCCACCAGGGCGTAGTCGACCGGGATGCAGCCGCCCAGACCGAAGCCGGCCAGGAACCGGAAGGCGCAGAACCAGGCGAAGTCCGGTGCCAGAGCGCCGGCCACCGTGAAGAGGGAGAACATCAGCAGCGTGGCCGTGAAGGCCTTCTTGCGCCCGAGGGTGTCCGCGATGGTCCCCCAGAGGAACGCGCCCAGGGCCATGCCCACCAGATTCGCGGTGCCGACCCAGGCGGCGTCCGCCGGTCCGAGGCCCCACTCCTTGCCCACCAGGGGGATCAGGATCCCGTTGAGGGTGACGTCCCAGGCGTCGAACATGAAGCCCAGTCCGCCGATGAGGAAGATCTTCCCCTGCACGCGCCAGCGCCAGGGCAGTTCCTGGATGAGCAGGTCACCGCGGGGCACTCTGGAGTGGCTGTTCATGATCTCCTTCGGGGCTGGGCGTCACCGCGGCCCATCGCTCAGGAGCAGCGGCCGGAGTGGAGTCTTCTGGCGATGGCGTCGCTCTGGGGCGTCATCCGGTACTCCGGATGGCTGCTGCCTTCGAACGGCTGGAGATCATCGTACGACGCGCCGAGGAACAGCACGGCGTAGGAGTTGGTGACGGCCTCCACGGTCTTGCCGGCCGGGGCCGGTACGGGGGTCCCGCAGATCTGGGTGATCCGGTAATGCGAGAGCTCGTGTTTCATCACGCTGACCACCGCGGGGGAGTAGAAGACCTGGGAGGCTCCGGTGGTCTGCCGGTTGCCGTAGATCACGCGGGGCGCGCCCGTGCAGAAGGACGCCACGATGTCCGGGTCCGGGGCCTTGGTGGTCGGGCAGCTCTTCGTCAGCTGGGCGAAGTCCCAGTTCACCGTCAGCCCGAAGCTCCGCACCAGTTCCGTGGCGGCCGGGATGTAGGACCCTTCCGCGTCGGGGGCCGCGACGAAGCCGCGGGCCAGCGCCTCGAGCCGGGCGTTCTCCGCCTTCGGGGAAGCCGTTCCGGTGAAGGTGCGGGCCTTGCCGGTGGACGGATCCCTGAACTGGCCCTTGCGTCCGAGAGGAGCCTGGGCCAGATAGTTCTTCTCGAGCGTCCGGACCGTTCCCAGCACGGCGTTCAGGTCCCGTCTCAGGGCCGCCTGGTCGTCGCTGCTCCGCTCGCCCATCTTCTGGAGCGTGGTGAGCCGCTCGGCCAGGTCCGCCTGGAATTCGAGGACGTAGTTGCGGCCGGCAGGCGTGCCGGGCAGGAGGAAGCCGGGCTTGTCCGTCTTCCCGGCGAGGGCGTAGCGGTTGACGGTGTTCCGGATCTCGGCCACGGCGGCGCCGTATCCGGGCAGGTCCGCCATGACGAACCGGGGCGGAGCGGAGGCCTCCGGCGCTGACGTGAACGCGGGGCGCAGGACGGCCACGCCGACGGCGAGCACGCCCAGGACGGCCACGCCGACGGCGAGCACGCCCAGGACGCAGACCGCGATCAGGGCGATGAGGAGGCCGGCGCGGCCCTTCCTCGGCGCGGGCGGTGGGGTCTGAGGGTACGACGGCGCGTGGCCGACGGCCATCTGCCCGTACGCCGGAGGCGACGCGGCCACGGCGGGAGCCGGGCCGGGAGCGCTGCCGTCCGGCGCGGTGGCCGGAGAGTCCCCGAACGCCTGAAAGCCGTCCCTCGGGGACTCTCCCGTCGAAGAACCGTCCATCAGCGGCCGGCCCTCAGGAGGCCCGGTCCACGGCCTGGCGGAGCCGTCCGCCCGTGACCTCCAGCGCGGCCCGGCCCGCCTCCGCGTCGACCCCGGTCAGGATCATCAGAATGGCCAGCTTCACGGAACCACCGGCTGCGTCGAGTGCTCCGGAGGCCTCCTCCACCGAGCAGCCGGTGGCCTGCAGGACGGTGCGCTGGGAGCGTGCCCGGAGCTTCGCGTTGGTGGCCTGGAGATCCACCATCATGTTCCCGTAGGTCTTGCCGAGCTTGACCATGCTCAGGGTGCTGATCATGTTGACCACCAGCTTCTGGGCGGTGCCGGACTTCAGCCGGGTGGAACCGGCCACGAACTCGGGGCCCACCTCGACGTCGATCGCGACTTCCGCGGTCGCCCCGATCACCGAGTTCCTGTTGCAGGCCAGGCCCACCGTGAAGGCGCCCGCGGCCCGTGCGGCCGTCAGCGCGCCCACCACGTACGGGGTCCGGCCGGAGGCGGAGATGCCCACCACGGCGTCGCCCGGTCCGACCGAAAGGGAGGCCAGGTCCGCGGCGCCCGCCTCGGCGTCGTCCTCGGCGTTCTCCACGGCCTCGCGGATGGCGCGGGCGCCGCCCGCGATCACCCCCACCACCATGTCCGGATCCGTGCCATAGGTGGGAGGGCATTCGCTGGCGTCCAGGACACCCACGCGGCCGGCGGTCCCCGCGCCGATGTAGATCAGCCGTCCGCCCGCAGCGAGCTTGGCGTACACCCCGTCGACGGCGGCCGCCACCGAGTCCAGCTCGCGCTCCACCGCCGCCGCCACGAGAGCGTCCTGCCCGTTCATGGCCTTCACGAGTTCCGCCGTGGTCATGGTGTCGATGGAACTCAACTCCGGGTTGGCCGCCTCGGTGGAGAGGCCCTGCAGCTGGGCGCGGAGGTCGGCGAGGGAGTCCTGAGGCTCAGGCTGGCTGGTCACGGTAGATGTACCTTTCCTGGAGAAGATCCGGCTGGGTGGCGAGCGCGGCGCCGTCGAGGCCGGTGCCGAGCGCCGGGACGACGGCGGCCCCGATGCCCTTGAGTGCGGCGGTGAGGCGGGCCCGGAAGAGCGGGGATTCGCTCACCCCACCCAGGAGGGCGACGCGGCGTGAAGGATCCCCGGCATGGGTGGCGGGTCCGGACGCGAGGGCCCTTTCGACGGAGAGCGCCACCTGGTCGCAGGCACGGTCCACGATGCCCAGGGCGACGGTGTCCCCGGCCGCGGCGGCGTCGAGGACGCGAGGGGTGAAGGAGCCCATGGCGCGGTAGGGGTTGCTCACGGCGCCCAGCCAGCCGGGCAGTTCGAGCGCCGGGACGGGCAGGCCTTCGGGGTCGGAGAGCAGCGTGGCCGGTCCGCCGTCGAGCTCCTGGAGCACCGCGGAGAGTCCTTCCTGGCCCATCCAGCGGCCGCTGCCCCGGTCTCCGAGCAGCGGCCCCCAGCCGTCCGCGCGATGCAGGGTGCCTTCGTCGTCGAAGCGGAAGACCACGGCCCCGGTGCCGATGATCACGGCCGCGCCGGGGGAGGAGCCGAAGGCTCCCAGATGGGCGGCCGTGGCGTCGGAGATGACCGCGGCCGGGACGGAGAAGTGCCCGGCCAGACGGTGTGCCAGCTCGCGCGAGCCGGCCTCGTCGGAGGCGACCCCGGCGATCGCGGCGCCGATGGCACTCGGCCGGGGCAGCGGGGTGCCGTCGGCTTCGGAGATGCGCAGATGCGCCGAGCCGTCCGTGATCATGAGGAAGGCGTTGTTGACCCCCTCGGCCGTGGCGAGCCCGGGGAAGCCTTCCAGCACGGTGGAGGCGAGGACGGTGGAACCCTCCGCCGGGTCGCTGCGCAGTTCGAGGCGGCAGCTGCTCTTACCGATGTCGGCGATCAGCACGGGACCGGATTCCGGGGCCGGCTGGACCGAGAGGGCCGCGGAATCGGAGGGCAGATGCCCCGGCAGCCGGGCGGACGTGGGGTCCCGAGGATCGCTCTGGTCCGGTAAGGCTGTCATGCTCCACCACACTAGTGCCGCGGTGGGCCGGGGAACAGACCGTTCTCGATGATGACTCCTGTCTGAACAGGATTGAAAGGTCCTGATTTCCGCCGTTTTCAATCATTTCCGCGCGTGAGGACGGTCCTCGGGTCACGCGGTAGGGATGAACCGTCTCGCGCGATAAAATGGCCTCATCCCGCCAATCGATGTCGCCGTGCGTGGGCCCGTGCTGGCTGCGTACGCCGAATCCGTGCCACTTTGGAGTGCCATTCGTGTCCGTCACGCAGCTTGACCGTGTTCCCATCCGCCGGGCCCTGATCTCGGTCTATGACAAGACCGGTCTGGAGGACCTGGCCCGTGGCCTGCACGCCGCAGGGGTGGCGCTGGTCTCCACCGGCTCCACCGCCAAGAAGATCGCGGCCCTGGGCATCCCGGTCACCGAGGTGGAGCAGGTCACCGGCTCCCCGGAGATGCTGGACGGACGGGTCAAGACCCTCCACCCGCGCATCCACGGAGGCATCCTGGCGGACCGCCGCGTGCCCGCCCATATGGACACCCTGACGGAGATGGAGATCGAGACCTTCGATCTGGTGGTGGTCAACCTGTACCCCTTCGTCGAGACCGTCAAGTCCGGCGCCGCGCTGGACGAGGTGGTGGAGCAGATCGACATCGGAGGCCCCGCCATGGTGCGCTCCGCCGCGAAGAACCACGCCGCCGTCGCGATCGTGACGGACCCGGGCTTCTACCCGCAGGTGATCGCCGCCGCCACGGAAGGCGGCTTCAGCCTCAAACAGCGCCGCATCCTGGCCGCGCGCGCCTTCGCCCACACCGCCAGCTATGACAACGCGGTCGCCAGCTGGACCGCCACGCAGTTCCTGGATGAGGACGGCGACGGCGTCATCGACTGGCCCGCGTACGCCGGCGTCTCGCTGGAGCGCTCCGAGGTGCTCCGCTACGGCGAGAACCCCCATCAGCAGGCCGCGCTCTACGTGGACAAGGCCGCTCCGGCGGGCATCGCCCAGGCGGATCAGCTCCACGGCAAGGCCATGAGCTACAACAACTTCGTGGACGCCGACGCCGCGCTGCGCGCCGCCTTCGACTTCGCCGAGCCCGCCGTCGCCATCATCAAGCACGCCAACCCGTGCGGTGTGGCCGTGGCCACCCCGGGCGCCGAGGACCCGATCGCGGACGCCCACCGCAAGGCCCACGCCTGCGACCCGGTCTCCGCGTACGGCGGCGTCGTGGCCGCCAACCGCGCCGTGTCCAAGGGCATGGCCGAGACCCTGGCCGGGATCTTCACGGAGGTGGTCATCGCACCGTCCTTCGATCCGGAGGCCGTGGAGATCCTCTCCAAGAAGAAGAACATCCGGCTCCTGGCCCTGCCGGACGGCTACGGCCGCTACCCGGCCGAGCTGCGTCAGGTCTCCGGGGGCATGCTCGTCCAGATGTCCGATGTGATCGACGCCGACGGCGACGATCCGGCGAACTGGACCCTCGCCAGCGGTGAAGCCGCGGATGAGAAGACGCTCGCCGAGCTGGCCTTCGCCTGGCGCGCCGTCCGCGCCGCCAAGTCCAACGCCATCCTGCTCGCCAAGGACGGCGGCACGGTGGGCATCGGCATGGGACAGGTCAATCGTGTGGACTCCTGCCGTCTGGCCGTGGAACGCGCCAACACGCTCGGTGTGGCCGTCGAGTCCGGGGTGGACGCCGCGGGCGGAGCCTCCAACGTCTCCGCGGCCGGCGCCCCTGAGCGCGCCCGTGGCGCCGTGGCGGCCTCCGACGCCTTCTTCCCGTTCGCCGACGGTCTCCAGATCCTGCTGGGCGCCGGTGTCCGCGCCGTCGTGCAGCCCGGCGGCTCCGTGCGCGATGAAGAGGTCATCGAAGCCGCTCAGGCGGCCGGCGTGACCATGTACTTCACCGGTTCGCGCCACTTCTTCCACTGACGGCGAGAGGACGACGGCGGCCGCGTGCCGCCGTCGTCCTCCCCACCAGTGCTCGACCCGGCTCTCCGCAGGCCAGCTAGTACGCTGGGAGAGCCTGATTCTTAGACGGTAACCCCAGTAACAGTAGGAGAGGCCCTGATGGCAAAGATCATCTACACCCACACTGACGAAGCGCCCATGCTCGCCACCCATTCCTTCCTTCCGGTGGTCCGGGCGTACGCCTCCAGCGCGGGTGTGGACATCGAGACCCGGGACATCTCCCTCTCCGGTCGCATCATCGCCGCGTTCAGCGACTTCCTCGACGAGGACCAGCGCATCGGGGACGCCCTCGCCGAGCTCGGCCAGCTCGCCAAGACCCCGGAAGCGAACATCATCAAGCTTCCGAACATCTCCGCCTCCATCCCGCAGCTCAAGGCCGCGATCGCCGAACTGCAGGGCCAGGGTTACGCGCTTCCGGACTACCCGGACAACCCCTCCTCCGACGAGGAGACGGACATCCGCTCGCGCTACGACAAGATCAAGGGCTCCGCCGTGAACCCGGTCCTGCGTGAGGGCAACTCGGACCGCCGTGCGCCGCTGTCCGTGAAGACCTACGCCCGGAAGAACCCGCACTCCATGGGTGCCTGGTCCTCGGATTCCAAGACCAATGTGGCCACCATGGGCCAGAACGACTTCCGCTCCAACGAGCAGTCCGTGACGCTGGCCAAGGACGACGTCCTGACCATCCAGGAGGTGTTCGCGGACGGTTCCGTCAAGGTCCTCCTCAAGGACCTCAAGGTGCTGGCCGGCGAGGTCGTGGACTCCACCGTCATGCGTGCCGCCGCCCTCGACGAGTTCCTGGCCGGGGCCGTGCAGCGCGCCAAGGAGGAGGGTGTCCTCTTCTCCGCCCACCTCAAGGCCACCATGATGAAGGTCTCCGACCCGATCATCTTCGGCCACGTGGTCAAGGCCTACTTCCACGAGCTCTTCGAGAAGTACGGCGAGCAGCTGGCCGCCGCGGACCTCAGCCCGAACAACGGTCTGGCCGCCCTCCTGGCAGGCATCGACGAACTGCCGGAGGAGATCCGGGACGACGTCCGCGGCCTCATCACCAAGGCTCTGGAAGAGGGCCCCGCCCTCGCCATGGTCGACTCGGACAAGGGCATCACCAACCTCCACGTCCCCTCCGACGTGATCGTGGACGCCTCCATGCCCGCCATGATCCGGACCTCCGGCCACATGTGGGGCGCGGACGGCAAGGAGCACGACACCCTCGCGGTCCTCCCGGACTCCAGCTACGCCGGCGTCTACCAGGCCGTGATCGAGGACTGCCGTGCCAACGGCGCCTACGACCCCACCACCATGGGCACCGTCCCCAACGTCGGCCTCATGGCCCAGGCCGCCGAGGAGTACGGCAGCCACAACAAGACCTTCGAGATCGCCAAGGCCGGCACCGTCCAGGTCGTGGCCTCGGACGGCACCGTCCTCATGGAGCACTCCGTGGAGCCGGGCGACATCTGGCGCGCCTGCCAGACCAAGGACCTGCCGGTGCGCGACTGGGTCAAGCTGGCCGTCACCCGCGCCCGTGCCTCCCAGACCCCGGCCGTGTTCTGGCTGGACGAGAGCCGCGCCCACGACGCACAGCTCATCGCCAAGGTCAACGAGTACCTCAAGGAGCACGACACCGAGGGCCTGGACATCCGCATCCTCGCCCCGGAGGAGGCGACCACCTTCACGGTCCAGCGCCTGCGCCGTGGCGAGGACACCATCTCCGTGACCGGCAACGTGCTGCGTGACTACCTCACCGACCTGTTCCCGATCCTGGAACTCGGCACCTCCGCGAAGATGCTCTCCGTGGTGCCGCTCATCAACGGCGGCGGCCTGTTCGAGACCGGCGCCGGCGGCTCCGCTCCGAAGCACGTGCAGCAGCTCGTGGCCGAGGACTACCTGCGCTGGGACTCCCTGGGTGAGTTCTTCGCCCTGGTCCCGTCCCTGGAGCTCTACGCCGAGCAGGCCGGCACCCCGGGCGCCAAGGTCCTGGCGGACACCCTGGACCGCGCCACGGGCACGTTCCTGCTGGAGAACAAGTCCCCGGGCCGCAAGCTCGGCACCATCGACAACCGCGGTTCGCACTTCTACCTGGCCCTGTACTGGGCCCAGGAGCTGGCCGCGCAGAAGGACGACGCCGCACTCGCCGAGGCCTTCGCCCCGCTGGCCGAGGCGCTCGCCGCGCAGGAGGAGACCATCGTCTCCGAGCTCCTGGCCGTGCAGGGTCACCCCGTGGATCTGGGCGGCTACTACCGTCCGGACGAGGCCAAGGCCACAGAGGCCATGCGCCCCTCGGCCACGCTCAACGGGCTGATCGACGGTTTCGGCGCCCGCTGATCCGGTAGCTCACCGCACGACGGCGGCCGGTCACCTCTTCGCGGAGGTGGCCGGCCGCCGTCGTCGTTCGGGGTGTCCGCTGGGGTGCCGGCGGCGCTGAGGAGGTGCGGGGGAGCGGCCCCGGTTCCCGTCGAGCCGATGTGTCGCCGGAAGAATCGGATTCCGTGGGATGTGTCACAACAGTTGACAGCCGTTGTCAGCGGTTGCGAGGATGAACTTGAAGCTTCAAACGATTCGCGCCCGTCCCGAGGCCACCGTGACCGATGACCACCGATAGCGAGGACCCCCGCATGGCTTCCGTTTCCCCTTCCCGTACCACCGACACCGCACTGGCCGTTCTGAGGATCGCCCTGGGTGTCGTGTTCTTCGCCCATGGCTGGCAGAAGATCTTCCAGTTCACCCTCCCCGGCGTCCAGAGCTCCTTCGGGCAGATGGGTGTCCCGGCCGCAGAGATCGCCGGGCCCGTGGTCGCCTTCCTGGAGCTGATCGGCGGCGCCGCGCTCGTGCTGGGCCTCGTCACCCGCGTGGTGGGCGCCCTGCTCGCCCTCGACATGCTCGGCGCGATCGTGCTGGTGCACGGCCAGTCCGGTCTCTTCGTCGACCAGGGCGGCATGGAGCTCGTGCTGCTCCTCGGCGTGGGCGCGCTGGCGCTGGCCATCGCCGGCGCAGGCCGCTTCTCCCTGGACGCGCTCCTGTTCGGCCGCCGCGGTGGCCGGGTGGCGCAGCTCGCCTGATCGGCCACACCCCCGAAACGCCAGTAGGTGCCCTCATCCACACCGGATGAGGGCACCTACTGGCGTTTCGGGGGTGCGGGAGCGGTCAGCGTTCGTCGTTCGGATACGTGACGCCCAGCTGGGCCCGCACCCCGTCGAACAGCCGCATGACCTCCACCGACTGCCTCCACGGCATGGTGGGGCTCTCCGTCAGGCCCTGCTGGATGCACCGCGTGACCTCACGCAGTTCGTAGGTGTACCCGGTGCCGACGGTGTCGAAGGTCTCCACCCGTTCCTCATCGCGGCCGAGGTGGACGTGCAGTTCGTCCGGGTTGTTGACGGAACCGAAGGTCTGGAGGACACCCCGGTCGCCGGCCACCGTCGCGCTGCGCGGCCCGTGGGCCAGGAGGGACGAGGTGAGGGTGGCCACGGCGCCGCCCGAATAGCCCAGGCTCAGGACGTTCTGAGCGTCCACACCCTGGTCCGTCAGCGTTCCCCGGGCATCCACCGCATCGGGGAAACCGAGGATCCCCAGCGGCCAGAGCAGGGGGTACACCGTGAGGTCCAGGAGTGCGCCGCCCCCGTCCCGGCGGGCCCAGATGCGGGCTTCCGGATTGGGCGGGCACGGGAAGCCCAGATCCGCGGAGATCCAGTGCACCGTGCCGAGTTCGCCGCTCGCCGCGATCTCGAAGGCCCGCTGGATGGCGGGGAGGAAGCGGCTCCACATGGCCTCCATGAGGAAGAGGCCCTTCTCCCCGGCCAGCCGGACCAGGTCCTCGGCCTCCCGGGCGTTGATGGTGAGGGCCTTCTCGACCAGGACGGGCTTACCGGCTTCCAGTGCGGCGCGGGCGATCTGATGGTGCTGTCCGTGCGGAGTGGCGATGTAGACGACGTCCACCGCGGGGTCGGCGAACAGGCGCTCGTAGCCGGGCACGCCGTCGTCGTCCCCGTAGGCCTGGGCGAAGCCGTGGCCCTCTGCGAACGCGTCCGCCGCCGCCTGGGTGCGGGAACTGACCGCGTACAGCTCGGCGTCCTCCAGCAGCGCGAGGTCCGCCGTCACCGTGCGGGCGATGCTGCCGGTGGACACGACGCCCCAGCGCAAGGTCCGGCCGGTGGCGATCGCGGGATTCTGCTCTTCCTGGGACAGGAGCCAGGGACGGGGTATGAGGGAAGCCATGGACCCATCATCGCACCGGGTCTCCGGTGGGGGAACGGGTCCATGGCTTCAGCACTCAGATGAACAGCGCAGATGAACAGCGCAAATGAACAGTGCTCAGACGGCCAATCGCTTGCGGACGAAGGCGGAGATCTGATCCACGATCACGATCAGCAGCAGCACGATGATGATGTGGGTCAGCATCGAATCGAAGCGGAACGTCTTGATGGACTGGTTGATCAGCAGGCCGATGCCGCCCGCGCCCACCAGGCCGAGGACCAGGGAGGAGCGGACGTTGACGTCGAAGCGGTACAGCAGGAGCCCCACGAACTGCGGCACCACCATGGGAAGCGTGGCGTTGGCGACCTGCTGGAGCCGATTGGCGCCGGCGGAACGGAGCGCTTCCTGAGGGCCGGCGTCGATCTCCTCCATGGCCTCCGCCCACAGCTTGCCCATGACGCCCGTGTTGTGGCAGATCAGGGCGAGGACTCCGGGGAACGGGCCGAGACCCACCGCGGTGACGAAGATCAGCGCGAACACGATGTCCGGCACGGCGCGGAAGAAGGACAGGATCACGCGGGCCAGCTGGTAGGTCCAGCCCGCGGGGCTGGTGTTCCGGGCGCCGAAGACGGCCAGGAGCAAGGCGGTCGGGATGGAGAACGTGGTCCCCAGCAGGCCGATCCAGAGCGTCACGAGTGTCGCGTCCAGGCCGGGCTTGACGGTCTTCTCCCAGTTGAGGTCCGGGGGGAACGCCTGGGACAGGAAGTCCGCCATGCCCTTCCAGCCCTCCACGAGGAGCTGCGGCTGGAAATCGGTGCCCTCGATGGCCAGCACGTGCAGGACGACGATCACCACCGCGAGGACCGCCCAGCCGAACCAGCGGCGAGGGCCCCGGAGCGCCGGTCGGGTGCACTTCACCGGAGGGACGTCGATGCCGGTGCTCATGCTGCGAGCCTCCTGTCCGGAGCGTAGAGCTCGTCGAGTGCGACGGCGCCGATCCGGTCCACCGGGGAGTCGAACACCATGCGGCCGTTCAGGAGCCCGATCGCCCGGTCGGCGTGCCGCAGCGCCAGATCGGGCTGGTGGAGCACCGCGGCGACGGCCAGCCCGTGCTCGTGGGCGAGGCCGGCGAGCAGCTGCATGACCTGTTCTGCGGCGTGCGGATCGAGCGCGGAGACCGGCTCGTCGGCCAGCACGACGTCGGCCCGCTGGCAGAGCGCACGGGCGACGGCCACGCGCTGCTGCTGTCCGCCGGACAGCCTTCCGGCCCGGTCATGCGCGCGGTCGGCGAGACCTACGCGGTCCAGGCAGTCCATGGCCTCCTCGAGGATGTCCTCCGGGAAGAAGAGCGGGCTCAGGCTCCGCCCGGTGCTCATCCGCGCCAGGGCGCCCGTGCAGACGTTCTCCAGCGCGGTCCGGCGGGGCACCAGGTGGATCTTCTGGAAGATCATGGCCGCCTTCCGGCGGGCCAGGTGCAGGGCTTTCCCCTGCACCTGGCCGAGGTCCTGCCCGCCCAGCTTGATGGTGCCGCCGTCCGCCTCGGTGATGCCCATGACGCAGCGCAGCGTGGTGGACTTGCCCGAGCCGTTCGCCCCGAGGAAGGCGACGAGTTCGCCGGACGCGACCGAGAAATCGACACCTTCGAGGACCTTGCGCCCCGCGAAGGACTTGGTCAGCGAGGTGACCTCAAGGAGCGGGCCGTTCATCAGAGGTTCTTCTCGGTGAGGTTGAGGGCGGTGGCCAGATCGAAGAGCGGCTTGTAGTCGTCCTTGGTGACCGCGATCATCGGGCCCGGAGGGGTCACGTCGAGGAACGAGCCGACCTTGGCGACGTCCTTCGGATCGAGCTGGAGAAGGGCCTCGGTGACGGCCTTCTTCAGGGCCGGGTCGGCGTCCTTGCGGATGGTGATCGGATCGTTCGGAATCGGGTCGGAGGCCCAGATCTGGCGGAAATCGGAGGCCTTGAAGGTGCCTTCCTTGGTGGCGGTCGCCAGGGTCTGCGTGTTGATCTCCGCGGCGTCCACCTTGCCGTTCTTCAGCGCCAGGAGCGCCTCCGGGTGACCGCCGGCGTAGTCGAGCTTGACATCGCTCTCCGCGATGCCCGCCTGCTTCAGTGCGAAGCGGGGGAGCGCGTCGCCGGAGGTGGAGCCGTTGGAGCCCAGGGCGAGTGACTTGCCCTTGAGGTCGCTGATGGACTTGAGCGGGCTGTTCTGGGGCACCCAGATGCCGGCCTTGTAGCTGGAGAGCTTCTTGTCCGCCGTCGCGAAGGAGGCGAGCGGCTCCGCGCCTGCCTGCTGGCTGGCGAAGACGAACCCGAGGGGGCCGAACTCGCCCAGGTCGAGCTTGCCGTTCTTCATGGCGAGGACCTCGGCGGCGTAGTCGTCCACCACCTGCACCTTGACGGAGCAGTTGAGCTTCTTGGACAGGGCGTCGGCCAGGACGTTGTAGGCCGGGATGAGCTTGTCCGGCGCCTCGTAGGGCTCGATGCCGAACTTGATCTCGCCGTTGGGGCAGGTGGCGGAGGCGCCACCTGCGGAGGCGGAGCCCGTGCCGGCCTGGGAGGCGCCGCCGCAGGCGCTGAGGGCGAGGGCCGCGGTGAGGGAGAGTGCCGCCGTGGCGGCGATCCGGGCGCGCGAAAGCTGCTTCATGATGATCCTTCGGGAATGGTGGTGCTGGAGGGACTGGGGTCAGGCGAACAGGGAATCGATGGTCCGCTCGGCGATGCCGAACGAGAGGGTCATGCCGACCCCGGAGGTGACGGAGACGGCCGTGACCTGGGGCAGGACCTCCTGCTGGAACAGCGGGGCGATCTCCGAGGAGGCGTAGACGCCCTGCCAGCGTTCCAGGACCCGGGGCCGCGCCCCGAGCGTCGACTCCAGGTGCTCCAGGAGGGTCTCGGTCACCGACTCGTCGAGGAACGGGGGAGCGCTCTGGTGATAGTGGTGCGAGTCGCCCAGCAGGAGCGAGCCGTCCGGGCGCTGGGTGAACATGACGTTGGCCCCGACCTCGAGCAGCTCGGGCGCGGTGGTGCAGACCTCGTCCCGCAGCGCTCCGGCGGCTTCCGTCTCCACGAACGCGGGGTAGCGGAGCATGGACGTGGCGGTCAGGACGGCGGGACCGAGGTGGAAGCCCTCGGGCATCCTGCCGAGCGCCATGTTGAGGGTGCAGCGCTGCAGGCGGTGGGCGGACGCCTCCTCCGGGAAGAGGTAGTCGAGGTCGTGCCCCACGCACACCACCACCTGGGCGGCGGTGACGTCGCCGCGGGGGGTGCTCACCCGGACGCCGCCGTCGGGCAGCGCGGTGAAGCCGGTGGCCGCGGTGTTCCAGGAGACGTCGGCGTTCGGGAGGGAATCCAGCCAGGCCGCGAGACGCGCCACGGTGGTGCGGGGGTCCACCCGCAGATCGTCCCGCAGGAAGGCCCCGCCGATCAGCCCGGGCCAAGCGGCCTGTGTGCCGGCCGGACCCAGCTTGGCGCGGGTGGCCGCGGCGTCCAGGAGGGTGACCTGTCCGGGTTCGCGGGAGCCTGCGAGTTCACGCAGCACGGCGAGCTCGGCTTCCGTGCGGGCGACGACGACGGCCCCCGACGTGGCGGCCCAGAATCCGGCGAGTTCGGAGAACTTGAGCCATTGGCGGCGGGATGCCTGGGCCAGCTCGTAAAGCTCGCCACTCTGGGCGGTGACGCAGCAGTGCCCGAAGTTCCGGATCGAGGCGCCCACGGCCTGGTGGTCCCGGTCGATCACCCGGACGGTCAGCCCGCGTTCGGCGGCCAGCGCGGCGTGGGCCAGGCCCACGATGCCGGCGCCGACCACCAGGAGGTCGGTTGAGGTTTCCTTGTTCACGAATCCAGCGTGCAGGAGCCGGAGCGCGGTCTTCAAGCTCAAACGGCACTTGTATAGACAGCTTCACGCATTGTTCACCCAGGGCCGGGTTCGTTCACGCACAATTCACCCGTTTCGTGCAGCCATACCGCCAAGGCTCCATCGGGCCACTTGTATGATCAAGTGGTGAGTATCCAGCCGACATCACCTCTGCACCGCCGCCTGAGCGAAGAGTTCATGGCCCGGATCAACAACGGCACCTGGCCCGCGGGGAGCCGGCTTCCCAGCGAGGCCGAGCTGTGCCGCGAGTTCGGCACGAGCCGGGGCCCCATCCGCCAGGCGCTCGCGTTCCTGCGGAGCGAGGGCGCCATCAGCGGTGGCCGAGGTCGCTCTCCCGTGGTCCGGGGCGGCGTGCCGTCCCAGTCCTTCTCCACGTTCAACTCCTTCACGGAATGGGCCCGCAAGATGGGCAAGGAGCCGGGCCAGCGCACCGTCGAGGTGGCCATCCGCCAAGCCGGACCCGAGGTGGCCTCCGCGCTGGAGATCGCCGTGGGGGACAAGGTGGTGGACGTCCTGCGTGTCCGGTACCTGGACGGTGAGGTGGCCATGCTGGAGACCAGCACGTTCATCCACGAGGTGGGCCGTCTGCTCCTGGATTTCGACACGGACGGCGGTTCCATCTTCGAATTCCTCCGGCAGCAGGGCATCCGGATCCACAGCGCGCGCCACACGATCGACGCCGTCGCCGCCACGCCGGCGCAGGCGGAGGCCCTCGGCACACAGCCCGGGTCGCCCCTGCTGCGGGAGCGGCGACTCACCGCGACCGAGGACGGGACGCCCGTGGAGTACGCCGAGGACTGCTATCTGCCGGGGATCACCAACTTCAGCATCGACAACACCGTGGAACAGCGGGCCGCGCTGATCCGCATCCACACCGAAGGACATTGACATGACGCACCTGGTCGCCTGTGACATGGCCGGCACCACCATCGACGAACACGGCGACGTGTACCGCGCCCTGGCGCAGAGCGTCGAGGAGGCGGGGGTGAGCACCACCGAAGCGGACGTCCAGGCCTGGATGGGCGCGGACAAGGTGGAGGCCATCACGGCACTCCTCAAGCTCGGGGGCCACGACGCCGACCCCGTCACCGTGGAACACTCCTTCGCCCGCTTCCGAGAGATCCTCGCCGCCCTGTACGCCGAGAACCCGCCCACAGCCCTGCCGGGCGTCGAAGAGGCCCTGCGCGGGCTGCGGGCACGCGGCGTGAAGGTGGCCCTGACCACCGGCTTTTCGGCCGACGTCGCGCATCCGCTGCTGCACGCCCTGAACTGGACGACGGCGGACGCCCCCGACGCCGGGCAGGCGGCCCTGGTGCTGGACGCCGTGGTGACGAGCGATGAAGTCAGCGCCGGCCGGCCCGCGCCGTTCATGATCCACCGCGCCATGGAGCGCACCGGGGTCCTGGACGTGCGGGACGTGCTCGCGGTGGGGGACACCATCAACGACCTCCAGGCCGCCGAGCACGCGGGGGTCCGCGGGATCGGAGTGCTGACCGGCAAGCTGGGCCGCGAGGAGCTGGCGGTGCACCCGCACGAGGCCATCCTCGAATCGGTGGCGGACCTGCCAGCGCTCGTCTGATCTGACGGGATCTCGTCTGACCGGATCTCGTCTGACGGGATCCCGGGCAGGACACGCAAACGGCGCCGGCCGGTGGAATCACTTCCACCGGCCGGCGCCGTTCTCAGATCCGCTTCTCCCGGCCCGCTCAGCGGACCCGGATCACGGGTGGGGATTCACTCCCCGGAGGTCACTTGGTGATCGGGCCGAGGACCGGGTCACCTTCGTAGGCGCTCTTGACGTTCTCCTTGGTCACGATGACCGGGGGGAGCAGGAAGGCCGGGACGACCTTGACGCCGTTGTTGTAGGACTTGTCGTCATTGATCTCCGGCTTGGTGCCGGCCTGCAGACCCTTGACCATCTCGAGAGCGTGCTCCACGAGCTTGCGGGTGTCCTTGTTGATGGTGGAGTACTGCTGCCCCGCCATGATGGACTTCACGGACTCGACCTCGGAGTCCTGGCCGGTGACCACGGGGGTCGGCTTGCCGGCGGCCTTGACGGAGGTCAGGATGGCGCGGGCCAGGGTGTCGTTCGGGGAGAGCACGCCGTCCAGCGAAGCGGAGCCATAGCTGCCGGCCAGGATGGTGTCCATGCGCTTCTGGGCGTTCTCGGCCTTCCAGCCCTGGGTCACGGCCTGCTCGAAGCTCTTCTGGCCGGAGACCACCTTGAGGGTGCCGTCTTCGATCTTCGGCTTCAGGACGCTCATGGCGCCGTCGAAGAAGACCTTGGCGTTGGCGTCATCCGGGGAGCCGGCGAAGAGTTCCACGTTGTATGGGCCGGTGGCCTTCTTGGCCTTCATGCCGTCGAGGAGGGCCTGACCCTGCAGCTCGCCGACCTTGAAGTTGTCGTAGGCCACGTAGTAGTCCACGGCGTCGGTGTTCTTGACCAGGCGGTCGTAGGCGATGACGATCGCGCCGTTGTCGTGGGCCTGCTTCAGCTGGGTGCCCAGCTGGGAGCCGTCGATGGCGCCGACCACGATGACCTTGGCGCCCTTGGTGACCATGGAGCTGATCTGGTTCTGCTGCTCCGAGACGCCGCCGTTGGCGAACTGGACGTCGGCCTTGAAGCCGGCTCCGGTGAGGCCGTCGTTGAAGAGCTTCTCCGCCAGGACCCAGTTCTCGCTGGTCTTCTGGGGAAGTGCCACACCGATCAGGGCGTCCTTGGCGAAACCGGCCGCGCCGGAGGGGTTCCCGCTGGAACCGGAATCGCTGCGACCACAGGCCGTGAGAGCCAGGGCGGCGATGGCGGTGATAGCGGCGACTTTGCCCGCTTTTCCGAACATGCGCATGAGTGAATCTCTTTCTTTTGGTGACCCGGCGGCACCTGGGCGCCGCACCGGTTCGGGGTGTTCGGCCTCAGGCGGCCTTGGTTTCGGTTTTGGATCCGAAGTTCTTGAGCAGGAGCCCGATGATGGACCGCTTGCCCTGGGACTTGTTGTAGACGTCGAACGCGACGGCGACCAGCAGGACCAGGCCCTTGATGATCTGGGTCCAGTCGGCGCCCACGCTCATGAGCTGCAGACCGTTGTTCAGGAGGGCCATGACCAGACCACCGACGATGGAGCCCACCACGGTGCCCACGCCGCCGGAGACCGCCGCGCCACCGATGAAGACGGCGGCGATGGCGTCGAGCTCCCAGCCGACACCGTCGAACGGGCCGGAGGCGGTGGAACGGGCGACGAAGATCATGCCGGCCAGGCCGGCCAGGATCGACATGTTCATCATGACCAGGAAGTCGATGCGCTTGGCCTGGACGCCGGAGAGCTCGGCCGCGTGCTTGTTGCCGCCCACGGCGTAGATGTGACGGCCGACGACGGTGCGGGACGTGATGAACCCGTACACCAGGACCAGGACCGCGAGGATGATGCCCGGCACAGGGAAGGACGTCCCCGGACGGCCGGTGGCGAAGAGGTAGGTCGCGTAGGCGATGGCGCCGCAGATGAGGACCAGGCGGGTGACGACGACCCACATCTCGTCGACGTCGGCGCCGAGGGCCTGGGCGGCCTTGCGGCGGCGCAGCTCGCCCCAGATGATGGCGGCGATCGCGGCGAGGCCCAGGAGGAGGGTGAGGTTGTTGTACCCGGTGTCCGGCCCGATCTCCGGGAGGTAGCCGGCGCCGATGGTCTGGAAGTCACCCGGAACCGGGATGGTGTTGGACTTGCCGAGCAGCTGGTTGAGGCCGCGGAAGAGGAGCATGCCCGCCAGGGTGACGATGAAGGCCGGGATCCCCACGTAGGCCACCCAGAAGCCCTGCCAGGCCCCCACGAGCGCGCCCAGCAGCAGGCCGATCACGATGCCCACCCAGGACGGAACTCCCCAGTCCCGGACGATCAAGGCCACGCTGATGCCCACGAAGGCCGCCACCGAGCCGACCGAGAGGTCGATGTGCCCGGCGATGATGACCAGGACCATGCCGATCGCGAGGATCAGGATGTAGGAGTTGCCGTTGAACAGGTTGATGATGTTCTCGGGCGTGAGGGTGATGCCGCCGGTCAGGATCTGGAAGAAGACGATCAGGAAGACAAGGGCGAAGATCATGCCGAACTGACGGGTGTCGCCGCCGAAGATCTTTTTGAGTGCGTTCATTGATGATTCCTTGGGTGCGTGGTGAATGGGGCCGGGGCCCCACAGCAGCGGGAGGAGTGTCAGGCGGCCTGACGTTTGGCGGTCATGAGCTTCATGAGGTTCTCCTGGGTGGCGTCGTCCTTGTTCAGGACACCCGTCACCGATCCTTCGAAGATCGTGTAGATGCGGTCCGAGAGGCCGAGCAGTTCCGGCAGCTCGGAGGAGATCACGATCACGCCCTTGCCCTGGCTGGCGAGGCGCTGGATGATGCCGTAGATCTCGTACTTGGCGCCCACGTCGATGCCACGGGTGGGCTCGTCCAGGATCAGCAGATCAGGATCGGTGAACATCCACTTGGCCAGGACCACCTTCTGCTGGTTCCCGCCGGAGAGCTTCGCGACGCCTTCCTCCACCGAGGGGGTCTTGGTGCGCAGGGACTTGCGGTAGTCCTCGGCGACTTCGAACTCCCGGTCTTCGTTGACCACATTGTGCTTGCTGACGCCCTTGAGGTTCGCGGCGACCGTGGTGGTCTTGATGTCATCCAGGAGGTTCAGCCCCAGGGACTTGCGGTCCTCGGTCACATACCCGAGGCCGTGGTCGATGGCCTGACGGACGGTGTTCATCCGGATCTCCTTGCCGTCCTTGATGACGGTCCCGGAGATGAACCGGCCGTAGGAGTGGCCGAAGAGGGAGCGTGCCAGCTCGGTGCGGCCCGCGCCCATGAGTCCTGCGAAGCCGACGATCTCGCCGCGGCGGACGAAGAAGTTGGAGCCCTTGCAGACGAGACGGTCCTCGACCTGAGGGTGGGCGACCGTCCAGTCCTTGACCTCGAAGAACACCTCCCCGATGTCAGGCGTGTGGTCCGGGAAGCGGGATTCCAGGCTGCGGCCGACCATGCCCTTGATGATCCGGTCCTCGTTGACCCCGTCGGCCTTGACGTCCAGGGTCTCGATGGACTTGCCGTCACGGATGATGGTGATGGAGTCCGCGATCTGCTCGATCTCATTGAGCTTGTGGGAGATGATGATCGACGTGATGCCCTTGCCCTTGAGGCCGAGCAGCAGATCCAGCAGGTGCTGGGAGTCGTTCTCGTTCAGGGCCGCGGTCGGCTCGTCCAGGATGAGGAGCTTCACGGACTTGTTCAGGGCCTTCGCGATCTCCACGAGCTGCTGCTTTCCGACGCCGATCTCCTTGACCGGGGTGTCGGGATCGTCGGTCAGGCCGACGCGCGCCAGGAGATCCCTGGACCGCAGGCGGGCCTCGGACCAGTTGATCACCCCGAATCGGGTCGGCTCGTTGCCCAGGAAGATGTTCTCCATGATGGACAGCTCGGGGATGAGAGCGAGCTCCTGGTGGATGATCACGATGCCGGCGGCTTCGCTGGCACGGATGTCACGGAACTGCTGGACCTCGTTCTGGTACACGATGTCGCCGTCGTAGCTGCCGTAGGGATACACCCCGGAGAGCACCTTCATCAGGGTGGATTTGCCGGCCCCGTTCTCGCCGCAGATGGCGTGGATCTCGGCGACCTTCACTTTCAGGTTCACCTCGGACAGCGCTTTCACGCCCGGGAATTCCTTGGTGATGGATCGCATTTCCAGGAGAGTCGGGGCGGTGCTGGTCTCAGACATCGGTCGTCCTTGCCTCGAAGTCGTTCAGTGCGGACCAATGAAGTCCGTCGATGGGGGCTCGATCCCTGTGGCTCGTGTCACCCTCTGACCGATAAGTAAACTTGAATTCTGCCATTGCCGTCAAGCCTTTAACGCAGACGTCGTACCGAATCGTTACTTCTTGGTGCTCGCTTTGCTGCTCGCCGGTTTGCGGAACACCAGGGCGGCGGCCCCCAGGGCTTCGGCGCGCTCGCCCAGCGAGGACACCGTGAGCGCCGTGGAGGCGCCCACCATCGGGATCGTGTGGCGCAGGATCCCGCGCCGGATGGGTTCCAGCAGCAGCTCCTCCAATTCGGCGAGGGGGCCTCCCACGACGATCACTTCCGGGTTCAGGAGGTTGGCCACCGTGCCGAGCGCATGTCCGATCGCCAGCCCGGCGTCGTCGAGCACGCGGAGGGTGGCGGGGTGCCCTTCGCGCGCCCCGGAGATGATGCTGCGTGTGGTCACGGGGCCGGCTTCGTTGCGGCTCAGCTGCTCGATCATGGTGGTGGTGGACGCCACCGTCTCGAGGCAGCCGCGGCTCCCGCAACGGCACACGGCGCCGCGGTCGTCGATGGTGGAGTGGCCGATCTCGCCCGTGATCCCGAGATTGCCGTAGACCGGGGCGCCGTTGACGATCAGGCCGGCGCCGATGCCGGAGCCGATCTTCAGGAAGACGAGGTTCTCGGCGCCTCCGTACGGTCCCCAGGTGGCCTCGGCCAGGGCACCCAGATTGGCGTCGTTGTCGATGTGGACGGGCAGGCCGAGCGCTTCCCGCAGCCGCGCCTCCGTCTCGATCCCCACCCATTCGGGCAGGACCGCGCCGTGGGCCACGGTGTGGCTCCGGCGGTCCAGCGGGCCGGGGATGCCGATGCCGACGCCGATGACGTCGCCGTGGCTCAGGCCGTTCTCCTGGAGCAGGCGCTCCATGAGATCGTGGGCCATGGCGATCCCGTGTTCGGCGTGATGGCCGAGGACCAGGCTGGTGGACGCCTCCGCGACCACGCGGTAGTCGCGGGTCGCGAGCACCACCCGGACATGCCGGCGGCCGAAGTCGATGCCCACCGCGACGCTGTTGTCCGCATTGAGCCGCACTTGCAGGGCGCGCCGCCCGGAGGAGGTGGTGGGGGCCGTGTGGACCACGTTCTCGCGCTCGAGCTCCTTGACGATGTTGGAGATGGTCGCGGTGGAGAGCCCGGTGGTGCGGGACAGTTCGGCCTGTGTGGCCGGTCCGGCGGAGAGCGTCTGCACGATCCGTTCCCGGTTGAGCTGGCGCAAGGCCGACTGGGAACCCGGATTCCTGCGGGTGGGTGTGCTGTTTCCCTCACGGCTGACCATGAATGCAAGCATGGCCTAAACCGCTTATGCGGTCAATAAGTTAACGCAAGGAGCGCTGGATGACGGTCTCTCCACGGGTCGGCACGCATCGCCGACACGACGGTTTCCCCGGTGCGATTGGCACCGGATCCCTGTGGTGGTGGTGCAAAGAATCCTGACGTCCGGCGGCAGTCCGAAGCCTAGGCTGGAGTCATGTCCGAAGAAGGGAATGTGAGCGGGATGCGTCTGGCGATCATGCAGGGGGAGTCCGCGGTGCTGGACCCGACGGCGAATCTCGCCGCGATCCGTGAGGCCGCGCGCCAGGCCGCCGACGGCGGGGCGGACCTCCTCATCACCCCTGAGCTCTTCCCGGTCGGCTATGCCCCGCGTGTGGTGCGCGCCGGGCTGGACCCCGCTCTCCTCCCCGGGCTTGCCCAGGAGCTGGCGGAGATCGCCCGGACGACGGGTGTCGCGCTCCTGGCCAGCCTGCCCGAGGTGGATATCCCCGTGCCCGGTTCCGGAACGACGGAGCAGCGCTGGTTCATCAGCGCCACGCTCTTCGGACCGGACGGCGCGCAGCTGTCCCACTACCGCAAGGTCCACCTCTTCGGCGCCGAGGAGCAGGAGGTCTTCACCCCCGGCGACCAGCCGGCGGCCGTCGTCGACTTCCAGGGCCTCCGGCTCGGCACCGTGATCTGCTACGACGTCGAGTTCCCCGAGACGGTGCGCGCCGCGGCGCTGCGCGGCGTGGACCTCCTCATGGTGCCCACCGCGCTCGGCAGCGGCTATTCGCAGGTGCCCCAGCGGCTCATCCCGACCCGGGCGATGGAGAACCACCTGTATCTCGCGTACGTGAACCACGCCGGTGTGGAGGACGGTTTCCACCTCAGCGGCGGAAGCGTGGTGGCCGATCCGTTCGGGCGCACGCTCGCCGAGGCGGACGAGGACGCGGCCGTGCTGCTCGTGGACATCGATCCCGCTCAGCTCGCGACGGCCCGCGCGGACGTCCCGTATCTCCAGGAACGGCGTCCCGACCTCTACCGCTCCTGGCTCTCCTGAGCGAGTCCCTCGGGATCGCCCGCGCCCGACGCCACGGCCGAACCCGTTCCTGGGCCGAGGAATGCGAGCGCCAGCCACAGTTCGGCCCGGACCGAGGCGTCGCCGAGGTCCCGTCCGAGGGTCTCGGCGATGACCCCCACATGGCGCCGGACGCTGTTGCGGTGGATGTCGAGCGCGCTGGACGCGCCGTCCCAGGACCCGTGCGCCGCGAGCCAGGCCCGCAGAACCCGCAGGAGCAGCTCCCGCCGCGCCGGTTCCAGTGCGAGCAGCGGGCCCAGGACCTCACGCGCCACCCCGGCGCCGGCCTCCCGCGGCATGAGTTCGGCGAAGGTGCGGGGCTGCTGTTCGGCCAGGAGACTGCGGCGTTCCTCGTCGGCACGGGCCAGCAGCGCCATGGCTTCCAGGCGCAGCCTCGGCACATGCTGCAGCGCGTGCCCGGCCAGCGATCCGCCCTTGCCCAGCCGCGGCGCCGGGCGGGACACGGCGCAGGCGTAACCCTCCGCCTCCACCCGAGCCAGCCGCGCCGGAGACGGTTCCTGCCGAGTTACCGCGAGCAGGTGCGTGCCGTCGTGCACCACCAGCTTGGTCTCCCAGAGCCGTCGCCAGGCCAGGACCTCGGCGGGCATGTCGGCGCTGTCCTCCGTCTGCGGGTGCGCGATCACCACCCGGAGCCACGAACCTGACCCGGGTGCGCTGTCGCCCAGCAATGCGGAGAGTGCGGCGTCGTCCCCGGGGGTGTCTCCGCGGAGAAGCAGCAGGGTGGCCAGCTGGCCGGGGGAGAGGGAACCGGCGGCGCGCTGCCGGGCCAGCAGTTCCAGAAGCCCGACGGCGGTGGAGACCATCGTGTTCTCCGTGGCCGTGAGGGGGTGACCGGTGTGCAGGACGAGGGCCCCGAGCGTGGGTTCGCCCCGGCGGGGACCCCGCTGGGTCCGCGCCGTCCGGCCACCGCTCGAGGGCCGTGCCCCGGCCCCGCGTCCCGGTGAGCCGCGGAGGGGCAGACCCAGCAGGGCGCCGTCGGGCGTCTCGCGCAGTTCCACCCGCGGCCCGCTTCCCGCGAACAGATCCAGCGCCAGTCCGGCGGCCTGGTCCAGCGTCCCGGGGCCGGCCGTGCGCGTTCCCGCGGTCAGCCGGAGCTGACCGTGGGCCCCGAACAGCAGGACCTCTCCCGAGACCCGCTGGGCGAGGGCGTCCAGGAGTTCCTGCTCGCCGCCCTCGCCCAGGGCGGCACGGATCAGCTGCCGATTGGCCTCCGTGAGCTGGCGCAGCACGCTGGCGTTGCCGGATTCCAGAAGACGGGAGAACGCCAGGCCCACGGCCGCGAACGGCAGGGTGGACGGGAGCTGCCAGAGGGTGACCCCATGCCGCGCGCAGGCCGACACGACGGCCTGCGGGACCGCGTCGAAATGCGGTTCCAGGCCGAACGCCAGGGCGGACACGCGGGCCGTGGCCAGGCGGCCCACGAACGCGTCCACGGCTTCCCCGGTCCCGCCCTCGCCGAGGAACGGCAGCCCGGCGGTCAGGAGGAGTTCGTGGTCCAGAAGGTAGGGCGTGGGGTCGTCGAGCTCGCTCGTCTCCACCCAGCGCAGCGGCACGTTCCCGGCGTCGTGCAGCACCTGGACGCCGTCCGGCAGCTGGGACAGGAAACGATGCGTCGTGAGGCCCGGCAACAGGTCGAGTTGTGCCTCCCCGGCACTCACGGCACCATGGATGGAATGTGCACTTTGTCCCATGAGTCACGACTCTAGTTCAAATTGCACCACCGTGAGAGCTGGCTCACAGTCCTAGCCTTGGTACTAGGCCTTCTCCTCCACCCGATCGGTTCCCGGACCTGGCCCCGCCCAGCCCGGGACCCCAACGGAGCGGTCCCTCGCCCGGCAAGGACGCCGGGCGGCCGCCCAAGACGCAAGGAACTCCCCATGACCACAACACCCAAGACGCTGCCAGGCGCGACGCCGAGTCTCGGCCGGCAGCTCGTCCGACGCAAGTCCATCGCCCAGATGGAACGCGACGCCCGGAACAACTCCGGGCACGGAAGCCTGAAGCGGAACTTCGGCGTCCTGCAGCTGACCATGATCAGCGTCGGCGCCACGCTCGGCACGGGCATCCTGGTCATCCTCGGCGACGCCGTGCCGATCGCCGGCCCCGCCATCTGGCTCTCCTTCGTGGTGGCGGGCTTCGCCGCGCTGCTCTCCGCGGTCTCCTACGCCGAAATGGCGGGTATGGTCCCCGTGGCCGGTTCCAGCTACTCCTACTCCTACGCCACGATGGGCGAGGGCATGGCCTGGATCTGTGGCTGGTGCCTGGTCCTGGAATACGCCGTCTCCGTGGCCGCCGTCGCCGTGGGCGCAGGTCAGTACGTGAATGAGACCATCGCCGTGTTCGGGATCCAGCTGCCGGACGCCATCTCGCAGCCCCCGGGCGGCGGTGGCCTGGTCAATCTCCCGGCTCTCATCATCGTCCTCCTGGCCACCGTGCTCCTGGTGCGCGGTGCCAAGGAGAGTGCCCTGGTGAACACCATCATCGTGTTCGCCAAGGTCGCCATCCTGATCTTCTTCTGCATCGTCGCCTTCACGGCCTTCAACGCCGGAAACTTCGAGCCCCTCCTGCCCATGGGCGCCGCCGGCATGAGCGCCGCGGCCTCCAAGGTCTTCTTCTCCTACATCGGCTTCGACGCCGCCTCCACCGCCGGTGAAGAGGCCCGCAACCCCAAGCGCGATCTGCCCCGGGCGATCCTGCTGTCCATGCTGATCGTCACCACGGTGTACGTCCTGGTGGCCGTGGCCGCCATCGGCGCACGGAACTGGCAGTGGTTCGACGGCGTCGAGGCGCCTCTGGTGCAGATCATCAACGAGATCACCCACCAGCCCTGGATCGCCCTGGTCTTCGCAGTCACCTCCGTGCTGGCGATCGTCTCCGTGGTCCTCACGGTGCTGTACGGCCAGACGCGTATCCTGCTGACCATGTCCCGCGACGGTCTGGTGCCCAAGGTGTTCGGCGAGGTCTCGCCCCGCACCCACACGCCGGTCAAGGGCACCTGGATCGTCGGCGTCGTCGTCGCGCTGACCGCCGCCTTCATCCCGCTCGGGGCGCTCGCGGACGCCACCAGCATCGGCACCCTGTTCGCGTTCGCCCTGGTCAACGTCGCCGTGATCTACCTGCGCGTGACCAAGCCGGGCAAGGCCCGCAGCTTCCGTGTGCCGCTGTACCCGGTGGTGCCCGTCCTCGGCGCCCTGGCCTGTCTGTTCCTCATGGCGAACCTGGACGGCATGACCTGGCTGGTGTTCGGCGCCTGGATGCTGGTGGGCATCGTCCTCTACCTCGCGTACGGCCGCCGGAACTCCCGCGTGGGCGGTCTGGACGACCAGGCCTACCTGCTCAGCCACCAGGACGACTGAGTCCGTCCCTCCACTTCACCCGCAGCACACGAAACACAAGGCAAGGACCCATGGAACCCACCGCCCTTCCCTCCCCGTCCGAGGGGACCGCACCCATCACCATGCTGAACCCGGACTTCCCCTTCAGCTACGACCTCTACCTGCAGAACCCCGCGGGCCTGGGCGGCGTCCCCGAGGAGCTGTACGGCGCCGAGGTGGCCGTGGTGGGCGCCGGTCTGTCCGGCCTCGTGACCGCGTACGAACTCATGAAGCTCGGTCTGAAGCCCGTGGTGTATGAGGCGGACCGCATCGGCGGCCGCCTCCGCACCGCCAGCTTCCCGAGCGCCCCGGAGGTGACCGCGGACCTCGGCGGCATGCGCTTCCCGGTCTCCAGCAAGGCGCTGTACCACTACATCGACCTGCTGGGCCTGGAGACGGAGGACTTCCCCAACCCGCTCGCTCCGGTCACGTCGAGCACCGTGATCGAGCTCAAGGGCCGGAAGTACTACGCCGAGAAGTCCGAGGACCTTCCGGAGTTCTTCCACGAGGTCGCCGCCGCGTGGAAGGCGTGCATGGAGGAGGATGCGCGTTTCACCGAGATGCAGAACGCGCTCAAGGCCCGTGACACGGCGAAGATCAAGGAGATCTGGGACGAGCTCCTGGAGGAGCTGGACGAGGAGACGTTCTACGGCTTCATCGCCAAGAGCCGGGCCTTCAAGGAAGCCGGTTACGCGCACCGCGAGGCGTTCGGTCAGGTCGGTTTCGGCACCGGCGGCTGGGACACCGATTTCCCCAATTCCATCCTCGAGATCCTGCGCGTCGTCTACACCGATGCGGATGACCACCACCGCGGTGTGGTGGGCGGCGCGGCCCGCATCCCGGAGGCGCTGTGGAACCACGCGCCGTCGGACCTCAAGCACTGGCCCGCCGGCACGTCCCTGGCCAGCCTGCACGGCGGAGCCCCGCGTGGCGCGGTGGCGAAGATCGCCCGCGTGAAGGACGACGACGGCGCTCCCACCTCCCGTATCGCGGTCACCGAGCGCTGGGGCCGGGAGAACGAGTACGCGGCCGTGGTGACCACGTGCCAGTCGTGGCTCCTGTCCACGCGGATCCACACCGAGGAGGCACTGTTCCCGGCGGAGATGTGGACCGCGATCGAGCGCTCCCACTACATGCAGTCCTCCAAGACCTTCGTCATGGTGGACCGGCCGTTCTGGAAGGACCGCAACCCGGAGACGGGCGAGGAGGTCATGTCGATGACCCTCACCGACCGCTTGACGCGTGGCACCTACCTGCTGGACAACGGCCCCGACAAGCCCGCCGTCATCCTGCTCTCCTACACCTGGAACGATGACGCCCTGAAGTGGCTGAGCCTCGACGGCGAGCAGCGTGCGGACCTCATGATCCACTCCCTGGAGCAGATCTACCCGGGCGTGGACATCCGCAGCCACGTGATCGGCACGCCCATCACGGTGTCCTGGGAGTCCGACCCCAACTTCATGGGCGCGTTCAAGGCGAACCTGCCGGGCCACTACCGGTACCAGGAGCGCCTGTACACGCACTTCGACCAGGCTTCCCTGGACGAGGCGCACCGCGGGATCTTCCTGGCCGGCGACGACGTGTCCTGGACGGCCGGCTGGGCCGAGGGTGCCGTGACCACGGGCCTGAACGCCGTGTGGGGCGTGGTGAAGCATCTGGGCGGCGCCTCCGCCGAGACCAACCCCGGCCCGGGCGAGTTCCTGGCGGAGTACGGCCCCAAGCGCCTGGCCTGATTCGGGCTGCTAGCGTTCCGGTGCCCTGATTTCTTCTCGGTGCGGCAATATCCGCACCGAGAAGAAATCAGGGCACCTTTTTCGTGGCAAGCCGTTGTCCACATGGTGTGTTTAGAAGGATCCCGGCCTCAGTTACGATGCCAGACTCCGATCCATGAGCAGCCCGCTTCCGTACCTCATCCGCGCGTCTGACGTCGCCGTCCACGGTATCGGCGTCGTCGAACTCGCTCGCCGCGCCAGGCAGGGCCGCCTTCACCGGATTCGACGTGGCTTCTACGTCGCCCGGGACGAATGGGAGCGTGCTTCGTCGGACGTGCGGCACGAACTGTTCCTGCGCATCGCGTGTGAAACGACGTCGTACGCCTTCCCGCTCTATGGTCTCAGCGGTGCCTTCATGCTGGGCCTGCCTCTGCGTGAGCGTCCGACGGCGGCCCATCTGGCGGGAGTCGCGACCAACGGTGGAAGGTCGCAACCTGGGATGATCCGGCACGAGCCCGATGGCCGCAATCGACAGGTCCTCGGAATCAAGGGCCTACCCTGCTCGGGCCCGGTCCATGCTGCGCTCGACGTCGCGATCGGTGAGAGTTTCGAGTGGGCCGTCGCCGTCATGGACCGGGTGCTGAACACGAAGCGTCTCGACGGCGAGCTGGTCATGGGCGACTGGAACGCTCTCGATCGCTGTCAGGTCGGTCCCTTCGCTCCGGCGCGGAGACCGCAGGGATGGATGCTGCCGGAAGAACTGACTTCGACGGACCCTCAACCGGCATTCGTTCCTCCGGCGAGGGACCGCGCGCAGATGGAGCGTGCCGTATCGCAAATCCGGAGCGGTGCCCGCAGGACGCGTCTCGAAACGATCCTGGATTTCGCCGACGGTAACGCGATGCTTCCCGGCGAGTCACTGAGCCGGGTCATGATGCATCGCCTCGGATTCCCGCGACCGGTCCTTCAGCAGGAGTTCCGTGACCGTGCGGGCCTGATCGGATACACGGATTTCTGGTGGAAGCCCTGGCGCGTGGTCGGGGAGTTCGACGGTACCGCGAAGTACCTGAAACCTGAGTACCTGACGGGCCGTACGCCGTCGGAGGTCGTCATCGCCGAAAAACGACGTGAGGACCGGTTGAGGCGACTCGGTCTGATGGTGGTTCGCTGGACCTGGGCGGACGTCACGGCTCCGGGCAGACTGGCCGATCTCCTACGGGAAGCCGGGCTTCCTGTCACGCAGGTACGCCAGTGGAGCCTGCCCGAGACGTGAGTTCCGCCGAATCGGTGCCCCGGTTTCTTTTCGGTGCGGCAATATCCGCACCGAAAAGAAACCGGGGCACCGAAACGGGCGGCTCAGCCCGGCAAAGCCCTAGTTGAACACCACGGTCCGGGTGCCGTCGAGGAGGACCCGGTGCTCCGCGTGCCACTGGACGGCCTGGGCCAGGGTGCGACCCTCCACGTCCCGGCCCATCTGCACGAACTCCTCAGCGGTGCGGGCGTGGCTGACGCGGATCACCTCCTGCTCGATGATCGGGCCCTCGTCCAGATCGGCCGTCACATAGTGGGCCGTGGCGCCGATCAGCTTCACGCCCCGCTTGTGCGCCTGGTGGTACGGCTTGGCGCCCTTGAAGGACGGAAGGAAGGAGTGGTGGATGTTGATGGCCTGGCCTTCGAGCTCCCGGCAGAGATCGTTGGAGAGGATCTGCATGTAGCGGGCCAGGACGGTCAGCTCGATCTCCTCGTCCTCGATGATCTCCAGCAGCTTCCGTTCGGCCTCGGCCTTGGTGTCCGGGGTGACCGGGATGTGGTGGAACGGGATGCCGTAGAACTCGGCCAGCGGGGCCAGGTCCGTGTGGTTGGAGACGATCGCCGGGATCTCGATGGGGAGCGTCCCGGAGCGGTGTAGGAAGAGCAGATCGTTGAGGCAGTGGGCCGCCGTCGAGCACAGCACGAGCGTGCGCACCTTCTGCCCGGCGGGGTGGACGGCCCAGCGCATCCCGAAAGCGTCCGCCACCGGGGCGATCGCCGCACGGAGCGCTTCGGCCGCCGCCGACGTCGTCACCTCCACCCGCATGAAGAACGTGCCGGTGGTGACGCTTCCATACTGCTGCGAGTCGGCGATGTTGCATCCGACCGTGAGGAGGGCACCGGAGACGGCATGCACGATGCCGGGACGGTCGGGGCAGGAGAGGGTCAGCGTGTATGACGTAGGCGCTTCAATCACAAGGCTAAGGATATCCGCCGTGCGGTACGCTAGTGCCGTCGCAACTGGCGTCGGATGGGTCACCATCAGGGAGCGGCACAGTCGAAGACCACGGATCGTCCGCCTGGGCCGAGGGTCACGTTTTCCTACGCGTCGCAGCGTGGATCCTTGGCCTGCACTCTCAGCGGTGCGCCGGGGGACCATGCGACGGCGCCAGGAGCCTGACCTGCAATCACCTCCACGTATCGCCAGGAGTATTCCGTGACCTCTGTATCCGCGCAGGAATCCGTCAGCAACCTTCCGCTGGCTGAAGTCGACCCTGAAATCGCCGCCGTCCTCGAGCGTGAGCTGGACCGCCAGCGCACCTACCTCGAGATGATCGCGTCCGAGAACTTCGTCCCCGTCTCCGTGCTCCAGTCCCAGGGCTCGGTGCTGACCAACAAGTACGCCGAGGGTTACCCGGGCCGCCGCTACTACGGCGGCTGTGAAGAGGTCGACGTCGCGGAGTCGCTGGCCATCGAACGCGCCAAGGCCCTGTTCGGCGCCGAGTTCGCCAACGTCCAGCCGCACTCCGGCGCCACGGCCAACGCCGCCGTCCTGCACGCGATCGCCCGCCCCGGCGACACCCTGCTGGGCCTCTCCCTGGACCACGGCGGCCACCTGACCCACGGCATGAAGATCAACTTCTCCGGCCGTCTCTTCAACATCGTGGCGTACGGCGTGGACCCCGAGACCTCCCTGGTCGACATGGAAGAGGTCCGCCGCCTGGCTCTGGAGCACAAGCCCAAGGTGATCATCGCCGGCTGGTCCGCCTACCCGCGTCAGCTGGACTTCGCCGCCTTCCGCGCCATCGCGGACGAGGTCGGCGCCTACCTCTGGGTGGACATGGCCCACTTCGCCGGCCTGGTGGCCGCGGGCGTGCACCCGAACCCGGTCCCGCACGCCCATGTGGTCTCCTCCACCGTGCACAAGACCATCGGCGGCCCGCGCTCCGGCTTCATCCTGACCAACGACGCCGATCTGGCCAAGAAGATCAACTCGGCCGTCTTCCCGGGTCAGCAGGGCGGCCCGCTCATGCACGTGATCGCCGCGAAGGCCACCGCCTTCAAGATCGCTGGCACCGCTGAGTTCAAGGACCGCCAGGAGCGCACCCTGCGAGGCGCCGCCATCCTGGCCGAGCGCCTCACCCGTCAGGACGTCAAGGACGCCGGCATCGCCGTCCGCTCCGGCGGCACCGATGTGCACCTGGTCCTGGTGGACCTGCGTGACGCCGCCATCGACGGCAAGCAGGCCGAGGATCTCCTGCACGAGGCTCACATCACCGTGAACCGCAACGCCGTCCCGAACGACCCGCGCCCGCCGATGGTCACCTCCGGTCTGCGCATCGGCACCTCCGCCCTGGCCACCCGTGGCTTCGGCGATGCCGAGTTCACCGAGGTCGCCGACGTGATCGCCCTCGCCCTGCTGCCGGGTGCCGACATCGACGCCCTGCGTGCCCGCGTGGACGTGCTGGCCTCCGCCTTCCCGCTGTACCCGGGTCTGGCCCAGTGACGGAGCAGTCCGTGAACCGCCGCTCCGCGTCGGCGAAGATCCTGGACGGCAAGAAGGCCGCCGCCGACATCAAGCAGGAACTGACCGAACGCGTCGCCGCGCTCAAGGAGCGCGGCGTGGTCCCGGGCATCGCCACCGTGCTGGTGGGCGCCGATCCGGCGTCCCAGCTGTACGTGTCGATGAAGCACAAGCAGTCCAAGGCGATCGGGATGAACTCGATCCAGAAGGAGCTGCCGGCGGACGCCACTCAGGAGCAGGTCGAGGCTCTCATCGACGAACTGAATGCGGACCCGGGCTGCCATGGGTACATCGTCCAGCTCCCGCTGCCGAAGCATCTGGACACGGACGCGATCCTGGAACGGATCGATCCGGCCAAGGATGCGGACGGCCTGCACCCCACGAATCTGGGGCGCCTGGTCCTGAACGTGAACAACCCCATCGACACCCCGCTCCCGTGCACCCCGCGTGGCGTGATCGAGCTGCTTCTGCGGAACGATTACGACCTCAAGGGCAAGCACGTGGTGGTGGTGGGCCGTGGTGTCACGATCGGCCGTTCCATCGGGCTCCTGCTGACCCGTCGCGAGATCAACGCCACCGTGACGCTGACTCACACGGGCACCACGAACATGTCGGAACTGCTGCGTCAGGCCGATGTGATCGTGGGCGCCGCCGGTGTGCGGCACATCGTCAAGGCGGAGGACGTCAAGCCGGGGGCGGCGCTGCTGGACGTGGGTGTGACCCGCGAGACCGATCCGGAGACCGGCAAGAGCCGCGTCTACGGTGACATCGACCCCGCCGCCGCCGAGGTGGCCGGGTGGATCTCCCCGAATCCGGGCGGTGTCGGCCCCATGACGGTGGCCCTGCTCATGACCAATGTGGTGGAGGCGGCGGAGCGCGCGGCAGCGCGCGCCTGAGCCCTCCCCGCGGGGTCTCCCCGCACGCGCGACGGCGCCGGATCCCTTCGTGGGGTCCGGCGCCGTCGTGTTTCCCGGCCGCAGTTTTTCAGGCGTCGCGGCGGGCTTGGCGTCCCAGGTGGTCAGTCAGGGTCGCGGGGGCCCGCTCCACGGGACCCGCGGGACCGGCCGTGAACAGCAGCGCGTCGCCCAGGGCGGTCCGCTGGTGTTCGACGGCGGCGCCCCGTCGTGTGCTGCTCAGCAGCCCGGCGTCGCGCAGGGCTGCGAGGTGGTGGACCGCCGTCGACGGCGCTATTCCGCACAGGCGTGCTACATCGCTGGTGTTCCGCGCGCCGTCGAGAACGCTGAGCACCGCGGCCCGTCCCGATCCCAGCAGGCGGGCGAGCGCCTGTCCGTCGGTCGGGGCGCCCGAGCGGTGCCATTCCGGGGAGAGCCCGAGCACCGGGTAGAACACGGTGGGCTGGACGGGAGCCTCCGTCAGGACCGAACACCAGGGGCTGGACAGCACGGACGGTGCCAGGAGCAGCCCGTGGCCACGGCAGTCCACCTCCTCCTGCCAGGCGTTCATCCGCACCCGCACTTCCCCCGGTCGCCAGGAGACCCGTTCGTGGAGGCCGACGACCATCGCCCCCGCGCCGTGCCCGGCCATGACGCCCGTCCGGTGGGCGATGTCCGCGAGGAGGAGCCGCCGGATCTGCGGCCATTGCGGTGCCAGGACGGCATCCCAGACGGCCGACCAGGCTTCGGCGATGCGGCCCAGTGCCAGGGCCGGACGCTCCGCCATCCGCTCCACGGTGGCGTGACGGGATCCCTCGGCGAGACGGAGGACCTTGCGCAGCTGATACGACGCCAGGTCAGGGGGAGTGGCGCGCAGCGTCGCGAGCTCTTCGGCCGGGGTGAGGTCGGGGCCCGGTGTGCCGGTGAGGAAATCGGGGAAGTAACCCTGCGGAGCGATCAGGAGTGATAAGAGTGCGAAGGCCTCCTGGGGCACGGACCGGCGCGCCTCGCGAAGCCAGCCCCAGTGGAGTGGGCGGGACTGGGCGGTCTGGATCAGCCGGATCGCGGCGGCGAGTTCGTGGCCCGGAGAGATGCCGAAGCGCAGGGTCGCCACGTCCTCCAGGCTGAGCCGGAACGTCACGATGTTTCGATCCATATCGAAAGGTTAGCGGCACGGTGAAGGCTGGGCGAGAGTGAAGGCACACCGCCGGACGGCGGAACCCGAGGAGGAACAGATGGATGCGGAAAGTGTGGTGCTGCTGGAACCGGGCAGCCTGGCGCTTCCGGGTGGCACGGCGGAACGGTTCGAGGGCGGCGACTTCGGAGTGGGGCTCTCCTACTTTCTGGTCCGCACCCCGCCGGGCAAGGGGCCGGCCGTGCACCGGCACCCTTACGCCGAGACCTGGTTGGCGCTGGAAGGCGAGGCGACGTTCCACCTCGACGGCGGGGAGCTCCTCGCCGGACCGGGGACCACGGTGATCGTCCCGGCCGGAGCGTGGCATGGTTTCACCAATCGGGGCGCCGTGCCGCTGTTGATGGTCTGCCTGCATGATTCGCCGCGGATCCTCCAGGAGTTCAGGGAACAGGACGGGTAGCCCGGCCGGGCTCCGGTACCAGGCCGCCGCGGTGAACTGCCCGGCGGGACACGACGACCACGATGAAGGACACGACATGTCATTTCAGGCATATCTCGACGCGATCGAGGAGAAGACGGGAAAGACCCCACGCCGGCTCGTGGAGGAGGCTGAGGCCAAGGGGTTCGGGGAGCCGGGGGTGAAGGCCGGGGTCATCCTCGAGTGGCTGAAGGACGAATACGGCCTCGGCCGCGGGCACGGCATGGCCCTGGTCCACGTCATCAAGAACGGACCCACCATCAGCGACAAACACGTGGGCAGCGAGGGTTCTCATGCCGACGCGTCCACGGAACTGTGGCTGGACGGCAAGGCGAACAAGCCGCAGCCGTGACGACTGCCGCCGCGGCTTTCCACATACTCCACCTGGGGGACGCGGTGGCCTCCCGCGGCGTCTAGGCTCGGGACCATGAACAGCACACGACGACGCCGGATCGTCCAGCTCGGCATCCCGTGCGCCGTCGCGGTGATCCAGCTGTTCGGCACCGTGGCCATGGCGCATTGGCGGGGCTTGGAGCTGCCACCCGTGACGGTGCTGTTCCTCCTGCTGGGGCCGGCGGCACTGCTGTTCATGCATCTCAGGCCGGCCCAGGTCCTGGCCTTTCAGGTGGTGCTCGCGGCAGGTTATGTCCTGCTGGCTCTGCCGTGGGGACCGGTGTTCCTGGCTTTCATCGTCGCTTTGTTCAACGCTTCCCTGAGGGGCAGACGGTGGCAGTCCTGGAGCGTGGTCGGACTCGTGGCGACGCTGGCGGTCCTTCAGGAAACGGGGTGGTTCCCGGTGCGGGAGCCCCTGTGGACTCCGCCCTGGGCGGCCGCCTCGCCCTGGGCCGGGGCGCCTGCGCTGGCCGGGGCCACCGCATGGCTGGCGGTCCTCGTGCTGTTGGGGGAGGCGGGCCGTCGCCGTCGCCTGAGGCTGGCCGAACTGAGGGAGCAGCGCAAGGCGCGGGAACAGGCGGAGCGGGATGAATACCGTCTTGCGCTGGCCCGGGACATCCACGATGTGGTGGGCCATTCGCTGTCCCTGATCAACGTGCAGGCCTCCGTCGCGTTGCACCTGGGGGAGAAGGATCCGGCCCGGCTGACCGAGGCGCTGCAGAACATCAAGGACGCCAGCAAGGATTCGCTGGCCGAAGTGCGGGACCTCCTGGATGTCCTGCGGGATCAAGGTCTCAGAGAGCCGGGGGATCCGGAGAACCACACGGAAGAAGGCGGCGCCGGCGGACCCTCGCCGACGGCGCCCCGCACCCCGCCGGTCCGGCACCGGAACCTGGCCGAGGTGGCCGCTCTGGTGGAGGAGACCCGTGCCGCGGGTCTCAGGGTGGAGCTCGACCCTCCGGACGGACTGGTCGCCTGGCAGGCCACCGCGTCGCGCCTGGTCCCCGCTGTGCAGGACGCGCTGTTCAGGGCGGTGCAGGAGGGCCTGAGCAATGTCCGCAGGCACGCCACGGTTCCGGAAGCCGTCCTGGCCCTCGGTTCGACCGCCGACGAGGTGTGGTTCCGGCTGGTCAGCCAGGCGGACCCGGCACGTGGCGAGGTCCGGGAAGGGCACGGCCTCCGGGGCATGCGGGAGAGGCTGGCCGCATGCGGCGGGAGCGTGGTCGTGGCCGTGGGACGCGGCGAATTCCACCTCGACGTGAGAGCCCCCCGGGACGCACCCACGACCCGGGCGGGGAATGGCGGACGATCTCCCGACGGGAAGGGACTCTGATGGACAGCGGACAGGACGACGGACAGCACGACGGCGGGCCGGTGCGGGTGGCGCTCGCCGATGATCAGGGCCTCATCCGTGCCGGATTCCGCGCGCTGATCGAAGCGGAGGAGGGCCTGGAGATCGTGGGCGAGGCGGCCACCGGACGTGAGGCGGTGGCGGTAGCCCGGAGGTCGCACCCGGATGTGATGCTGATGGACATCCGCATGCCCGACGGTGACGGGCTGGAGGCCACCCGGGACATCGCCCGCCTCGGGCCGGTGCCCCGCATCATCATCCTCACCACGTTCGGGCTGGACGAGTACATCGTGGAGGCCATCCGCGCCGGCGCGGCGGGCTTTCTCGTCAAGGACACCGAACCGGCCGAGCTGCTGCGGGCCATCCGTGCCGTCCACGACGGAGACGCCCTCCTCTCGCCACCGGTCACCCGCCAGGTCATGAACCTGCTCAAGGGCCAGGGACGGTCCTCGGCGCCCCGGAGCCTGGCGGAGATCACCGAACGCGAGCGGGAGGTGCTGGCCCTCGTGGGGGAAGGACTGAACAATGCCGAGATCGCTGAGCGGTTGTACATCACGCCATTGACCGCGAAGACCCACGTCTCGCGGATCATGGGCAAGCTCGGCTGCCGTGACCGGGCCCAGCTGGTCGTGGCGGCTTATGAATCCGGGCTGGTCAGACCCGGCTGGACTCCGTGAGGCCGGGCTCCCACTGCCGTGACCTTCCGAGCGCACGGATACCAGCGCCCGGATTCTGAAACGCCCGGATTCTGAAACGCCTGGATTCTGAAGCGCCGGCCGCGCGCCCGAGTGCCGATGCGCGCCGGGTATCCCGGGCCGGATGCGCCCGTGCGCCCGAGTGCTGACGTGTAGCCGGATCCCGGCGGAGTCCAGGGGCATGGCACCGCCTGGCACGTCGCTCGCTCCTGGCGGTCCCGTGTGCTCCTGGCGCGTACTCTCCCGGGAGTAGGGCCCGAGGCGAAGTGCTTCCCCCGGGCAGACGCGGCGGAGCCGCGATCCGCGAAGGATGGAATCAGGCCGGAACACCGGCTCGTCACAGCCGTCGACGACGGTTTCACGAAAGGTTCCATCATGTTCAGCACAGCACTCCTGGCGGCCCCGGCCATCGCCGCTCACGGCATGTGGGCCGGGGGCTTCTTTCCCTGGTTCCTCATCTTCCCGTTCTTCTGGTTCGTCCTGCTCTTCGTCGGCATCTTCTTCTTCGCCCGCCGGCGGCGTCACTGGGCCGGACAGGCGGGCCGGATGGGGGCGGAGTCGGTCCTCCGCGAACGGTACGCCCGCGGCGAGATCGACGAGAGCGAATACCGCCAGCGCCTGGAAGTCCTCCGCGCCAACTCCTGATCCGGTCGGGTGTCAGGAGCCACCTCCTATTGAGTCCACTGGCGAGGCTGAGTCCGCTGGTGAGGGGGCGAGACCGCTACATCTGTTAGCGGACTCACCCCCTCACCAGCGGACTCAGCCGGGTCGAGCCTCTCACCCCGGCTCGGACCCACCCTTGGCTGAACTCGCCTGCAAGGGGCCGAACCCGCTACCCCGGGTAGCGAGCTCGGCCCTTTGAGTGGGGCGGGACAGCGACCCCGGCCCTCAGAATGGGGCAGGACAGCGAGGGCGGCGGTCTGGGAGGCCGCGCGACCCCGGCCCTTCGGCCGACAGCAACCGCGGCCACACCGACGTTCCCGCACTCCTCCGTTCGCCCGGCGGGAACATGGCCGGGCGGACCCTCCGCTTGAGGGAGAATGGAATCATGCGATCTCTTGGACCCGAAGACACCCAGTCCGGCGCCGGCACGCGCTTCAGCGCGGCCAAGGCCAGCACCTTCAGGATCGGCGGACTCGGCATGTCCGTCCTGGTCCTCGCCTTCCTGGTGGCCGTGATCTTCGCCGCGAACCAGAACAGCGTGGTGGGCTGGTTCGTGGCCGTCATCTCGCTCGGCTGGCTCCTCCTCGCCGCATTCGTCGTGTTCAGCATCCAGCGCGCCACCAAGCGGGCCGCGGCGAAGCTGAGCGAAGCGAGCAACGCCTTCAACGCGGCGGCCGGCCGTGCGCCGTCGTCGTCCTCGGAGAGCACCCGGCTGGTGGCGCAGGACGGGGAGTCCGGTCGCATGCGGGACATGAAGCTGGACCACTCCTTCAAGATCGTCCAGGTGCAGGCGCGCGTGATCGAGGAAGAGCTCGCGAAGGGTGCCGAAAGCGATCAGGACACGGTGTCCCGCGCACTGGAGACCATCACCATCACCGCCGCCAACGCACGCGACATGATCAAGTCCGGCGGCACCACCGAGGCGCCTGTGACGGGCACCGTCATCGACTAGAGTTACGAGGGTGAACGTGGCTGAGAAGGACTATCTGCGCATTGCGACCGTCAACGTCAACGGCATCCGGGCCGCCTACCGCAAGGGTATGGCCGAATGGCTCGCCGGGCGGGACGTGGACATCCTCACACTCCAGGAGGTCCGCGCGCCCGACGACGTGGTCTTCGATCTGATCGGCGAAGGCTGGCACATCCTGCACGCCGAGGCGGAAGCCAAGGGCCGGGCGGGCGTCGCGCTGGTGTCCCGGGAGAAGCCGCTCGACACGCGCGTCGGCATCGGAGACGACTACTTCGCCACCACGGGCCGCTGGGTGGAAGCCGACTTCGGGCTCCCCAACGGTGAGAAGCTCACTGTCGTCAGTGCCTATGTGCACTCCGGTGAGGTCGACACCCCCAAGCAGGTGGACAAGTACCGCTTCCTCGACACGATGATCACCCGCCTCCCGGAAATGGCCGCCGCGAGCGACCACGTCCTGATCACGGGTGACCTGAACGTGGGGCACACCGAGCTGGACATCAAGAACTGGCGCGGCAACACCAAGCGCGCAGGCTTCCTGCCGGAGGAACGCGCCTACTTCGACCGCTTCTTCGGTGAGGAGATCGGGTACAAGGACGTGGCACGCGAGCTGGCCGGCCCGGTGGACGGCCCGTACACCTGGTGGTCGCAGCGCGGTCAGGCGTTCGACAATGACACGGGTTGGCGTATCGACTATCACATGGCCACCCCCGCCCTCGCCGCCCGTGCGCGGCAGGCCGTGGTGGACCGCGCAGCCAGCTACGACACCCGTTTCTCCGACCACGCACCCCTGGTGGTCGACTACAGCCTCTGAGAGGCAGCGCCCCGGGGTGACCCGGGCGTTCCCAAGGACACCATGAGCCACAACACCATCACCGAAGAAGATCTCCTCACCCTCCAGAACGACCGCAGGCCCCGCGTCCTCTCCGGGATGCAGCCGTCCGCGGACTCGCTGCACCTGGGCAACTACCTGGGCGCCCTGGTGAACTGGGTCAAGGCCCAGGAGGATTACGACACCTTCTATTTCATCCCGGACATGCACGCGATCACCGTGCCCCAGGATCCGGCCGAGCTGGCCGAGCGCACCCGTCGCACCGCGGCGCAGTACATCGCCGGCGGCATCGACGTCGAGAAGTCGACGCTCTTCGTGCAGTCCCACGTGCCGGAGCACGCGCAGCTGGCCTGGGTCATGATGTGCATCACCGGCTTCGGCGAGGCGTCCCGGATGACGCAGTTCAAGGACAAGTCGGCGAAGGGCGGCCTGGATTCGGCCGGCGTCGGCCTGTTCACCTACCCCATGCTGATGGCCGCGGACATCCTGCTGTATTTGCCGGACGCCGTGCCCGTGGGGGATGACCAGAAGCAGCACGTGGAACTGGCCCGCGACCTGGCCCAGCGCTTCAACCACCGCTTCGGCGAGACGTTCCGCCTACCCAAGGCGCTGATCCGCAAGGACGGCGCCCGGATCTACGATCTGCAGGCGCCCACGTCCAAGATGTCCAAGTCCGCGTCGAGCCCCAACGGCCTGATCAACATCCTGGACGACCCGAAGGTCATCGCCAAGCGCATCAAGTCCGCGGTGACGGACGCGGGCACGGAGATCTCCTTCGACCGCCAGGAGAAGCCGGGCGTCAGCAATCTGCTCGAGATCCTCTCCACCGTCAGCGACACCCCGGTGGAGCAGCTGGTGGAGGAGTTCCAGGGCAAGATGTACGGCCACCTCAAGGTCGCCGTCGCGGACGCCGTGGTCGAGCGCCTGGAACCCATCCGGGGCCGCACGCTGGAACTGCTGGAAGACCCGGCGGAACTCGACCGCCTTCTGGCCCACGGGGCGGAGAAGGCGCGCGCCGTGGCGGCGCCGGTGCTCGCGGACGTCTACCAGAAGGTGGGTTTCCTGGCTCCTGCAGGACAGGCAGACTGAACCCATGTGCCAGGAGCCGAACGCCGGGGGCGGCGTCGCTCAGCAGGGGGAGATCCCCGCTGAGGTGACGCAGCCCTGCGTCGGCGTCATCATCGGCTTCCCGGAGGAGATCGCGTCCGAGCTTCAGGTGTGGCGCGCCTCCTTCGGCGATCCCATGGCCTCCCACGTCCCGGCGCACATCACGCTGGTGACGACCACTCCCGCCGCCGACTGGCCGAGCGCCCTGGAACACGTGCGCTCGGTCGCCACGGACACTGACCCGTTCACCATCACCCTCAGCGGGACGGGGTCCTTCCGGCCCGTCTCCCCGGTGGTGTACCTGAACGTGGTGGACGGCTTCGACGACTGCGTGCAGCTGCATGAAGCCCTTCAGGCCGGCCCGCTGGACCGCGAACCGGCCTTCCCCTACCACCCGCACGTCACGGTGGCCCATGACGTGGGGGAGAGCAGTCTGACCGATGCGGAGGAGGCTTTGTCCTCCTACGCCGCCACCATCACGGTGGACCGCATCGGAGTGTACGAGCACGTCGACAATGGATTCTGGAAACTACGAGAGGAAGTTCCTCTTGGTGGGACACCGAAAGCGCGCTGAGGCGCCCGAGACACGGCCCGAACCCTTGCCGGAGGACCCGGTGGGGGAGGATGTCTCGCCTCTTGACCGGGCGGGTCTCCGCCGTGAGGAACGACGACGACGCGACGCCCTCTGGCGCGGATTCAGCCAGGGGCAGGGGACGCCCGCCTTCCTCGGGGCTTTCTTCGCCTGGCTGGCGGCCCTGAGTGCCACCTGGCTTCCCCTGAGGGTCTGGGGCAACTTCCAGGCCCGCAACGGCTCGCTCGTGGCGGGAGGCGTGGCCTTCCGCATGTTCTTCTCGATCGGCGCACTGACCGTGGCGGGTTTCGGCATCGGCGGCCTGCTCCTCAACGGCCACCCGGGGTTCCGGGACGATCTCCTGAACACGGCGGCCAAGGCCCTTCCCGGAGTCCTCAAGCGCGGCGACGGCCCGGGTCTCATTGATCCGCAGGGCTTCCTGGACCCGGGCGGCCTCAGCTGGACCGTGGCGCTGTCCCTGGTGGTGGCGTTGTTCAGCTCGCTCGGCTGGATCGGCGGCACCCGGGAAGGCATGCGTCAGGTGGCCGTACAGCCCCCGCTGAAGGAGAACTTCGTCGTCGCGAGGCTCCTGGACCTGGCCACCCTGCTCCTGATGGCTCTGGCCCTCCTGCTCAGCGTCGGCATCACGGTCCTCTCCAGCGATCTGCTGGGTCACCTGCTGGCGGGCACTCCGTTCGAGCAGGTGGTGCGGATCCCGTTCCTGGCGATCGCCGCGGGCCTCCTCCTGAACGGGTGCACGGCGGCGCTGCTCATGCGCCTGGGAGCCAGGCTCCGTTTCCCGCGCAGGCCGTTCCTGGAGGGCGTCGCGATCTGTGCGGTCATCCTCACGCTCATGCAGGCCCTGAGCAGCGAACTGCTCGGCATGGCCACCAAGAATCCGGTGATGGCGTCCTTCGGGATCGTGGTCGGTGTCCTGATCTGGCTGAATCTCCTCAGCATGGTGCTGCTGCTGTGCACCTCCTGGACGACCGTGCGCGCCGCGGACCTGGAAGCCGCGGCGGACGGACAGGCCCGAGACGAGGCCTGAGGCGTGGCACGCCCCGCCCCCAGGGCAGGGGCTCGGCCTGGGAATCAGGCGCTGAGGTACTGCTCGGCCCAGGCTGAGATGATCCGGGCCACGCGCGCCGCCTGACCCTTGCCGGTGAGGAGGTGCTCCGTGCCCTCCAGCGAGACGAAGCTGCGCGGGTGGCGTGCCGTCTGGAAGATGGCGCTGGCGTTGTCGATCCCCACGGTGTTGTCGGTGGGGGAGTGGAGCACCATGAGGGGCCGGTGCAGACCCCTGATGCATTCCCGCAGATCGGCTTGCTGGACGTCCTCCACGAAGTGCCGGCGGATCTCCCGGCGACGGCCGCCGAGGTCCACCTCCGCGCTGCCGGTGGCCAGGATGGTGTCGACCTCGGAGTCGAACATGTGCTCCACATGGCGCGGCTCGTAGGGTGCCGCGACCGTCGCGACGGCGGCCACGTCGGGGAGTGACGAAGCCGCGGCGAGAACCGCGGCGCCGCCGAATGAATGGCCCACCAGCAGGCGGGCAGGCTTACCCTCGCCGCTCAGGAATTCGGCCGCCTTGACCGTGTCGGCCACCTTGACGCTGAAGGACCCGTCCGACCAGTCCCCGGCGGAGTCGCCCAGCCCGAGGTTGTCGAAACGCAGCATCCCCACGCCCTGCTCGGCGAGGCCCTTGCAGATCCGTGAGGCCGACGGGCTGTCCTTGCCCAGCGTCAGCCCGTGGGAGAAGAGACCCCAGCCGCGGACCGGTCCGTCCGGGACGTCCAGGATGCCGGCCAGGCGCGCGCCCGTGCTGCCGTCGAAGCTGACCTTGAGGGTGGTGGGCATCGGGCCGCCTTTCATCTGTCGTAGCCCTCAGAAGCGTACCGGGCCGCGGTCTCCCACGCTGGATGTGAAGCTCCGACGGGTGTTGCTGCTCGCGAGACGCCAGTTGGGCACAGTCCGGAGCCGCCCGACTGTGCCCAACTGGCGTCTCGCGAGCACGAGGGGGGGAGCTCACCCCGCCGCGCACGACGGCGGCGGGGAAACGCATCGGCGCCGCTCACCGGGKGGTGAGCGGCGCCGATGCGGAGCAGCGAATCGTCGTCGGCTGACGCTGGGATCAGATGTTGCGGGAGAGGATCGCCTGCTTGACCTCGGCGATCGCCTGCGTGATCTGGATGCCACGCGGGCAGGCCTCGGAGCAGTTGAAGGTGGTGCGGCAGCGCCACACGCCTTCCTTGTCGTTGAGGATCTCCAGGCGCATGTCACCGGCGTCATCACGGGAATCGAAGATGAAGCGGTGGGCGTTCACGATCGCGGCCGGGCCGAAGTACTGGCCGTCGGTCCAGAACACCGGGCAGCTCGAGGTGCAGGCGGCGCAGAGGATGCACTTGGTGGTGTCATCGAAGCGCTGACGGTCCTCGGGGGACTGCAGGCGTTCCTTGGTCGGCTCGTGACCGCCCGGGATGAGGAACGGCATGACCTCGCGGTAGGACTGGAAGAACGGCTCCATGTCCACGATGAGGTCCTTCTCCACCGGAAGACCCTTGATGGGCTCCACGGTGATGGGCTTGGACGTGTCCAGGTCCTTCAGCAGGGTCTTGCAGGCCAGGCGGTTGCGTCCGTTGATGCGCATGGCATCGGAGCCGCACACGCCGTGGGCGCAGGAGCGGCGGAACGACAGCGAGCCGTCGTGGTCCCACTTGACCTTGTGGAGAGCGTCCAGCACACGGTCGGTGCCGTACATGGTCAGCGTGAAGTCATCCCAGTACGCCTCTTCCGAGACCTCCGGGTTGTAGCGACGGACGCGCAGCGTGATGTCGAAGGACGGGATCTCCCCGCCGCCTCCGGCACTCGCCGGCAGCTCCACCTTGGATGCGGGTTCAGCGGTTGCGGCAGTCATCAGTACTTACGCTCCATCGGCTCGTAACGGGTGAAGATCACCGGCTTGGTGTCCAGACGGATGCCGGCGACGTGTTCGGCGGACGACTCGGAGTCCTTGTAAGCCATGGAGTGCTTCATGAACTTGGCGTCGTCACGGTCGGGGAAGTCCTCGCGGTAGTGACCGCCACGGGACTCTTCACGGTGCAGGGCCGCCACGGTCATGACCTTGGCGAGCTCCAGCAGGAAGCCGAGCTCCACGGCCTCGAGGAGGTCCAGGTTGAAGCGCTTGCCCTTGTCCTGGATGGAGATGTTCTTGTACCGCTCCTCGAAGGAGGCGATGTCCTTGAGCACCTGGTTCAGGGTCTCAGCGGAACGGAACACCTGCATGTTGGCGTCCATGGTGTCCTGCAGTTCCTTGCGGATCGCAGCCACACGCTCGGTGCCGTCGGCGTTGCGGACGGAGTCCAGCAGGCCGATGGTGAAGTCCTCGGCGTTCTCCGGGAGCTCCACGAAGTCGGCCGTCTTGGAGTACTCCGCCGCGGCCACACCGGCGCGCTTGCCGAACACGTTGATGTCCAGCAGGGAGTTGGTGCCGAGGCGGTTGGAGCCGTGCACGGACACACAGGCCACCTCGCCGGCGGCGAACAGACCCGGGATGACCGTGTCGTTGTCCTGCAGGACCTCGGTGGCGATGTTGGTCGGGATGCCGCCCATGGCGTAGTGCGCCGTGGGGAACACCGGGACGGGCTCGGTGTACGGTTCCACGCCCAGGTAGGTGCGGGCGAACTCGGTGATGTCCGGGAGCTTGGCGTCGATGTGCGCCGGCTCCAGGTGCGTCAGGTCGAGCAGCACGTAGTCCTTGTTCGGGCCGCAGCCGCGGCCCTCACGGACCTCGTTGGCCATGGAACGGGCCACGATGTCGCGGGGCGCCAGGTCCTTGATGGTGGGGGCGTAGCGCTCCATGAAGCGCTCACCCTCGGAGTTGCGCAGGATGGCGCCTTCACCGCGGGCGGCCTCGGAGAGAAGGATGCCCAGACCGGCCAGGCCGGTCGGATGGAACTGGAAGAACTCCATGTCCTCCAGCGGGATGCCGCGGCGGAAGGCGATGCCCATGCCGTCACCGGTGAGGGTGTGGGCGTTGGACGTGGTCTTGAAGACCTTGCCGGCGCCGCCGGAGGCGAACACCACGCTCTTGGCCTGGAAGACGTGCAGTTCGCCGGTCGCGAGGTCGTAGGAGACCACGCCGGCCACGCGCTTCTGCTTGTACGGGGTGCCGTCCTCACGCGTCGCGTCTTCCTCGACGGTCAGCAGGTCCAGGACGTAGTACTCGTTGTAGAACTCCACGTTGTGCTTGACGCAGTTCTGGTAGAGCGTCTGCAGGATCATGTGACCGGTGCGGTCCGCGGCGTAGCAGGCGCGGCGCACGGGCGCCTTGCCGTGGTCACGGGTGTGACCGCCGAAGCGGCGCTGGTCGATCCGGCCCTCGGGCGTGCGGTTGAACGGCAGACCCATCTTCTCGAGGTCGAGCACGGCGTCGATGGCTTCCTTCGCCATGACCTCCGCGGCGTCCTGATCCACCAGGTAGTCACCGCCCTTGACGGTGTCGAAGGTGTGCCACTCCCAGTTGTCCTCTTCGACATTGGCGAGTGCTGCGCACATGCCGCCCTGGGCGGCGCCCGTGTGGGAGCGGGTGGGGTAGAGCTTGGTCAGCACGGCCGTGCGGGCACGCTGGCCAGCTTCGATCGCTGCGCGCATTCCGGCGCCACCGGCGCCGATGATCACAACATCGTACTTGTGGACCTGCATTCTCAGATGCCTTCTCTCTTCCAGGAAAATCTTCTGCTCAGGCCGCGTGCGGCCTGGATGCTACGGGGCCGGGCAGAAGGACGGCGCGCCGTCCATGAGCTGGCCGTTGAGCACCGGGCACGGATCGAAGGTGAAGATCACCAGGGTGCCCAGGATCACGACGACGATGGACGCGACGTAGAGCAGCGTCTTCAGGACGCGACGGGTGCTGTCCTTCTCGGCGTAGTCGTTGATGATGGTGCGGACGCCGTTGCTGCCGTGCAGGAAGGCCAGCCACAGCATGGCCAGGTCCCAGAACTGCCAGAACGGGTCGGCCCACTTGCCGGCCACGAAGCCGAAGTCGATGGCGTGGATGCCCTGGCCCACCATGAGGTTCACGAAGAGGTGCCCGAAGATGAGCACCACCAGGACGACACCGGAGAGCCGCATGAAGAGCCATGCGAACATTTCGAAGTTGCCCTTGGAGCCGGACGTGCGGCGGTACTGCGGGGCGATGCGGCTGTTGCCGCTGCGAGGAGCCTGAATCGTGCTCATGGCTTAGTGACCTCCCAGTGCCAGGCTGAGGTGACGGATGGCGAAGGCTGCGAAGACCACGACCCAGATGATGAGCACGGCCCACAGCATCTGGCGCTGGTACTTGGCGCCCTTCTTCCAGAAATCGATCGCGATGACACGCAGACCATTGAAAGCGTGGAACAGGATCGCGGCCACGAGGCCGGTCTCGCCGATGGCCATGAGGGGGTTCTTATAAGCCCCGATGACGCTGGTGTAGACCTCCGGGGACACGCGGACCAGCGACGTGTCCAGGACGTGCACCAACAAGAAGAAGAAGATCACAACACCGGTGATGCGGTGCCCAACCCAAGACCACATGCCCTCCCGGCCGCGGTACAAGGTGCCAGCTGGTTTCGTCGGCACTGAATAAACCTCCCTGGAACACGGCAGCGCTGGCATGTAGTCCATGCGGGGGAACGCATGCTGTGTGAGCCTGATGGCCCAAGCCAAATCTAGGCTTCGCTCACAGCTTATTCAATTTAGCTTCGCCTTGCCCCCATAGTGCGGGCGCGGAATTCGGGCAAATGCGACTGGGTATGAGATTAATGCCACAAACCGCCGGTGCGCCCGGGCACGCCTCCTCCGTCTTCGGGCGTTGTGTCACCTACCATGTGGGGGTGAGTAACGACAATGTGGACGCCCGCAGCCAGGCGATGTCCCGCTTTTTCGCGGTCATCCCTGCCGGTGGCGTAGGAACCCGTCTGTGGCCCCTCTCGCGGGCGGCCGCTCCCAAGTTCCTGCATGATCTGACCGGCTCGGGAAGCACCCTCATCCGGGCGACGTACGACCGGCTGGAGCCGCTGGCGGAAGGCCGCGTGCTCGTGGTCACCGGCGACGCCCACCGCGCCGCGGTATGCCGGCAGCTGCCCGAGCTCTCGGACCGGGACCTCGTGCTGGAGAGCGAGCCGAAGGACTCGGCCGCTGCGATCGGCCTGGCCGCCGCCATCCTGCACGAACGGGATCCGGAGACCATCATGGGCTCCTTCGCCGCCGACCAGGTCATCAGCCCCACCCACGTCTTCCAGGCCGCCGTGCGCGAAGCGATCCACACGGCCGCCACGGGCAAGATCGTCACCATCGGCATCAAGCCCACCCACCCGTCCACGGGCTTCGGCTACATCCGCGTCGGTGAGCTGCTGAACGTGGAGGAGGCCCCGAACGCCCACGCCGTGGTGGAGTTCGTGGAGAAGCCCAACGAGACCGTGGCCCGCCAGTACCTCGACAGTGGCGACTACGTCTGGAACGCCGGCATGTTCGTGGCGCCTGTGGCCCTCATGCTCAAGCACCTGGAGATCAACCAGCCCGAGCTGCACGCGGGTCTCCTGGAGATCGCCCGCGCGTGGGACACCCCGGAGCGTGACGCCGTCACGGCGCGCATCTGGCCGACCCTGCCGAAGATCGCGATCGACTACGCGGTGGCCGAGCCCGCCGCCGCAGCCGGCGACGTCGCCGTCGTGCCCGGGGAGTTCGGCTGGGACGACGTCGGGGACTTCGCGGCGATCGGCCGTCTGAACAGCGCGCGCGAGGTCGACGACGTCACCGTCCTGGGCGATGACCCCCGCGTCTTCACCGAGGACGCGAGCGGCGTCGTCGTGGCGGACACCAAGCGCGTGATCGCGCTGATCGGCATCAAGGACGTCGTGATCGTGGACACTCCGGACGCCTTGCTGGTGACCACCACGGAGCATGCGCAGCGCGTGAAGAGCGCCGTGGACGCCTTCAAGGCCAGCGGCGATACGGACGTTCTGTAACTCCGCGTGACCTTTTGAGGTTTTTCCGCACGCCCGCTCTAAAGTGTCAGGGTGCGCAACTACTCCAGCGAATCGAACCCGCCGCAGCTTGCCGGACCCTGGCTGGAACCGCTTCTGCCTGAGCTGATCGAGTTCCGCCGGGACCTGCATGCGCACCCTGAACTCTCCTTCAAGGAGTTCCGCACCACGGACCGTCTCGTGGCCCGTCTGGAGGCCGCGGGACTGACGCCGCGGCGCCTGGAGGGCACCGGCGTCGTGGTCGACGTGGGGGAGGGGCCCATCGCCACCGCACTGCGTGGCGACATCGACGCCCTGCCCATCATCGAGGAGACGGGCCTGCCCTTCGCGAGCACCAATCACGGGGTGACGCACGCCTGCGGGCACGATGTGCACACCACCACGATGCTCGGCGTCGCGCTCGTCCTGCACGCGATGCACCAGTCGGAGCCGCTCGGCGGATCCGTCCGGATCATCTTCCAGCCGGCCGAGGAGACCATGCCGGGCGGCGCGCTGTCGTGCATCGCCCAGGGCGTCCTGGACGGCGTGCCGCGCATCATGGCGCTGCACTGCGATCCCAAGATCGACGTCGGGCACATCGGCACGCGCATCGGGGCGATCACCTCGGCGTCGGACACCATCAAGATCGAGCTGACCGGGCGCGGCGGCCACACCTCGCGGCCGCACCTGACCGAGGACCTGGTGTTCGCGCTCGCCCAGATCGCGGTGAACGTCCCGGCCGTGCTGTCCCGCCGCATCGACGTGCGGAGCGCCGTCTCCGTGGTATGGGGCCAGATCAGTGCCGGATCCGCGCCCAACGCCATCCCGGCGAACGGGTACATGGCCGGGACCATGCGCTGTCTGGACCGCGACGCCTGGCACGGCGCCGGCGAGCTCCTGGACGCCGTGGTGCAGCAGGTCGCCGCCCCCTATGGCGTGGACGTCCACCTGGAGCACACCCGCGGCGTGCCGCCCGTGGTGAACTCGGAGCATGAGACCGCCCTGATCGAGGCCGCGGCCCGCGCGGAACTCGGCGAGAGCGCCGTCGTGCTCACCCCCCAGTCCATGGGCGGCGAGGACTTCGCCTGGTTCCTGGCCGATGTTCCCGGCGCGATGATGCGTCTGGGCACCCGCACCCCCGGGGGCGAGGAATACGATCTGCACCGCGGCGACTACATCCTCGACGAGCGCGCTCTCGGGTACGGGATCAGGGTCCTGGCCGGGGCCGCGCTGCGCACCATCCGGGATCTCGACGAGGCCTAGGCCTACCCATAGGTAACAAATATTCAACGATCAGTGCATATCCAGCCGTCCGTGGTAGCGGGCGGTGTGGATCACTGAGTAATGTTGCCTTCATCACCGCCCGGGCCATGGATGCTTGGGCATTTCGAGTTTTCTGGAGGATCCTTGAAGATTTCCAAGCAGGCGCGCGCCCTCAGCGCAGCCAAGCGCGGTTCGCTGGTCGGCGTCGCAGGCATGAGCGCCGCAGCCCTGCTGCTCTCCGCCTGTGGCGCAGCCCCAGAGGAGAAGTCCGGCTCCGCGGCCGGCAGCAGCGACTACAAGGCGTGCATCGTCTCCGATTCCGGTGGCTTTGACGACCAGTCCTTCAACCAGTCCTCCTACGAGGGCCTGAAGAAGTCCGAGAAGGACCTGGGCATCAAGACCAACCAGATCGAGTCCAAGTCCAACAACGACTTCGAACCGAACCTGCGCGCCATGGTCAGCGCCGGCTGCAACCTGACCGTCACGGTCGGCTTCCTTCTGGGTGACGCCACCAAGGCGCAGGCCACCGCCAACCCCGGCAAGCACTTCACCATCATCGACTTCGCGTACGACAAGGAAATCGCGAACGTGAAGCCGATCATCTATGACACGGCTCAGGCCGCGTTCCTGGCCGGTTACACCGCTGCCGCCACCACCAAGACCGGCAAGGTGGGCACCTTCGGTGGCATCAAGATCCCCACCGTCACCATCTTCATGGACGGCTTCGCGGATGGCGTGAAGTACTTCAACGAGAAGAAGGGCAAGAACGTCCAGGTCCTCGGCTGGGACAAGGACAAGCAGGACGGCACCTTCACCGGTGACTTCGAGAAGCAGGACAAGGGCAAGCAGGTCACCAAGTCCCTGCTCGACGGCGGAGCGGACATCATCATGCCCGTCGCCGGCCCGGTGGGCAAGGGTGCCGCCAGCGCTCTGAAGGAAGCCAAGGCCGCCGGCAAGGACGTCAAGCTCGTGTGGGTCGACTCCGACGGTTACCTGACCGCCCCGGACTACAAGGGCCTCATGCTGACCTCCGTCATCAAGAAGATGGACGAGGCCGTGGAGACCGTGATCAAGGACGACAAGGACGGCAAATTCACTGCCAAGCCGTACGTCGGCACCCTCGCGAACGGCGGCGTCGACGTGGCACCGTTCCACGATCTCGCTTCCGCGGTCCCGGCCGATCTTCAGGGCGAGCTGGTTTCCCTGAAGAAGGACATCATCGACGGCAAGATCAAGGTCGAGTCCAAGGCAAGCCCCAAGCAGTAGGGCTTCCGGCGTGAGTGCCGCCGCCCCCGTCGTCCGGTGACTCCCATCGGGCCGGGGGCGGCGGCGCTTTGCGTGAGCGAAGACCTGCACCGCGGGCCCGCTGCTGGGATAGCCTGCTGGGTAGTCGATGCAGGCTGCCGGGGCACCAGGGCGACCGCACAGGGCATCATCTGATGGAACGGAAATAACAGCGTGAAACTTGAGCTTCGGGGGATCACCAAGACCTTCGGCACTTTCGTGGCCAACGATCACATCGATGTGGTGGTTGAGCCGGGGCAGATCCACTGCCTCCTCGGTGAGAACGGCGCGGGGAAGTCGACTCTCATGAACGTCCTCTATGGCCTCTACGAGCCCACTGAGGGCGAGATCGTGGTGGACGGGAAGCCCATGAGCTTCCGCGGCCCGGGCGATGCGATGGCGGCGGGCATCGGCATGGTGCACCAGCACTTCATGCTGGTTCCTGTGTTCACCGTCGCCGAGAACGTCGCCCTGGGTGGCGAGACCACCAAGACCGGCGGCTTCCTGGACCTGGAGTCCACCAAGACCAGGATCCGCCAGATCTCGGATCAGTACGGCTTCAACGTGGACCCGGACGCCCTGGTGGAGGACCTCCCCGTGGGCGTGCAGCAGCGCGTGGAGATCATCAAGGCCCTGGTGCGCGAGGCGAAGGTCCTGATCCTGGATGAGCCCACCGCCGTGCTGACCCCGCAGGAGACCGATGAGCTCCTGGACATCATGCGTCAGCTCAAGGCGTCCGGGACCTCCATCCTCTTCATCTCCCACAAGCTCCGCGAGGTGAGGGCCGTTTCCGACACCATCACCGTGATCCGTCGCGGCAAGGTGGTGGGCAACGCCGATCCGAGCGCGTCCACCACGGAGCTCGCCGCCCTCATGGTGGGCCGTCCCGTCAGCCTGACGCTGAACAAGGAACCAGCGAAACCCGGCAAGACGACGTTCTCGATCCGCGATCTGACGGTTCTGGCCCCGAACGGCCAGCGTGTGGTGGACGGCATCGACCTGGACATCGCCGAAGGTGAGATCCTCGCCGTCGCAGGTGTGCAGGGGAACGGCCAGACCGAGCTGACCGAGGCCATCCTGGGTCTTCAGGACCACGTGGCCGGCTCGATCACCCTGGACGGCAAGGAACTCCTGGGCCGCAACGTCAAGGAGGTCCTGCACTCCGGTGTGGGCTTCGTCCCCGAGGACCGCAAGGAGGACGGCCTGGTGGGTCCGTTCTCCGTCGCGGAGAACCTTGTGCTGGACCTGTACGACCAGGCGCCCTTCGCCCGTGGCGTCGCGATGGATCCGGGCAAGGTGGCCGCCAACGCCACCGCGAAGATCGACGAGTTCGACATCCGCACCCCGTCCGGTGCGACCCCGGTGGGGTCTCTTTCGGGCGGCAACCAGCAGAAGGTGGTCATGGCCCGGGAGCTGGCCCGGCCGCTGCGGCTCTTCATCGCGTCCCAGCCCACCCGTGGTGTGGATGTCGGCTCCATCGAGTTCCTGCACCGCCGGATCGTGTCGGAGAGGGACAAGGGCATCCCGGTGATGATCGTGTCCACCGAACTCGACGAGGTGGTGGAGCTCGCGGACCGGATCGCCGTCCTCTACAAGGGCAAGGTGGTGGGCATCGTCCCCTCGGACACCCCACGCGACGTGCTCGGCCTCATGATGGCGGGCCTCTCGCCGGAGGACGCCGCGCACAACACCGCCACGCAGCATCAGCCCGGCCGCCACGAGGCCGGGGACATTCAGACGGATCAGGCAGGAGAAGCCGGTGAGTAAGCAAGAACAGCCACGGCTGGACGGCCAGGAGATCGTGAAGAAGATCTTCACGGGCAACGCGATGGTCTCCTTCCTGGCCGTGTTCCTGGCCCTGGTGCTGGGCGGCCTGCTCATCGCGGCCACGGACAAGGATGTCGCCACCACAGCGGGATACCTGTTCGCCCGTCCCACGGACTTCCTGAGCGCTCTCTGGAAGGCCGCAACCAACTCGTACGTCGCGCTGTTCCAGGGAGCCGTGTACTCCCCGGAGGCCACAGGTCCACTGGGTCACTTCGGTCCCTTCATGGAGACCCTGACCATCGCGACCCCGCTCATCACGGCCGCCCTGGGCGTGGCCCTGGCCTTCCGCGCGGGCCTGTTCAACATCGGCGCCCAGGGCCAGATCATCGTGTCCGGCACGCTCGCCGCGTACGTCGGTTTCACCTGGCACCTGCCGCCGTTCCTGCACCTGCTGCTGGTGATCATCGCCGGTGTCCTGGGCGGCGCGGTCTGGGGTGGCCTGGTGGGTTACCTGAAGGCGCGCACCGGCGCCCATGAGGTCATCCTGACCATCATGTTCAACTACGTGGCGCTCTACTTCCTGCGGTACCTCCTGACCACGCCGGAATTCCAGCGGCCGGGGGAGAGCAACCCGATCTCGCCGACCCTCGACCCGAACGCGGTCTACCCGTTGATCGCCGGAAGCCAGTACCGTCTCCACGCCGGCTTCCTCCTGGCGATCGCCGCCACCGTGTTCGTCTGGTGGCTCCTGAACCGTTCCACCTGGGGCTTCGAGTTCCGCGCCGTGGGCGCCAACCCGAAGGCCGCACAGACCGCGGGTGTCAACGTCTCCCGCGCCACCGTGCTGGTGATGGCCTTCGCCGGCGCACTGTCCGGCCTGGGCGGCGTCGCTCAGGTGGCCGGCACGGAGAAGGTGCTGACCGACGGCGTGGCGGCGAGCTACGGCTTCGACGCCATCACCGTGGCTCTCCTGGGCCGTTCCACCCCGTGGGGCACCTTCGCCGCGGGCCTCCTCTTCGGAGCGTTCCGCGCCGGTGCGGTCCAGATGCAGATCCAGACCGGAACCCCCATCGACATCGTCCTGATCGTCCAGTCCCTCATCGTGTTGTTCATCGCGGCCCCGCCGCTGGTCAAGGCGGTCTTCGGGATGAACCGTAAGAAGAAGGCCACCAAGGCCGTCCCGCTCACCGGAGGTGCCGTATGAGCACAGCAGTTGCAAGTCCCGCCCCGGTGGAGGCCGGTCTCAAGCCCGTCGGGTGGAAGATCCCCGTCATGCTCGGCGTCGTGGCCGTGGTCACCTTCCTGTTCTGCGGCATCCTCGGCCCGGATTCGACCGCGGGCTTCGAGATCTCCCAGGACGGTGACTTCTTCCAGCTCCCCGTCGTGACGCTCCCGGCGAAGGTCACCGGTCTGGTGCTGGGCGTCATCATGCTCGGCATCGCGGCCTGGTCCGTCATGCTGCGGAACCGCGGCCGCTCGGTGCCCATCTGGGCAGTGGCCGTCTTCGCGGCCGCCTTCGTGATCGCCTTCCTGACCGCCGTGGTCGGTGGCGCACGGCTCCACGAGATCTCCCTGGCCGGCCTGCTGGCCGGCTCGGTCACCCTCGCGGTGCCGCTCGTGTTCGGTTCCCTCTCCGGCGTGCTCTGCGAACGCGTCGGCGTCGTGAACATCGCGATCGAAGGCCAGCTACTGGGTGGCGCGTTCACCGCGGCCCTGGTGGGCAGCGTGACCCACAACGCCTTCGCGGGCCTGCTGGCCGCCGCGGTGGCCGGAGCTCTCGTCTCGATGGTCCTGGCCGTGTTCAGCATCCGTTACCTGGTCAACCAGATCATCGTGGGCGTGGTGCTGAACGTGCTCGTCTCCGGCCTGACGGGCTTCTTCTTCTCCACGCTCCTGCAGTCCGACCCGGAGAAGCTGAACTCCCCGGCGCACCTGCCTGTGATCGAGATCCCGGTGCTGTCCAGCATCCCGCTGATCGGCCCGATCCTCTTCAAGCAGTCGATCATCGGCTACCTCATGTACGTGGCCGTATTCGTCGTGTGGGTGGGCCTGTTCAAGACCAAGTGGGGCCTGCGGGTCCGCGCCGTGGGCGAACACCCGCAGGCCGCAGACACCCTGGGCATCAACGTGAACGCCACCCGGTTCTGGAATGTCACCCTGGGCGGCGCCATCGCGGGCATCGGCGGCTCGTACTTCACCCTCGTGGCGGTGGACTCCTTCACCAAGGAGATCTCCGGCGGTCGCGGCTTCATCGCCCTGGCCGCGCTGATCTTCGGCCGCTGGAACCCGATCGGCGCCTTCCTGGCCGCGCTCCTCTTCGGCTTCGCGGACAATCTGCAGTCGCTCGTGACGATCATCGGCACCCCCGTACCGAGCCAGTTCATGGCCATGCTGCCGTACCTGGTGACCATCCTGGCGGTGGCCGGTCTGGTGGGCCGTTCGCGGCCACCGGCGGCCAGCGGCGTCCCCTACGTGAAGGAATAGGCGTGGGGAGCACGACGACGGACGCGGCCACCGCGTCACTCGACTGGGACGCTCTGAGGCAGGCCGCCGTCGTCGCCATGGAGAAGGCCTACGCGCCGTACTCGCGGTACCCCGTGGGTGCGGCGGCCCTCCTGGACGATGGCCGCGTGGTGTCGGGCTGCAATGTGGAGAATGCCAGCTACGGGCTGACCCTCTGCGCGGAATGCACCCTGCTGGGGCAGATCCGCATGGGCGGCGGTGGCCTGATCCGGGCGTTCTACTGCGTGGACGGGGCGGGCTCGGTGCTGATGCCGTGCGGCCGGTGCCGGCAGCTGCTGTACGAATTCCGCGCGCCGGACATGGTTCTCATGACCAGCCACGGAGTGAAGACCATGGACGAGGTGCTGCCGGACGCCTTCGGGCCCCAGCACCTCGAGGAGGACCGTCCGGCAGCTCCGGACGGTCAGGAAAGCCGGCAGGGCAAGCCAGGAGGGGAAGCATGAGCGAGTCATTCGACGCCGTGGACGTGATCCGTACCAAGCGTGATCGCGGGGCGCTCAGCCCCGGTCAGATCGACTGGGTCATCGACGCCTACACCCGCGGCGTGGTGGCGGAGGAGCAGATGGCCGCCCTGAACATGGCGATCCTGCTCAACGGCATGAGCCGCGAGGAGATCGCCCGCTGGACCGCGGCGATGATCGCCTCCGGCGAGCGGATGGACTTCTCCTCGCTCCGTCCGCGTGCGGGCGGACCGGTCAACGCCCACGGGTCCATGCCCACCACGGACAAGCACTCCACCGGGGGCGTGGGCGACAAGATCACCCTGCCGCTGGCGCCGCTCGTCGCCGTGTACGGCGTGGCCGTGCCGCAGCTGTCCGGCCGCGGCCTCGGTCACACGGGCGGCACCCTGGACAAGCTCGAGTCCATTCCGGGCTGGCGTGCGGACCTCAGCAACGAGGAGATGCTGGCCCAGCTTCAGGACGTCGGCGCCGTGATCTGCGCCGCCGGTTCGGGCCTGGCCCCCGCGGATAAGAAGCTCTACGCGCTCCGCGACGTCACCGGCACGGTGGAGGCCATTCCGCTCATCGCGTCCTCGATCATGAGCAAGAAGATCGCCGAGGGCACGGGCTCGCTGGTGCTGGACGTCAAGGTGGGCAGTGGCGCATTCATGAAGAACGTGGAGCAGGCCCGCGAGCTGGCCCGCACCATGGTGGACCTCGGGCACGACGCCGGGGTGAACACGGTGGCGCTGCTGACCGACATGTCCACGCCGCTCGGCCTCACGGCGGGCAACGCCATCGAGGTCGAGGAATCCGTGGAGGTCCTGGCGGGTGGGGGCCCCGAGGACGTGGTGGAGCTGACGGTCCGCCTCGCCGAGGAGATGCTCGAGGCCGCCGGCGTGCGCGACGCCGATCCCGCCGCCGCCCTCAAGGACGGCCGCGCCATGGATGTGTGGCGCCGGATGATCTCCGCTCAGGGCGGTGACCCGGACGCCGCACTCCCGGTGGCCAAGGAGAGCGAGACCATCCTGGCCCCGGCCGACGGTGTCGTGGTGGAACTGGACGCCCTCAAGGTCGGTGTGGCCGCCTGGCGGCTGGGCGCCGGGCGTGCCCGCAAGGAGGACGTGGTCCAGGCCGGGGCCGGTGTGCGTCTGCACGCCAAGCCGGGGGCCGTGGTCCGCGCAGGCGAGCCACTCATGACGCTGCTGACGGACACTCCGGAGCGGTTCGACCGCGCCAAGGAGGCGCTGGAAGGCGCCACCTTGATCGCGCCGGAGGGATCCCGGGCCGGCAATCGCCTCGTCCTGGACCGCATCGCCGTCGACCAGTGACTCGATGACCTCCGGGACGGGCCGCGGGAGCGGCTCGCCCCGGGCACCGGTGCTTCCGCTCCACACAGCCCCGCTCTCCGTCCTGGGACCGGCTCGTCTCCATCCTGGGTATGAGAGCGGGGCTGCAGCATTTCGGCCGTGAGGCTGACGCCGGGGGCCCGTGGGAGGCCTACAGTTGAACATGTGACTTTCACGGTGGCCGTGTAGCGAACGGCACGGCCACCGTGGGACACTTTCCCCATCCTTTCGGACTCATTCAGGAGACACGGCCCGCGTGGAATTCATTGATCAGGCGATCCTCCATGCCGCTGGCCAGTGGTGGATCTATCCTGTGCTCCTGGTCTTCTTCTTCGTGGACGGCTTCGCCATGGTCGTCCCCAGTGAGACCCTCATCGTGGCTCTGGCCGCGTACTCCCGGCACGCCGGCGAACCCAACCTCTGGATCCTCGGCCTGACGGCGCTCATCGGCGCCATGGCCGGCGACAACATGGCGTACATGCTGGGCCGCAAGATCGGTCTCGACCGGTGGGCTTGGATGCGCCGGCCGAAGGTGCGCAAGGTCTTCGAATGGGCCGACTACGAATTGCAGAAGCGCGGTGCGGTGCTGATCTTCACGGCCCGGTACATCCCGTGGGGCCGCGTGGCCGTCAACTACGTGGCGGGCACCACCCGCTTCCCCCACCGCCGGTTCTTCGCCCTCGACGCACTCGCCTGCTTCACCTGGGTGGTGTATTCCCTGGTCATCGGTCTCGTGGCGAGTTCAATCCCGTGGCTCCACCACAATCCGCTCGCCAGCGCCGGCATCGCCGTGGCGTTCGCGATCGTGCTGGGCTACGTGATCGATCACGTCCTGCGCTGGTGGCACAAGCGCCTGGGCCGCCACGACGTCCCGGAGCGCCCCGTGAGCCTGAAGAAGGAGCGGGCCCTGGAATCCGGCGTCGACGGCGCCCTGGAACCGCCGGTGTCCAAGCCGGCCGAGACGCCGCCGACCCCCTGATCCCTGCGTTCAGAACGACAGAGGCCCCCGCTCCGGCGGGGGCCTCTGCTGTTTCAGCATGTGCCGATTCAGCCCGACGACGCCGGCCACCACTCGCGCTGCCCGTCGCTTTCCCAGCCGGTCCCGGAAGCGGGGTCCACGCGCGCGTCCACCAGCCAGTAGGTGCTCAGCGGTGCCCAGCCCGCGATGACCGAATGAGCCACGGGCGGACGGGTGGGGAGGCCCGCGTCCAGGACCTCGGGCCCGTCGCCCGGTTCCGTCAGGCGGGGCACCGGGATGGCGTTCCCCGCCGAGCTGAGATATCCGCGCAACGAGAGGTGCACGGCGTCGAACTCCGCGGCCATGGCGTCGAAATCCGGGATGAGCCAGGGCTCCACCTCACCCGTGATCCGGTGCCAGTCATGGCGCTTCGTGGCGCTGACCTCGAACGGGAACCGGGCGCACAGCCAGGCCCAGTCCCTCGGACCGTCGATCACGAAGAGCCGCAGCTCTTCGGGCGGCCGGGGGTTCACCAGGCGGTGAGCCGTGGCGCGTCTCCAACCGTGCGGGTCCTCCACGAGTCGCAGACCTGTCGGCTCAGCGGGGTGCGGTCCGTGCTGTGGGTCAGTCGTCGCGGCAGGCCAGGCGGGGGAGGAGACCACAAGGTCCGACGGCGGGGTCGACCACCATTCCCCTGTGTGGTGCCTCGAAGGGTCGGCGGGGACCTCGAGGATCATCCGGCTCTCCCAGGCCGTGGTGCGGTCCCACCACTGTTCGAGGACGTGGGCGGCGTGGACAGGTGGCGGTGGCGCGCCGAAGGGAAGGCCTGCGGCGCTGTTGTCGAAATCCACCACCCACTGGGGGCCTGAGCCCGGGGAGGAGTCCAGCCCGGACCGGAGGATGGCCCGCGCCGCCTCCCGGGCGAACGGGAACAGCGCACGGCGGATCGGCGCCTGCGAGGCGAGGATCTCTTCGCCGTGCACATCGCCCCAGTAGGACGCTTCGTTGACCGCGACCACCAGAGCGTTGAGGAGCTCCGAGCCGTTCAAGGGTGTGGGTTCGTAGCCCCGGATCCGGTCCGCCAGGGCCTCAAAGGGCAGGGGAGCCGGCATCTGTGGTTCGGCGGGTTCGTGGACTCCCGGTCCGATGAGCCGCGGCAGTCCCGCCCAGCCCCGTTCCCCGGGGCCGCGGCGGTCCAGGACGGTTCTCACGCTTTCGTCGTGGCAGGCGTGGAAGAAGGCCGAGTGGTCCTCCCAGACCGGGCCGGAGTAGTCGCCGTCCATGAGTTTCACCATGTGGTTCTGAAAGCACGTGAAGGCCAGCCGGAGGCCGCGCGGCGAGCCCAGCATGGCCCGGGCGAAGTCTTCCGCGAGATCGTGTGCTGGGCGTGCTGCGCCGTCGTCGTTCCCCATGACCGGAGCCTAGCCGAGAGGCAGGAGCCCGGCCATTCAGCGGCGGATCGCCTCGACGACGAGAAGCCGGGAGCGCTCCCGGACCGGCGCCCGGTGCCAATCGCCCCAGACCGCGCGCACGTCGAAGCCCGCGTGGTCGAGCTGCTCGACCAGCGTGGACTCCGAGCGGAAGGCGAGCGGGAAGTCGTGGGACAGGTCCTCGCCGTCCAGGAGATTCCGGGAGCGGAGGAGGACCGTGCCCTCGCCGGCCGGGTTCAGATCCGCCTGCAACAGCTCGAACGATTCGCGGAGCCTGCCGTGCGGAGTGTCCCTCTCGGTCGGGGCGGCGGATGTCCAGCCTTCCCAGGCGCGGTCGGAGGGATTGCGGCTCTCGAAGGCGAGCAGGCCGCCGGGACGGAGCGACGCGTGAAGATCGGCGAGCGTTCGCTCCCAGTCCCCGTCCGGGATGTGCTGCACGACATTGCCGCTCAGGACGGCCACGTCGTGCGCGCCCGGCGGGATGGAACGGCTGTCGCCGAGGATCCAGTCGACCTGTTCGGAACCGCGCCGTCCCCGCGCGAAATGGAGCATCGCCGGTGAAGGGTCGATGCCCACCACCCGTCGGCCCGGTGCGGCGAACGTGACCGTTAGGATCCCGGTGCCGCAGCCGAGGTCCAGCACGGCGCGGGCTGCGGCGTGGTCCACGAGGGACCGGTAGTAGTCGTGGTCCGGGCCATCCGGATTGTCGATGTCGTACAGTTCGACGAGCAGAGGGTGGAGGTCGGCCATGACTTCACGCTAACAACGGGGCTGGATCGATGGAAGGGCAGCGTCCAGCCGACTACCGCGCAGTCGGCTCCCCACGCTCGTCCCTCGCATGGGGACCCCTCGCCGACTACCGCGCAGTCGGCTCCCCACGCTCGTCCCTCGCATGGGGACCCCTCGCCGACTACGCTTAGCACCGTGACTGAAGCGCTCAATGACTCCGCAACCGCCCCCGACTTCGACCTGAGGAACCTGCCCAAGGTCTCCCTCCACGATCACCTGGACGGAGGGCTGCGTCCCGCGACCATCATCGAGCTCGCCGCCGCCGTCGGGCATGAACTTCCCTCCACCGACCCGGTCGCCCTGGGCCAGTGGTTCCGCGACTCCGCGGACTCCGGCTCGCTGGTCCGCTACCTCGAGACCTTCGACCACACCATCGCCGTGATGCAGACCCGCGAGGGCCTGATCCGCGTGGCGAAGGAGTTCGTGGAGGATCTGGCCGAGGACGGCGTCGTCTACGGCGAGGTGCGATGGGCCCCCGAGCAGCACCTGCAGAAGGGCCTGAGCCTGGATGAGGTCGTCGAGGCGGTCCAGGAAGGTCTGGAAGCCGGCATGGCCGCCGTCGAGGAGACCGGCCGTGAGATCCAGGTGGGCCAGCTGATCACCGCCATGCGTCACGCCGACCGTGGCCAGGAGATCGCCGAACTCGCCGTCCGTCACCGTGACAACGGCGCGGTCGGCTTCGACATCGCCGGCGCCGAGCTGGGCTTCCCGGCCTCCCGCTTCCGCGACGCCTTCACCTACCTGGCCGAGAACAACTTCCCGGCGACCGTCCACGCCGGTGAGGCCGACGGCCTGGCCAGCATCCAGTCCGCACTGGTCGACGGCCGCGCCCTGCGCCTGGGCCACGGCGTCCGCATCGCGGAAGACGTCACCGTGGACTTCGAGGCCGACGACGACGGCGAGCAGGTCGGCATGGTGTCCTTCGGCACCCTGGCCGCCTGGGTCCGCGACCGCCAGATCGCGCTGGAGGTCTGCCCGTCCTCCAACCTCCAGACCGGCGCCATCGCGGGCTTCGGCGAGGACATCTCCGCGCACCCGATCGACATGCTGTACCAGACCGGCTTCAACGTCACCATCAACACGGACAACCGCCTCATGAGCGGCGTGACCCTGACGGACGAGTTCGAACTCCTGGTCGAGACCTTCGACTACGACCTGGACGACCTTCTGGAACTGACCCTGAACGCCGCCGAGGCCGCCTTCCTTCCGCTGGAGGAGAAGGAAGCCCTGGTGGAGTACATCAACGAGGCCTACGCCAACCTCGCCTGAGGACCTGAGGAAGGCACGGACCATGGAGACGACAGTGGGTGCGGGGGAGAGGACCGAACGGCTCCTCGACTGCGTCGCAGCCCTCCGCGCCCACTGCCCGTGGACCCGTGCCCTCACGCATGAAAGCCTCCTCGAGTACCTTCTCGAGGAGGCTCATGAGGTGGTCGAGACCGTGGAGGGCGGCGCGGCGTCGCCGGAGGAGCTGGCCCAGGAACTCGGGGACGTGCTGCTGCAGGTGGTGCTGCACTCCCGGATCGCCGAGGAGGACGGCCGGTTCGCCTTCGCGGACGTCGCCGAGGGCCTCCGTCTCAAGTTGGTGCGGCGCAACCCGCACGTGTTCCACCCGGACGGCAGCCTCCGTGACAGTTTCCCGGCCACGGTGGAGGAGATCGAGGCCCGCTGGGACGCCGTGAAAAAGGCGGAGAAACCCCAGCGGGAGTCCGTCTTCGAGGGTGTCCCGGAATCGCTCCCGGCCCTCGCCCGCGCGGCCAAACTGCTGTCCCGCGCCCGGCGGGACGGCGGCGCGCTGGTGCCTCCGCCGTCGTCGTCGCCCGTGGAATTCGAGGACGAGGAAAGCCTCGGCGAGGTGCTTCTCGCACTGGTCGCGGACGCCCAGGAATGCGGGCTCGACGCCGAACGCGCCCTCCGTGCCGCACTGCGCCGCCGGGAGCCCAGGAAGTCCGTGTCTGAACAGCGCTGATCAGCAGCCTGCGACGGCCGCGTTAATAGTCCCGTCCCGGGAGGAATGCGCCGGAGCCCTGCGCTAGGCTTGAGGCGGGACGAGGCCGTCCTGCACCGCACGGCCCATCCACGACTGAGTGAGCGATGTGTCACACGGTGATACGTCAGCTGAAGAACAGGAGCTTTTCCATGGCGCTCATTGATGCCATCCACGCCCGCGAGATCCTCGATTCCCGTGGCAACCCGACCGTTGAAGTTGAAGTCCTCCTGAGCGATGGCTCCCTGGGCCGCGCCGCGGTTCCCTCCGGCGCCTCCACCGGCGAGCACGAAGCCGTGGAACTGCGCGACGGCGACAAGGACCGCTACCTCGGCAAGGGCGTCCAGCTGGCCGTCGACGCCGTGATCGACCAGATCGGCCCGGCCCTGGAGGGCTTCGACGCCACTGACCAGCGCAGCATCGACGCCGCCATGATCGAACTGGACGGCACCCCGAACAAGGGCAAGCTCGGCGCCAACGCGATCCTGGGCGTCTCCCTGGCCGTCGCCAACGCCGCCGCGGCTTCCGCGGACCTCCCGCTGTACAAGTACCTGGGCGGCCCGAACGCCCACGTGCTGCCCGTGCCGCTCATGAACATCCTCAACGGCGGCTCCCACGCCGACTCCGATGTGGACATCCAGGAATTCATGGTGGTCCCGCTCGGCGCCGAGACCTTCTCCGAGGGCCTCCGCTGGGGCGTCGAGGTCTACCACAACCTCAAGTCCGTGCTGAAGGAGAAGGGCCTGGCCACCGGCCTGGGCGACGAGGGCGGCTTCGCCCCGAACCTCCCCAGCAACCGTGCCGCTCTGGACCTGATCCAGGAAGCGATCGTCCGCGCCGGCTACACCCCGGGCAAGGACATCGCCCTGGCCCTGGACGTCGCCTCCTCCGAGTTCTTCGAGAACGGCACCTACCAGTTCGAGGGCAAGTCCCTCACCGGCGAGGAGATGAGCGCCTACTACGCGGAGCTCGTCGACGCCTACCCGCTGGTCTCCATCGAGGACCCGCTGGACGAGAACGACTGGGACGGCTGGAAGCACCTCACCGACACCCTCGGCGACAAGGTCCAGCTGGTGGGTGACGACCTCTTCGTCACCAACCCGGTCCGTCTGCTCGAAGGCATCGAGAAGGGCACCGCGAACTCCCTGCTCGTCAAGGTGAACCAGATCGGTTCCCTCACCGAGACCCTGGACGCCGTCTCCCTGGCCCAGCGCTCCGGCTACACCACGATCACCTCCCACCGCTCCGGCGAGACCGAGGACACCACGATCGCGGACATCGCCGTCGCCACCAATGCCGGCCAGATCAAGACCGGTGCTCCGGCCCGCTCCGAGCGCGTCGCCAAGTACAACCAGCTGCTGCGCATCGAGGAGGAGCTCGCCGACGCCGCCGTCTACGCCGGCCGTGCCGCCTTCCCGCGTTTCAAGGGCTAAAGCCCGGACGCTGAACGGAACGGCGGTTATGGTTGAGGAACCATGACCGCCGTTCCGGCGTTTAACCCCTGGCAGGCGCCCTTCCCTGCCGTGGTGCGGGCACCGGCCGGCACCACGCCCCCGACCTGACTTTCGAGGTGATCACCGTGGCGACCCGCCGCCCCAAGGTTCCGCGCGCGACACTGCTCGACGGCGGCGCCTCCACGACGCGCAAGCCGGCATCCCGCGCCGGGGCCGCCGGCTCGGAGGAGAACCGGGCGCACGGCACCCGCGCGGAGGGTTCCCGGATTGAAGCCGAACGCACGGTCGCGGACTTCACCGCCAAAGCCCGGGAGAAGAACGCCGCAGGACACGGTTCCGCCGCCTCAGGGGCCGCCCCGAGGACTCCAGGAAAGCCGAAGCCGTCCGGTGGCGCCTCCGGGGGGACCGCCGCGGCCAAGGCTTCGCCCGGCTCCGGCGCCAAGACCTCCGGCACGGCGAAGGCGGGTGGGAAGGCCGATGGCAAGGCCGCAGCCGAACCCACTCCGGTTCCCGCGCGCGCCTTCTCCGGCCGGCTGCTGGCGCTGGGCCTGGTCATGCTGGCGATCACGGTGCTTCTGGCGCCCACGGTCAAGAACTGGTGGGATCAGCGCCAGCAGATCGCGCAGCTGCAGGAGGACATCCGGACCAAGCAGGCGGACCAGGAGGATCTGCAGAAGCAGATCGTCCGCTGGCATGATCCGGCCTACGTCCAGCAGCAGGCCCGAGACCGCATTAACATGGTGATGCCCGGTGAGATCGGGTACTGGGTCTTCGGGAAGGAAGGCGGCACGGCCGGGATGAGCGCTCCGGAAGGTTCCGCCACCACCCCGGTGCCTGGAGACACCCCCTGGACCCAGAAGTTCCTGGAATCCGTCCGGGAAGCCACCAAGTAGCACGACCTTCCTGGGCCTTGAGCCCCAGGCCTGAACAGTCGCAGTGAGGATTGACGAAGATGAGCGCAACGGCGCACCAGCCCACGGGCGGCGAGGACCGGACGGTCACCGGACAGGACCTGGACACGCTGAGCCGCCAGCTGGGCCGGCCGGTTCGCGACGTCGTGGAGATCTCCGCACGCTGCGTGTGCGGCAATCCGCTGGTGGCCGCCACGGCACCGCGCCTGGGCAACGGCACGCCGTTCCCCACCACGTTCTACCTGACGCACCCCGTCATCACCTCCGCCATCTCGCGGCTCGAGGCGACGGGCCGGATGAACGAGATGAACGAACGCCTCGCGCAGGATCCCGAGCTGGCAGCTTCCCACCGCGCCGCCCACGAGGCCTACCTGGCGGCCCGCCGGGAGATCGGCCGGATCAGCGGAGTGGGCGAGGTCCCGGAGATCGACGGGATCTCCGCCGGCGGCATGCCCGAGCGCGTGAAGTGCCTCCACGTCCTGGCCGGACACTCTCTGGCCGCGGGCCCCGGCGTCAACGTCCTGGGCGATGAGGCTCTGGAGGGCATCTCCGAGTGGTGGACCGTGGACCGCTGCTACTGCGACGGCGCCTGGGACACGAGCGGCCAGGCACCCGAGAAGGACCTGAGCCGCCACGGACCGCAGGGCCGTCCCGATCTGGTGGGCCGCCCCGCGCCGCGCCGCTCCACCACCCGCCGTGTCGCCGCCATCGACTGCGGCACCAACTCCATCCGGCTCCTGGTGGCGGATCGTGATTCCAAGGGCCGCCTGAAAGACGTGGTCCGTGAGATGCGTGTCGTGCGCCTGGGCCAGGATGTGGACAAGACCGGTGAATTCGCGCCGGATGCCCTGGAACGCACCTTCGCCGCGGCCGGGGAATACGCCCGGCTGATCGCCGAGCACCCGGTGCCCGCAAGCGAATCCGCCGACGGTGAGACCACGCCCCTGACATCTGCGGACCTCCGCTTCGTCGCCACCTCCGCAAGCCGCGACGCCCGCAACCGCCAGGTGTTCGTGGACGGCATCCGGGAGCGTCTCGGCGTGGAACTCGAAGTCATCAGCGGTGACGAGGAGGCCTCGCTGTCCTTCGCCGGCGCCGCGAGCGTCCTGCCCCCGCGCGGTGAGGAGCTGACCCTCGTGGTCGACCTGGGCGGCGGCAGCACCGAGTTCGTCCTGGGCAACGACGACGGCGTGCAGGCCGCACGCAGCGTCGACGTCGGCTGCGTGCGCCTCACGGAGCGCCACCTCCGCAGCGACCCGCCCACCGCCGAGGAGATCGCCTCCGCGGAAGCCGATGTGAACGCGGCCCTCGACCTCGCCGTCGAGACGGTTCCGCTCGGCCGCGCGAGTGCCGTGGTCGGCGTCGCCGGCTCCATCACCACCATCACCGCTCACGCCCTGGGGCTGGAGCAGTACGACTCCTCCCGGATCCACGGCTCCCGACTGAGTTTCGACGCACTGCGCCGGGCCTGCGACAGTCTGCTGGGGATGACCCGGGACGAACGCGCCGCCCTGGGGTTCATGCACCCCGGCCGGGTGGACGTCATCGGGGCCGGGGCTCTCGTCTGGCGCACCGTGCTGAATCGGCTGGAAGAACTGAGCGACGGACGCCTCCAGGAGGCCGTGACCAGCGAACACGATATTCTGGACGGAATCGCCCTCAGCATCGCCTGAGGGGCTTCGCCCGGGACGGCCGGTTGCGGGAGTGACTGGACGGACCCCGAGACGGAACGACGGGAGCACATGAGGGCACAAGACGCGAACCGCGCACGAGGACGGGGCCGGTGTGTCCGAAGCCTGACGACGGCACTGGTGCTGACCATCGCCGCCTCGCTCTCCCTGGCCGGGCCCGCGCAGGCGGACAGCATCCGGTCCGGCGAATACTGGCTGGACGGATACGGCGTCACCAAGGCCTGGAAGGAGAGCCGCGGAGCCGGGGTCAAGGTGGCGATCATCGACTCCGGCATCGACACGGCTCATCCGGATCTCAAGGGTTCCGTGGTGGAGGGGACGGACGTCTCCGGCGCCGGGAACGCCGGGGGCACCAAGAGCATCGGGGCCAAGCCGGAGCACGGCACGCTGGTGGCCAGCCTGCTGGCGGGCCGCGGCCATGGCACCCGGCCCAAGCCGACGTCGTCGCCCACCCCCGGCAAGGCCGCGCCCACCGTGCAGAACATGGGCACCGGGCCGGACGGCATGGTGGGTGTGGCCCCGGAGGCGCAGCTCCTCTCCGTCTCCACGTGGCTCGGCTCGCCGAACCCCGCCGGCAAGTCGGACGAGGACCAGATCCCGGAGGCGGTGCGCTGGGCGGTCGACCACGGCGCCAAGGTCATCAACATCTCCCTGGGCAGTTCCTCGCCGGACTGGCCGCAGAGCTGGGACGCCGCCTTCCTCTACGCGGAACAGAAGGACGTGGTGGTGGTCGCGGCCGCCGGTAACCGGGGGAGCGGCAACATCCAGGTGGGCGCGCCCGCGACCATCCCCGGCGTCGTGACGGTGGCCGGACTGGACCGGAAGAACACGGCCAGCCAGGATTCGTCCTCGCAGGGCATCAGCATCGCCGTGGCGGCTCCGGCCGAGGAACTGGAAGGCGCGCTGCCCGGCGGCGGCTACGCCACCTGGAGCGGGACCTCCGGCGCCGCCCCCATCGTGGCGGGCGTGGCCGCGCTGATCCGCTCCAAGTACCCGGAGATGAGTGCCAAGCAGGTCATCAATCGGATCGTCACCACGGCCAAGGACGTGGGGGAGCCGGGCCGTGATCCGCTGTACGGCTTCGGCATCCTGGACGCGGAGAAGGCCCTCACCGCCGACGTCCCCGAGGCGCAGAGCAATCCGCTGGGAACCATCTCGGATTGGATCCGGGTGCACCGTCGGGGTGGCGAGCCGAGCCAGAAGCCCCCGGCGGGCGCCGGCAACCTCATGCCGCAGCAGCCCGTGTCCGACCCCGCCCCGCCCGTGGCGAAGGCCGCGGACGGTCTGGATTCGGCCCTTCCGGGGACTCTGGTGGTGGGCTTCTCGGTGCTCCTGCTGGCGATGCTCGTGGGCGCGGTGCTGCACGTCAGGGCGGTCGCACGCAGGGAGGCCGGCGAGTCCGCGTCCGCCCCGTCCGCAGAGGCGACGGCTGGTGAGGTGCCTGCCGGGGCGCCAGCCGGCACTGCCGTCCCGGCCCGTGAGGAGGCCTCGGATGCGGCCTCCGAAAAGGCGTCCGGGGGCACCGCCGCGGGGGGCTGATCGGACGCGTTCACACTATGTGAATGTTTTCACAAACTGCGCTATCCTGGGTGTATGGCAATCACTCAGCAGCCCCTTGCTCCCCAATTGCAGGACCGCCCGCGCGTTCTCGTCGTCGGCGGCGGCTACGTCGGACTGTACGTAGCGCTCAAGCTTCAGAAGAAGATCGCGAAGGCCGGTGGCATCGTCACCGTCGTCGATCCGCTTCCCTACATGACCTACCAGCCGTTCCTCCCCGAGGTGGCCGGTGGCAACATCGAGGCCCGCCACGCCGTGGTCTCCCACCGTCAGCACCTCAAGGAGACCGAGCTCATCCAGGGCCGCGTCACCGCGATCGACCACGCCAACCGCAAGGCCGTCGTGGCCCCCGCGGACGGCGGCGCTCCGTTCGAGATCCCGTACTTCGACGTCGTGCTGGCCGCCGGCGCCATCACCCGCACCTTCCCGATCCCGGGTCTGGCGGACAAGGGCATCGGCCTGAAGACCATCGAAGAGGCTGTGGCCCTGCGCAACCAGGTCCTCAGCAAGATCGAGCTGGCCTCCACCATGACCGATCCGGAGAAGCGCAAGGCCGCTCTGACCTTCGTGGTCGTCGGTGGCGGCTTCGCCGGCATCGAGGCGATCACCGAGCTCGAGGACATGGCCCGCCAGGCCGTCCGCGAGAACCCGCGCGTCGACCAGAGCGAGATCCGCTTCGTGCTCGTCGAGGCCATGGGCCGCATCATGCCCGAGGTCACCGCCGAGCAGGCCGAGTGGGTCGTCGAGCACCTGCGCAGCCGCGGCATCGAGGTGCTGCTGAACACCTCCCTGGCCGACGCCGAGGACAAGCTCAAGCTCATCAACATGGCGGACAAGTCCCCGTCCGGCGAGTTCGCCGCGGACACCCTCATCTGGGCCGCCGGTGTGCAGGCCAACCCGATGGTCCGTTCCACCGACTTCCCGCTGGAACCGCGTGGCCGCGTCCGCGTGCTGCCGGACCTCCGCATCGCCGGTGATGAAGGCATCATCGACAACGCCTGGGCCGCCGGTGACGTCGCCGCTGTTCCGGACCTCACGGGCAAGGGCCTGCCGGACGGCACCTGCGTGCCGAACGCCCAGCACGCTCTGCGTCAGGCCAAGGTTCTCGCCAAGAACCTGTGGGCTTCCCGCTGGGACAAGCCGATGCACGATTACAAGCACAAGAACCTCGGCGCCGTGGCCGGTTTCGGCTCCTGGAAGGGTGTCGCGAACATCAACCTGCTCGGCCGCATCGGCCTCAAGGGCTGGCCGGCCTGGCTCGCCCACCGTGGTTACCACGGCATGGCGATGCCCACCTTCGAGCGCAAGTTCCGCGTGGTCGGTGGCTGGTTCCTGAGCCTGTTCGCAGGCCGCGACGCCACCCAGCTCGTGGATCTGGACAACCCGCGCGCCGCCTTCGAGGCTGCCGCCCGTCCGGCCCCGAAGCCGGCGGAACCGGCCGCCAAGTAAGCCTTCGGCCTCCGGGAGGAGGCACGGCTGCCGCTTGCCAGCGCCCGACGGCGCCGCTCACCGTTTCGGTGAGCGGCGCCGTCGTCGTTTCCGGGGGTTTTTCGGCTTGCGTGCTCAGTTGTTGCGGGTCCGGGGCTTCAGAACCCGCAACAACTGAGCACACAAGGAGCGACGACGGCGGAGGCACCGGATGTGCCATGGTGAGGGGCCGCACGGATAGGATGGATCCGCGCCCCAATAGCCCAATTGGCAGAGGCAGCGGACTTAAAATCCGCTCAGTCAGGGTTCGAGTCCCTGTTGGGGCACCAGTGTCCGCCCCCCGTGCGACCATGAGGTCATGGCGAAGCAGTATGAACAGCTCAACGACCGGCTGACGGACTTCATCCGTGAGCAGCAGATGTTCTTCGTCGGGACGGCCGCCCGGGACGGGCGGGTCAACGTCTCGCCCAAGGGCCTGGATTCCCTGAGGGTTCTGAGCCCGGAGCGGCTGGTCTGGCTCAACGGCACCGGCAGCGGCAACGAGACCGCAGCCCATCTGCTGGATACGCCGCGGATGACCGTGATGTTCTGTGCATTCACTGGGAAGCCGAACATCCTGCGCGTCTATGGAACGGCCCGGGCCGTGCATCCCGGCGAGCACGAATGGGACGGCTTGGTGAGTCTTTTCCCGTCCCTGCCGGGCGCGCGGAACCTGTTCGTCCTGGACATCGACCTGGTCCAGACGTCCTGCGGCTTCGGGGTGCCGCTCTACGAATTCCAGGAACAGCGGACACTGATGGACTCCTGGGCCGAGAAGAAGGGTGAAGAGGGGCTGCTCGCCTATCAGCAGGAGCGGAACCGCGTCAGCATCGACGGCTTCCCGACCGGTCTTCCCGAGGCGGAGGTGATGCGGGAGGGGTGACTCGGCCGGGTCCAAGGGCCAACCGCACCGGCTCTGGTTTTCCGGAGCGGGCCGGCCTTACGATGACAGTCCCTGGGCCGACGCGAACAGACGCTCGTTCCGGCTGAGGACACCATCGCCGCGTCGTCGGCACCATCCATCCGATCTGCCGGAGGTGAGGGCATGGCCGCCCGATTCGTGTACTGGATGAACGTTTCGCTGGACCTGATGATCGAGGGCGAACCAGGGGAGCAGGGCGGTGGCGACTGGATGCGCATCGGTGAGTCCCTGCACCGCGAGTTCAATGCACGGGCGCGTGCTCTCAGCATGGACGTCTCCGGCCGGGTGATCTACGAGACGATGGAGTCGTTCTGGCCGGACGCGCGCACCGACACCTCGCTGCCCGACTTCCTGCGCGAATACGGTGAGATCTGGACCGACGTCCCGAAGGTGCTCGTCTCCCGGACCCGCACGAGCGCCGACCACAACACCAGGATCATCGGCGGGGACGACGCGATCGCGCAGCTCGCCGCGCTCCGGGCCGAGGAGAGCGGCGACATCGGCGTGGGCGGCGCGAACCTCGCCACCCAATTGCTGAACGCCCGGCTCCTGGATGAGCTGATGATCTTCACCCATCCGGCGATCCTGGGCCGCGGGCGCCCGCTCTTCGACCACCTGGACGAACCGCTGCAGCTGGAGCTGCTGGAGCAGGCGTCCTTCGAAGCGGGCGTGACCCTGCACCGGTACGCCGTGCGCGGGGCGATTCAGGCGGACTAGGGGACTTTGGACGTCCCCCGTGCAGGAGACGGCGATCACCGCTGCCCCCGCACGGAGTTCACATGGGGAATCAGCCGTTGAACGTGGCCGGGTGCGGCCCGGTGCGGCCGTCCTTCTCCAGGGCGTCGACCGCGCGGAGTTCCTCGGCGCTCAGCTCGAAACCGAAGACGTCCAGGTTCTCCGCGATGCGCGACGGCGTGACGGACTTCGGGATGACGACGCGTCCCTGCTGCAGATGCCAGCGCAGGATCACCTGGGCCGGGGTGCGGCCGTGGGCCTCCGCGATCGCCAGCACGGACGGATCCTTCAAGGCCGCCCCCTGGGCCAGCGGGCTCCACGCTTCCGTGACGATGCCGTGTGCGGCGTCGAAGTCCTGAACGGCGAGGTTCTGCAGTGCGGGATGCAGTTCGACCTGGTTGACGGCGGGCACCACGGCGGCTTCGGTGAGCAGCTGCTCCAGGTGGCCTGGCTCGAAGTTGGAGACGCCGATCGCCCGGACACGGCCGTCGGCGTAAAGCTTCTCCAGAGCCTTCCAGGTCTCGATGAAACGGCCGTTCGCGGGCGCCGGCCAGTGGATCAGGTAGAGGTCCAGGTACTCCAGGCCGAGCTTCTCCAGGCTGGCGTCGTACGCCGCAAGGGTCTCCTCGAAACCCTGGTCCGCGTTCCAGACCTTGCTGGTGATGAAGAGTTCGTCCCGGGTGATGCCGGACTCGGCGATCGCCTGACCCACGCCGCGCTCGTTGCCGTAGATGGCAGCGGTGTCGATGCTGCGGTAGCCGGCCTTGAGCGCTTCGGCGACGGCCGCCGTCGTCTCCGCATCCGGGACCTGGAAGACGCCGAAGCCGAGCTGCGGCATCTCGACACCGTTGTTCAGGGTGACGGTGGGGGTGGTGGTCATCGTGTGTTCCTCCTGGGGATGGGGTGGTGTGGCGAGCTCAGGCGGTGGCCTGGGCCCGATCGGAATCGGCAGGGAGCACGGCGGGCTGTTCCCTGCGGGCTTTCAGGGTGGCGATGATCATGATGACCAGCGCCGGGACGGTGATCAGCGCACCGGTCCAGACGGGGGAGGCGTATCCGAGACCCGCTGAGATCGCCAGGCCACCGGCCCACGCTCCCAGCGCGTTGCCGACGTTGAAGGCGCCGATGTTGGCGCCGGAGGCCAGGGTGGGCGCCCCTCCTGCGTACTGCATGATGCGGGACTGCAGGCCGGGGACGGTGCCGAAGCCGAAGCCGCCCATGACGAAGAGCGCGACGGCGGCGACCCACGGAATCGACGCGAGCAGCCCGAAGAGGATCAGGGTCACGAGGAGGCCGGCGATGAAGAAGGTCAGGGTCCGGTCGATGTCATGATCGGCGAGACGCCCGCCGATCCAGTTGCCCACGAACAGCCCGAGCCCGGAGAGCACGAGCAGCCACGGCACGGCGCTGCTCGGGTAGCCGGAGACTCCCGTGAGGGTGTACGCCATGTAGGTGAAGGCGCCGAACATGCCGCCGTAGGCGAGGATCGTCACGATGAGGGAGAGCCAGACCTGTCCGTTGCGGAAGGCGGTGAGTTCGTGGCGCAGGCTGGGCGCCTCGCCGTCGCGGTGCAGGGCGGGAACCAGCAACGCGATGCCGACGAACGCGACGACGCCGGTGGCGGAGATGACCCAGAAGGTCGAGCGCCAGCCGAACTGCTGGCCCAGCAGGGTGCCGAAGGGGACTCCGAGCACATTGGCCGCGGTCAGCCCGGTGAACATGATGGCCACGGCCTGGGCCTTCTTGGCGGGTGCGACGAGACCGGACGCGACCACCGATCCGATGCCGAAGAACGCTCCGTGGCAGAGGGCCGCGAGAATACGCCCCGCGAGCATGACCTCGTAGCCGGGGGCGATCGCGGAGAGCGTGTTGCCGATGATGAACAGGCCGAGCAACCCGAGCAGCACGGGCTTGCGGGGGAGTCGGGTGGTTGCTGCGGTGAGCAGCAGAGCGCCGACGGTGACGGCGAGGGCGTATCCGGAGATCAGCCATCCGGCGGTTGCCTCGGAGACCACGAAGTCGCTGGCGACCTCGGGCAGCAGCCCCATGATGACGAACTCGGTCAGCCCGATCCCGAAGGCGCCGACGGAGAGCGCGAGAAGACCGATAGGCATGGTGGTGAACACTCCTGCTAGACTGAATTTTAGTTGCGCACGCTGGTTATTGCGTTTGCAGATGCAATAGTTGCACACGCAAGCAATTGGCGCAAGCCGAGTCTTCAGGAGGTCCCATGAGCATCGACGACGACGCCGTCGAGGTGCGTGCCCAGGGCTGGCGCACCCTCGCCGCGCTGCACGGTGTGATCGAGACGGGACTGGAACGCGCCCTCAGTGCCGAGGTGAAGCTGTCCGTGGTCGAATACACCGTCCTGGACGCCCTCAGCCGCCAGGACGGCTGGCACATGCGGATGCAGCAGCTCGCCCGCGCCACCGCCCTCAGCGCCAGCGCGACCACCCGCCTGGTGACGCGTCTGGAGGACCGCGGCCTGCTGACCCGGATCCTCTGCGCCGACGACCGCCGGGGGATCTACACCGAGCTCACGGCGGCCGGGCGGGACCTGTACGAAAAGGCGAAACCCGTTCATGACGAAGCGCTCGAGCGCATTCTCGACGACGCCGGCGAGCACCGGGAACTCGCGGCGCTCGTGGCCGCGCTGCACGAGGTCTCCCGGGCAAGCGCCTAGTCCACATCCGGCCGCGCCGTGACCGGTTCGCCCGCCGCGCCGCGAGAGCCCTAGGATTTCCCTGACGGGGATCGTGAGGATCCCCGAGGTGCAGGGCGGGGCCGGCACGGCCGGGGTGGAACCGGCGGGCGGTCTCAGCAGGAAAGGCTTCGGTGGGCACACTCCTCAGTTCGGGCCGTGGATTCTTCGCCACAGGGCCGGCCGGAAACCACGGGGTCGCCGCGGTGCGCGTGGCACTCAGTGTGGCGATCCCCATGCTCACGCTCCTGGCGATCGGCCACACCGAATGGTCCATCTATGCGGTGTTCGGCGCCTTCACCAGCATGTACGGACGGGGCGAGCCGCACCTGTGGCGAGTGGTCCATCAGCTGGAAGCATCGGCCCTCCTGGTCTCAGCCGTCCTGATCGGCACGGTGCTGGCCCACCTGCATGCCCCCACGGCCGTCCTCGTGCTGGTCGAAGCCTGTTTCGCGGCGCTCGGCTCGGTGGCCGCGGATGCCGCGGACCTCAATCCCGTGGGACCGTTCTGGGCCCTTTTCGCCCTCGGAGCCTCGGCCTCCGTCACGCATCCGATGCCGCTCTGGGTGCCGTTCGTCGTGGGAGGAGCCTCCTCGGCCGTAAGCCTCGCGCTGAGCCTGCTGGTCTGGCGTCTGGCCCCGGACGCCGCCGTGGGCGGCCGACGCTTCAGGATTTCCAGTCCCTGGCGCGACGGCGTGATCCTGCGTCAGGCTCTCCGGTACTTCGTGGCGGTCGGTGTCGCAGGCGTGATCGGCATCGCGAGCGGCTGGGGACACCCCTACTGGGCCATGGCGTCGGCCGCGATCCCGCTGGCCGCGGGCGCGCTGAGCGCCCGGCTGCGGCGCGGCGTGCACCGGATTCTGGGAACCCTGGTGGGCATCGGGCTGACGGCGCTGATCCTCTGGCCGCAGCCGTCCACCCTGCTGCTGGTTCTGCTCATCCCGCTCCTGCAATTCCCGTCGGAGCTGTTCATGAGGAGGAATTTCGGCCTGGCGCAGACCTTCCTCACCCCCGTGGTCCTGCTGGTGACGCTGCTCTCCAACCCGGGCGATCCGGTTCCCGTGCTTGCCGACCGTGCGCTGGAAACGCTGCTGGGCGCCGTCGTCGGCATGACGGTGGCGGTGCTGCTGCGCGAACGGCCGCAGCCCGCCCCCGACGCCTGACCGTCAGTGGCCGTCCGGTGAGCTGGACGGCAGCAGCTTGAGGCCTCCCACCGCCGCGATGATCCCTCCGATGAACAGCAGCTTCAGCGGGCTGGCGCTCTCGGCGCCCGTGGCCATGGCATACCCGACGGTCAGGGCCGCCCCGACGCCCGTCCAGACCGCATAGGCGGTGCCCATCGGGATGTGTTTGGCGGCCCAGCCCAGGCCGATCATGCTCAGCACGAGGGCGACGGCGAAGACGGCGGTCGGCCCCGGCTGCGTGAAACCATGGGACAGGCCGAGAGCCGTGGCCCAGACGGCTTCCATCAGGGCGCTGGCCAGCAGGACGATCCACGGCATTCAGCTCACCGCCTTGAGTCCGACGACGCTGCCGACCAGAAGCGCGAGCAACGCGATCCGCGCCACCGTGGCCTTCTCCTGGCGGGTGATCATGGCCCAGACGGCCGTCAGGCAGGCGCCGATCCCCACCCAGACGGCGTAGGCGGTGCCCACGGGCAGTTCCCGCATGGCGTAGGCGAGGCCCACCATGCTGGCGATCGAGGTGATGACGAACAGGGCCGCCGGCTTCCATTTGCGGAACCCCTGGGACGCCGCGAGGGCCGAGGCCCACACCGCCTCCAGGACTCCGGAGATGATCAAGACAATCCATGCCATGGCAGGGTTCTTCCTGAGTCAGTCTTGTCCTGTGCGGGTACTGCTCCCTCGTCCGCAGGCCGGTCAGGGCCTCCCGACCAGTCTAGTCAGAGCGGGTTCACGGGCAAGCCAGGACAGGTCCGGGAACTTTTCCACCGGCCGGTCGTTGGACTTGGTAGCTTGGAACTACTCGCACTGAACGTCCAGGAGGGATGAGAGATGGCTGCCGGAGGCAACCCGATCTTCAACGGCAAGAACTTCCGTGGCGCGCTGCAGGCGCCGCCACCCCCGAACATGATGAACCCGTATGGCCAGCAGGCCCCGGGTCAGAACGGCTATGGCCAAACCGGTTATGCCCAGACCGGTTACGCACAGCCCGGCCAGGCGCAGTACGGCCAGCAGCAGCTCTCCGCCGAGCAGCTTCAGCAGATGTACTCGCAACCGTCCGCCGGCCCCGCGCAGACCGGCCGGATGACCTTCGACGATGTGATCGTCAAGACCCTCCTGTGCCTCGGCGCGGTCCTGGTCGGCGCTGCGATCACCTGGTTCACCAGCCCCGGCCTGGCCCTCGGCCTCATGGTCCTGGGCGCGCTGGGCGGCTTCGCCCTCGCGATGGTGAACACCTTCAAGAAGGAACCGGTCCCGGCCCTCATCCTGGCGTACGCCGGCTTCGAGGGCCTGTTCCTCGGCGGCATCACCAAGGTCCTGGAGATGCGACTGCCCGGCATCGGCCTCCAGGCCGTCCTGGCCACGCTGGCCGTCTTCGGCGTGACGCTGCTCCTCTTCACCTCGGGCAAGGTCCGCGCGACCCCCAAGATGATGCGCTTCTTCCTCATCGCGATGATCGGCTACGCGGCGTTCAGCCTGATCAACTTCTTCCTCATGATCTTCGGCGTGGTGAAGGATCCGTGGGGTCTGCGCGGCATGACGATCGGTGGCATCCCGCTGGGTCTGATCATCGGAGTGGTGGCCGTGATCCTGGCGGCGTTCTCCCTGATCATGGACTTCACGAACATCGAGGCCGGCGTTCACAACGGCGCTCCGGCCCGGTACTCCTGGACTGCGGCGTTCGGCCTGACGGTCACCCTGGTGTGGCTGTACGTCGAGCTGCTGCGTCTGATCGCGATCCTCAGAGGCAACGACTAGTTCCCTCCGCGGGTCCCGGCAGGGACCTGGCCGGCAGACGACGACGGCGCCGTTCACCCGGAAGGGGAGCGGCGCCGTCGTCGTTGGCGGGCCGAGTCCGCTATTCAGGGCGTGAATCCGCTACATCGTGTAGCGACCTCACACCGTGGACAGCGGACTCGGTGGGCAGGGGCGCACCTGGTCAGGCCAGTCGGCGAGCACCCTCCGCCGGCGTCACTGTGAAGAGGCGGGGTTCCCCGAAGCCCGCGGAAGCAAAGGCGTCGAGGACCGCCTGACGCACGTGGTCTTCGAGGGCACGGGGCGTGAGGGCGATGGCCGAGCCGCCGAAGCCGCCCCCGGTCATCCGGGCGCCGATCGCGCCGGCGGTCCGGGCGGAGTCCACGGCCAGGTCAAGCTCCGGGCAGGAGATCTCGAAGTCGTCCCGCATGGAGACATGGCTGGCATCCAGGAGCGGGCCGATGGCCTTGGCGCCGTCGGACGTCAGCACCGCGACGGTTTCGAGCACGCGGGCGTCCTCCGTGACCACGTGCCGGACCCGCCGGAATGTCAGATCGTCCAGCAGGTCCTCGGCGCCGGCCAGGTCCTCCGGACCGAGATCGCGGAGCGCGGGCACCCCGAGGGCCGCGGCTCCCGCCTCGCAGGCCGCGCGGCGACTGGCGTACCCGCCGTCGCTGTGGGAATGAGCCACGCGGGTGTCGATGACGAGCATGACCAGATCGTCCGCTTCGGCGTCGAAGGGGATGAGCTCGGCATGCTGATCGCGGCAGTCCAGAAAGACGGCATGACCGCGCTCGCCGCGGAGGGACGCCGATTGGTCCAGGATGCCGGTGGGTGCCCCCACGAAGTCGTTCTCGCCGCGCTGCGTCAGCAGCACGAGGTCCTGGGCCGTGAGGGACGCTCCGGACAGCTCAGTCAGGGCGGTGATGGTGGCGCACTCGATGGCGTGGGAGGAGGAGAGCCCGGAGCCGAGCGGGACGGTGGAATCCAGGTACAGCTCGAAACCCGGAACGGTCACGCCGGACTGTTCCAGGGCCCACGCGACGCCGAGTGGATAGCTCGCCCAGCCGTACTCGCCGCCCGGCTCGAGGTGGTCCAGATCGAATTCGAGGGCGCCACCCGAACCCTGTGACCCCGAACCCTGTGCGGAGAGCAGCCGGACCGTGCGGGACTCCGGGAGGGCGCGCACCGCCACGCGGGCCTTGAGGTCGATGGCGAAGGGCAGGACGAAGCCTTCGTTGTAGTCCGTGTGCTCGCCGATGAGGTTCACCCGGCCGGGCGCCATCCACACGCCGTCGGCATCGTGGCCGAACGCCTGGCGGAAGGCTGCCAGGATGTCCTGCTGCCCTGCCGTCTGCTGCCCGGGGGACTCCGTGCTCTGCGAGGTCATGAACGGGCTCCTTCGGGGATGATGGCGGGCGCGGGAACGAGCGGGGCGGAGACCTGTCTCGCAGGCCGGGGTGCGGCGCGGTATGGGGAGACGGACTCCCGGAGCCGCGCGGCCACGGATTCCGGAGTGACGTCGTTGATGAAGGCGCCCATGGCGGCCTCGGACCCCGCGAGGTACTTCAGCTTGTCCGCGGCGCGGCGCGGCGAAGTCAGCTGGAGGTGGAAACCCATGGACTCACGATAGCCACGGAGCAGCGGGGCCTGATGCCACGCCGCGATGTACGGGGTGGGGGAGTCGTACAGGCCGTCCACCCGGCCCAGCAGATCCAGGTAGAGCGTGGTCAGTTCGTCACGTTCCGCTCCGGTGAGGTCGGCGAAGTCCGGCACGTGCCGGTGCGGCGCCAGGTGGATCTCGAGAGGCCAGCGTGCGGCGAACGGAACATAGGCGCTGAAGAGTTCGCCTTCCAGGACCATGCGTGAGCCCGCCTCACGCTCCCGGCGGACCACGCCCTCCAGGAGCGTTTCGCCTCCGGGCCGCCCGGAGCGGTACTCCACCGCGGTCCGCGCCATGGCTTCGGCCCGTGGCGTGACATACGGATAGGCGTAGATCTGGCCGTGGGGGTGGTGCAGGGTGACCCCGATGTCCGCGCCGCGGTTCTCGAACGGGAACACCTGCCGGACGCCGCTGAGCGCCGACAGTTCTCGGGTGCGATGGGACCAGGCTTCCACGACCGTGCGGGCGCGCTCCCAGGGCAGTTCCGCGAAGGAACCGCTGTGTTCGGGGGTGAAGGTGACCACTTCGCAGCGCCCGCTGGCCGGAGCCAGTGTTCCCCAGCCGGGGCTCGAGGGGATGTCCCCCAGCACGGGACCCAGGGAGGGGAAGCGGTTCTCGAACGCCACCACTTCGTAATCCTCCGCAGGGATCTCCGTGGCGCGCCCGGGGGTGCTGGGACAGATGGGGCATTCGTGGGCCGGGGGGAGGTGCGTGCGGCTCTGGCGGTGCGCGGCGACGGCCACCCATTCGCCGCTCAACGCGTCGTAGCGGACCTCTCCGGAACCGTCGGGGCCCAGGTCCCGCTGAGGAAGGTCACGGGCGTCCGGGACGTCCGCGGTGCGGCCCGGAGCGGCATCGAAATAGATGATTTCGCGGCCGTCGGCCAGATGTGAACGTGTCACCGATGTCATGGCTGCCCTCGCTTCCATCGCCCGCTCTCTCGGGCACTGATCAGACTCTAGCAAAGAACGAATAATTTCTAACAAAAAGGAACATTAATGATCGCGTCACCTGGGAGAAGTCATTTGCCCGGGGCCGCTCTGCCGGTACGGTGTTGCCATGCCTGAAACTCCCAGCAGCCCTGTCCTCCGGTGCGCCAGCGGCACCCAGTACCGCCTGCAGCGCGGGCGGGCGACCGCCGTCGTCACGGAACTCGCGGCGGCCCTTCGCGAGTACACCGTGGACGGGGTCCTCCTCACCGAGACCTTCGGCGACCATCAGATCCCGCCCGGAGCCTCCGGCATCACCCTGGCGCCCTGGGCCAACCGGGTGGAGGACGGGACATGGACGCTGAACGGCAGCGTCCAGCAGCTGGACATCACCGAAGTCTCCCGCAACAACGCCAGCCACGGCCTCCTGCGCAACGCCTCCTACTCCTGCCTGGAACAGAGCGGGACGCGGGTGGTCCTCGAAGCGACGGTCTTCCCGCAGCACGGCTACCCGTTCCTCGTGCGGCACCGTGTGGCCTACGAACTGGAGGAGACCGGAGCGCTGCGCGTCACCCAGACGCTCCTCAACGACGCCGACGCCGCGGCCCCGGTCGTCCTGGGCGCCCACCCCTACCTCCGGCTGGGCGAGCTCCCGGCCGGTGATCTGACGGTCACCGTGCGTGCGGACAGCTGGCTGGAGACCGACGAGCGGCTGATTCCGCGAGCCCAGCGGCCCGTGAGCGGCGGCACCGACCTGCGGGCCGGCGTCGTGCTCGCCGATCTGGACACGGACACCGCGTACACCGGACTGGAGCGGGACGAGGCGGGCGTGGCCCGTACCGTGCTGAGCGGTTCCGACGGCCGGTCCGTCACGCTGTGGCAGGACCGCGCCTGCGGCTATGTGCACATCTACGCCACGGGAGGCTTCGACGGACGGGCGAAGGCGCTCGCCGTCGAACCGATGACCGGCCCCGCCAACGCCTTCAATTCGGGGGATGGCCTGCATTGGGTCCAGCCGGGCGAGGAGTTCAGCATGAGCTGGGGGATCGAAGCGTCCTGGTGAGCCGGTCCTCGTGACCGCCGCCGCGATGGGGAGCCGTCCCCATCGCGGCGGCGATGATCGATCCCTAGGATGGTCACAACGGCCACGGCGGCCGTTCAGGACGGGGAAGACTGATGGGTGGAGGGTTCTACGGCGCGGATGTGGCGCAGCTTCGTGCGTTGGCCAAGGCGATGTCCTCGGCATCCCAGAAGCTGCAGCTGTCCGCTCAGCAGCTGGGGTCCGAAGTGAATACCGCAGCCCATACCGGTCCCGATGCCGCGCGTTTCCGGCAGCAGTGGCAGAGCGACCACCTGCCGTTGCTCCAGCGGACGATCGTCGCGCTCAAGGCCTCCGCGCAGCTTCTCCAGGTTCAGGCGGACGAGCAGGAGACCGCCAGCACCTCGCCGGGCGGAACCGGTGGTGGCGGCGCGCCCGGCTACGACGCCACGGCCGCGCAGGACCTTCAGGACCGGCTGAAGGGGATGACCCCTGCCGAACGCGAGGCTTATCTGGCGAGCGACGAGTTCAAGCGCTGGGCCCTGGAACACCCCGAGGAGGCCAAACGGGTTCTGGACGCCGCCGCGGATTCCGGGCTGATCGACAAGCAGGCGCCGGGATACAGCACCTTCCTGAGCGACTACTGGAACCAGCAGGCCATGCGTGAGATGGGCATCGACCCGTCCAAGTGGGATCCTTCCAAGGGCACCGCCTACAACTGGGAGATCATCAAGAAGGTCTATGAGTACTACGGCAAGGCGTTCCTTGCCGACCCCCGTCTGCAATGGGCGGGTATGGCCAACATGATCGGGCCGTCCTTCGCCGGCGGCTTCCATGACATGGCGATGATGCGTTCCGTGGCGCAGGAACTTCTCAAGAACATCCCGGCCGGATTCCCCTCGCAGGAGCTCCAGTCCCTCCGCACGGTGGCGGCGCTGAGCGATGCCGAGGTGAAGGCCTACGAGACCCAGATGCTCTCCATGAACAAGGAGATCTTCCTGGACCAGGCCCGGCAGCATCAAGCGTTCATGAACGGCGGGCTGGACGAGATCCATCGGCTCAGGGACGCCGGTGTCATCGACCCGAGGACTTCGCAGGCGTGGGATCAGATCGCCTCCGGTGATCCGGAGCAGCTGAAAGCCGGCAACGGTTTCCTGCTCTACCGTGAGCAGAACACGATCATCGCCGACGACTACGACACCATGAGGAGCAAGGCCACCGGCCCGGCGGTGACCTGGTTGATCACCCTTGCCGGTGAGCCGTCCATCCCGGGGGCGAAGAGCTACCCCGAGGTGTTCCCGTACAAAGTGCACATCGAAAGCCCGGGACCCCACCACATCCCGTTCACCCCATTGGACAACCCTCTCCAGGGGTCGGTCGACTTCACCACGGGATTGCCGGACGGAAACATCTCCATCCGGGAGGACCGCTGGAATCTCATCAGCAAGGACACCCTTCCCGCCTATCAGGAACTGCTGGCCTCCAATCCCGAGAAGGCCCGCGAGATCATCGCCTCCGACTTCGACCAGCGGACGCAGGACGCTCGCCCGACCCACAACATTCCTCAGATCGCCGAACGGATCGCCAAGGGATTCGTTCATCTGCCGGAGTTCAGCCAATGAGACCATTCCCGGAGCGGCGTCCCCATCCCGTCCCGCCCAGGATTCGTCGAGCGGTACTGGGTGCTGTGGCTTCGCTCAGCCTCGCCCTCGTCCTTCCGGCCTGCGGTGTCACGATCGACACCCCTGGCCACGACCACACCTCATCCACCCAAGGAGCTCCGGTGACTGGAAATTCCACTCTCGACCAGGCGGGGATCGCCAAGATCAAGGCCGACCGTGTCGCCACGTTCGACCTCTCTTCGGGTCACCTGAGCCGGAGTGCTGCCGGGCTGCCCGAGGGAATGCAGTCGCCGATGGTCGATCTTGCGGGCCAGGGCAAGATGCGCCTGACCATCAAGGCGCCGCGCGGCACGATCGAGGCGCAGACGGACGTCCTGAGGGCACTGATCTTCGAGGGCCAGTCGGACGTCGACACCGTGACCTACTTCCTGACCGCCGAGACGAAAGATGATTTCCTGGCGCTGGCCCGGTCCGGGACGGCCTATGGGATCGATGGCGCTGCCATCGACAAGTGGGCCAAATCGGTGGAGGACTCACCCACGGGACGCCACTATTTCGTTCTTCCGGCAGGGGAGTCGACCGGATTGCGCGTGGTCTACGATCTCCGTTTCGACTTCGACAAGAAGACCCAGGTCATCATCGTCACGGTCAACCCGCTGCCTTGACGGCGAATGTCACGCGGCCCACACCGCCCGGCATGCGAACCTGATTTCCAAATAGGGGGCGCCTGCGCCACGATTGATTCATGTCAGGAGAAGCCAAGAACGGTCAGTCAGTGGTGCCCCGTCCGACGCGCGGCAGGGAACTCGATGAGGACATCCCGTACGGCATCCGGATCGCCGCGGCCTGGTCATGGCGTGTGGGGGTCATCCTCCTCGCCACCGGCGCACTCATCTGGCTGCTGTCCAAGGTCAGCTTCCTGATCATCCCGCTTCTTCTGGCGGCGCTCCTCACCGCCCTGCTGAACCCGGTGGTCGGCTGGCTGAGCAGGCACAAGATCCATCGCGGGCTGTCCGTCGCGGTGACGCTCGTGGGCCTGATCGGCATCGTCACCGTCACCCTGATCTTCGTGGGCCGCCAGGCCACGGTGGGCTTCAAGGAGCTCTGGGGCCAGGCCCTTGAGGGCATCAAACAGATCCAGGGATGGCTTCAGGACGGGCCGTTGCATCTCACCGCTGACCAGCTGGACGGCTACATCCGCAACGTCGTGGACGCCGTGCAGAACCAGAGCAGCACCATCCTCACGGGCGCCCTGAGCGTGGGCAGCGGCGCCGGGCACATCGCCGCCGGGCTGCTCCTCACCCTGTTCATCCTGATCTTCTTCCTCCTCGAAGGCCGCCAGATCTGGGGCTTCATCAGCCGCTTGGCTCCCCGGAAGGCCCGTCCGGCCATTTACGGCGCCGGCAACAAGGCCTGGATCTCGGTCGGGAACTACGTGCGGATCCAGGTGTTCGTGGCCGCCGTCGACGCGATCGGCATCGGCGTCGGCGCGGCCGTGATCGGCGTGCCGCTGGCGCTGCCCCTGGGCCTGGCCGTGTTCCTCGGCTCCTTCATCCCCGTGGTGGGCGCGCTCGTCACCGGTGCGGTGGCCGTGCTCCTGGCCCTCGTGGCCAATGGCCTGGTGAACGCCATCATCATGCTGGCGATCGTCCTCGCCGTGCAGCAGCTCGAGAGCCACGTGCTGCAGCCGCTCGTGATGGGCAAGGCCGTCTCACTCCACCCGGTGGGCGTCATCCTGGCCGTCGCCGCAGGCTCCTTCCTGGCGGGCATCCCCGGCGCCCTGTTCGCGGTGCCGATCCTCGCCGCCCTGAACACCGCCATCCGGTACATCGCCGGGCGCGGGTGGGACGACGACCCCGGGCTCAGCAGCCTGGACCGCACGACGACGCCGGCCACCTCCGACGAGGAGATCGCCGACGCCGCGGGGGAGACGTTGTCGTCGTCCGCTGAAGAGCACACTGAACTTCCGGCCCCCGTGAGCGGGCCGGAGACGCAAGAGAAACCGAACAATTCCAAGGAGGCGGCCAGTGATGACCACTGAGGCCCTACCCGTCACGCTCCAGGACGTAGTCCGCGCACAGGAATTGCTCGACGGCGTCATTACCGTCACGCCCATCGAGAAGTCGCGGGCGCTGTCCCGGATGGTGGGCGGCGACGTGGTCTTCAAGTGCGAGAACCTGCAGCGCGCGGGGTCGTTCAAGGTCCGTGGCGCCTACGTGCGCATGGCCCGCCTGAGCCCGGAGGAGAAGGCCCGAGGCGTCGTCGCGGCGTCGGCCGGCAATCACGCTCAGGGCGTCGCCTCCGCAGCCAAGGCCCTCGGGATCAAGGCCCGCATCTACATGCCGCTCGGCGTGGCCCTGCCCAAGCTGGCGGCCACCCGTGGCCACGGTGCCGAGGTCATCCTGCACGGCCACAACGTGGATGAGGCCCTCGCTGAGGCTCAGCGTTACGCGGAGGCCTCCGGAGCCGTGTTCGTGCACCCGTTCGACAACGTGGACGTCGTGGCCGGCCAGGGGACCATCGGCCTGGAGATCCTGGACCAGGTGCCCGACGTCGACACGATCATCATGGGCGTCGGCGGCGGCGGTCTGCTGGCCGGCGTCTCCGTGGCGATCAAGGAGCGCGCCCGCCAGCTGGGCCGCGAGATCCGGGTGATCGGGGTGCAGGCGGAGAACGCCGCCGCCTACCCGCCGTCGCTCGCCGCGGACGCCCTGGTGCCGCTGAAGAAGGTGTCCACCATGGCCGACGGCATCGCCGTGGGCCGTCCGGGGCAGCTCCCGTTCAGCATCATCCGCGAACTGGTCGATGACGTGGTCACGGTCAGCGAGGATGCCCTCGCCCGCGCGCTCATCTTCCTGCTGGAACGCGCCAAGATGGTCGTTGAACCGGCCGGCGCCGTGGGCGTGGCCGCGCTCATGGAGGGCCGGATCGAGAATCCGGGCAAGGTGGCCGTGATCCTCTCGGGCGGCAACATCGACCCGATGCTCATGCTCAAAGTGATCCAGCGCGGTCTCTACGCGGCGGGCCGCTTCCTGACCGTGCGAATCCTGCTGGATGACCGCCCCGGCTCCCTGGCCACCATCTCCCGCATCATCGCCGAGCACGACGCCAACGTCACGGGTGTGGACCACACCCGCGTGGGCGGCTCGATCAGCATGGGCGACGTGTCCATCACCGTGGACCTCGAGACCAAGGGCCACGAGCACTCCGAGGTGGTGCTCAACGCCCTGCGGGCCGAGGGTTTCCAGCCGATCGTGGTGCACTTCTAGCCCCACCTTCAATCGACTGCTCCGTAGATGTCGTTTTGGCCGCTCAAAACGACATCTACGGAGCAGTCGACGGGGGAGTGGGGTGGCGCGGTCGCGCGATTCAGTCCAGCAGGGTCCCGGGCGGAGCCTCGGTCACGACGAGTGCCCACTCCGAACCCGCGGGTGCCGTGACTTCGAGCCCCATGGTTCCACTGGTCGGGGCTGGCATCGCGAAGTCCAACGACCCGGTGCGCCCCGGCGGCAGGCAGGCTCCGGTCGAGCCCCAGGCCCCCATCTGCGCGCCGGTCGGAACGACCCTGACGTTCCCCTCGCCGCGGCATTGGACGGTGACCATCAGTGCGCGTGCCCCGATTCCGGGAACGCTTCCCCTCCACGAGGTCGCGGTCATGTGCTCCACCTTCAGGAACACCTTGGCCGTCGGGCCTGGAGTGCCGATGACCACGGGCTCCGTGGACGGCGTTCCGGGGCGCGACGGGGACGCGGCCGGAGCCGGGTCCGTGAAGGTGGCTGTCCGGCGCGGAATGGCCGTCGCATCCGGCGACGCCACGCATCCCGCAAGCAGCGGCACCAGCAGCAGTATCACCGTCACCAGCCCGCGCCGCATGTTCCTCATCGCGGTATTCGCCCCCACCATGACCCGAGTGTAGAGGCGCCGGAGTACGCCGTCGAGGGCTCCAGCCGATCGTGGTGAGCTTCCAGCCCACGCCCTCCTCTCATCGACTGCTCCGTAGATGTCGTTTTGGCCGCTCAATACGACATCTACGGAGCAGTCGATATTCGGAGGAGGCGTTTCGGGGCGGGGGTGCTCGACGGCGGGTGGCCAGGCGTCTAGGCTCAGGGCATGTTGGGGGAACATACTGTTGCGGGCGCCAAGCGGCTGCTGATCCTTGCTTTGGTCGTGCCACTGCTGGCCGGCTGCACATCCTATGCCGCACCTCCGGACAAGTCGTCCTTGCCGTGGTGGACGGCCGAGCCGGCTCCGGTGGCGACCTCCGAGATTTCGGTCTCCGTCCCGATCGTTCCTGCGCCGGACATGGCGCCTCCTGAACCACCGATGCTGCCCCCTCCGCCGACGTCCGGCCCATTGACCCTGGACACCTCCAAGGTGACGCAGTACGTGGTCCTCAAGGTCGACCGCATGACGCAGACGTCGTGGACGGTCCACATCCGCGACATGCTGAAGGGGATGGGGATGTACACAGTACAGTGCCGGGGGAAGGGTGACATCACGCTGGCGCTGCACCCCACCGTCGGGAGTGATTACAGCAGCAGCGGGCTTTGCGAAGGGCCGGGGACCGTGTTCACCTTCGCCGTAGGGGTTCCCGCACCGGCCGACGGCAGCATGGACGTGACGATCACCGCGCCGCGCGGGGCCCAATGGGCACTCCTGGTGACTCAGCCCCGGGGGTCCTGACCGCCGTCGTCGCCCCACACCCATCGACTGCTCCGTAGATGTCGTTTTGGCCACTCAAAACGACATCTACGGAGCAGTCGATGGGGGGAGAGCCCGAAAGAACAGTTGAGGCCGCCACCCATACCGGGTGACGGCCTCAACTGTTCCCTCGCGAGGGGGAAGTGATCAGCCGGTGAACGGCTTGGCGGAGAGGATCTCCACCGAGATCTCCTTGCCGTTCGGGGCGGTGTAGGAGAGCGTGTCGCCCTCCTTGTGGCCGATGATGGCCGAGCCCAGGGGCGACTTCTCGCTGAAGACGTCCAGGTCGGAGCTGCCCGCGATCTCGCGGGAGCCGAGGAGGAACTTCTCCTCGTCGCCGGCGATCTTCGCGACCACGAGCATGCCGGGCTCGACGACGCCGTCGTCCGCGGGAGCGGCGCCCACCTGGGCGTCGCGGAGCAGGACGGTCAGCTGGCGGATGCGGGCCTCGATCTTGCCCTGCTCCTCCTTGGCGGCGTGGTAGCCGCCATTCTCCTTCAGATCGCCTTCCTGGCGAGCGGCCTCGATCTTCTGAACGATCTCGGCTCGGCCCGGACCGGACAGGTGCTCCAGCTCAGCCTTGAGACGGTCGTAGGCTTCCTGGGTCAGCCACGCGGCGGATGCGCTATTGGTGCTGGACACGTGAGAACTCCTCTTGATCAACTGCCACAAAGAACCCCGCTGACTGGCCGCTGGATGACGGGCAAACCAGTTCAACGGGGCAAAGGTATTCGCCTAGTGTAGGCAAAGCGGTGGACAAACCAAAGTCACAGGCGGCACTGTGCCGGACTGGTCAGCGTTTCAGCCAGCAACTGTCGACGACGCCGGACACCGCCAGCGATTCGGTACGCACCGTGACACGGCGCTGAGTGGTCTGGCCGTTCTCCGCGCCGAAGTCCGCCGCATTGGGCGGCACGTCCACGTACTTCCAGCCGACCACCGCGTAGTGATCGTCGAGGGCCTTGATGGCGCACACCGCGGCGCGGTCGCGGTCCTTGGAGACCTGGAAGTCGACCTCCGCGAAGGAGGGGTCATTGGCGCTGAAGCTCACGGTCTTGAAATCGACGGTGCTGACGGAGTTCCGGATGGCCAGGAATCCGGCCGCGCCCACGGCTAGCACCAGGGCCGCCACGACGATCAACAGCTTGGTACGCCGCGTGACCGGCCGCTTCTGGCGGCCGTAGCGATTGGATAGGCTGGACTCCATCGGCGTTGGGCTCTGGCTCGGCGTCACCACACCAGTCTAGTTCCTCGCCACCCGCGCGCTGTCCGCCGCCGGTGCCGGGCCGTTTCATCAGGAGGCCGCCATGAGCGCCGCTGCTCCCGCCAACCCGGAGCGGGTCTTCGACGACGGGGAGACCCTCCGCGTCCTGTTCGTCCACGCCCACCCGGACGACGAGTCGAGCAAGGGCGCCGCCACCATGGCCAAGTACGTCGACGAAGGGGCCGAGGTCCTGGTCGCCACGTGCACCGACGGCTCCCGTGGCGACATCCAGAACCCCCACGTGGTGGATGAGGCGCACCCCAAGCGCGACATGGCCGGTGCCCGTCGCATCGAAATGGACAACGCCGCGCGCGTCCTGGGTGTGCAGCAGACCTGGCTCGGCTTCGTGGACTCCGGTCTGCCGGAAGGGGAGCCGCTTCCCGCCCTGCCCGACGGCTGCTTCGCGCTGCAGCCGCTCGACGTCGCGGCCGCACCGCTCGTGAGTCTCATCCGGTCCTTCCGCCCGCACGTGGTGGTGGCCTATGACGAGAACGGGGGCTACCCGCACCCGGACCACATCATGTCCCACAAGGTGGCGGTGGAGGCTTACCGTGCCGCCGGCGATCCGGAGCAGTATCCGGGAACCGGCCCCGCCTGGGAGCCGTCCAAGCTCTACTACGACTGCGGACTCGGTCTGGAGCGCATGCGTGCCCTGCGCGACGCAGCCCGCGCCGAAGGACTGGACATCCAGGGCCTGGAGTGGATCGACAGCTGGCTGGAGTCCAAGGCCGAGCCTCTGCACATCCCCACCACCCGGATCGAGGCCGGCGCGTGGTTCGAGCGGCGCGATGCGGCCCTCAAGGCACACCGCACCCAGATCGATCCGGACGGCTTCTTCTTCGCCTTCCCCGATGAGCTCCAGCGGCGCGTCTGGCCGTACGAGGAATTCGCGCTCATCGACTCGAAGGTGGGGGACACCGTCCCGGAGACGGATCTGTTCGCCGGGCTGCGCTGACGCCGGTCCCGTCCTTGAGGCGCATGCCGGCCCCGGGGCCGGTCTCCGCGCAGTTCTATCCAGCGTAGAATTGGGGAAGTCCCCCAGAACCTGAAGGTGTGAAGCGTGTACCAGCTGCTTGTGCAACTTGCCAACGACCCGAGCCCCAGCCCCCTCCCGGGCCTGAAGCCGGGCCTGACGCAGGACATGGTCACCCCGGGTCTGCTGGGCTTCCTCGCCACCGCGTTCATCGTCATCATCATGGCGTTCCTGATCGTCGACATGGTGCGCCGCATCCGCCGGGTCCGCTACCGCGGCGAACTCGCCGAGGCAGCGGAGCAGGAGAGTGCCGAACAGGAGGGGAGCGGCGCGCAGGCTGACGTCGATCCTCAGGCCGACGACGGCGAGAACGGCCCGCGCGCAGCCCGCTGAGCCGTGGGACTCCGCTGAGCCGAGGTCTGCGACAGGCACAGCTTCGCCGCCCTCCGCCGTCGCGCGTGAATCAGACTCTCGGGCCCCAGTCGGGACACCGTCCGAGTCACCAGGGTCTCCGCCGACTACGATGAACCGCGTGAAGAGCCGAGCCCCGAAGACGAAGACCGCGAGTGCTCCTGCCGCGCAGAAGCCGACCCCGGCGACGGTGTTCTGGGGCTGGCTGCTCACGGTCGGGCTGACGGCGGCCCTGACGTTCGCCGTGCTGTTCGACCCTCCGAGTCGGAAGAACACCTACCTCAAGGCCGAGGACAGTGCCCCGGTGGCGCTGGTCGCAGGCGTCGTTGCGATCGCGCTGCTCCTGGTGGCTCTTCTCATGGTGCAGGCGGTCTCATCCTCCGGGGCTCGGGTCGGTGAGGTCTGTGTGATCACTGTGTCGTTGTTCGTCACCGCGATCGGCGTCTACCGGGCGCTCGTGGGGACCGGCGACAGCCGCGGCTTCACCGCGGGAGACCTGAGCTGGTGGCTGCCGATGGAAGCCGTGATCGTGCTGCTTCTGATCGGCTTGGCGGTCAGATCCGACCGACGACGGCGGGCGGCCGGGCCTACCCGGAAGTGATCGTGAAGAGTGGTTCCGCGAGGTAAGTCAGCGGATTGACTTCAATCACCTCTTACTCCCGCGATGTCAAAAGAGTACTGAAAATGGTACTCTTTTGACACCGCCTAGGAGGTGTGCATGAGCTATCGACGGGATCTGTGGGAGATCGCCGCGGAGAACCACGGAGTGGTGACGGTGCCCGAGGCCGAAGACGCGGGAGTCCCTGCCGTGGAAGTGCGCAAGCTTGCGCACCGTGGCGCGCTGCGGGCTTACGGCAAAGGTGTCTATGTGCACCGGGACGTTCCGGTCGACGACCTCACTCAGCCCGCAGTAGCCACCGCGCTAGCCGGAAACGGCGCCTTCCTGCAACGGGAAGCCGTTCTGGACCTGCTGGGACTCGGTCAATTCAACCCGCACCGCATCCGGGTGGCCAGCCGTCGCCGGGTACGGAGAATGCTCCCGGATTGGATCGAGCTCGAGATCCGGGTGGATATCGAGGATGGCGATCTGACCCGGTATGAGGGCATTCCTGCCACCACCGTCCGGCGCGCCCTGGATGATGTGTACGGCCGGATCCCGGTGGAGCGCTGGGCAACCATCGTCGACCAGGCATGGACCCGGGACCTGATCGACGATCGTGAGCTGGCCGAGCTGAACGCCCGGGAAAGGCCGGTACGGTGAGTTCTCCGCTGCCTCCGCTGACGATCTCGCAGCTGAACGCACGCATCGACGAAGCGTCCGCGGAATGGGGTGTGCCCAGTGCGCGCGTGCGCAGGATGCTGTGCACTCTCGTCGTGTCGCAGATGCTTCCCGACGCTGTGGCTGTCAAAGGGGGCATGGGGCTCAAGCTTCGTCTCGGTGAGGCGGGCACCCGGGCGACGGCGGATCTGGATGTGTCCACCACCGATCGGGGAGTGGCCTTCGAAGAGGACTTCCGGATTCGGTTGGCCCAGGGCTGGGGGCAGGTGCCCGCATCCAAAGGAGCGTTGCGCAGGAATCCGGAGTCTCCGGGACGGGTGGCCTTCACGGGGACGCTGAAGGCGCTTCCCCTCCATGATCCAGGGCTTTCGCGGCCTTCCTACGTGATGCACCCCTACAAAGTCTCTTTGTCCTTCCTGGGTAAGGAATGGGCTGCTCTCGAAGTCGAGGTCTCCGACCCTGAGATCGATCCCCATGCTCATCACCGGCGCGCCCTCGAGGGGGACCTCGCGGAGCTGAGCCGGCTCTTCGGATTCGGAATGCCTGCGCCCGTGGAGCTGATCGACCTGGAGTACCAGATCGCCCAGAAGATCCATGCGGTGACAGATCCCGCCTACCAGCGGGCTCACGACCTGGTGGACCTTCAACTGCTGTGGAACGCAGGCCCGGACCTTCGGTCCGTACGCGAATTCTGCCTCAGGACTTTTACTTTTCGGAGCACACAGCACTGGCCGCCTTTGCCCTTGCGGTCCATGGATGGCTGGGAAGCCGCCTACCTCGAATCCCGTGAGGAGACCGAGATCAGCGGAACATCCGTGGTGTCGGAGAGTCTTGATGCTGCGCGGACCTGGCTTCGGAGCGTGATCCTGGCCATCGACGCCGTCGGGCCGTGAGGTCATCCGCCAGGTGAGCCGCACCGGCGTCACCCCCCGTCGCCACCTGCACCCCGCCCGGGCTACGGTGGCTGCATGGCCAATCACCTCGCCGGACAGAGCAGCCTCTACCTCCGCCAGCATGCCGACCAGCCCGTGGACTGGCACGTCTTCGGTTCGGTGGCCTTCGCCGAGGCCGCCGAGCGGGACGTCCCCGTCTTCCTCTCCGTGGGCTACGCGGCGTGCCATTGGTGTCACGTCATGGCCCACGAGTCCTTCGACGATCCGGCGGTGGCCGCGTACCTCAACGCGCATTTCGTCCCCGTGAAAGTGGACCGTGAGGAGCGGCCCGACGTGGACGCCGTCTACATGAGCGCCACCCAGGCCATGACGGGCCAGGGAGGCTGGCCGATGAGCGTCTTCCTGCTCCCGGACGGCCGCGCCTTCCACGCCGGCACCTACTTCCCGCCGCGCCCCGCGCGTGGCATGCCCGCCTTCAGCCAGGTGCTGGCCGCCGTCGTCGAGGCCTGGACCGAGCGGCGCGACGCCGTCGAGCAGCAGGCCTCCCGCCTGGCCCACGGACTCGGCGAGATCACCTCGGCGGTCCGCGTCGACGTTCCCGCCGCGGAGGGGGACCGGACGGCGGAGCGGCTGGCGGCCGCCGTCGGGCGTCTCGAAGAGCTGGAGTCCTCGGAAGGGGGCTTCGGCGCCGCGCCCAAGTTCCCGCCCGGTCCGCTCCTGCCCTTCCTGACCGACCACGCGGCGAGCGGCCTGCCGCATGCCGAGGAGGCCGGAGCGCTGGCGGGCCGGACGCTCGCCGCCATGGCCCGCGCGGCGCTCCGGGATCAGCTGGACGGAGGCTTCTGCCGGTACTCGGTGACGGGGGACTGGTCGGTCCCGCATTTCGAGAAGATGCTCTACGACAACGCGCTGCTTCTGCGCGCCTACACCCGCTGGGTCCGGCTGCTGCGTTCCCCCGAGGGCATCGCATCCCGTGAGGCCTGGGAGAACGTCCTCCCCGAGGCTGAGGCAGTGGCCGTGGTGGAGGCGCTGGCCGGGTTCCTGCTCACCCCGGCGGCGCGGGGCGGCCTGGCTGCGGAGGATGGCACCGCATTCCTCTCAGCCCTGGACGCGGATTCCCAGCCGTCCGTGGAGCAGCTGCGTCGGGCCGGACTGACGGACGTGGGGCTGCATGAGCGGGAAGGAGCCTTCGCGCTCTGGACCCCCGAGGAGCTGCTGGAACTTCTGGGCGAGGACGGCCTGGACCTGGCCCGCCTTATGAACGTCACCGAGCGCGGGAGCGTCTCGGCGCTCGGCTCGCCTCTGCATCCGGCCCGTGCGCTCGACGACGCCAGCCGGGACCTGCTCGACCGCTCCCGGCCCGTGCTGCTCGCCGCGCGCGCCACCCGTCCCCGTCCATCGGTGGATGACAAGGTGGTCGCCTCCTGGAACGCCATGGCGGTGACGGCCCTCGCCGAAGCGGGCCGCGTCCTGGGGCGGGCGGAATGGATCGATCGCGCAGCAGCGGCCGCCCGGTATCTGCGGCAGACGCACTGGGACCCCGCAGCCCGGACCCTGGCCCGGGTGTCTCACCAAGGCCGTCCCGGCGCGGTGGCCGGCGTGCTGGAGGACTACGCCCACGTCCTGGAAGCAGCCCTGGTGCTCTACCAGCTGACGGGCGACGCCGAGTGGTACGAGTGGGCGGGCAAGCTCTCTTCCGCGGTCGAGGAGGGCTTCCTGAGCGACGGCCAGGTCCTGAACGAGGATCAACGGCAGAGCGGCGGGGACCTGGAGCCGTTGCGGGCCGCCTCCGGGGGAAGCTCGGCGGTGGACCTCTTCGACGGCGCCACCCCGGCGCCGGTGTCGGTGCTGGCCCAGGGCTGGCTCACGCTCTCCGCCCTGAACGGCGACAGCGCTCTCCGGGACCGGGGCTTCGGTCTAGCCCGCGCGGCATCCGACGCGGCGGCTTCGCATCCGCGCGTCGCGGGGGCGGCGCTCGCGGTCGAGCTGGCCGGGTTGCTCGGCGTCCTCGAAGTCGCGGTGGTGGGGGAGACCGGGCCGGAGCGGGACAGCCTGCTCGACGCGGCATTCGGCAGCGCGCGGCCGGGGGTGGTCATCGCCGCCGGTCAGGATCCGGGACGGGTGCCGCTCCTCGACGGCCGGACACCGGGACCGGACGGACGGCCGCTGGCCTACGTCTGCCGGGAGATGGTCTGCCACGCGCCGGTGGGCTCAGCGGAGGAGTTACGCGCGGAGCTGCGCTGATCACGGGAACTGCGCTGATCACGGGACCTGCGCTGGGAGGCGGGCAGCCTCAGACGAACACCAGATTCGCCAGGACCAGGCACACGGCGGTGCCCGTCGCCATGCTCAGGATGGCGTTGCGGCGCCACCAATGCGTCAGGGCGGTCACCACGATCCCGGCCATCTCCGGGATGCCATGCCCCGAACCGCCGAAGTCCACTCCGCTCACGGCGTAGAAGAGCAGGATGAGGATGGCGCCCAGCGGCATCCACACGCGGAGGTCGGCCAGGAGCGGGGAGTCCTTGAGCGCGCCCTTGAGGGCGAAGGGGATGGCGCGCAACGTGAAGGTGACCGCGGCTGCGGCGCCCACCGCGAGCAGCAGGTAGGGGACGTCAGTCATCGGAGCCTCCCGTGGAGCCGGAGGTGCCGCCGTCGGAGTCTCCGGGCCGCTTGCCGGTCCAGCGCGATTCCCTCCAGTGCCGCAGCAGCAGCCCGGCGAAGAGGAGGCTGAGGGCCACCAGGAGCATCTGGCCCGGGGCGAGCAGCAGAGCCAGCACCGCCGACCCGGCCGCCAGGGCCACCAGCGCGACGTCGGGCCGGGCGCGGAAGGCATCGATGGTCAGCACCACGAACAGCGCCACCATCAGGAACCCCAGGCCCTTGATGCTGCCCAGGAACCCGGAACCGAGCAGCGCGCCCAGCACCGAACCGGTCACCCAGGACACTTGCAGCAGGACCTGCGTCCAGAGGATCTGCGAGGAACCCGCGCGTTCGCCGCGCCGCCCCGACAGCAGCGCGAAGGCCTCGTCACAGAGGGCGAAGATGCTGTAGGTCTTGGCCAGCCGGCCCCGCACGCGGTCCAGCGGGAACGAGAAACCGTAGAACAGGTGCCGGGAGTTCACCAGGAACGTGGTCGCCGCGATGCTCAGCACCGGCGTGGCCGAGGCCAGCAGCCCCACCAGGATGAACTCGACCGAACCCGCGAACACCGCTCCGGAGAGCAGCGGGGCCACCCACCATGGGAGCCCGTGATTCGTGACCAGGACACCCAGGCCCATGCCCAGCGGAACGAAACCCAGGCAGACCATCCCCGCTTCGGACAGCGCGGCACGCAGGCCGGCGAACCGCTCGGGCGGGGAGGTTTCGGATCCGGAGTTCTGCACAGGCACCAAACCATCCTAGAGAATCGTCCGGCGAGCTGCGGCGGCAGCTCGGCCGGACGGCGCCGGGAACAGCACAGCGCACGACGACGGCGGCCGGGTGGCCGCCGTCGTCGTGCGCCGGAAAGGGTGCTTCAGAGAGCTCCGGTCCGGCTCAGCTGCGAGGGCCGGGCCGGTTGGCGATCACCGGAGCGGCGCCCGTGAAGCCCTTCCGGGCCTCGGCGATGTCGCGGATCCGGTCGCGGCAGACGAACCAGCCGACGACCATGAGGCCACAGGCCACCACGGTTGCGAGCAGGGTCCACGGGGAGTCGATGAACACCATGATGAGCACCAGTGCCAGGAACACCAGGGTCACGTAGCCGGAGTACGGGGCGCCCGGCATGCGGAACGACGGCCGTTCCAGCCAGCCCTTGGCCGCCCAGCGCTGCAGCTGGATCTGGCACAGGATGATCGTGGCCCAGGACGCGAGGATGCCCACGGACGCGACGTTCAGGACGATCTCGAACGCCTCACCCGGAACCAGGTAGTTCAGGGGGACGCCCAGGAGCGACACGACGGCCGTGATGGCGATGCCGCCGTACGGCACACCGGCCTTGTTCATGCGGAGCGCGAACTTGGGCGCGGAACCGGCCGCCGCCATGGACCGCAGGATACGGCCGGTCGAGTAGAGGCCGGCGTTGAGGGACGAGAGGGCCGCGGTCAGGACCACGAGGTTCATGATCGAGTCCATGCCCTGCACCCCGATGGAGCCGAAGAACGTGACGAACGGGCTGACGCCCTTCTGGTACGCCGTGTACGGCAGCAGGAGGGAGAGCAGGATGACGGAGCCGACGTAGAACACCGCGATGCGGAACACCACCGAGTTGATGGCCTTCGGCATGATCTTCTGCGGGTTCTCGGTCTCGCCCGCGGCGGTGCCCACCAGTTCCACGGAGGCGTACGCGAACACCACGCCCTGCATCAGAAGGATCATCGGCATCATGCCGTTCGGGAAGATCCCGCCGTTGTCCGTGATGAGGGAGAAGCCCGTGGGCGCACCCGTGGGGGTGCCGAAGATGACCAGCCAGATGCCCACCAGCAGGAAGGAGACCAGCGCCACGACCTTGATGAGGGCGAACCAGAACTCCAGCTCGCCGAACACCTTCACCGAGACGAGATTCAGGGAAAGGACCACCACCAGGGCGATCAGGGCCCAGGCCCACTGCGGGACGGCCGCGATCCACGGCACGTACTTGCCGAAGAAGTTCATGTAGAGGGCGGCCGCCGTGGTGTCCACGATCGTGGTCATGGCCCAGTTGATCCAGTAGAACCAGCCGGAGACGAACGCCGCTTTCTCGCCGAAGAACTCACGGGCGTACGAGACGAACGAGCCCGACGACGGGCGGTGCAGCACCAGCTCGCCGAGGGCACGGAGGATCAGGAAGACGAACGCGCCGCAGATGGCGTAAGCGAACACCAGGGACGGACCCGCCGCGGCCAGGCGCCCACCGGCGCCCATGAAGAGGCCGGTTCCGATGGCGCCGCCGATGGCGATCATCTGGACCTGACGGTTCTTGAGGCCCTTGTGGTAGCCGGCGTCCTCGGCGTGCAGGACGTGGTCGGTCGAGTGGGCGTGCCCGCCGTCCTCGAGATGGTCGGGGACCTTCTGTGGACTGGGGGAGTTTCCGGAGGAGGACATCAGGGGTCCTTTCGGTGATGGGTGGGGAGATCAGTATTCATGAGGTGCGTTTCGCCGGAGTTTCCTCAAGATTGCGCGGAACGCTCCCGGGGAGGGGTCAGGAGGACAGGTTCGCGAGGCGTTCCGGCCGGAGGAGTTCCTCCAGGCGCTCGGCCGAGAGCAGGCCGCGCTCCAGCACGAGCTCCGCCACGCCGCGTCCGCTGGCGAGTGCTTCCTGAGCGATCGAGGTGGCCGCCGCATAGCCCAGCTGGGGGTTGAGCGCGGTGACCAGGCCGATCGAGTGCTCCACGGTGGAGCGCAGATGTGCGGTGTTGGCGGTGATGCCCTGAACGCAGCGTGCCGTCAGGGTCCGGCAGGCCGCTTCCAGGTGCGTGATGCTCTTGTGGAGGCTGTGCACGATCACGGGTTCGAAGGCGTTGAGCTGCAACTGCCCGGCCTCCGCGGCCATGGTGACGGTGACGTCGTTGCCGATCACCTCGTAGGCCACCTGGCTGACCACTTCCGGGATCACCGGGTTGATCTTGCCGGGCATGATCGACGAGCCGGACTGCACGGCCGGCAGATTGATCTCGCCGAGACCGGCGCGCGGACCGCTGGAGAGCAGCCGCAGGTCGTTGCAGATCTTGGAGAGCTTCACGGCCACACGCTTGAGCACACCGGACAGGTGCACGAACGCGCCCATGTCCGAGGTGGCCTCGATCAGGTCCACGGCCGTCACGAGGGGCAGCCCGGTGGCCTCTGCGACGTGGCGGCAGGCGGACTCGGCGTAACCCTTCGGCGCGTTGAGCCCGGTGCCGATCGCCGTGGCACCGAGGTTGATCTCGTACATGAGCCGCGCCGATTCGCGCAGGCGCTCGCGGTCCTCGCCGATGGTGACGGCGAAGCTGCCGAACTCCTGGCCCAGGGTCATGGGCACGGCGTCCTGCAGCTGGGTGCGGCCCATCTTGACCACGGTGCGGAACTCCTCGGACTTGACCCGGAAGGCTTCCTGCAATTCCTCGAGCGCGCTCAGCAGGCCGTCGATCCCGCGGGCCGTCGCGATGCGCACCGCGGTGGGGTACACGTCGTTGGTGGACTGGCAGAGGTTCACGTCGTCGTTGGGGTGCAGGTGGACGTAGTCGCCGCGCGGGAAGCCGAGGATCTCCAGCCCGCGGTTGGCGATGACTTCGTTGGCATTCATGTTGGACGACGTCCCGGCGCCGCCCTGGATGACGTCCACCACGAACTGGTCATCCAGCTGGCCCGCCATGATGTCGAGGCATGCGGCCTCGATCGCGGCGCCCTTCTCGGTGTCGAGGAGGCCGAGCTCGCGGTTGGCGCGGGAAGCGGCGAGCTTCACAGCCGCAAGGGCATGAATCAGATGGGGGTTGCTGGAGAGCCGCTGGCCGGTGATCGGGAAGTTCTCCACGGCGCGCAGGGTGTGGACACCCCAGTAGGCGTTCTGGGGGATGTTGCGGTTGCCGAGGAGGTCGTGCTCGCTGCGGAAACCGTCGGCGACCGCTTCATCGGCGATGGGGGTGGGGGCGATGGTCATGGGTGGTCCTATCGGGTCTGGGCTGTGCGAGCCCGGTCGGGGGAGGCGGGGGCGGGGAAAGCGGAGTCGAGGGCTTCGAGGTGGCCGCGGACCACTCCTCCGCCGAGTACGGGCGGGGCCGCCAGTGCGGTCAGAGGCTCGACGTCGACGCCGAGGGACGCCAGCGCGCGAATGGCCACCGGCATGCGGGCGCGGTCGCCGCCGTCGGAGATCTTCACGGCCACGGCGTGGCCGCTGGGCAGACCGACGAGCTGGACGCCTTCGAACCCGTCCTTGGCGAGGACGCCCGGCAGCGTGCGCATGAGCGCCGTGACGTCGCGGCCTTCACCGGCGACCATCTCCGGGTGCCGCATCATGGCCCGTCCGACGGCGGCGGCCGCCGCGTCGATGCCGGCGCGGTCGGCGGAAGGTGAGGCTGCGCCGTCGGTGGCTCCGGCGTTCTCGGCTGCTTCCGCGGCGAGGCGAGCCAGACGCCCGTAGCCGCGGGCCATCGCCGTGAGGCTGATCGCCGGGAGGGGGGTGCCGCAGCCGTCGGTGGACCACTGGGCGGGCTCTTCCCCGGTGAGCTCGGTGACCGTTTCGGCGACGAGGCGCTGGAGCGGGTGCTCCGGGTTCAGATAACCCTCCACCGCCCAGCCGTTCAGCGTGCAGACACCGGCCATGGCGGCGTGCTTCCCGGAGCAGTTCTGGCAGATCTGATCCGCCGTGCCGCCGTCGCGGAGCCACTGCTCGCGCTCGGCGACGCCGTAGGGAAGGTCGCGGGAATTGGCCAGCGCGTCCTCGGTCAGTCCGTGGATCTCCAGGATGCGGCGCGCACCGTCGCGGTGTTCCGGGCCTCCGCTGTGGCTCGCCGAGGCCAGCGCCAGGAGGTCGTCCGGAAGCTCGAGCCCGGCCCGGAGCATGGCGACGGCCTGGAACGGCTTGAGCGCGGAGCGGGGGTAGAACGGCGTCAGGGGGTCGCCGGCGCTGAAGAGCAGCTCCCCGTCCGGGGAAACGACCGCGAAGGAGCCGTAGTGGACCCCCTCGACGCGCTGGTCACGGCTCAGCGTGGCCAGGGGGACGTGGGACGGGATGTCGGGCATGGGTGGCGCCTTCCTTGCGGTGGGGGGTGGGTCTTGCGGGGGCGGCGGGCCGTTCCGGGAGCGGTCCGCTGTGAATTCCGGTGGGGTCAGGTCTCGTCGAGAGAGTCAACGGCAGCGGTCACCGCGGCGAGATGCTCCCTCATGGCGCGGGCCGCGTCTTCCGGGGAGCCGGATTCGATGGCCGCCAGGATCGCGCTGTGCTCCTCGTCCGAGACGCTTTGCCGGGCTGCCAGGAGGTTCAGGGTGCCGGACTGCTTCACGAGCGCTTCGCGGAGGTCGCTCACCACGGTCTCGAAGACCTTGTTCCCACTGGCCCGTGCGATCTGGAGGTGGAAGGCCGAGTCCAGGACCACCCAGGCTTCGGGATCGTCCTCGGTGAGCATGTCGGTGAGGATGCCCCGGAGGGTTTCGAGGTCGTCCTCGCTACGGCGTTCCGCGGCCAGGGAGGCCGCGGGGACTTCGATGTGGGGGCGGGCCTCGGTGAGGTCCCGGGCGGAGTAGCGCCCGAGCACCAGATCCGTGGAGACGCGGGAGGAGACGACGAATGTCCCTTTGCCGGTGTGGGTCTCGGTCAGACCGAGTGCCGCGCAGGACCGCAGGGCTTCCCGGATCACGGAACGGCTGACGCCGTACCCTGCGGCGAGTGCGGCCTCGGAGGGGAGTTTGCTGCCGACGGCGAGCGTGCCGTCCTCGATGCTCTCCCGGAGCCGCGCGAGCACGGCTTCCTGGGCGCTGACACGGCCCAGAGGAGAAGGCGGCGCTGCCTTCGTGCTCTGTCCGGCTGTCATGCTGTCTGACAGGTTCATGATTTGAGTATGGCCCGGGTCACAGGGGGCTGTCAATCAGGGAAGCGAGGAAGTCCGGGTAGGCGGGCCAGGTTCGCCAACGTTGATGTCAGGACGCCCCCTGCGCTGACGCGAATGACGACCGCTCGCCGCCGATCCTCCGTGGCCCTTGACTGGACTCTTCGAGGTCCTAGACGGTGACGCACTTGTGGAGCACTGGGAGGCGGTCATGGATCGAGTAGATCGACGTTGGGTGTGCCCGGTTCAGCGCTTTCATCGCCCTGGCCGCCGTGGAGTGCCTATTTGTTCGACGCTGTGGTCGGGCTGCACGGCCACTTGCTCTGGCGTCACGGAGCGTGGTGATCAGCATCGGCTACGGCTCTTTCGTGCCTGCGGCTGCGGTCTGTCCGGATGCTGGGGCAGGGGCGGGCTCCGTGCTGGGTGCGAGGTTCAATTGCCAGAGGCGGCGGGTCGCGGCCAGGGTGCTGGCAAGGGTGCCTGCCCCTGCGATGATCAGGGTCAGGGCGCCGCCGGCGAGGCTGACCAAGGGTGCTGCTGCCAGGGAGCCGAGCAGGGTCGCCCCGTTGTTCAGTGCGCCGAGGGATGCGAAGGAGCGGCCTAGGGTTTCCGGTGCGGCTCGGGTGGTGACGATGGTTCGCAGGGCCAGGCCCTGGATGGTGTTCGCTGCGCCCGTGATGAGGAATCCGGCTCCGGCGATGAAGAGGTTGTGGCCCAGGCCGATGACGATCAAGGCTGCTCCCATGGCCATGCCGCCCAGGAACAGGGCCCTTGCCTGGCGGGTCGCGTGGATCCGGGGCGCGAGGAAGGTTGCGGCGAGGAACCGGCCGACGGCGTGCATGGAGACCACGAGCCCGTAGAGCGCGGGGGAGAGAGCGAGATCGGTGCGGAGGAAGTAGACCTGGCCCACGGTGAGCAGGGCTGTGAACACAATCGCGCCCGCCAGGGACAGCGAGGCCGCGGCGATCACCAGGTCCTGACCGAGAGAGACGGGTCCGGCCTTGATCTGCGCGAGCCAGCTGCGCCCGGCAGATCGGGCGTGCTCGGGAGGGTACCTGCGGACACGCAGGAGAGTGACGACGGCGGCCACGACCAGGAAGCTGCATGCGTCAAGGGTGAGCACGGTCCGGGCGCCGAAGGCGTCGATGAGGACGCCGGCGAGCATGGGACCGAAGATCGTTCCGAAGCTTCGGAATGACTCGACCCGGGCGAACGCGAAGCCCGGGTCTTTCACCTCAGGCGCCGTGCGGGGTGTGAGCAGTGACATCGTCGGGCCGACCAGGGCGGAGACTGCCGACCCGGTGAAGAGGAAGAGCAGGATCAACGGCACGTGGTCGGTGAAAGCCAGTGCCAGTCCCACGCCGAATCGTAGTGGCAGGAGGATCTGCAGGAGCCGGGAGGACTCCATGCGATCCACCAGTGGGGCAAGGACCGGGCCCAGCAGCACGCTGGGCAGGAGTCCCAGCACCAGCACGAGCGACACGAGCAGGGGGTCGGCCCCTGCGGACTGGAAGGCCAGCATCAGGGAGATCGGGGTCATTGCGTCGCCGGCGCTGGAGACTCCCTGGCCGGCGGCCAGGAGGTTGAGCTTCCACGTGCTGCGTGAGGGCATTTCAGACCTTCCATCGGGACGAACCTTGCCGCACATTACACGACGTCCAATTTATTTACATGTCACTCCGTAATGTATTGTCAGGCTCTTCCTGTCTCTGTAGGTTGAGGATCGAACCGATGGTTCATACCCGTTTGCTGACCTGAAGGAGTAGGACATGACCGCTGTTGCCGAACCTCTCGTGAAGCGTGAACTGATTTCGATGGCCGGATCCGTGCCGTCTCGCATGCGTGGCCGCAAGCCGATCGCGCACTCCACCGTGACGATGAAGCTGACCTCCGACGATGCCGTGGAAAAGTGCCTGCGTCAGCTCCAGGCCTCCGACGACCGTCTGGCAGCGACCCCGCAGGCTTATGACTGGTCTCCGGTCACCAACGAAACTACCGAGGGTGTCCCCGGTGGCACCGTGGAATTCGGCGTCTACTGGTACGACCAGACCTTCTTCAACGAGAAGAAGGACATCTACCTGGACAAGAAGCACGTAAGCATGTTCACCGCCTTCGACGCCGACGATTCGGCGATCGAGGTCACGCACTACGCTCGCGTGAACTGACCCGGTACTCAACAAAGAGGGGCTCCCACCGCGTGGTGGGAGCCCCTCTTGCGTTGGCGCGTCAGGTGCTAATGCTCGAGCGGTGAGTGGTCCGCGCCGGCTCGCTGAATGGCCCGGTAGACGGTTGAGCGTGCGACGCCGAAGTTCGTGAAGAACATCGGCGAGCTGGGAGTGCTCCAGCCGCCCATCGTCCACAAGTCTGAGGACGGCCTGCGCGTGGTGATGGGGCACCGCCGCACCCTCGCCGCTGTCGAGGCCAAGCTGGCGGAGATTCCCGTGCTCCTGGCGGACTCCGTGGAAGAGGCTGACCGGCTGGCCCAGCAGGTCAGCGATAACGACCTCCGCGAGGGTCTGACCGACGCCGAGCGCGGGACCGCGTTCGGGCGAATGGCCCTGCGGGGTGTCACCCCGGCGCAGATCGCCAAGCGTGCCGGGGCCGGTGACGCCGAGGCCGTGAAGCGTGCCCTGGCGGCGAAGAAGGACCCGAAGGCGGCCGAGGCACTGAACGCCGGGTATATGTCCGAGGAATCCCTCGCCATGGAAGAGCTCGACAGCGGACGAAGGAGCTACCGAACTCTTCGAGAGGACCATCGAAAGGAACTCGGGCACGCCAGCACATGCGGTCCAGTAGATCCGCGGCGCGTGCATCCGAGCGCTCCAGGTCAGGAGCGGTGGGGTGGTGTGGGTCAAGACCCGGGATGGTGTGGTGATGTGACCGGAACTGTACCCTGTGCGGCACCCCGCCGCGCTGTTAGGCTGTGCCCGTGATGAGAGTTCTCGACGTCGTAGCCGGCGAGGGTGAAATACGCGGGACGCATGACCCGTTCATGCGTCCCAACTCCTGACAACTGACTCCAGCCTGCCGACGGCAGGCCTGTCGGCATTCCCTGGGGCGGACGCCTTTTTCAGACGTCCCATCAGGAAGACTCTTTCATGCATGCACAGCACCGACGGTTGATCGCCGTCACCTTCTCTCTTCTCGGCCTCCAGGTGGGGGTGCGGGCCGTTCAATGGGCCGACGTCGCTGTCGTCCTTCGCCTCAGCCCGGAGCAGCTCGGCATCAGCGCGGGCGTCGGCGCCGCCGCCGGGATCCTTACTCTGACCACGGGCGCGTTCCTCATCGACCGGGTGGGCCGCCGTCCCCTGCTCCTGGTGGGGCTCGTGGGCGCCGGTGTCAGCTTCATCGCCAATGCCCTGGTCACGGACTACGTCCAGTTTCTCCTGGCGTGTGTGGCCTACGGGCTGCTCATCAGTTTTCTCGACCTCGCGGCCAACGCCATCGGCTCGGATTTCGAACGATTCGCCGGAGAGGAATCCATGGTCGGATTCCATTCCTGGTTCAGCCTGGCGGCTGCGGTCGGCGCGTCGCTGAGCGCCGTGGGAAGCGTGGTGGGCGCGGGCTTCCGGCCGGCTTCTGCACTCCTTGGCGTCGCCCTGATCGTCGCGGGTCTGTGGACTCTGCGGCAGGCCCTGCCGCCCGTCGCGCGGGCGGACTCCACCGACGGACGCCTTCCGGGGCCCAGCGGCGTGCGGCTTCCGGCGACGGTGCTGATCGCGGTGGAGATCGTCTTCCTGTGCTTCTTCGGCGACGGCATCCTGGAGACGTTCCTTGCCGTCCTGGTGCGGCACGAGGCCGGCACACAGGTGTGGCTCGCCGGAGTGACGATCGCGGTGTTTCACTTCTCGTCCTGGCTGGGCCGGTCGATCTCACAGCGCGCGGTGACGCGCTGGGGTGCCTGGGCGGTGCTCCTCGGCGCAGGCGCGATCTCCGCGTTGCTCACGGTGGCCTCCCTGTGGCTGACCGGAGACTGGATCGCGACGCTCGGGTTCGGTCTGGTCGGATTCGCCCTGTCGCCGATCGTGCCCCTCGGCATGTCGCTGGCGGGCCGGTCGGCGCCGGCCGGAACCGAAGGGCGAGCCATCGGTCTCACGAACGGGGTCGGCTACACCGCGTTCATCGCCAGTCCGGTCGTGGCCGGCTGGGTCGCCGAGCAGACCTCGATGCCGTGGGGAGTAGGGTTGGCGGCACTGACCATGGCCGGTGTTTCGCTGGCGGCGCTGGCCCTGCCCGGCCGGTCCGGCGTCAAGGAGAGGGGGCCGTGTCCGAGGTGCCTGAGCGGCCCGAGATCGTGTGCCTCTGCGGCTCAATGCGGTTCGCAGAGGAATTCCGGGCCGCGCAGCGGGAGCTGGGCCTCGCCGGGATGATCGTCCTGGCGCCGGTTGAGTCTGGCTTGTCCGGCGACGCCCTCAGCGAGGAACGGAAGGCGTTTCTGGGCGAGCTTCACCTCCGGAAGATCGACCTGGCGGATCGCGTCGTGGTCATCAGCCCCGGCGGCTACATCGGCGAATCGACCAAGCGCGAGATCGTCTATGCGCGAGCGGTGGGAAAGCCGGTGGCGTTCACTCATCCTGGCTGAGCGGCAGTCACGCTGATATGGACTCCTGCGTGATTTTCGATATCCAGGAGTTTACCACCGACAGCCCGGCCGGGGTGCTGCAGAGGATGTCCGTGGCGCTGGGGAGGTCCCGGCGCTCTGAGGGTACCTGGCCGGAATCGACCGGCGATTCCTTTTCGACTTGCACTGTAAAGTCTGATGGCCGTACGGTGCCATCGCATGTTCGATGTAGTGGCGAGTTTCGTCAGCCATTGCCGATGCACCCAAACTTTCGATGCGGAGCAATGAAGGGGCATTTTACGATGGCGTACGAATTGAATGTATATTCACGCTGGGCGGTCAGTGGCGATGAACTCTGCCGGATTGTCGAACGAGATGCAGCGCTGGGGGTTGGGGACGTGGCGTCCGACTTTCTGCAGGTGACTCGTGGAGTAAGCCGGCGTAGGTCGTTCTCGATTGACGGTCCAGAGAACCTCAGTACCGAGGACGTCCCCGAGGGCATCGTCGCAGTGGTATTGGGAGCGCGATTTTTGTACTCGATCCTGGCTGACGGATCGTCCTCTGCTGATGTGCAGGCCGCAATTCGATTCTCGCGGCGCCTTGCAAGGGCTACTGATGGAGCCGTGGTCGACGACCAGATGGGGGAGGTGTGGTCCCGATCTTCGTCGAGACGGGTTCAGCGGCCAGAGCGCTCAACCCGTGTATCGACCATCGATATGAGGTGGTTTGCGCTCCGCGAAAATCTGCGAGCAGACGTGGTGGACGACTTCCTGAAAATCGCTCGGCGGGAGCTTCCCGAGGCGCTCCCACGGCGATACGGAGAGTACGAGCCATTTCAGGGGAGGGCTTCCGAACCCGGCGACGACGGATTTGTGAAGGCCTGGAAGGCGGCGACAGGAAGCCTCTACTTCACTGGTTCTGGCCCCTGCGTCGGAGGGCATATTGATGAGGGTCCGCAGGCGAGATTTCCCGATAAGTTTTGGTCTGTCTCGCTGACTTTCTTGGTGGACCCGATCCTCGGATCGGGCTGGGTCGAGGCACTCCGAAGGCTATTTGTGAAAGTCGCAGAGGATCTCCCGGCTTTCTACTCTTCTGCAGAAGTGACCGGTGGGCACATCTGGTCCGGGCGTTCCCTCTCGGGGGACACCAGAACGGAACCCTGCATCGTTCCGGTGAGGCACCGCAAAGGGTGGATGGGCTTGCCCCCGAAACCGGTCTCGTGGGCCTGGCTCGGGCAACCGTTTGAGACCTACTTCGGCCAGTTGCCAACGGATCGAACCACGACGACGGGTGGCGGTATGTTCTATGCATCGACCGAGGGTCTTGCTGAGGTGCAAGACCACGTGCCTTTGAGCCGGTGGCTGCCATCTGAGTTGTTCGCTGAGTACGCGCCGAATCCCTATGGGAGCCTTCCGGTTCCGCTCATCCGCGCCAGGGAAATTCCTTCTGGCCTTGAATGATCTTTGATGTGGAGATTGCGGGAATGAGAGCTCGAAGGATGGTCCGAACCTCATGCCCTGATGAGCTCACTCTTGCCGAAACCTATCGGGTTATGCTTCGTTTCGTCGCCGATTACCGGGGTCGGGCTGGAAATGATCTGGTGACCCTGCTCGGAGGGACAGGTCCTATGGGTCACGGAGTTCCGGGCGATCCTGCATCACCTGATGATTGGAGAAACGCGATCAGGGAGGAATTCGAGTGTCTCGACGTTGGGGACATTGAGTGGCCGTCGTCTGCTGAGAACTTTCGGCCTGATGCGTACGGGCGGTGGTTTCCGTTCTGGGCGATTCCGAAAGATCGGCTCAGGGTCGATGGTGACGTTGCGTACCTGACCCTTAGGGATGCGTTCGCATTGGCGGCCGATTTTGTATGGCGTTTCGAAGATCGTCCCATGGACTATCTGGATGAGTTCATCGTGAGATCGGAGCTCGGTTCTGACGGCAGACCACTCGACCCGAAGTATGAACATGACTGGGGTGAGTCGCTGGGCGATCTGCTCGATGAATCTCCGGATGTACTCCGCCGCACCATTCGATTCTTCTGACGAGATAGCCTGGTCCCTCCCTTCAAGCGATGCTTCAAATACTGGTCGATGTGTGGTATGTGCAACAGCAAGTTCGGAGCACGTCAGATTCACGATAATTTTCCCGAAATTCTCAAGGCCCTGGGGTTGAAATAAATGAAAGATTTTGTGTCGCTTACGTGGAAGCGAAACCGAGGATGGCCGTGGCCTGAGGAATCGGCCGGGTTCGATCGGATGTACGGCAAGGACGGCTGGTGCCACTCCTGTGGCATGCCTCGTCACGAACAGACGGGGTCGTTGGTCCTGCAAAGGCGGAATATGACAGTCACCGGCGCCTGGATGCCGTATTGGACAGGTGATGTGATCTGTATGGAGGCGTCGCTTGCGGACGAGCTGTCGCGCACGTTCGACCTGGCGTTCAGGCCTGTGGAGTGGCCAAAGTCCGAGAACAGTGATGCCGTCCAACTTGTTATTCCGGCTGTGGGAGAGAAGTGGTATGACCCGAATCTCCTTGAGAAGGCTGGGGTGGAACGCCATGGTACTCAGGGCGCACTGTGCTCTGAATGTGGCCGCTGGCGTTGGATGCCGCTAGGGCGCGAGTTCCGGCCGCCTCTGTTGAAATTCGAGGGGTTGGGCGATGTCGATATTGCTGCAAGTCCTGAGTGGTTCGGCGATGGCCAGCTTTGCTTCCGGCACCTCCTATTTCGGCGTGAGCTCGCTGAGGCGATCTCCCTAGCAAGTCCGCGTGACTTCAAACTGGTGGAAGCCGAGTAGCCTCTGGTCGTCGCCCCTTGTCGAGGGACATCAGAGGATCGCCACATCACTTCCTGGAAGGTGCCTGGCACGGTGTGAGGCGCGGAGTGGATGCGGCAGCAGTCAGCAACGAAGTGTTGCCGGATGCATGCCGGATTCTCCTCGGGGACGAACGTAATGGGAGGGTGCCGTAGATACCGGTGGGGATTACTTGTGGTCGGACCCGCCGACCGTCCCAGGCGGCCCGCTCAGTGGCGCCAGGAACGCAGGGGACGAGCTTGTACCTGAATACCTGCGTTGCTGCAGGATGAGGACTGACCGACCACACGTCCATCACGCCATACCAAAATCAAGGGGAAGAAATGCTTGGCCCTAGAATGCGCAGACAACTTGTCAGTGGTGTGGCGCCTCGAAGGGAGCGAAGAACTTCCCGGTTAATGCTCCGCCTGGATTCAGAGGGACTTGGCCCCCTGAGTGGTGGGGGATCCTGCCATGATGCATAGACCAGAGCTATATAAACTTCATGACGAACCAATTTGGAGAGCTAAATCAAATTATATTATAAATGCGGCAATACCCGATTCGGAGTACTTTGAGCAGCTGTATGTGAGGAATATCGATGGAGAATCGTATGAGGTTTGCTGTATTCCATTTTTTCTCTATAACGTCTCCCTCGGGGATACTGTGACGACACGCGTCGAAGGGCCGCAGCGTTACCTCCTTAATGAGGTGACTGAACAGTCTAGCCGCTATGTTTACCGCGCATATTTCTCGGAAGAAAACCTTCCAAATCGAGGTAAATTGATGGATAGACTGCGTGATCTGGACTGCGGATATGAGTGGTTCTCCCGTAGCCTTGTCGCTATCGATTCACGCGGATCTGTTGCTCAAGAGGCCGCCAATCGACTGATGGAGCTCGAGAATCTCGGGGTTCTCATCTACGAAACCGGCCGCCTTTGAGTAGAGATACCTGGAGTATGGTTTGTCTCTCGTGTGGCTTGGTCGACAGGGGCTTTCCGTTTCGTTGGGTGGGGGCGCAGTGAGTCTGAAAACCAAGTGGGGAATGAAGCCCGGAAGGAAATCGATCAGTGACACGGATAGATAAGAGCCTGTTGAATGAGGCCTTTCAGATCCTCATTGAGCATGTCGCAGATGGGTCGCAATCGGTGGATATCGATGGAGACTACTTCTGGTCAGTGCCTCCTAGTGTTCAAGGGGACATGAACTCCGACCCCGAGCTGACTGTCGCTCAGTATTCGGAGTGTCTTGAACATCTGGAGTCTGTCGTGGAAGATCCAGAGAATGCTGTCGGTTATGCACTCGTGTGGCTTGCGGATGTGCTGAGAGCTGTCGGCGCTCGCGAAGTAGGGTGATGAATGCCTTCTGCGATCTGCCGTGCACGCTTTCCGTGCACGTCTCATGGGCGCCGCCCGACGGCGTGTCATGGACGGAGCATTTCCCGCTCCGAGCGAACTGATCAGGCAACCCATTTGGAATTCGCCTACGCACTCCCGAGGACCTGAGCCGGGGCCTCGCCGAGCCGGCCGTACGCCCCGTCCTGCAGGTCGGAGACGGTGCAGCGCAGGGGACTTGGCTGGATCTCTTCAGTGCGGCTTGGCCGCGGACGCTTTCCCACCCTGGGGAGTAGGGTTGGCGGCACTGACCATGGCCGGTGTTTCACTGGCCGCGCTGGGGCTGCCGACGAGTTCCGGCAGCAGAGGAGTAAACGCCAGCAGAGGAGGAAACCGTGTCCGAGGTGGCTGAACGGCCCGAGATCGTATGTCTCTGCGGGTCGATGCGATTCGTGGAGGAGTTCCGTGCCGCGCAGCGGGAGCTCGGCCTCGCCGGGGTGATCGTCCTGGCGCCGGTCGAGTCTGGCTTGTCCGGCGACGCCCTCAGCGAGGAGCGGAAGGCTCTCCTGGGCGCGCTTCACCTCCGCAAGATCGACCTGGCGGACCGCGTCGTGGCCATCAACCCCGGCGGCTACGTCGGCGAGTCGACGAAGCGCGAGATCGCCTACGCGCGAGCGGCGGGAAAGCCGGTGACGTTCACTCACCCTTCGTGAGTGGCTGCCCCGCTGAAGCGAGCGACTGCGGCCGACGACGCCGGGCGGCACCTGCCGGCCGCCGGGCACCGGGTGCCGCCCCCGGCGTCGTCGGCCCCCGACTCAGCTCAGAACACTGAAGAAGATCGCGATCAGGTGGCAGGTGAAACCGAGCACCGTGAAGGCGTGGAAGAGCTCGTGGAAGCCGAAGAACTGGTAGCTGAAGTTCGGGCGCTTGAGGCCGTAGAACACGGCGCCGGCGATGTAGAACGCGCCGCCGCAGCAGATCAGGATCGCGGCCGGGACGCTCGCGGCGAAGAACTGGGGGAGGAAGAGCAGCGCCGCGCAACCGAGGGCCACGTAGATGGGGACGTAGAGCCAGCGGGGCGCGTGGAGCCAGAGCAGCCGGAACGCGACGCCGGCCAGCGCGCCGCCCCAGATGAGCCAGAGGACGAGCGTCGCCGTCGGGCGGTCCAGCAGCGTCCACGCCAGCGGCGTGTAGCTGCCGGCGATGACCAGCATGATGTTCGTGTGATCGAGGCGCTTCAGGATGGCCTTGACTTTGGGGCTCCAGTTGCCGCGGTGGTAGACGGCGCTGACCGTGAAGAGCATCAGGCCCGTGAGGGCGTACACGGCGGAGACGATCTTCCGGTCCGGCGTGGGGGCGAGGCAGATCAGGATGATGCTCGCCGCCAGGGCGAGTGGGGCCGCCACCGCATGGATCCATCCCCGCCAGGCGGGTTTGATGGCCAGCATTTCGGCACGGGCCGCCAGGCGGTCGGCGGGGGACGAGGGCTGCTGTGGAGCTGCTGACTGCATGGTCCCATGCTAACTTACGCTTCCGTAGGTTACTGCCGGGTAACCTGTGAGCTGCCCCGGAGCGGCGTCCTCAGGCGGTAGCCTTGGACACGGAAGTCCCGCGGCGCGGGTACGCGCGAACGGGAAGAGGTGGGACTTGATGAGCATTCAGGATTTCCTCTACGGCATGTACGAACGCCGCCTGGAACATGGGCTGGCCAAGGACCGGATCCCGGGTCACATCGGGGTCATGGTGGACGGCAACCGGCGCTGGGCCAAGCAGTTCAACGCGCCCTCCAGCCGAGGCCACCAGGCCGGCGCGGACAAGATCCTCGAGTTCCTGCACTGGTGCCAGGAGCTCGGCGTCAAAGTGGTCACGCTGTACATGCTCTCCACGGACAACATGAGCCGCTCGTCCGAGGAGCTGGACGAACTCATGACGATCATCGCGGACACCCTGGACCGCCTGGACGAGGACGAGAACATCTCCGTCCACGCGATGGGCGCCCCGGAACTGCTCCCCGACTACCTCGCCGAACGCCTCAACCGGCTGACCCACAAGACGCCTGTCCAGGAGGCGGTGCACGTCAACGTGGCGGTCGGCTACGGCGGACGGCGTGAAATCGTCGACGCCGTGCGGTCCCTGATGAAGGACGCCGCTGGACGGGGCGAAACCCTGGAGACCCTGTCCACCTCGCTGACGGTGGAGGACATCTCGCGCTTCCTCTACACCGCGGGCCAGCCGGACCCGGATCTCGTGATCCGGACCTCGGGGGAGCAGCGTCTGTCAGGGTTCCTGATGTGGCAGAGCGCCTATAGCGAGTTCTACTTCTGTGAGGCCCTCTGGCCGGCGTTCCGCAAGGTGGACTTCCTGCGCGCCCTCCGCGACTACGCCGGACGGCAGCGCCGCTTCGGCACCTGACCGCCGTCGTCGAGTGCTCAGTTGTGTTGACTGCTCAGTTGTTGCGGGTGATTCCGCGGAACACCCGCAACAACTGAGCACACAACGACGACGGCGCGTCGCCTAGTCGCGGTAGCGCTCGCGGTACTCGGACTCGAGCATGCCGAGATGCACCTTGTCGTGGAACTCGCCCCGGTGGAAGACGGCATCACGTTCCCGGCCCTCCTCGACGAACCCCAACGACCGGTACAGCCGCAGGGCACGGTCGTTGAAGGACCAGGTGTCCAAGGCGGCTTTGTGAGCGGCCATCTCGTCGAAGACCACCCGCAGCATGACGCGCAGGGCGTCGCCACCGAAGCCCTGCCCCTGGTACCGGGGCCCGATCATGATGGACAGCCGTGCCGTCCGGACCCGGGGATTGATGCCCCACGCGGTCACATGCCCCACCAGCTCGCCGCCTTGGGACATCTCGCCACTCTGGGCCACGATGCTGAATCCTGCGGCCTGCATGGTGTCGTTCCGGCTCCACTGCTGGAACAGCTCGGTGATGCTCTCGGTGGGAAGAGGCGAGGTCATGTAGCGCTGCATCACGGCCAGTCCGGGGTCGTTCCACCAGCCCGTCAGCTCCGGGAGATCCTCGGGGAGCAGACCCCTCAACACCGTCAGCTCACCCGTGTGGAGCTCGCTCGCCCATTCCTGCATCGTCGTCACCGTCGTCATCGCCATGCTTCCAGCCTATCGGGGTGTCCTGGGCGCTCCCTCAGGCCGCCGTTCACGGAAAATTAACGTCGTGCTTGCCGTGGCGGCTGTCGCGGCCGAGCGGCCGGGGTTAGCGTGGTCCTAACGCCGGGGAACCCTCCCGGCGCCACGGGAGGCCATCCATGGAGCGAGGAATCGCACCAGCAGCGGGGAGGCCGGAACCGGCCTCCGGGCCGACCGCCTCACCTAGAGAAATCCGGGCGTGAGTCCGGGGCTGGAGTTGATGTGGCTATTTCCGATGTGACCACCGCGAACGACACGGCGCAGGGCACCGGTGCCAAGAAGAGCACCGCGAAGAAAGCTACCTCTCGCACCACGCGGGGGCGTTCCACGACCGGGACGGGCCCGGATCCGGCGCCCACGGGCCGCAGTTTCGTGATCGACACCTCCGTTCTGCTCTCCGATCCGCGGGCCCTGCTCCGTTTCGCCGAGCACGAGGTGATCGTCCCGGTGGTGGTGATCGCCGAGCTGGAGGGCAAGCGCCACGATCCGGAGCTGGGCTATTTCGCCCGCAAGGCGCTGCGGCTGCTCGATGACCTGCGCGTGGAGCACGGCAGCCTCAACCGGCCCATCCCGCTCGGGACCGACGGCGGCACGCTGCGGGTGGAACTGAACCACATCAGCGCCGAGGTGCTTCCCGCGGGCTTCCGTTCCGGTGACAACGACGCGCGCATCCTGGCCGTCGCCAAGAACCTGGCCGACGAAGGCCATGACGTCACCGTGGTGTCGAAGGACCTCCCCATGCGCGTCAAGGCGTCCGCCATGGGCCTGGCCGCCGACGAATACCGGAACGAACTCGTCAAGGACACCGGCTGGACCGGTCTCTCGGAGCTCGATGTCACCGAGGAAGAGGTCTCGACCCTCTACGGCCACGAGCCCGTGCTGATCCCGGCGGCGGCCGAGCTTCCGGTGAACACCGGCCTGGTCCTGCTCTCGCCGCGTGGCTCGGCGCTCGGCCGGGTCGGCGCCGACAAGCAGGTGCGGCTCGTCAAGGGTGACCGCGACGTCTTCGGGCTGCACGGCCGGTCCGCGGAGCAGCGCCTGGCCATCGACATGCTGATGGACCCCACGGTGGGCATCGTCTCCCTGGGCGGCCGGGCGGGCACCGGCAAGTCCGCGCTGGCCCTGTGCGCCGGCCTGGAAGCGGTCCTGGAACGTCAGGAGCACCGGAAGGTGGTGGTCTTCCGGCCGCTGTACGCCGTGGGCGGTCAGGAACTCGGGTACCTCCCCGGTTCCGAGGCGGAGAAGATGAACCCGTGGGCGCAGGCCGTGTTCGACACCCTCGGGGCCCTGGTCTCCCAGGAGGTCGTGGAGGAGGTCATGGATCGCGGCATGCTGGAGGTCCTGCCGCTCACGCACATCCGTGGACGCTCGCTGCACGATTCCTTCGTGATCGTGGACGAGGCCCAGTCCCTGGAGAAGAACGTGCTGCTGACCGTGATGAGCCGTATGGGACAGAACTCGAAGATCGTCCTGACGCACGACGTCGCGCAGCGCGACAATCTGCGCGTCGGACGGCACGACGGCATCGCCGCCGTCGTCGAGACGCTCAAGGGTCATCCGCTCTTTGCTCACATGACCCTGACCCGGAGCGAGCGCTCGCCGATCGCGGCCCTCGTCACGGAGCTGCTGGAGGGCGCGGAGATCTGATCCGGACCTCCGCTCACACACGCACCACGCGAACCGCCAGTAGACGCCCGTATGCGAAGGGTATTCGGGCATCTACTGGCGGTTCGCGTGATCCGGGAGGGCGCGACGGCGGCGGGACGGTGGGGTGGGTCAGGCCTTCAGGCCGATGTAGCGGGCGAACGCCTCGTGACCCTCGACCTCCAGTTCCCAGCTGGGACGGCGGAAGTCCGCGGCCTCCAACCGGAGCTGCTGGATCTCGGCAGGGCCCTGGGCCGTGGGCTCGCGGTGCAGGCCGTTGTCCCGGTACCCCAGGGCGTGCGAGACCCCGAGGGAGCGTTGGTTCCACACCGCGGCAGCGGATTCGGCGACCTCGGCGCCCAGGAAATCGAAGGCGTAGAACAGGATCGCCGCCCGCATCTCCTTCCCCAGGCCCTGCCCCTGGGACGCTCTCCTGATCCAGGACCCGCTCTTCACCACTTTGAAGGCTGAGAAGTCCGCGGCCATGAGCGACTGGGACCCGATCAGTTCCCCCTCGTGCCAGATGCCGAAGGCGAGTTCCCACGATTGCGGGGTGCACCGGTCACGGGCGCTCCAGTGGAACCGGGCGGTGTTGGCCGGGAGTTCCTCCGGAGGTGCCTCGGACCAGGCCACCGAGAAGGGCGAGTGGCCCGGCTCGTGGATTCCGGACCGGACCGCCTCCATCAGCTGCGGAAGTTCCTCATCGCGGATCAGACGCAGTTCCAGCCGAGGCGTCCGCAGGATCAGGCCGAAGGGCGGGAAGATCTCCTCGAGAGTCAGCATGGCGACGAGTCTAACCAACGGGGGAGCAGGCTCAGGCCGACCGGCGCCCGGACGACGGCGGCGCCCAGGCTCGCCCTGTGAATGGCACTGTCACAGCGGCCCCGTTAGAGTCGGCCCATGCTCTCGCGGATGAACCAGCTCTGGGGTCTGGGTCCGGGCTGGCCGTTCGCCGCCCTGGTCCTCCTGATCCTCGTGGTGCTCCTGTTCGGATTCGCCGCCGCGAGACTGACCTGGATCGACGTGAAAACCCATCTTCTGCCGGACCGGATCGTCCTGCCCTGGGCGGTCGTCTCCGGCGTGCTGCTGCTGGCGGCCTGTGTGTGCGCGGGAAACCTTCCCCCCGACTTCGGCTGGGTGGCCTACGCGCCGTCCGCCGACGAGGTGTTCAGCCCCGGAGGCTTCACCAGCCACGGCGAACCCGGCTCCGCGGAATGGCTCCAGTCCCTGTTCGAGCAGCGGGCGGACCTGGCCGCACCGCTCTGGGGCGTGTGGGGCCTCCGTGTGCTTGCCGGGGGCGCCCTGGCCTTCCTGTTCCACTTTCTGCTGCGCACCCTCAGCCCGGCCAGTCTCGGATTCGGGGACGTGAAGCTCGCCGGGGTGCTCGGCATGCATCTGGCCTACCTGGGCTGGTGGCCGTTGATCCTCGGCACGTTGCTGGCATTCACCCTGGCAGGGCTCACGGCCCTGGGCCTGCTGCTCTTTCGTCGGCTGGGCTGGCGCGACTCGATCCCCTTCGGGCCGTTCATGATCGCGGGAGCGGCCGTGGCCCTGGTGCTTCCCGCCTGAGGCACGAGATGACGACGACGGCGGGTGGTCACCCGTCGTCGTCGTCAGTTATTCAGCCCAGCTCAATTCAGTTCCGCGGCTGCTCAGGTCAGTCGCTGAACGGTCCTCACTCAGTACTTGCCGGTCATGGTCGTGACGTCGAGGGCCTTGTCCAGGATCTCCTCGGTGACCTTGCCTTCACCTTCGCCGACGAAGCCGAGCTGCTCGGTGGCCTGGCGGATGGTCAGGCCCTCCTTGACGGCGGTCTTGGCGATCTTGGCGGCGTTCTCGTAGCCGATGTACTTGTTCAGCGGGGTCACGATGGACGGGGAGGCCTCGGCGAGGAAGCGGGCGCGCTCCTCGTTGGCGCTGATGCCGTCGATCATCTTGTCCGCCATGACGCGGGAGGTGTTGGTGAGCAGGCGGATGGACTCCAGGAGGTTCGCGGCCATGACCGGGATGCCCACGTTCAGCTCGAAAGCGCCGTTGGTGGAGGACAGGGCGATCGTGGTGTCGTTGCCGATCACCTGGGCGGCGACCATGATGGCGGCCTCGCAGATGACGGGGTTGACCTTGCCCGGCATGATGGAGGAGCCCGGCTGCAGATCCGGGATGGCGATCTCGCCCAGGCCCGTGTTGGGGCCGGAACCCATCCAGCGCAGGTCGTTGCTGATCTTCATGATCGAGTAGGCGATGGTGCGCAGCTGGCCGGAGACCTCGATCAGTCCGTCACGGTTGGCCTGGGCCTCGAAGTGGTTGCGGGCCTCGGTGATCGGAAGGGCCGTGTCCTCGGCGAGCAGGGCGATGACGCGCTGCGGGAAGCCGTCCGGGGTGTTGATGCCGGTGCCGACGGCGGTGCCGCCCTGGGGGACCTCGGCCACGCGCGGCAGGGAGGCGTGGATGCGCTCGATGCCGTAGCGGATCTGGGCCTCGTAGCCGCCGAACTCCTGGCCGAGGGTGACCGGGGTGGCGTCCATGAGGTGGGTACGGCCGGACTTGACGATTCCCTTGAACTCCTCGGCCTTGCGGGAGAGGGAGGCGGCCAGGTAGGTCAGAGCCGGGACCAGGTCGTTCAGCAGCGCGTTGGTCGCGGCGACGTGGACCGAGGTGGGGAACACGTCGTTGGAGGACTGGGAGGCGTTGACGTGGTCGTTGGGGTGGACCACGCGGTCGCTGCCCTTGTCCGCGAAGGAACGGGTGGCGAGCTCGGCCAGAACCTCGTTCATGTTCATGTTGGAGGAGGTGCCGGAGCCGGTCTGGAAGACGTCGATCGGGAACTGATCGTCGAATTCACCGGCGGCCACACGGTCCGCGGCGTCGGCGATGGCGTCGGCGAGATCTCCATCGATCACTCCGAGTTCTTCGTTCGCGCGGGCGGCGGCCTTCTTGACCCGGGCAAGCGCTTCGATGTGCTTGCGTTCCAGGGTCTTGCCGGAAATGGGGAAGTTCTCCACGGCACGCTGGGTCTGGGCCTTGTAGAGCGCGTTCACGGGGACGCGGACCTCGCCCATGGTGTCGTGTTCGATGCGGAATTCTTCAGCAGCAGAAGTCATGACCTTACTGTATGACGCACGACGGCGGCGCTGAAACTCGTGCCGCGTCACCCGGGGCGCATGTGGCGGAGGTCATGGCCGGCCCGGGTGCCCGGGCCGGCGGGACGGGCGTCAGTCCTGGAAGTTCCCGATGCCGGAGACGAGGTCCGCGCGGCCTTCCTCCAGCCGGTAGGCCATGCCCACCACGGCGGTGCGGCCGGCGTCGATGGCCGCCTTGATGGAGGGGGAGCGTTCCACGAGCCGGTCGGCCGTCTGACGGGTGTGCTCCACCACCATGTCGTTGACCTCGTGGTCCCCGTGGCGCAGGGAGTTCAGCACCGAGGGCGTGATGCGCTCGACCAGGTTGCGGATGTAGCCGCCGGGCATGTCCCCGGAGTCCACGGCCTCCTTGGTGGCCGTCACGGCGCCGCAGTTGTCGTGGCCCAGGACCACGATCAGGGGGATGCCGAGGACGTCCACGCCGTATTCGAGAGTTCCGAGGACGGCGTCGTCCATCACCTGGCCGGCGGTGCGGATGACGAAGGCGTCACCGAGGCCGAGGTCGAAGATGATCTCAGCGGCGAGGCGGGAGTCGGAGCAGCCGAAGATCAGGGTGAAGGGATTCTGGGCGTTGACCAGGGAACTGCGTCGGCTGGCGTCCTGATTGGGGTGGGAGGACGTGCCTGAGACGAAACGGGCGTTGCCTTCGACGAGTTTCTGCCAGGCCTGCTGGGGGGTCAGATTCGAGCTCACGCCGCCTACTTTACGCGGTGGGCGAGGCGGAGGGCGCAGGCGTGACGGCAGGCGCCGCGTCGACGGCTTTCAGCACGGCGGAGGCTACGACGTCGAACTCCTTGAGGTCCGCGCGGCCGTTCAGCACCAGGGTGTAGCCGCGGTGCTCCAGGACCAGTGTCTTGGGTCCGGCGCCCTTGTCCCGCAGGGTCCAGTCCTGGCCGTCGATGGTGCGCTTGCCCGTGACCGGGGCGTTGTCCGCGATCTGCGCCACCCAGGTGGGGTTGCCCTTCCTGGTCTGGGTGAGCCCCACGAAGCCCTGTTCGGGGGACACGAATCCGATCTCCCAGGTGGGGACGCCCGACTCCGTGCCGGACTTCCAGCGCGCGTAATTCGGGTGCCAGCCGGACGGGAGCACGGGGGCGGCGGGAGTGAAGCCCGCCACGGGGGCCGCGTTGCCGGCCACGGCGGAGACGTCGATCTTCGGGTCGTAGCCGGGCTGCTTCGGCTGGGCGTTGAGCAGGATGACCGGCAGGATGCAGGCGATCGAGACCGCGAGGGCCAGGATCATGCCGATCACCGAAGCGTTGGCGCGCTTGGCGGCGTTCTTGGAGAGGACCGCCTTGAACCCCGGTTCCCCGGGCAGGGGACCCGTGCCCGATGCTTCGCCGGCTGTCTCCGGAGAGGAGTCTTCGGTGGCGGGGAGGGGGGCTTTGGGGGAATCACTCACCCCTCCATGGTCCCCCATCCCGGGCGCCCAGCGCCAAACGGCCGGGAAGCGCCACTGTGACACTGTTGCACCTGTCACATCAGGGCGTCGTAAGGTGCCCGCGGTCTATGATCGTTTCGAGGACCGAACGCCCCTCTCCCGGCGCTTTCGGAGCCCGGGTCCGATCTTTCAGCAGAACTCAACGAAGAGGTACACGGTGGCCGCAGCTTCCAGCGCTAGCAAGTATTCAACGATCTCCCCGGACCTTGCGGTCGGGAATGACGAGCCGGACCGCAACCTCGCGCTTGAGCTGGTGCGCGTGACCGAGGCCGCGGCGATCGCCGGCGGTCACTGGGTCGGCTTCGGCGACAAGAACAAGGCCGACGGCGCTGCGGTGGATGCCATGCGGTCCTTCCTCAAGACGGTCCACTTCAACGGCGTGGTGGTCATCGGCGAGGGTGAGAAGGACGAAGCCCCGATGCTGTTCAACGGTGAGCAGGTGGGTGACGGCACCGGCCCCGAGTGCGATGTGGCCGTGGATCCGATCGATGGAACCCGCCTGACCGCGCTGGGCATCAACAACGCCCTGGCCGTCCTGGCGGTGGCGGAGCGCGGGTCCATGTTCGATCCGTCCGCCGTCTTCTACATGGAGAAGCTCGTGACGGGACCGGAGGCGGCCGACATGGTCGACCTGCGTCTGCCGGTCAAGCAGAACCTTCACCTCATCGCCAAGGCCAAGGGCGTCAAGATCAACCAGGTCACCGTCTGCGTGCTGGACCGCGACCGCCACAAGCCGCTGGTGGAGGAGATCCGCGACGCGGGCGCCCGCACCAAGTTCATCCTCGACGGCGACGTGGCCGGTGCGATCGCCGCGGCCCGCACCGGGACCGGCGTCGACGCCCTGATGGGCATCGGCGGCACCCCGGAAGGCGTGGTGGCGGCGTGCGCCATCAAGTCGCTCGGCGGCGTCATCCAGGGCCGCCTCTGGCCCACCAGCGACGAGGAGAAGCAGAAGGCGATCGACGCCGGCCATGACCTGGACCGCGTGCTGACCACCAACGACCTGGTCACGAGCGACAACTGCTACTTCGCGGCGACCGGCATCACCGACGGTGACCTGCTGCGTGGCGTCCGCTACCAGAAGGACCGCGTGGTGACCCAGTCGATCGTGATGCGGTCCAAGTCGGGCACCGTCCGCCTGGTCGACGCCGAGCACCACGCCTCCAAGTGGGAGAGCTGGGCACGCCGCTAGGCCGCACGTTTCCGCGCTGCACCTGACTGCAGAGCCTGACCGCAACAGCTGACGAGGGGCCACGCCACCGGACTTCCGGGGCGTGGCCCCTCGTCGTCTCAGTGGGGACGGGTGCCGGTCCCAGCCCGCCGGGCGCATAGCATGGTGGCATGACGGGCACATACCAGGATGGGGACTGGATTGCGGCGCAGGACCCGGGCGCCCCACCCGCCCTGCTTTCAGAGATCGCTTTCCGGCGGTGGGACCTCCACCCGGTGCTGGAAGCCAACCCGGGGCTGCGCCCCGACCTCCGGCGGTGGATCGCCGAGGTCAACCCTCCTCATCTGCGGCAGTACCGCGGGCCCGGCCTTCCGCCGGGTCAGCAGCCGGGCTTGCAGCAGCCTGGTTTCCAGCAACCCGTCGGCCCTCCTCAGCCCGCGCAGTCTGCTCAGTCCGCGCCGGGGTACGCGGCTCAGGGGTACGGCCAGGAAGGATATGGCCAGGGAGGATATGGCGCCCAGGGCTACGGCCCGGGTGCACCTCGTCAGGGTGGTTACGCGCCTGCCCCCTACGGAGCGGCTGCGTACGGCCCGGGGCCGGGGAGTCCCGCAATTCAGCGTCGGAACCGGCCGGGTCCGTGGATCGCGGGGTGCGGCTGCCTCGCCCTGGTCTTCGTGCTGGTCGTGGTGGGTCTCGGGTTCGGAGGTCTGGCATCGGTCTTCTCCTCGTCCGACCGTCAGGGGAGACCTGCCGCCGGTGAGCCACCCCGTACTGTGCGTCCCTCGGCGAGCCCGGGCGCTGAGGAGCAGTTGCGGGCGTTCGACGCCGAGACGAAGAAGTTCAACCAGCTGGCCGCCACGCTCAGGAACAACCCGGTGGCGCCGATCGTCACGGATGCCAGCAGGTTCCGCGTTCTGGAGAAGCGGATCAAGGAACCCAATCTGAGCACCTTCTCGGCCAGGAGCGTGACCGCAGAGGCCGTGCAGCTGCGGCAGAAGCTGGAACAGCGGATCGCCCAGGCGAAGGCGCGCCGCGTAAACCGATCGGGGTCGGTGTCCGAAGGACTCGTGGACAGCGCGGGCAAAGGCTTCATCGACATCCGCTGGGACGCCGCCACGGCCTGCAAGAAGTCCAAGTTGCCGGAGGGCCGGACGCTGGGTTGTGTCAAGGGAGCGGATCCGCTGACGGTCCATCTGCTTCGCGAGGACGCCTTCCACGACGGGTGGAACCTGCGGATGACTGTGGTGCATGAACTCGCGCACGTCTATCAGCGGGCGGACGAATGGGATGCTGCGGATGGTCAGAGCCGAACCGACCGACTGCTGGCCCGTGGCCTGTTTCAGAAAAGCATCGAGAAGATGGCCGATTGCTACGCCCTCACCTATTACAACCAGTGGACCCTGGAGCAGAACAACTACATCTTCGGGTACGGCTACGTCTGCAACACCTCCGAGCGGCAGGCGATCCGTTCCTGGGCGGCCGCGATGAAAGCACCCATGACGAAATGATCTCCGAAATTCGTTAATTCGGTCGGCGGCAGGAGGCTTTGAATTCGGGAAACAGGTGCTGAAGTGAAGGAATTAATTTCCGCGCCGATGGATATTCCCGGCTCCTTCGAATTCGATATAGCACCCCTATAAGACCATGTAGACTGGAGACCATGGTTGACGTGAAGGTGTGCACCGAACAGGCGGCATGGGATGCCCACATCAGGGAGCACGGCGGGCACCCGCTGCAGCTCTGGGGCTGGGGGACTCTCAAGGAGCGCGGCGCCTGGCGCGCGGCCCGTTTGCAGGTGGTCGACGGCGACAAAGTCATCGGGGCGGCCCAGGTCCTCCGTCGTTCGCTGCCGTTCCCGTTCCGGTCCTTCCTCTACGTCCCCCGCGGCCCCGTGTGCGCCCCGGAGGACCGCGGCCGCGTGCTGAAGGCCCTCCGCGACTACCTGAAGAAGAACTACTCCGGCAAGGCCGTCAACATCATGATCGAGCCGGACTGGGAAGGCTCCATGCCGGCCGGCTCCGAGGAGTGGAAGCCCGCCCGCAACAAGCTCCTCCTGGGTGACACCCTGGTCCTGGATCTCACCCAGGATGAGGAGACGCTGCTGGCCGCCATGCACCAGAAGCGCCGGCAGGACATCCGTAAATTCGGGAATAAGAGTTTTGAACTCCGCGAGGTGACGGATCACGCGGGAATCGCGCGGTGCCTGGAGATTTACAAGGAAATCGCGGACCGTGCCGGATTCGAATTGCACGCCGATGATTACTATTACTCCATTTTCGATGATCTCGGTGAAGGCAGCCCGGTATATGAATTGGTGGACAGCGAGGGCGAGACCGTGGGATTCCAGTTCCTGCTGGTCACCCCCCGCGTCGCATTCGCACTCTACGGCGGGGTGAACGCCAAGGGTCGCAAGCTCCGCGCCAACGGCGGCTTCGAGTGGGAGTGCATGAAGCTCATGAAGTCCCAGGGCGTCGAGCAGTTCGACCTCAACGGTCTCCTCAATGACCGCATCAGCGACTTCAAGCGCTACTTCGCCAAGCACGAGAACCACTTCGTCGGCAGCTACGCCCTGCCGCTGTCGGTGGTGAATCCGCTCTGGGAGGTGGCTTTGCCGCAGGCGAAGAAGGTCATGAGCAAGGCCCGCGGGCTGCTCGCCAAGGTGAAGGCCACGGTCAAGGGATCCTGACCCACCTGCCGTCCCGGGCTGCACAGCCCTGAACGGAACGAAGCAGCCCTGAACGGAACGAAGGCGTGGCCCCCGCACCGGAATCCTCCCGGATTCCCCTGCGGGGGCCACGCCTTCGTCGTGCCGGACGCGTCCGGCGAGCGGTATTAACTCAGCCGGGCTTTCATCTACCGCTCACGCGGTAGGGGTGATACCCAGCCCCGTGCTGACCGCGAACGCCAGCACGACCGCGTCGTCCTCCGTGGTGTCCGCTCCCGTGACGGCGGGATGGGCCGTCACGGGGTCCTCCACGGCCGGGATGAAGGCGCTCTCGCCGCGCCGCAGGATCAGCTCGCCCTGCGGGGAGTCCAGCCGGAGCGCGCCGCGGACCACCAGGAGCACGGTTCCACCGTCCTGCCGGACCGCGACGTGCTCCGTGCCGTCTCGCAGCTCGATGCGCTGCAAGGCGAACTCGCTGAACGGGGGAGTGAAGATCTCCTGGCCCAGGAGCGTCTCCTCCCAGGGCGTGCGGGGAACCTCCGGCAAAGGGGTGAAGTCCACGGTGGCGAGGAGTTCCGGCACGTCGACGTGCTTGGGGGTCAGACCCCCGCGCAGCACATTGTCCGAGTTCGCCATGACCTCGATCCCCAGGCCCTCCAGGTAGGCGTGGACGTTACCGGCGGGCAGGTGGATGGCATCGCCCGGCGTCAGCTCCACCAGGTTGAGCAGGAGGGAGACGAGGACGCCCGGATCGCCGGGGTACTTGTCCTGAAGGCCCGCCGCGGCCTCCAGCGCGGTGCGGTGCGGATCGTCCGAAGCCAGACCCTCGACGACGGCGCGCAGCCCGGAGGACGCGGCAGCCAGCCCCGCGCCACCGGTCAGGAGGGTGGCGAAGGCGGTCCGGAGGGGCTCAGCCCCGCGCAATGCCGCGGCGATCCCCGCGGCGTAGTCCCGCGCGTCGTCGTTCGTGGATCCCTCGGCCAGCGCCTCGAAGAGCGCCACCGACTGCTCCACCGCACGGAAGCCGCAGAGCGCCCGGAACGGCGTCAGGGCCAGGATCATCTCCGGCTTGTGGTTGTCGTCCTTGTAGTTCCGGGAGGCGGAATCCCGGGGGACACCGGCCGCCTCCTCCCGGGAGAATCCTTCACGGGCCTGTTCGAGGCTCGGGTGGACCTGGAGGGACAACGGCTGGGCCGCGGCCAGAACCTTCATCAGGAAGGGGAGCCGGGGCCCGAACGCGGCCACACTCTCCGCCCCGAGGACGAGCCCGGGATCCTGGCTGATGACCTCGTCCAGCCCGCGGCCGTCCGGAACCCGGGACGGGGAGTCCGGATGGGCCCCGAGCCACAGCTCCGCCTCCGGCCCTCCCGAGGGGACTCGTCCCAGAAGCTCGGCAATGGCCGTGGTGGAACCCCAGGCATAGGGGCGCAGCTCATTGTCCAGGCGAAGCATCACGGGTGTCCTTTCAGGATCGGAAGGGGACCGGGGCGGCGGTCAGAGAGCGGCGCAATTGCCGTTCTTCGCCAGCAGCTGGTCCAGGGTCTGGTAGTCCTGGGCATCATAGAGCGAATTGAGGTACGCGGCGGTGATCGGCTGACCGTCCGGGCGTGTGGTGCTCAGCGGGAAGTCCGGCGGCAGCTCGTCCGCCAGCTGCGGCCGCACCGCGCCCTGAGCCTGTGCTCCGGCGCCGGGCACGACGGCGGAGGCCACCGACCCGTCCTCGCTCACCGTGCCGGGGAGCAGCGGCGCCGCGGCCTTGGCCGGTGAGCCGCTCGCCTTGGCGAGCAGGGCCTTGACCTTGGAATGGATGAGATCGAAGTTCGGATCCCCCAGGCTGAAGTCGGCCGGGAAGTCCGGGGGACCCACGGTCATGCGGACGGTCGGCTGGCCCTTGGCCTTGGCGGCCAGGTCCACGAAGCCGCCGAGCTGACCCTGCGGGATGTCCGTGTCCACGACGTGGGCTCCGGCCTTGGCGATCGCCTCGAACTTGGTGATCACGGTGGCCGGATCCAGCTGCTTGATCATGGCCTGCTGCACGCACTGCTGGCGCTGGACGCGGGCGAAGTCATCCACGTTCTCGCGGGACCGGGCGAACCACTGGGCCTGGAAGCCGTTGAGGGTCTGGTTGCCGGGATGGATCCAGCCGTCCGGCTTGACGTGCCGGGTGTCGCTGCCGGGCAGCATCCCGGCACTGATGGGCACCCATGCGCCCACCCTCATCTTGACTCCGCCCATGGCGTCGATGAGCTGGGCGAAGCCGTCCATGTCGATCAGGGCGTAGGCCTGGATGGTGATGCCCAGGGTGCCGGAGATGGCGTCCTTGGTGGCCTCCGCGCCGGCGTTCTTGCCGGGGTACAGATCCTTGTGGTTGGTGGTGGCGTCCGTGTAGACCGCATTGAGCAGGCAATTCAGCGGGTCCGGATCGCAATTGTTGAAACCGTCCGGGTAAATACGGTGCATGGGGGAGCTGTCCGGGAACTTCGCATACTGGAGGGACCGCGGCACCGAGATGATCGCGGAGGCACCCGTGGTGGCGTCGATGCTGATCACGGACATGCTGTCCGGACGGAGTCCTTCGCGGCCCTCGCCGGCGTCGCCGCCGAGCAGGGCGATGTTGTAGCGGCCGTCGACGGGGTCGAACGGCGGCCGGCCGGCGTCGAAGACGTCACCGAGTGCGCCGCGCGCCACGTTGATCAGATAGGCGCCGTAGCCGAGCGCCCCGCAGCTGAAGACCATCAGGACGACCAGGACCGCGGCCACCGGACCCCTCCAGCGTGGCGGCAGGATGGCCAGACGGCACAGGCGGAAGGTGTTCACCCAGACCATGGCCCAGCCGATGAGCAGCGCCACCATGACGGTCATCCAGACCACCATCAGCACGGGGTGCGTCAGGATCGAGAGCAGCAGCGCCCTGTTCAGCAGGGCGAGCAGCAGAGCCAGGAGGACGAGGGCCCAGACGGCGAAGGTGACTCGCAGCGCGATGCGCCCGAACCGGCGGTCACCGGCCACCACCTGAGCGGCCCCGGGGACCAGGAGCGTCAGGGCGATGAGGACCCAGGCGCGGCGCACCCGGTCGCCCGGCTCCGCCTCCTGAGGCCGGCGGATGGGGTCGTCCATGCGGATGCGGCTCATCATGGCGCCTCTAGGCCTGCGCCTCATCCGCTGCCGTGCCGAGGGGCACTCCGGGCGCCCCGAAGACCTCCGCGGCCTTCGCTCGCAGGGAGGCGCCCTTGGAGGACGCCACTGCGTTCAGACTCTCGGAGAAGCGGAGAAGGTCCTCGCGCAGCGACTGCGCGAATTCGCCCTCACCCGCGGCCAGCATGCGGACCGCCAGCAGGCCGGCGTTGCGTGCGCCGCCGATCGAGACGGTGGCGACCGGGACGCCCGCAGGCATCTGCACGATCGACAGGAGCGAGTCCATGCCGTCCAGGGTCTTCAGCGGGACCGGCACGCCGATGACGGGCAGAGGGGTCACGGAAGCGAGCATCCCCGGCAGATGGGCTGCTCCGCCGGCGCCGGCGATGATGATGCGCAGGCCCCGCTCGTGGGCCTGTTGGCCGTAGCGGATCATCTCAGTCGGCATACGGTGGGCGGACACGACGTCGGCTTCGAACGGCACGCCGAACTCATGCAGGGCTTCCGCCGCGGCCTCCATGACGGGCCAGTCGGAGTCCGAACCCATGACGAGTCCTACAAGGGGGGTGGTGTTGCTGCTCATGCGTGTCCGATCGTTGTCTGGGGATTCAGCGGTCAGGGTGTTGCGATGCTCAGGAGCCGGTGCCATCACGGAGGATGGCCGCCACCCGCCCGGCCTGCTCACGAAGTTCCTCGGCCTGCGAGGCGTCCGGGCCCACGATGTTCACGTGGCCGATCTTCCGGCCGGGGCGGACCGACTTGCCGTAATTGTGGATCTTGGCTCCCGGCGCGGCCGCGAGAGCGGCGGGCATGGCGGAATAGATGTCCTGGTTCGCGCCGCCGAGGAAGTTCTTCATGACGGCCACGCCGCCCAGCACATCCGTGGCGCCGAGGGGGAGATCCAGGACTGCGCGCAGATGCTGTTCGAACTGGCTGGTCACGGATCCGTCCTGGGTCCAGTGCCCCGTGTTGTGGGGACGCATGGCCAGCTCGTTGATCAGGAAGCCTGCTCCCTGGCCGGGGGTCTCGAACAGCTCGGCGGCCATCACGCCCGTCACGCCGAGTTCTGCGGCGAGGGTGAGCGCGGCGGCTTCGGCGGCCTGCGCGACGGCGGGGTCCAGGCCGGGCGCGGGAACGATCACTTCATCGCAGACGCCGTCCACCTGAATGGTGTGCGCGACCGGCCAGACCCGCTCCTCGCCACTGGGGGTGCGACCCACCAGCACGGAGAGCTCACGGGAGAAGTCCACCTTGGCCTCTGCGAGGAGCGGGGACATCGACTCGAACCAGGAGGCGCAGTCCGCTGCGTCGGCCGCGTCGTCGACGATCCGCACGCCCTTGCCGTCGTAGCCGCCGCGCGGGGTCTTCAGCACCACGGGCCAGCCGATCCGGTCGCCGAACTCGACGAGGGCGTCCACGGAGTCCACCGCGGCCCACTCGGGGTTGGGGAGGCCGAGACGGTCCACCGCAGTGCGCATCACGATCTTGTCCTGCGCGTGCACCAGGGCGTCCGGGCCGGGCTGGACGTTGACACCCTCCGCGATCAGGGCGCGCAGGTGCTCGGTGGGGACGTGCTCGTGGTCGAAGGTGATGACGTCGACGTCGCGGGCGAACGCGCGGAGGGCCTCGAGATCACGGTAATCACCGATCGGGGTGGTCTTCACCGCGGCCACCGCGGAGACGTCCGGGCCCTCGGCCAGGACGCGGAGTTCCACGCCGAGTTCGACGGCCTCCGGGGCCATCATCCGGGCCAGCTGGCCGCCACCGATCACACCAACAACAGGGAAAGTCACGCCTCTAAGCCTACCGAACACGGCCGGACCCGCCCCCAGCGTGCATTCAGCGTGACTCCGGGACTCCTCTTGATGACAGCCCTGAAAGACTCCTGACACCGGCGGGTCGTCATGTTTCCGGACGCCCTCGTCATCCGGTGGACGTTCCGGGACGGCAGAAGCCCGGCAAAGCCAACGGCGCTAAGATGTACCACTGACCCATGGGTCGTCTACCAATCGTCAGCTGGCCGTGGAGGAAAACATCGTGAACAAACTCGCCGATCGCATCCGGGGGCTCGCCTCGCTGTTCTGGCGTGAGGTGGCCAAGTTCGGTGCGGTGGGCGGGATCGCGTTCGTGATCGACAACGGCCTGACCTATTGGCTGATGCACGGCGCCATGGACGGCGCCGAGGCGAAGGCCCGTTTCGTGGGCGCCACCGTCGCCACGATCTTCTCCTGGCTGGCAAACCGGTTCTGGACGTTCCGGCACCGCCGCCAGCCGAATGTGCTGCGTGAATTCGTGATGTTCGTCATCATCAACGGCATCGGCATCGGCATCTCGACGGGCCTGACCGCGGCCGCCAAGTACTGGCTGCACATCGAGGACAAGAATCTGCTGTTCCTCGCGGGCGTCGCGGGCATCCTGGTGGCCACGGTGGTCCGCTTCTTCGCCTACCGCTTCCTGGTGTTCAACAAGGAGCTGGATGAGGAGCCCGGCTACGACCACGATCACGAGCTGATCGACGGCAGCAAGGCCGGCAAGAACTGACACCGGCGGCCACACCGGTCCGCTGAGAACCGCCTGAACGCGGTGCCCGCGCCCGCCTCCTGATCAACGGATCAGATCGCCCCACGGATCAGATCGACAGATCAGGAGGCGGGCGTTCCGCTGTCCGCGGTCACCCGCTCGGACTCCAGCAGCCGGTCCGTCACGGCGACGTCGTCGTGGACCAGGACCACCGAGCCACCCGCCAGCCAGGATCCCAGGCAGTGCGCCAGCACGGTGCCGAGGCCGTCCGCGGCGTGGACCAGGACGCGGGCACCCCGCGCCGTGGGGGTCGCGAACGCGGCCAGGCCGGCGTCGTCGTACGCCTGACCGCCGGTGACCAGGAGCGTCTCCTGGCCGGTGGGGTCCATCCAGGGGAGGAACACGTCGCCGTGGCTGCGGACCTCCGCCGCATAGTCGACGACGCCGGACGGCAGGGTCCCGGGCCAGCGCGGCGCCAGCGCGCCCAGAGAGACGGCCACCAGCTGGGTGTCGACGTCGCCCGCGCGCTCCAGCAGCGCGGCGTCCGCCGTGGCCACCAGATCCGAGCCGGAGAGCTCCTCGTCATCGGCGGGGGAGCCGGGCCGGACGGTCAGGCCCAGGTTCAGGGAGCCCAGGGCGAGCACCAATGACTTCCAATGACCCGGAAGGTCCAGCGCGATGCTGCCGCCGGGCGCCGCGTCGAGTTCGTCCTGGAGGAAGTTCGCCGTCTTGGCCACCCAATTGTCCAGGACCTTGCCGGACAGCTCGACCCGTTCGCCGTCCGGGCCGTACCAGGTGAGACGAGGAGCCCCAGGTGGGAGGCTCAGGCCGTCCCGGAAGTCCTGCAGGAGGGTCCTGATGACGAGGTCCATGGGGCTGTTCGATCCTTCCGGGAGGCGGCCGCTCACATCCCGGCGTGGCGCATCGGGAAAAAGCCAAGTGTCCTGAGTATTATCCCTGCCCGCTTGACCTCGCCCTAGTTACACGCGTGTAATTAGTAATTGCAGACCGCCAAGGCATGGTCCGGAGGTGCGCCTCAGGGCCCTCCACGTGCCATCCGGGCGGCAGCCATTCAGATCGAGGAGAGGCGCAATGGGGCAGACAGAGCGTATCCAAGACGAAAACTTCACCCCGGGTCCGGCCGCGTACCAGGCCACCCGTACCGTGCCCGAGGACTGGTTCCTGGACCCGGCCGATCCGGAACGCGCCCAGCGGTTCCGGCAGGACACCGCCCGCACCCTGGAGGATCAGGCCACCGCCTTCCTCACGGCGCATGAGCCGGCCGAGTCCGCGCCGGCCTCACCCGAAGACGAGCTGGATCCTCCGCTCGAGCTCTTCGCGCGCCCCGAGCCGAGTGGTCTCGCAGCCGCCTTCACGATCCTCCCCGGCCGCGAGGTGGGGGACGAGTCCGAGCTGAGCTGGCAGGCCGAGTCCCTGTGCGCCCAGACCGACCCCGAAGCGTTCTTCCCCGAAAAGGGCGGCTCCACACGGGACGCCAAAAAGGTGTGCGCCGCGTGCACGGTCCGGCAGCAGTGCCTGGAGTACGCCCTGGCCAACGACGAACGGTTCGGCATCTGGGGCGGTCTCTCCGAGCGTGAGCGCCGCCGACTGAGGAAGCGAGCAGTCTGATTCACCCCCAAGCACGGGTCACTGCCGTGGTGGTCTCCCACCAGGGCAGCGCCTACCTCCCCAGGACCCTGGCCGCCCTTTCCCGGCAGAGCCGTGCAGCGGATGTCTGCATCGGCGTCGACGCCGCCTCCTCGGACGGCTCCGCCCGGCTGCTGGAGGAGGCGTTCGGCAGCGATAACGTCACGATGTTCCGGCACCCCCGGCTGGGCTTCGGCGCCGCCGTCCAGGCCGGATTGGCGACGGCGGACCGGCTGAGCGCAGGCGACACCGCAGCGGCCGCCGAACAGCAGTGGGTGTGGCTGCTCCACGACGATTCGGCCCCGGCGCCGGACGCGCTGAAGCGTCTGCTCGAAGCCGTGGAGCGCTCTTCCAACGTGACCATCGCCGGCGCCAAACAGCTGGACTGGAACTCCGAGCGCAAGCTCGTGGACGCCGGTCTCGCCGTGAGCACCTGGGCCGAACGGCTCACGCTCATCGAAGCCGATGAGATGGACCAGGGCCAGTACGACCAGCTCCGCGACCGCTTCGCCGTCAACTCCGCGGGCATGCTGGTCCGCCGGGACGTGTGGGACGCGATGGGCGGTTTCGACCCGGCCCTCCCCGGCACCGGCGACGACGTGGACCTCTGCTGGCGCAACTGGCTCGCCGGGAACAACGTGGCCTTCGTGCCGCAGGCCCGGATGTATCACGTCCAGAACCGGCCCCACGCCCTCGGCACCCCGGCCGCGGCCCGCACCTCCCAGGTGTACCTCCGGCTCAAGCACACCAGCTGGTGGAAGATCCCGTTCCTGGTGCTCGGCACGCTGATCGCCTCGGTGGGCCGGTTCCTGCTGGCCGTGGCCATGAAGGACCCGGGGTACGGATTCCAGCAGCTCGCCGGGACCGTCCGCGGTGTCTCGCGCCCCGTGGCCCTCGCCAGGGGACGCAAGGTGGCGGCCCGGACACGGAAGAACCCCCGCAAGACCATCCGCCGGCTCCAGACCTTCCGTGAGGAGGTCTGGGCGCACCGGCGTTCCCTCATGGAGGCGCTCGGCGCCGACGAACTCCTGGACGCCTCCTTCAGCGCCACCGGCCTCGCCTCGGAGCCGAGCGGCGACAACCAGGACGACTTTTCGGCGCTGGCAGCCCCGAGCCGGGCTTTCGCCGGGTGGGGACTCATCGCCTCCGTCCTGATCACCACCGGGATCGCCCTGGTGGGTCTCTTCCCGGTCCTGGGTGGCACGCAGTCGGGAGGCGGCCTGCTGCCGCTGTCCGGTTCGCTGGGCGAGGTCTGGGACAACGCCACCCGCAGCTGGGTCACCCTCGAAGCCGGTTACCCGGGTCACGGCGATCCCTTCGGCCTGGTCCTGTGGATCCTCTCCGTGCTCAACGGCGGGCAGCCCACTCTCGTGGTGCAGTCCGCGCTCCTCGCCGCCATGCCGCTGGCCGCAGCGGGCGCCTGGTTCCTGGCCGCCTCCCTCACCCGGCACCGCAGGACCTGGTTCCTGGCCGCGCTGATCTGGGGCACGGCGCCCGCGCTGTTCACCAGCCTCAACCAGGGTCGCCTCGGCGCCATCCTGGTGCACGCGCTGACGCCCTGGCTCGTGCTGGCGCTCGTCCGCGCCACCGGATCGGCCCGGGACCGCCGTCTTGAGGCCCGTGCCGACGGGCTGCTGCCGCAGGGCCCGCTCAGCAGCCGGGCCGGCGTCGGCGGCGCCATCTCCTGGACCGCCGCCGCCTGGGCAGGCCTCCTCCTGGCCGCGGTGACGGCGAGTGCGCCCGTGCTCCTGCTGCCCTCCGTGGTGTCCGTGGCGCTGCTCGCTCTGCTTCTGCGCCGCCGCGGCCGGGCTCTCTGGTGGAGCCTGACCCCGCCGCTCGCCCTCTTCCTGCCGTTCGCCTTCACGGCGGTGACCCAGCCTCGCGCCTTCCTGGCCGATCCCGGCGTTCCGCTCGAGTTCGATGCCGCGCCGCTCTGGCAGCAGCTGCTCGGCCAGCCGGTCGCCGTGGACCCCCACGCCGCGATCCCCGGCCTGGCCTGGCTCCCGGGTGACGTCCCGTGGGCCCTCGTCCTGATGCTCGTCCTGGCCGGTCCGGTGCTCCTCCTCGCGGTCTGGGGCGCCCTGGTTCCCGGCCGTCGTGGCCGCACCGGAACGCTGGCTCTCCTGCTGGCCGCCCTGTTCCTGGCCGTCGGCTGGATCATCCCCGGCGTCGCGGTGTCCGTGGGTGTCGACGCCGTCGTGACCCCGTTCACCGGTCCCGCGGTCTCCGTGGCGTGCTGTGCCGTGCTGGTCTCCGCCATCGGCGGCGCGGACCGTGCACTGCAGCGCCGGAAGTCCTCTCGCAACCGCCGCGCCCCCTGGCGCGTGGGCGTCGTCTCCGTGGCGGTCGTGGTTCTGCTTGTGGGCCCGGCCCTGAGCTCTTGGACCTGGCTGGCCTCCAACCTGGGGGTCGGAACGGTCGCCGACGGTTCACACTACGGGGCCGCGAAGCTCTTCCAGACCCAGGACAAGCCCCAGATCCCCGCCACCGCGGTGGACCGTGGGCGTGGCCCGGAACAGACCCGGACCCTCGTGATCACCGAACTCGGCGACGGCAGCTACACCGCCGCCCTGGTCCGCGGTTCCGGCACCACGCTGGATGCGCTGTCCACGCTGGCGGCCGTCCACGGCATCCGCGATGATTCGGCTTCACCGGCAGCGGACGACGACGCCTCGGCGGGCATCCGCAGCGCGGTCGCCACGATCGTCGCCGGGCAAGGCGTGGACCCCCGCCCGACCCTGGAGAAGCTGGGCGCCGGCTTCGTGGTGCTCAAGGGCGCCAACGACGCCGCCGGGCTGACCGCCAGCCGCATCGACGCCGTTCCGGGCCTCGCCGCCGTAGGGCCCACCGACGCCGGCTGGCTCTGGCGCGTGCGCGCGCTCGACCAGCCGCCGCTCAAGGATTCCGACACCATCAACCGGGTACGGGTCCTCGACGGATCCGGGAAGGTGGAGAGCCAGCTTCCCAGCGGCACCGTCGGCGTGGACACCACGCTGGGTGCGGGCGCCGAAGGCCGCAAGCTGGTGCTCGCCGAGCGGAGCGATCCGAACTGGACCGCGAGCCTGGACGGCAAGCGGCTGAACCCCACCACGGCCGGCTGGCAGCAGGCGTTCGACCTGCCCGCCGCCGGCGGTCACCTGGTGGTGACGCACAGCGACCCGTGGATCCCGTGGGTCCGGGTCATCACCTGGGTGGTGTTCATCGTGACCGCCCTGCTCGCGGTGCCCATTCCCGAACGTCCCGGAAAGGTCCGCATGGTCCGGGACGAGGCAAGCCTGAGGAAGGCCGGAAATGACTGAGGACAAGGACAAGCGCGCGGAGGCCGCCCCGGAGGAGAAGCCCGTGCAGCCCGAGACGGCCACGGCTTCCGGAACCGGTTCGCCGTCGTCCGCCGCCCCGGCCGAGAAAGCCGGGGAGCAGGTCGTCGCTGAGCAGAAAGCCGGCGAGCCCGGTGTGACGAAGCCTGCGGAGCCCGCCTCTGCGGTTCCGGCGAAGACCACGGAAGCCGCCGCGAGCGACCCCGGGACCCGGGCGGATGCCAAACCGCCGGCACGCGTCGCGAAGGCGGAAGCCCGGGCCGATAAGGCGACGGCGAAAGCCGCGAAGGCCGACGCGAAGCGTGAGACGGCAGCGAAGCGCGAGGCGGCCGCGAAGAACAAGGGCAAGGCCGCCGTCGTCGCTGCGAAGGCTCCGGTGACCGGGTCTGAGTTGCCGCACGGCTCCGACCGGTCCGACGGCGCTCAGAATCCGGCACCCGTGAAGAACCCGCGGGCCGCCCGGAGGATCGCCAAAGCCATCGCCGCCGGCACCGCGGGGGTGGCGTCCATCGCCCTGCTCGGCGCGGTGGCCGCGGGCGGCACCCTGGCACCGCGGTCGGCGGGTGGACAGTTGGCCGCCGTGGCGGCCGAGGTGCCCGCGGGCGATTCCCTCTCGGTCTGCCCGGCGGCGCCCCGCCTCCTGGCGGGTGCCGGGGACGGAACGGATGCCCAGTTCAGGCCGGAATCGAGCACGGCGAGCACCGTGTTCCGCGGCCTCACCCTGAGTGACCCGAACGGCCGGATGCCCGCCAGCGGCGTGCGTTCGCTGGACGGCAAGACCCTGCAGGAACTGACCAAGGCGAGTCCCAAGACGGACGAGGGTGTGCCCGGCCTGCCGGATCTCAAGGCCGCGGCCATTCCGTCGCGCACCCCGTCAGGGCCGGAGGTGCTGCAGGTGGGCACCCTGGACGGCAAGGACTCTACCGGAGCGGCCGCGCTGTCCTACCGGGCCGGCGACGGCGACCTCCGCGGTCTGGCCGCCGTGACCTGCCAGGCGCCGAGCAGTGATCAGTGGCTGGTGGGCGCGTCCACGCTGGTGGGCCGGACGTCCGTGCTGAATCTGTCGAACCCGAGCACCACCCCGGCCACCGTGAATCTCGAACTGTACGGTGACAAGGGCCAGATCAAGGCGCCGGGCAGCCGGGGACTTTCGATCGGCGCCGGACAGACCCGATCCCTGGTGCTGGCAGGTCTGGCTCCGCAGCAGGCGGCTCTGGCCGTCCACGTGAGCAGCACCGGTGGCCCTGTCACGGCGACGGTCCAGCAGAGCGTGCTCCGCGGGCTGACCCCTGGTGGCGTCGACTACCTTGGACCCACCGGACAGCCCGGTACCCGCCAGGTCATCCCGGGCGTCTCCCTGCGGGGCGGTACGGCAGCGGCGCGACTGGGTTCGGGCTTCGAGGACGCCGCTCCCACCCTGGCGCTGGCCGTGCCGGGTGCTCAGGACGCGGTGGTCCAGGTCAGGGTTTACGGCAAGAACGGCCAGCAGGCCATGGACAAGGGCGTGGTGAACGCCCCCGCCGGTACGGTCACGCAGGTGCCTCTCTCCGGTCTGCCCGACGGTGATTACACCATCGCTGTGAGCGCCGACGTTTCCGTGACCGCCGCGGTCCGGGCGACGCGGGGGACCGTCGCGAAGGACCCCACCGACTTCGCCTGGGTGCCGGCGTCGGCGCCTCTGAGCACGGATCAGGTCATGACCGTCCCGGTCGGAGCCACGAGCAGCCTGCAGTTCGGTGCTCCCTCGGGACGTGCGGAAATCAGCTACCGCGCCATCACGGCCGACGGCGCCATCCAGCCCGCGGCCAAGGCGACTCTGGCCGCCGGCACGACGGCGACCGTGGACGTGCCCGCGAAGGCGGGGGGAGCGGACGTGGTCGGCTACCTGTTCTCCGCGTCCGGCGATCCCGCCTACGCCGCCCTGGTGCAGACCGAGGACAAAGGCCCGGGCCTCAGCGTGCTCTCGGTGCCCAGTTGTAGCGGACTCACACCCCCGACAGCGTACTCACGAGGCACTGAGGACCCTATGGTCCGTCGACAGGTTTGTGGCTCGCGGGGAACCCGCGTCCGAGGGAAACCGCTCCCAGGAAGTCTGCGCGTGGTTCGAGGTGACCCCAGTGCAGGTCGTGGGCAATGCCTGTGTTCCTGATCGATGCCGGCTTTTGGGGCAGATCGACCCTCTCCACTAGTCAGACCGAAACATCGCTGTTGAATTAGAAGGTGGCGGCCATCAACCAAAGATTTGACGGCCGCTGCCATGCCGGAATTCACCCACGATCATGAAATCACCTGGGTCACCGTGTCGATGCGCTACACGTTCCGGCTCGGTGACTTCCTGCGCTGAGCCCATTTGATAAAGGTCCAGAGAGCGCCGATGAAGAACACCGATGCTGCAATGGCGCGCCACCACTCGAATGGCTGCCACAGGCCGAATATCAGAGCCCATCCAACGAATATTGCGCACTGCCACAGAGTAGATACTCCGTTTTTCATCGTCTGGCCCTCTCTTCTCAACATCAGGAGGCTGCGTTCCAGACTCCAGCGTAGCTAGAGATCGTCATGCCAATCCCTGCCGGCGTCCGCCCTGCGACCTCACGAGGGCCAGGGCGGCAAGAAGCGCAGCTTTTTGACTTCGGACAACATCATTCCATTTCCCCTGAAACGGAACATGGTGAATCCAACGTAACGAAGCGTGAAGCCGGATATCGACGATGTGCACGTGACAAATCCCGGCTCTTTGTGATCTTGAAAACCCCAGCTGCAATAGAGTGCGACGCTTGGTGTGGACGGCCCGCGTGGATCTGAGAGCCACACCCCCGACAGCGTACTCACGAGGCGCGCAGACCCACGAGGCGCCCGGACCTGCGTCGGCCCTCAGAGGCCCGCAGATGTCCCGGTGGACGTCAGAGCCCCCGGTGGTAGTACGGGTCGAGCGTCTCGGGGGCCACGCCCAGCAATTGCGCGGTGTGTTCCACCACCACATCGTGAACCAGATCCGGCAGATGTTCCTTGACGGGGCAGTTCTGCTCGACCACCCGGCGGTACACCGTCACGCGCGGCGCGAGGTCGCCGCGGGCCGGGGAGCTCAGGCCCAGGGGAGCGGGGAGTCCGCTGGCGAGCAGTTCCTCGAGGCCGGGCGGGATCTCCTCCACGGCGAACAGCACGCCATCCAGAAGATGCCCCTGCAGATCGTGGAGCCGCTGCGCGGTGTCCAGCACCAGGTCGTCGAATCGCTCCGCCCGGTTCCTGTGCCCGGGCAGCGTCGGCAGGATCATGTCCCCGCGCTGGCCGCGTCCGTGACGGTTCCTGCGGCGGTGCCGGAAGTCGCGGGTGGCCGTGGGAACCTCCTCCGCCTCCGGGAAGGAGAACGTCGCCGAGGGTTCGATGGGTCCGGACTGCATAGATCGACTCTAGACCCGCTTCCGCCCTTGCGCCGAAAACAGGCTGCCAGACGGTAATCTGGTCCGTTGTGGGTGCCATGAGGATGTGTTCGCGTTCGGCCTGCCGTGAGTCCGCGGTGGCCACTTTGACGTACGTTTACTCGGACTCCACCGCCGTCCTCGGGCCGCTGGCCGTCTACCCCGAGCCCCACAGCTACGACCTGTGCGTGCACCACGCCGACCGCCTGACCGTGCCCCGCGGCTGGGAAGTCCTGCGGATCTCGCTGCCCGCGTCCGTGGAGACCGAGCGCCGCGCCACCCGTCCGGAGAGCGATGAGCTGTCCGCCCTGGCCGACGCCGTGCGCGAGGAGCGCCAGGCGGCAGGCGAGACCGACACGGACACCGGCATCCCTCAGCGTCTCCGCCCGCCGCTTCTGGAACCCCCGGCGGGAGCCGAGGGCACCCGTCGCGGTCACTTGCGGGCTCTGCGCGAACCCTGACGGTACCGCTGCCCGCCGACGACGGCGGTAGGCTGGAAGGTGGTCACGCCGCCCTGGATTCCCGGGGCCCGATGTTTGGAGCCTTCCATGCCTTCGCTGAGCCCAGAACTGCTGAGCATCCTCCGCTGCCCCGAGACCGGCGCACCGCTGCGCCAGGACGGCGATGAACTCGTCGCAGGCACCGGGGACGCCGCCATCCGCTATCCCGTGGAGGACGGTATCCCGCTGCTGCTGCCCGCCTCCCTGCGTGACGCCTCCCGCACCGCCAACTGAGCCCCCGGCCCCTCACACCAGATCGGAAACCAGAGCAACATGACGTTCGATTACAAGATCGCTGACATCTCCCTGGCCGAAGCGGGACGCCACCAGATCCGCCTGGCCGAGCACGAGATGCCGGGCCTCATGGCGCTGCGCCGCGAGTTCGGCGAGAGCCAGCCGCTCAAGGGCGCGCGGATCGCAGGTTCGCTGCACATGACCGTCCAGACCGCCGTGCTGATCGAGACCCTCACGGCGCTGGGCGCCGAGGTCCGTTGGGCCTCCTGCAACATCTTCTCCACCCAGGACGAGGCCGCCGCCGCCATCGTCGTGGGCAAGGGGACCCCGGAGGACCCGCAGGGCGTCCCGGTCTTCGCCTGGAAGGGCGAGACGCTGGAGGAGTACTGGTGGACCGCCGAGCAGATCCTCACCTGGCCGGGCGCGGACCAGAACCCCGACCTCGGACCGAACATGATCCTGGACGACGGCGGTGACGCCACCCTCCTCCTGCACAAGGGCGTGGAGTTCGAGGCCGCCGGGGCCGTCCCGGGCGCCACCGAGGAGGACCCGGAGGAGTACCGCATCATCCTGGACGTGCTCCGCGCGGACCTCGCCGCCGATCCGCAGAAGTGGACCCGGATCGCGTCCCGCATCCAGGGTGTCACCGAAGAGACCACCACGGGCGTGCACCGCCTGTACCAGCTGGCCGAACAGGGCCGGCTGCTGTTCCCGGCCATCAACGTCAACGACTCGGTGACCAAGAGCAAGTTCGACAACAAGTACGGCATCCGCCACTCCCTGCCGGACGGCATCAACCGGGCCACCGACGTGCTGATGGGCGGCAAGGTCGCCGTCGTCTGCGGTTACGGCGACGTCGGCAAGGGCGCCGCCGAGGCGCTGCGCGGCCAGGGCTCCCGCGTGATCGTGACGGAGATCGACCCGATCTGCGCCCTGCAGGCCGCGATGGACGGTTACCAGGTGGCGCGCCTGGAGAACGTCCTTTCCGAGGGCGACATCTTCATCACGACCACGGGTAACAAGGACGTCATCATGGCCGCCGACATGGCCGCCATGAAGGACAAGGCGATCGTGGGCAACATCGGCCACTTCGACAACGAGATCGACATGGCCGGCCTCGCCAAGGTGCCGGGCGTCAAGCGCGTGGAGATCAAGCCCCAGGTGCACGAGTGGGTCTTCGACGAGGGCACCGACAAGCAGCGCTCCATCATCGTGCTGTCGGAGGGCCGGCTGCTGAACCTGGGCAACGCCACGGGCCACCCGTCCTTCGTCATGAGCAACTCGTTCAGCAACCAGACGATCGCCCAGATCGAGCTCTGGACCAAGCACGAGCAGGAGGGCGAGGAGAAGGAGTACCGGAACCAGGTCTACGTCCTGCCGAAGATCCTCGACGAGAAGGTCGCCCGTCTGCACCTGGACGCCCTGGGTGTGGAGCTGACCGAGCTGTCCAAGGAGCAGGCCGAATACCTCGATGTGGACGTGGCCGGCCCGTACAAGCCCGGCCACTACCGCTACTGAGCGCTCCTGAGCCGCTGAACCCGGTGCCCCGGAGGCGCCGGGTTCAGGCTTTTCCCTGGTGACCGGGGATAAAATGGTCTCAACCGATTTGCCACGAAGAGCAGGGAACTGTGCCGGGGATCCGTCCCCGGCACGGTCCGTTGAGGGAACACCATGAAACCGAGCACCCGCAAGAGCCGGGCCGTCAAGATCGCCGCGCTGTCCGCAGCCGGGGCTGTCATCGTCCTGGGCGGGATCGGCGCCGCCACGGCGCCGCAATGGCTCGGCGCTGTGAACTCCTCACCGGCAGGGTCCTCCCAGGCGCCCACCACACAGGCTCCTCCGGCCAAGCCCGTCCAGCTGACCGTGGCCCCCCTCAACGGCGCCAAGGAAGTGAATCCCGTGACGGCGCCCGTCGTGAAGGCCGTCAACGGCACCGTGAAGGACGTCCGGCTGACCCCGGCCAAGGGCGCGGCCGTCAAGGGGGAGTACGACGCCGGGAACGCCCAGTGGAAGGCCTCGGAGAAGTTGGCCTTCGACACCACCTACACCCTGAGCTACACCGCGGTGGACGAGGCGGGCGGCGAGACCCGGAAGTCCAGCACCTTCACCACCGTGGTCACCAAGAACGAGGCCAACACCACGCTGGTGGTCGGCACCCTGGGCGATCAGATCGGCGCAGGCCAGCCCATCCAGCTCACCTTCTCCGAGCCCGTCCTGGATGCCAACAAGGCCGGTGTGCAGAAGGCCGTCAAGGTGACCTCCAGCGCCGGGCAGAAGGTCAAGTGGCACTGGTACTCGGACACCATGGCGCGCATCCGCCCGGAGTCCTACTGGAAGTCCGGCAGCACGGTGACCCTGGACCAGCAGCTCTTCGGCGTGCCCTTCGGCAACGGCCAGATCGGCAGCTTCAGCAAGACGACCACGTTCAAGGTCGGCCCGCAGCGCGTGGCCGTCATGGACGGCGCGGCGCACACCATGCGGGTGTACCAGGACGGCCAGCTCGTGTACTCGGCGGACGCCGGCATGGGCGGACCGGAGATGCCGTCCCCCTCGGGCTCGGCGATCATCCTGGAGCAGCAGCGGGTCTCGCACTTCCGCGCCGAGAGCATCGGACTCAAGCCCGGTGATCCGCTCTACTACGCGCCCACGGACGTGAACTACGCCAACCGCCTCACCTGGAGCGGCGTGTACGTCCACGAGACGCTGCCCGGCGGGACCCAGTTCATCGGCAACACCAACATCTCCCACGGCTGCGTGGGGCTGCTGCCGAAGGACGCCGCCTGGTTCTTCGAGCACATGAAGCCCGGGGATGTGGTGCAGTTCAAGAACACGGCCGGCCCGCCCATCCGTGCGGATGAGGGGTTCGGCGACTGGAACATCCCCTGGGCGCAGTACGGCAACGCCTGAGCGGTGCGGGACGGTCTCTGAACAGGTGCTGATAACGCTCCGGCAACAATCCGGCCGCTGATCTGGGACCACGCCGCACGCTTCCGTCCGCCGGTCCGTGTTGACGGCTATTGTCACAGGGAGAATCAAATGCCCGTTGCAGCCTGGTGCCCAGGCCGGACGAGAAGTGGATGACCGTGAGCGACAAAAAGCCCAATGACCCCGCGTGGGACAGCACCCACGATTCCGACGAACCCGCTTTCGAATGGATGAAGGGCTCGACGGCGGCGGACGCCTCCGAGGATGCGGAGACGACTCCGCGCGACCCGTCGTCCGGGAACGCCGGGAAGACCGCGACTCCTTCCGTGGAAAGCCTGAAGGAACCGGCCGCCTGGGATCCTGACGTCACGGCCGCGAAGGCCGCAGCGCAGACGTCCGGACCGCAGGGAGCCGGCTCGGACGATGAGGCGGACGGGAAGGCCGTGCCCGAGGAATCCGGGCCGGCCGCGGACCGGCCGTCCGTCCAGGGCGAGACCGCCCGCACCGAGGCGTTCGGCGTCACGACCGCTGAGACCGGACCGGGTGACGGCGACACTGCCGCCCCGGTCGAGACCGACACCGCCGTGACCGACGCCGCCGTGACCGACGCTGCGTCGTCCACCACGGACGATTCCGAGGCGTCCGAGGCGGCTTCGGCCGAGGACTCAGAGGCTGCCGACTCCGAGGCGGTTCCCGCCGCGGCCGCCGGAACTCCGGCCACCGTGATCCAGGAACGGCTTCCCACCAGCGCGCTCACCGTGCGCGCGCCGGACGAGGAGGTGCAGAAGCGCCAGGCCGCCCGTGACGCCGCACTGGCCGCGAAACCCGTGGGCCCGCGCGTCGTGAAGGTGCTCAGCGCGATCTTCCTGCCGCTGCTGCTCGTGATCGCCGCCGTCCGTGTGGTGGCCACCCCGCTGTTCCTCTGGGTCGAGTACTTCCGGCCCGGCTTCCCGGCCGACGGGTACGGCTTCAGCCAGGAGGACCGCCTCACCTACGGCTCATACGCCGTCGACTACCTGAGCAACTTCGCGGGCCCCCGGTACCTCGGAGACCTGGTGACGGCCAGTGGCACCAAGCTGTTCCGCGACCCTGAGATCTCCCATATGGCCGACGTCAAGATGGTCACCATGACCACCTGGGGTGTGGGTGCGCTGCTCGCGGTGCTGGCCCTGATCGCGATCTGGTACCTGGGCCGGCGCCGCGACGGTTCGCTGCGGCACGCGTTCTTCTCGGCCTCCGTGGTGACCCTCGTGATCATCGTCGCGCTGGGCGTGGTGGGCTTCCTGGGCTGGGACAGCTTCTTCACCGGCTTCCACGAGCTCTTCTTCGCGAACGGCAACTGGACGTTCTCCCTGCAGGACACCCTGATCCGCCTCTTCCCGGGGCAGTTCTGGATCGACTCGGCCGTCACGATCGCCGGCCTGGTCTTCCTCACGGCCCTGGTGACGCTGATCTGCACCTGGCCCACCAAGCGTCGCCGCGACGCCCGCAAGGCCGTCATCGCCGGTCGTCTGGCGGCCCAGCAGGCCGCCGTCGCGGGGGAGTGAACCTCGCTTCGCTGAGCGGATGAAATGCTCACGGAGAACGCACTGACAACGGAAGAGCCCGCCCCTTCCGGGGCGGGCTCTTCCGTTGTCACCGGGCCGGGGGTGCTGCCCGCTCAGCCGCGGTAGAGCTGGTCGATCTGCGAGGCGAAGTCCGACATGACGGCGTTGCGCCGGAGCTTGAGGGACGGGGTCAGGTGACCGGAGTCCACGGACAGCTCGGCGTCCAGGATGGCGAACTTGCGGATGCTCTCCGCCTTGGAGACCTGGGTGTTCGCCTCATCCACGGACCGCTGCAGGGCCTCGAGGACCTCGGGGAGCTGCGCGGCCTCCGCCGGGGTCAGACCCGGGCGGGCGTGCTGGCGCCCCCAGGCCTCCACGGCCTCCGGGTCGAGCCCGATGAGGGCGGAGACGAACGGGCGTCCCTCGCCCAGCACCACCACGTGTTCCACGAGAGGGTTCTGGCGGATGGTCTCCTCGAGTGGCTCGGGTGCCACGTTCTTGCCGCCCGCCGTCACGATCAGGTCCTTCTTGCGGCCGGTGATCGTCAGGAATCCGTCCTGGTCCAGGGTGCCCAGATCGCCGGTGGCGAACCAGCCGTCCACGAAGGCGTCGAAGTCAGCCTGGGGGTTATTGTGGTAGCCCTTGAACACGCCGATGCCCTTGATGAGGACCTCGCCGTCGTCGGCGATCCGGATCGACGTGCCGGGGACGGGCCGCCCCACGGTGCCCAGCCGGTTCCGGCCCGGACGGTTCACCGCGGCCGGCGCCGTGGTCTCCGTGAGGCCGTAGCCCTCCAGGATCGGCACACCGGCTCCCAGGAAGAACTCCGACTCGTGCCGGTTCAGCGCGCTGGCCCCGGACACCGTGTGAGTGATGTGCCCGCCGAAGGCCGCGCGGACCCGAGGATAGAGGAGACGGTCGAACAGCAGGTGGCGCAGGCGCAGCACCAGGCCGGGGCCGTCCCCGAGACCTTGCTCGTGCCGCTGCGTGGCCTGGGCGTACTCCACAGCGGTGCTGAGGGCGCTGGCGAACAGCTTCCCCTTCCCGGACTCCTCGGCCTTCTGCCGGGCGCCGGCCACGACCTTCTCGAAGATGCGTGGCACGGCCAGCAGGAAGGTGGGCTTGAGGGTCTGCATGTCGGCCATGAGCTCGGAGGCGGAGCTGCTGTGACCCACCAGGATCCCGGCGTGGAGGCAGATGACCTGCACAGCGCGGGCCAGCACATGCGCCAGCGGCAGGAACATGAGCGTCCGGGCGCCGGGCGCCAGCGTGAAGGCGCCGAGTGCCGGGACGATGTTCTCGGCCACGAGGGCGAAGTTCGCGTGGCTGATCTCGCAGCCCTTCGGCTTGCCCGTGGTGCCGGAGGTGTAGACGATCGACGCTGTGTCGGCGAGCGACGCGGCCGTGCGGTGCCGCTCGAGCTCCGCCTCCGTGACCCCGGTGCCGGCGTTGGCGACGCTGACCATGTTCGGCACGGCGCCGCCCTGGTCCATGCGGATCACCTGGAGGGGTGCGCTTCCCAGCAGCTCCGAGCCCTCGGCGACCGCGGTGACCAGATCGGCCTTCGCCGCGTCCTCCACGAAGACCCGCCGGGCCCCGGAATCCTCCAGGATCCACTCCACCTGGCTGGCGGAGGAGGTTTCGTAGATGGGCACCGTGATGCCCCCGGCGTACCAGATGGCGAAATCGGCCAGGGTCCATTCGAAGCGCGTGCGGCTCATGACCGCCACGGGGTCACCGGGCTGCAGACCGCCCGCGATCAGCCCCTTGGCGAGCGCCTTCACGCGGGTGAGGAATCCCTCGGCGGTGAGCAGGGTCCAGCCGGGCAGTTCGTCCCCGCCGTTCTGCGCACGGCCGGTGGAGGCCGCCGAGGCGGACGACGACGGCGCGCGCAGAGCGTAGACGGGACGGTCCGGCGTCGCGGTGGCGCGGGCCAGCAGCACGTCCGTGACGTTCGACGCCGGGTCCAGCTCGGAGAGCAACGGCTCGGTGTACTCGGTGATGGTGCTCATGACGGGTGTTCCAGTTCCTGTCGTCTCGGATCCGGGGGTTCTCAGATCCAGGAGGGCATCCACATGCGCAGACGCCAGTCGTTGTACGTGATGGTCTCAGCGGTCCAGATGGGGTAGAAGAAGGCGGAGAGCAGGAGCACCGCCGCGAGGAAGAACGCCACCACCAGGAACCCCGAACGGCGGCGCCACGGCGGATCCCCCTGACGGCCCAGGATGAGGCCCAGGGCGTAGCAGAGGGCCAGGATCAGGAAGGGCTCGAAGGAGACGGCGTAGAAGAAGAAGGTGGTCCGCTCCGGGTACATGAACCAGGGGAGGTAGCCGCCGGCCATGCCCGCCAGGATGGCCCCGGCGCGCCAGTCACGGCGTCCGGCCCAGTAGAAGAGCACCACCAGCAGTGCGATCGCGGCGCCCCACCAGATCAGCGGATTGCCGACGCTCAGGATGGCTTCGGAGCACTTCTGCTGCGTCCCGGACCCGCATTGCGGTGACTGGTAGTAGAACGAGGTGGGCCGGCCCAGGACGAGCCACGTCCAGGAATTGGCCTTGTACGGGTGGTCCGAGCTCAGCCCCTGGTGGAAGGTGTACGCCTGTACGTGGAAATCCCAGAGCGAGCGGAGCGCCGGGGGGAGCCACTGCACGCCCTTGCCGGGATTCTGTTCCGCCCAGTGCCGGTTGAACGCGTTGTCGCTGAGGAACCAGCCGGTCCAGGTGGAGAGGTAGACCGCCGTGGCCGTGCCGAGATAGAGGAAGAACGCGGGCACGCCGTCCCGGATGATCCCGGCCACGGCCCAGTTCCGGATCCCGGCCACTCTGCGGGCGTTCATGTCCCAGAGCACCATGAGGAGGCCGAACACGGCCACGAAGAAGAGCCCGGACCACTTGATCCCGACGGCGGCGCCCATGGAGGCGGAGGCTGCCAGGCGCCACCAGCGGAAGCCGAGTCCCGGGCCCCAGCGCAGCGCGGCTTCGGAGGGGACGCCGTCCGGGGACGCTGTGGCGAGGGCGGACAGCCGGGCCGCGAGCCGCCGTCGTCCGTCGCCGCGGTCCAGCAGCAGGAAGGCGAAGGCGAGCAGCACCCAGAACTCGATGAAGATGTCCAGGATGCCGATCCGGGACATGACCAGATGGGTCCCGTCCACCGCTGTCAGGAGGCCGGCGATGGTGCCCAGGGTGACGGAGTTGAAGAGTTTCTGCGCCACCAGGGCCAGGATCAGGATGGACAGGGTCCCCACGACGGCGGACGAGAACCGCCAGCCGAAGGTGTCGCCCTGGCCGAAGAGGTCCATGCCCCAGGCGATCATCCACTTGCCGAGGGGCGGATGGACCACGTACTCGCCGGTGTCGAGGATTTGGCTGGGATCGCCCTGGTTGAACGCCGTATTGGCGTCCTTGGCCCAGTTGCGTTCGAAGCCGGACTGCAGCAGAGAGTAGGCGTCCTTGACGTAATACGTCTCGTCGAAGACCAGGGAACGGGGTTCGCCCAGACGGACGAAGCGCAGCACGCCACCCAGAACCGCGGTCAGGACCGGCCCGAGCCAGAACCAGAGACGCAGGGTCGGTGAGAGGTCGCGCCACGACTGCACGGGACCGAGGAGCCGTTCCAGCAGGCTCTCCCGGGTGAACGCCGTGCGGGGGTCCAGGACCCAGGAAGGCTTGCCCTGTGCCAGAGGGCGCTTCCGGACCGAGGCCGGAGTCCTGCCGTGCCGGGGGCCCTCGGGGGACACCGCAGCCGGGGATGCGCTGGCGGAGCCGCCGTCCAGCGCGGCCTCTTCGGTCTGGGTCACGTAGTCATGCTACCGGGCGGTGCCCCTGGGAGGATCGCTCTGGGCGGTAGGCTGGACGGCATGGCTGAGCGAGCGGTGCAGGGTGAAGGGCGTGTGGTCCTGGCGGCCACACCGATCGGCAACCTCGGGGATGCCTCGCCCCGGCTCCGGGAACTCCTGGAGACCGCCGACGTCGTCGCGGCCGAGGACACCCGTCGTCTGCACCGCCTGGTCCAGGGCCTCGGCCTGACCATCTCCGGCCGGGTCATCAGCTACCACGAGCACAACGAGCGCGAACGGGCCGAGGAACTCCTCGAATTCGTCGCGGAGGGGCAGACCATCCTGGTGGTCTCCGACGCCGGGATGCCCGCGGTCTCGGACCCCGGATTCCGGCTGGTCTCCGCCGCCGTCGACGCCGGAGTGCTGGTCACCGCGGTCCCCGGACCGTCCGCCGTGCTCACCGCACTCGCCCTGTCGGGCCTGCCCACCGACCGCTTCACCTTCGAGGGCTTCCTGCCCCGCAAGACCGGTGAACGCCTGGGTGCGCTCCGCGAACTGGCCCAGGAACGCCGCACGATGGTGTTCTTCGAGGCGCCGCACCGGCTGGAGGTCATGCTGACCGCTCTGCGGGACGTGTTCGGGACGGAGCGCCGCGCCGCCGTGTGCCGAGAACTCACCAAGACCTATGAAGAGGTGATCCGGGGGTCCCTGGAGGAGCTCGTCGCCTGGGCGGGGTCCGGCGAGGTCCGGGGCGAGATCGCCGTGGTGGTCGGGGGAGCGGGCGAACCCGAGCCGAGCCGGCCCGACGACCACATCGAGGCGGTGGCCGCCCTGACCGCCGAGGGCATGCGCCTGAAGGAGGCCGTCGCCGTCGTGGCCGAGTCGCAGGGTGTGAGCAAACGCGAGCTGTACCAGGCGGTCCTCGCCGCGCGGAGCTGACCCGCACTCTCGCGAGAAGCCAGTTGAGCACGGTGTCCGGCGCCGGGACTGTGCTCAACTGGCTTCTCGCGGCAAGGGGAGTTGTGCACTTGCACAGCGAACCGCGGGATCGCTAGTGCACACCCGCGTAGACGTGCGTCACAACGCGGCGATAACTTGGCTGGGAAGGGTCTTCACGGAAGACCCACAGCCCCAGTACCCCCAAGCACGAAGGAGTCGGACATGACTTCCGCGATCACCGCCGAGCGCGAGGCAGAGCTGCTCGCCAAGGTCCCCACCGGCCTGTTCATCAACGGTGAATGGCGTGCAGCCTCCACCGGCAAGACCTTCGACGTCGAAGATCCGGCCACCGGCAAGGTGCTCCTGAGCATCGCCGACGGCACCAGCGAGGACGCCATGGCCGCCCTCGACGCCGCCGACGCCGTGCAGGCCGAATGGGCCCGCACCGCTCCGCGTGAGCGCGCCGAGATCCTGCGCCGCGCCTTCGACCTCGTGACCGAGCGTGCCGATGACTTCGCCCTCCTCATGACCCTCGAGATGGGCAAGCCCCTGGCCGAGGCCCGCGGCGAGGTCACCTACGGCGCCGAGTTCCTGCGCTGGTTCTCCGAGGAGACCGTCCGCGACTACGGCCGCTACCTCACCACCCCCGAGGGCAAGAACAAGATCCTCGTGCAGCGCAAGCCCGTGGGCCCCTGCCTGCTCATCACCCCCTGGAACTTCCCGCTGGCCATGGCCACCCGCAAGATCGCCCCGGCCATCGCCGCCGGCTGCACCATGGTGATCAAGCCCGCCAAGTTCACCCCGCTGACCACTCAGCTCTTCGTGGCCACCCTGGTCGAGGCCGGCGTTCCGGCCGGCGTCGTGAACGTGGTCTCCTCCTCCAGCGCCTCCTCCATCTCCGGCCCGATCATGAAGGACTCCCGCCTCCGCAAGGTGTCCTTCACGGGCTCCACCGCCGTGGGCAAGCGCCTCATCGCCGACGCTGCCAACAACGTGCTCCGCACCTCCATGGAACTCGGCGGCAACGCCCCGTTCCTGGTCTTCGAGGACGCCGATCTGGATAAGGCCGTCGAGGGCGCCATGGCCGCCAAGATGCGCAACATGGGCGAGGCCTGCACCGCTGCCAACCGCTTCCTGGTCCACGAGTCCGTGGCCGAGGAGTTCACCGCGAAGTTCTCCGCCGCCATGGCAGCCCTGAACACGGGCCGTGGCACCGAGACGGAGACCAACGTCGGCCCGCTGATCGACTCCGGCGCCCGCGACGACGTCCACGCCCTGGTGACCGCCGCCGTCGAGGCCGGTGCGACCGTCGAGACCGGTGGCGCTCCAGTGGAGGGCGATGGCTACTTCTACGCCCCCACGGTCCTCAGCAACGTGCCGAACGACGCCGACATCCTCCTCAACGAGATCTTCGGCCCGGTCGCCCCGGTGACCACCTTCTCCTCCGAGGAGCAGGCCATCAAGCTGGCCAATGCGAGCGAGTACGGCCTGGCCTCGTACGTCTACACCCGCGATTACGCGCGGATGTTCCGCGTGGCGGAGCAGATCGAGTTCGGCATGGTCGGCTTCAACGCCGGTGTCATCTCGAACGCGGCCGCTCCGTTCGGTGGCGTGAAGCAGTCCGGTCTGGGCCGCGAGGGCGGCGCCGAAGGCATCGCCGAGTACACCACCACCCAGTACATCGGCATCGCCGACCCGTACGCCAACTGATCCACGGCACCGCCGCACCTTCGCAACCGACGGCAGTGCCCCAGGTCCCACCGGGACCGCCACGGCGCCCTCCGCCGCCCTCCGGGGCAGCGGACGGGCGCCGTCGCGTTCACGGGCATGAGCGGCGGTGCTCAGTGCCGCCGTCCGCCGCGCCACAACGACGGCGGCGCCCAGCGGGCGCGCCACCTCGCGAGGCGTCCCTCGCGGTCGCCCAGGGACCGTTCGAAGGCGGTGACCCGCTCCCGGGCGGCCTTCGCCGAGGCGTCCGCCTCGCCGTCGTCGTCCGGGTGGTCGCCGTACCGGGCGGATTCGTAGTCCCGCACCAGCTCCCGGACGGCCACGCGGCCCGGTTCCGGGAGGCCGTCCTCCAGCCGGGCGGCGAAGGCCCGGGGTGTCTCGGAATCCCGGGCCGGCACCCCGTGGTCCTGGGCCGTGGCCAGCAGCTCCTCCATGGCCCCGATCCTCACCCCGGTGCCGCTCTGCGCGGGTGAGAGCCGCCGTCTCCTCTGCAGGCCGCGCAGCGCCTGGGGGAGGACCGACGCCACACCCAGGACCACGACGGCGGACGCCGCCCAGAGCAGATGGCCCCAGTCGAGGGATTCCCACCAGGAGGCCGTGGCCCGGGGCGCCGCCTGAGGAGCCGGGGCGCTGGAGGCCGAAGCGGTGGGCAGTGGCGTGGACGCCGCGGTGTTCGTGGCCCGGGGCCGGAGCGCTTCGGGGTCGGACTCGGGGACGTTGATGGCCGACGGGTCGAAGGCGTAGCCCGGCACGATGCCGCGGGACGGCGTCGGCTCGAACGGGATCCAGCCCGAGCCGTCCAGGTAGATCTCGGGCCAGGCGTGCGCGTCCTGCGCCGCCACCGAGTACTCGGTCCGCGCGGGTCCGCCCTGCTCACCGGCCTGAGTGACTCCCGTGGCCCGGCCGGGCGCGAAGCCCACCGCCACTCGGCTCGGCAGGCCGATCGCACGGGCCATGACCGCCATGGCCGTCGAATAGTGGATGCAGTACCCGCTCTTCGCCTCCAGGAATTTGGCCAGGACCTCCATGCCGGTCCCGTCGTAGCCGTGTTCCGCTGGGGCCGTGACCGAGTAGGTGAAGGAGGGTCCGCGCAGGAATCGCTGCAGGGCCACGGCCTTGTCGAACGGCGTGGTGGCGTCACGGGTGATCTGCCGGGCGGTGTCCTGGATGACGCGGGGCATGGACGCGGGCAGTTCCCGGAACTTCTCCATGACCTGTGGGGCGGAGTAGACCGGCTGACGGAGTTCCTCGGCCGTCCAGTCCTGGTTGAAGGAACGCACCGTGTAGACCTCGCCGGCGCTCGTGGAATTCCCGCTCCGGCTCCGGACCGTGAGGTTGTTGGGATCGTAACCCCAGTCGCCGTTGGTCCCCAGGACGCTCGCCGCGGGCATGACCATCGGAAGGTAGGGGCCCGTGAAGTCGTGGGTGCTGATGACCGTGGTGAAGAAGAGGGGCCCGGTGGAACCGGACGGGGTCCTGGGCTCCTGGCCGAGGTCGATCTGCTGCACCGCACCGAGGTAGCCGCCGTTGTACTTCTCCGGCTCCCAGCGGTCCCCGGAGAACGAGTCGATGGTGGTCAGCCGCAGATAAGGCGGGGTGGATGCATCGGTGAAGTAGCTGATGACGGTGCCCGTGCCCTGCTGCCGGAGGTTGCTGCTGAGGGAGAGCACCGGGTTCAGACCGTTGCTCTTGCCCAGTGAACCGAGCCGCGATCCTTGCGGGAAGAGTCCCTCGGTGAAGCCCGGCAGCAGCGCAGGGACGAAGAGCGCCAGCGCGACGGCGGCGGAACCGAGCACCGTGGCACGCCCCAGACCGCGGGAGGCGTTGTTCTGGGCGGCGCCGCGTGCTTTCACCGCAGGATTCTCCGCCTCTTCGGCCGCACGCAGCGTCCGGCGGGAGACGGCGAGCAGAAGGGCGAAGAAGAAAGCCGTCAGGGCGAAGCACCAGGCTCCCACGCTGGTGTAGTTCAGCAGCGCGGGGACCAGCAGCACGGCCAGTGCCGGCCCGGCGGCGGCGATCGGATTCCTGGCGCGTACCACGATCCAGTCGGTGAGGACCAGCAGGAGGCCGAGACATGCGGACACCAGATAGGTGATCCCGGGGCCCGGATTCACCGGAGCGAACTCGTGCTGCACCGTGTTCTGAGCCTCGGCCATGAGGTTCCAGAATCCTCCCCAGGCCGCGGCGCTCGGCAGGACGCCGAGGATCGCCGCGTCACCCAGGAACTGCGCATTGAGCACGAGGCCGAGCGCCACCACGCCGGTCGCATAGGGGAGCCAGGTGCTGCGGGTGAAGAATCGCGGGACGGACAGCCCGACCCCGGTCACCAGCAGGGTGACCAGCACGGGAAGGAACCAGGACCACCCGTAGATGACCCCGGACAACCCGGAGCCGGCTGCGGCCAGCAGGGCGAAAACGCAGGCCGTGACCGGCAGGAGGATTCCGCCGAGGCGGCCGGCGGCCGGGGCGCGTTCCGTCGTCGTGGTCATGACTTGTCGCCGCCTGACGCCCGGCTCAGCGCGGCATCCGGTGGCGCCTGGCTGCCGCCGCCCGGGGGACCGGCCCAGCGCTCCAGCAGGCGGGCGGCGGAGTCGCCGGGCGACGCCCACAGCACCCGCCAGCCTGCGGTCTCCAGGAGGTCCCGGACATCGCCGCCCGGACTCACGGGCCAGCAGCTGATCACGGTCGCCTGCGGCGTTCCCCGGGAACCGGCCCAGGAGGCGGCGGTCCCGGCGCCGTTCAGCATGCCACTGACCAGGTTCCCGGCGTCCTCGAGCCCGAGCCGCCCCGTGAACGCCACCAACAGGCCTCCGGTTCCGCTGAGCGCCAGAGGAGCGGACGGCTCGGTCAGTTCCAGGGCGGCCAGGCATTCCGGCAGCAGTTCGGGCGCTTCCGCGGCGCCCATCACCTCCAGCTCCGGGTGCGGGGCGCTGCGGGAGCGCTGGAAGGCGGGTTCTCCGGCATGGTCCTGGAGCCGCAGTTCGTGACCCAGACCCGCCAGTCCCAGTGCCACCGAGAGGAACGTGCGCAGCTGCCATTCGAAGGACGCGGTGGTGCGCAGCGAGGCGGCCGCCCCCGGGACGGGGAACGGCGCCAGATCGCCGCCCGTGTGGACAGCGGCGCGCTGGTCCAGCATCAGGGTGATGCGGGGGAGCGCCCCGCCTTCCTCGTGCCGGACCATGAGTTCCCCGCGCCGCGCCGTCGAGGGCCAATGGACGCGTCGCAGCGCGTCGCCGTGCCGGTACTCCCGGACCATCACGTCGTTCTCACTGGCGCTCGCCACCCAGCTGGTCGTCTGACTCCCACCGACTCCGATCCCGGCGTGGCCCCGCAGCAGGTCCAGAAGGCCGGGGGAGAGCTCGCCGGGCCTGGGTGTCACCAGAAGCTCCGTGCCCGGGTCCACGGTGTGCCGCTGCCAGGCGAGGTCGAAAGGATCGCGGAACTCCGCCGTCACTCCGCCCACGGGGAACACGCCGCGGTGCGGAGGCGCGAGCCGGTACTCGTAGGCGGACACGGACCCTCCCCGGGCGGACCGGGACGGATAGCGGAACCGGGGCGATCCGCCCAGTCGTTCGGGCAGTTGCTCCACCATGGTCGACTCGACCATCGCACCCGTGCCCGGCAGTCGGCTCCAGCGGTCCCGCCAGCCCTGGCGGACCGGCCCGGACGACGGCCCGGCGGAGGGACTGATGAATAGGTGCACGGTCGTCGTCGTGCCCTCCTGGACGGGGGCGGGGTGGAATTCGCGCCGCACCCGGAAGCGCTCGTGGCGGGTGCGCACCCCGAGCACGGCCAGGACCGGGAGGGCGAGCAGGAACACCGCGAGGGTGAGGAGATCGCGGCGTCCCAGGATCCACGCTCCCACCAGGCAGAGCAGCGCCACCAGCACGAAGCCCAGCCCCCGGCGGGTCAGGAACCTCGTGGGGGACAGCCTGCTCAGCGGCCGGACGGTCATGGCACCCGGGCCTGGTCCCCCGGAGGCGGGAAGCCCGCGGAACTCAGGGGTGTCCCGCCGGAACCGGCCGAGGCGGCGCGTCGGGCGGCCGCACGGGAGCCGGCCGTGTCCACGGGGAGACGCTCCATGATCCCGGACAGGATGCTCGCGGCGTCCTTGCCGTTCAGCACGGCGCGGCGGTCCACCAGCAGGCGATGGGCCAGGATGTCCTGCGCGACGACGGCGACATCGTCCGGGAGCACGAAGTCCTGTCCGGAGAGGGCCGCGTGAGCCTTGGCCGCGCGGAGCACGTGCAGCAGGGCGCGGGGGCTGGCTCCGAGAACGATGTCCGGGTGGCTGCGCGTGGCCTGGCCCAGATCCACCACGTACTCCTTGACCGGACCGGAGACGTGCACGGCCTGGACGGTGGCGATCATGCGGCGCAGCAGCGCGGTGTCGACCACGGGCCGCAGATCGTTCAGCGGCGAACGGCCCTGATGGGCCTCCAGCATGTCGAGCTCGGCGGCTCGGTCCGGATAACCCATGGAGATGCGGGCCATGAAGCGGTCCCGCTGGGCCTCCGGAAGGGGGAAGGTGCCCTCCATCTCCACAGGGTTCTGGGTGGCGAGCACCATGAACGGCGAACCCAGCGGGTACACCTGGCCGTCCACGCTCACCTGGCTCTCCTCCATGCATTCGAGCAGCGCCGACTGGGTCTTGGCGGAGGCGCGGTTGATCTCGTCACCGATCACCAGATTGGCGAACACCGGGCCCGGCCGGAACTCGAACTCCCCGCTGGCCTGGTTATACATGGACACACCGGTCACGTCGGACGGCAGCAGATCCGGGGTGAACTGGATGCGGGAGACGCTGCCGTGGATGGCCCGCGCCAGGGTCTTGGCCAGCATGGTCTTGCCGACGCCGGGGACGTCCTCCAGGAGCAGGTGTCCCTGGGCGAGGAGCACCATGAGGGCGGTCCGGGCCGTCTCCTGCTTGCCGTCGATCACCCCGTTGACCGCATCCAGGATGGCCCGTGCCGCCGAGGAGAAGACGTCGGCCGGCAGGGGCTGCGGGGCAGGCGCGGCGGAGCCGGGCACGGCGGACGTGCCCCCTCCCGGGCCTTCGCCCTCGATGAAACCCGGATCTGACACGATCGACCTCCCATTCGCCCGGCGCGAGCCCCCAAAGCCGAGTCTGACGTGGTGTAACGTGGCTCACTTTTCACCCAGCCTACTCATCGGCGCCGCTCCGTCATAGGGTGTCGGGCGATGGCCGCCGTGGGTCCTCTGATCGATTGCTCCATGGAATGCCGCTTTCCGCAGTTTCCGGCCCGGAACGGCATCCTGTGGAGGGCCCACGGCGGCGAGGGGCCCCGGCCGAGGCACGAGGCTGGGGAGCCGCTGGGGACGGTCGATGAGTGGTGGGCGCGGGTCCGTCGAGTCCTGGGTGCGGGTGCGTACTACGCTGGAAACATGTGTGCTCCCGAGACCCCGTTCGCCTACCGCCGGCCCGAGGAGGCCCCGGAGCAGGGGCAGGAGGGCTCTGTGGATTCGGTCCGTTCCGCCAAGGATGAGGCGGGCCGGAAGCGGAAGCTGGAGTACCCGCCGGCCCCTGAGCCGCTCCGGGTTCCCGTCATGGACAACCACACCCACTTGAATTTCCGGGACGGCCTGGTGGAGGTCTCGGTCAAGGACGCCCTCGACGCGGCCGAAGCCGTGGGCGTCAAAGCCGCCGTGCAGGTGGCCTGCGATCTGGAATCGGCCCGCTTCACGGTCCGCGCCCTGGACGAGGACCGGCGTCTGCTGGGGGCGCTGGCGATCCATCCGAACGACGCGCCGCTCTACGCGGCCCGCGGGGAGCTGGAAGACGCCCTGCGGGAGATCGAGGACCTCGCGGCCCACCCCCGCGTGCGGGGCATCGGCGAGACGGGCCTGGATTACTTCCGCACCCAGGGCGAGGAGGAGCAGGCCATTCAGCACTACTCGTTCCGCCGCCACATCGACATCGCCCGCAGGCTCGGGCTCACCCTGCAGATCCACGACCGGGACGCCCATGACGACGTGGTCCGCATCCTGCTCGAGGAGGAGCAGCCGCCGCGGGTGGTCTTCCACTGCTTCTCCGGCGATGAGGCGCTCGCGGCCATCTGCAACGAGCACGGCTGGTACATGTCGTTCGCCGGGCCGGTGGGTTTCAAGGCGAACGAGCATCTGCGCGGGGCTCTGAGGACGGCCCGCCGGGACCTCATCATGGTGGAGACCGACTCGCCCTTCCTGACCCCTCACCCGTACCGCGGACGGCCCAACGCGAGTTACATGATCCCCTACACGATGCGGTCCATGGCCGAGACTTTGGACGCGGATCTCGAGGAATTGTGCGCCGACGTCGCGCGCAACACCGAGGCCGCGTACGGCAGCTGGGACTGAGCCGCTAACCGTCCGCTGAGCTGGGCGGATACGCCCGGCCCGGGCGCGAGGGCCGAGGACGCACCGTACCGGATCACCGGTTTCTGCGCGACTTCGCGTGTCGCGCACGGCATTCCGGGCTTGGCTGTTTTATAACGCTTCGGTTACAGTGGATGTCAGATAGCCGGGGTCGGGGAAGGCCTGCGGACGAAAACACTTCGTTGTGAACCATGGACACCCGTGTGCCGGAAGGCCCTGGGCGTCCATCAGGCCTTGCCTTGCGAGGCGCCCGTTCCCCGTGCCCGGACGCACCAGTAGTTTGGGTAGTAGTGAACAAAATCTTCGCAACCGACGGAAAGATCAGTCCCGTCAAGGTGGGCATTCAGCTCGCGGTGGTCCTGGCCCTCGTCGGCGGGCTCCTCGCCTTCGTGGTCAACAACAAAACCGTGAAAATCAACCTCGACGGCCGTGTCAGCTCCGTCCAGACCTTCGGCGGCAACGTCGAGCAGGTCGTGAAGAGCGCCAACATCGACATCGCCGACAAGGACAAGGTCAGCCCCGCGCTGAACAGCGGTGTGCAGGACGGCACCGAGGTCCGGATCAACCGCTCCAAGTCGGTGTCCGTGGTCCTGAACGGGGCCGCCCGTGAGATCGACACTCACGAGAGCACGGTCGCCGGCCTGGTGAAGGAACTCGGCGTGAAGGACACCTCCCGCGTGTCGCTCCCCGCGGATGCGACCCTGGAGGTCAAGGGCACCAGCCTCACCATCTCCACCCCCAAGAAGGTCAACCTGATCGTCCGCGGCAAGGGCAGCAAGCTGACCACCACCGCGGCCACGGTCGCCGACGTTCTCAAGGAAGCCAAGGTCGTCCTCGGCAAGAACGACGTCTCGGCCCTGCCGGCCACCACCCCGGTGACCGCGAACATGACCGTCAAGGTCAGCAACATCGACAAGAGCCGCACGGCCACGGTGAAGGAAGAGATCCCCTTCGACGTCGTGAAGACCGATTCCGCCCAGCTCGACAAGGGCGTGGAGAAGGTCACCACCGAAGGCGTCGCCGGTTCGGTCGAGAAGACCTTCCGCCTCGTGATCGTCGACGGCAAGGAAGCCACGCGCACCCTGGTCACCAGCAAGGTCGTGGCAGAGCCCGTGACCAAGCGGGTCCAGGTCGGCACCAAGGAAGCCCCCGCGGCTCCCGCCGCTCCCGCCGCCCCGGCCGGCGCCAACACCGGCGCGGCCGCCCCGGCTGCCGTGAACTCCGGCATGTGGGACCGCATCGCCCAGTGTGAATCGACCGGCAACTGGTCCATCAACACCGGCAACGGCTACTACGGCGGCCTGCAGTTCGACATCCAGACCTGGCTCGGAGCCGGTGGCGGCGCCTATGCCCCGAACGCCAGCCTGGCCACTCGTGAGCAGCAGATCGACATCGCCAACCGGGTCTACGCCGAGCGCGGGCTGTCCCCGTGGGGCTGCGGCTGGGCTGCCGGATAAGCGGCGCTCCTTTCACCAGCTGAACGACGGCGGCCGGTGACCTCCCTGCGGAGGTCGCCGGCCGCCGTCGTCGTGTCCGGTGTGAATCCGCTACATCTGATAGCGGATTCACACCGCCGATAGCGGACTCAGCTCGGTGGGACCCCGGTCCGTGGACCCGGCCGGTCCGCGACGGCCCGCCTGCGGTGGGCTGTGACCGCCGGGTCGGTAGGATTGTCGGGTGAGTGATGCACCCCAGAACCCCGACGCCGTGACGAACCCCACCCCGTTGCTGGGCGCCGCGGACATCCGCCGTCTGGCCGAGGAGCTCGGCGTCCGGCCCACCAAGACCCTGGGGCAGAACTTCGTGATCGACGGCAACACCATCCGCCGGATCGTGGCCGCCGCCGAACTCGATCCCTCCGAGACCGTCCTGGAGGTCGGCCCGGGACTCGGCAGCCTCACCCTGGGCCTCCTGGACGCCGCCGAGCGCGTCGTGGCCGTGGAGATCGACCCGGTTCTGGCAAGCCGCCTGCCCACCACCGTGGAGGAGTTCCGCCCGGGTTCAGGGGAGCGGTTCACCCTGATCAACCAGGACGCCCTCAAGGTCACCGAGCTGCCGCATCAGCCCACCGCGGTGGTCGCCAATCTGCCCTACAACGTGGCGGTGCCGGTGGTCCTGCATCTTCTGGAGCACTTCCCGACGCTCCGGCACGGCCTGGTCATGGTCCAGGACGAGGTGGCGGACCGTCTGGCCGCCGGACCCGGCTCCAAGATCTACGGCGTGCCGTCGGTGAAGGGCGCCTGGTACGGCACCATGCGCAAGGCCGGGGTGATCGGCATGAACGTCTTCTGGCCCGCGCCCAAAATCCATTCGGGGCTGGTCGCCTTCGAACGCCACGAGCAGGCGCTTGCCTCCCGCGCCAGCCGCGAAGAGGTGTTCGCCGTGATCGACGCGGCGTTCGCCCAGCGCCGGAAGACCCTCCGTGCGGCCCTGTCCGGCTGGGCCGGGAGTGGCGCCGAGGCCGAGCGCTATCTCCGCCTGGCCGGGGTGGATCCGAGCGCACGCGGCGAGGTCCTGGACATCGGCGCGTTCACGCGCATCGCCGAGGCCCGGATCCCTCTGGAGGCCTGAGGATGGTCCGCGGCAGCTCCGTGACGGCGTCCGCGCCGGGGAAGATCAACGTCTCGCTCCACGTCGGCCCGCTCCGGGAGGACGGCTACCATTCGCTGGCGAGCGTCTTCCTCGCGGTGTCCCTGCGGGAGGAGGTCCGCGCCTCGCTTCTGGACGAGCCCGGCATTCAGGTGGTCCTCTCGCCGGAGAGCACCCTGGACGTGGACCCGGAGACCATCCCCCTGGACGGCCGGAACCTGGTCCACCGTGCGGCCGCGCTCCTGGCGTCCCATTGCGGGCTGGAACCTGCGGTCCGGCTGGAGATCGTGAAGCGTGTGCCCGTGGCCGGTGGCATGGCCGGCGGTTCCGCCGACGCGGCAGCCGCTCTCGTGGCCTGCAACGCCCTGTGGGAGTGCGGCCTGAGCCGGGAGGAGCTGGCCGCGCTGGGCAGCCGGCTCGGGGCGGATGTGCCGTTCTGCCTGCTCGGCGGGGCCGCCGTCGGGCTCGGCATCGGGGACGAACTCACCACGGCACTGGTCCATGGCGAACTCCACTGGGTGGTGGTTCCGGCTTCCTTCGGCCTCTCCACCCCCGAAGTGTTCCGCCGCCTGGACGCTCTCCGCGAAGCCGAGGGCTTCGCCGCGCCGGAGCCGGATTCCGTGGATGCCGCCATCCTGGCCGCGCTGCGCGTCCCGGACAGCCACACGCTCTCCACGCTCATGGTCAACGACCTCCAGCGGGCCGCCCTGGACCTGGCGCCGGAGCTGCGGGACGTCCTCGGCATGGGGGAGTCCCTGGGGGCCCTGGCGGGGATCGTGTCCGGCTCCGGCCCCACGGTCGCGTTCCTCTGCGAGGACACGACGGCGGCACGGGCACTGGCGGTCGGCTTCGGTCATCGGGGCCTGGACTCGTTCGTGCTCACCGCGCCGTCGCCGGGCGCTTACGTGCACCATTGACCACCCATGGCCACCCGAGCGTGGCCCGATGAACCCGGCAGGCCGCCGCTCTGCCTACGATAGTAAGGTTCAGCGCGCCGTGACGGCGGGTCCTGCGGATCCCCACGGCACGACCTCCTGAACCCGGCAAACCGACGAAAGCAGCACATGGCACATCTTCTGGGCGGCGAGAACCTCGCCGTGTCCTTCGGCACCCGCACCGTTCTGGACGGCGTCACGGTGGGACTCGAGGACGGCGACCGGATCGGGATCGTGGGCCGCAACGGCGACGGCAAGTCCACGCTCATGCGGTTCCTGGCGCAGCGTGCCCAGCCCGACGACGGCCGCGTCACCCAGCGCCGCGATCTCACGGTCGGCTACCTGGACCAGCAGGACGTCCTGGACGGGGACCACACCGTGGGCCAGGCGATCGTGGGCGACATGGCGGACCACGAGTGGGCCGCCGATCCGAAGATCCGCGAGATCATGGGCGGCCTGGTGGGGGACGTGGACTGGGATTCGAACGTCCACAGCCTGTCGGGCGGCCAGAAGCGCCGCGTGGCGCTGGCGAAGCTCCTGATCGGCGACCACGACGTCATCATGCTGGACGAGCCCACCAACCACCTCGACGTCGAGGGCGTGGCCTGGCTGGCCCGTCACCTCAAGAACCGCTGGCGCGCCAACGAGGGCGCGTTCCTGGTGGTCACCCACGACCGCTGGTTCCTGGACGAGATCTGCACCAAGACCTGGGAGGTCCACGACGGGGTGGTGGATCCGTTCGAGGGCGGCTACGCGGCCTACGTCCTGGCGCGCGCCGAGCGCGACCGGATGGCGTCCGTCGTGGAGGCCAAGCGCCAGCAGCTCGTGAAGAAGGAACTCGCGTGGCTGCGCCGCGGCGCACCGGCGCGCACGTCCAAGCCGAAGTTCCGGATCGAGGCGGCGAACGCGCTGATCGAGGACGTTCCCGCGCCGCGCGACACCCTGGCCCTGAACAAGATGGCCACGGCCCGCCTGGGCAAGGACGTCATCGACCTGGAGAACGTCACCCTGGACCGCCGTCCGGCCCCGGGCGAGGCCGCGGACCCGAACGGCGCCCCGCTGTTCGACAACATCACCCTGCGCCTGGCCCCCGGGGAGCGCGTGGGCCTGGTCGGCGTGAACGGCGCCGGGAAGTCCACGCTCCTGCGGCTGCTCTCCGGAGAGATCGCACCCACCAGCGGCAAGGTCAAGCGCGGCAAGACCGTGGTCCCGGCCGTGCTCAGCCAGGAGGTCCACGAACTGCGCGAGGTGGACGACCTGCGCGTGGTCGAGCTGATCGAACGCGAGAAGCGATCCTTCAGCGTCGGCGGCAAGGACCTGACCGCCGGGCAACTGGTCGAGCAGCTCGGCTTCACCAACGCCCGGCAATGGACTCCCATCCGCGACCTCTCCGGCGGCGAGCGGCGCCGGCTCCAGCTCCTGCGCCTCCTGGTGGGGGAGCCCAATGTGCTCATGCTCGATGAGCCCACCAACGACCTGGACACGGACACCCTCGCCGCGGTGGAGGACGTCCTGGACGGCTGGCCCGGGACGCTCGTGGTCGTGAGCCACGACCGGTATCTGCTCGAGCGCGTGACCGATCACCAGATCGCTCTGCTGGGCGACGGCAAGGTCCGCGGACTCCCGCGCGGCGTGGATCAGTATCTGGAGCTGCGCGAGGCGGCACTGGCCGGTTCGTCCTCCAAGGGGAGCGGCCCGACGGCGGCCGGCGGCTCCGGCGCGGGTGGCGCCCAGGGCGGCGGCGCGCCGTCGTCGGGAGCCAGCGAGGCGGAGAAGCGCGAGGCCCGCAAGAACATCAACCGGATCGAGCGTCAGCTCGGCAAGCTGGCGCAGCAGGAGGAGAAGCTGCACGCCCAGATGGCCACGGCTTCCGAGAAGGGCGACTTCGACGCCCTCGGCGGGTTGAACTCTCAGCTCAACGAGGTGCTGGAGGAGAAGGAGACCCTGGAGATGGAGTGGCTCGAAGCCGCCGAGGTGCTGGGGGAGTAACGCTCTTTCATCCCATCCACGATCGATTGCTCCGTAGGTGTCGTTTTGGAGCTCCAAAACGACACCTACGGAGCAATCGATGGTCAAGGGGTGGGCCGGGGTTGGACCTGAGGGAACGGATCGGGGCCGGGGTTGACCGGGCGCGAGAGAGGTCCCGGGGAGCGGCGGTGAAGACCCGGGACGCTGCCTAGGCTGAGGGACACGTCCGGCCGGAAGCGGGCCGGATCCGAGTTCCGGGGAGGGCCGTGCCGTTCCATGATCTGCTGCACATGGCCGCGGTGGTGCTCACCGCCGTCGCGGTCGGGGTGCATTCGGGCTGGCGTGACCGGCCGCGGCTTCCCCGACTGACCGGCTGTGTCCTCATGCTCGTCGCAATGGTGGACGTGGCCTATCTGGGGCTGTTGAGCGTCGTGGTCTGGGTGCCGGTGCTCGTGCTGTCGGCCATCGCGCTGTCGGCGCAGAGCCGGCGGGAGCCGTCAAGCTGCGTCGCACGCCTGCACGACAGCCTCGGGCTCATCGTCATGGCCGTGCTGCTTCCTTTCATGCATCCGGCGACGGGGCACGGCATTCCCGCCACGACGGCGCACACGGGCCACGCGTCCTCGGGAGGGCTGCTGGGCGTCCTGACCGGAGTGCTGGTGCTGTGCCATGTCGCGGGTTCCGTGTGGGGTGTCGCGCGGAACGCCGAGCCCGCGGTGCGCGGTCAGTATTTCCTCATGGGCGGCGCCACGGCCCTCATGTCCGCCGCGGTCCTCGGCTGAGCCGGGCGGCTCAGCCTCAGCGTTCCTGCTCCGCCAGATCGGGCGTCCCGGACACCGGGTCCTCCAGCGTCCGACCGCCACCGCGCTGAGCCGCCGCACCGGCGAACACCACGAGTGCGATCCCGAGCATCTGCATCACCGTGGGCATCTGGCTGAGGATGAGCAGACCGATCAGGATGCCGAACGCCGGCTCGATCGCGAGGAGCGTGCCGAACGCCGTGTGGTTCATGCGGCGCAGGGCGAGCATCTCCAGGCCGAACGAGATGACCGGCGTGATGAGCGCGATCCCCGCGATGACCAGGAGCAGCACCCAGTCGATGTCGCCGGAGAGCACCTGCGGCAGCCCGACGGCGGTGGTCGCGACGGCGGCGACCGGGATGGTGAGCGCCAGGCCGCTGATGCCGGAGAACCGGTCGCCGACCAGCTGAGTGAGCACGTTGTACAGTCCCCAGCAGGCCCCCGCCAGCAGGGCGAACCCGACGCCCAGCAGGTCCACGCCCCCGTGCCAGGGCTCGGTGAGCAGGACGACGCCGAGCAGCGCGATCACGGGCCAGATGAGCGCCTTGCGCTGTTTGCCGGCCAGCCCGGCAACCGTGAGCGGGCCGAGGAACTCGATCGCCACCGCGGTTCCCAGGGGGATCCGTTCCACGGCCGCGAGGAAGAACGTCGTCATGAAGCCGGTGACGACGCCCAGTGCCACGAGTTTCGGGACATCCTGCCGGGTGATCGAGCGGAAGGAGGGGCGCGCGATGAGCAGCAGGAAGACGGCCCCGAAACACATGCGCAGCCAGGCGGTGCCGCCCGGTCCGATGTGCTCGATGACCCCGACCGACAGCGCGTTCGAGACCTGGATCATGAGCATGGCGGCGATCGCCATGGACCAGGCGGGGATCCGCACGGTGCCGTTCCGGGTGGTCATGATGCTCCGTTCGTGGGGGTGGTGTTCGCAGGGGAGATGTTCGTGGTGGTGCCGGGGGAATGGTGGAGTGCGGTCGACAGGGAAGGGCGGGCGGTCATTCAGCCCTCCTCCGCTTCCCTGATCCGGGCGGTGCCGACTCCGGGTTCGTGGACCGTGAGGAGGAACCGGGCCGGGACCGGGTGGGAGTTCCGGTAGGAGTGGTCCGAATCCCCGAAGAAGGTCAGGGCGTCACCCGGGCCGAGGTCGTAAGTCTGTCCGTCCACGGCCACGGTGATCCCGCCTTCCTGCACCTGCAGGAGCTCACGGGTGCCTTCCGTATGGGCTTCGCTCACGTGATGCTCGCCCGGCGCGAGGGTCCAGTCCCAGAGCTCCACCACGTCAGGAGGCTGCGTCCCGGCGACCAGGACACCCCGGCCTCCGGCCTCACCGGTCCAGAGCACCGCGCCGTCGCCGTGCCGGGTCACCTTCGCCGCGCGGGTCGCGGGTGGTTCCACGAGTGCGGGGAGCCCGACGCCGAGCGCGTCACTGAGCCGCAGCAGGGTGCCGACGCTGGGGTTCACGGAGCCGTGCTCGACGTTGACCACCATCCGCCGGCTCACCCCCGCGGCGTCGGCGAGCTGGTCGAGCGTCCAGGAGAGTGCTTTGCGTTCCTGTCGCACCCGGGCGCCGATCGCCTGGGCCAGTGATTCCGCCGCTTCATCCATGAGTGCAGCATAGTGCACCAAACGTGCACTATGGAAGACGCCCTTGTTTTCGCATACCCCCTAGGGGTATGTTGAACAGGAGATACCCCCAGGGGGTATGATCACTGTGAAAGGGGAACCACATGAGCAGCACCGCCACCGAGGTCGAACTCGACATCACCGGCATGACCTGCGCCTCCTGCGCCAACCGGATCGAGCGCAAGCTCAACAAGGTGGACGGCGTCCAGGCCACGGTCAACTACGCCACGGAGAAGGCGCGCGTCACCGCGCCCGGGGGCTTCGACGTCGCGCTGCTCATCGGCACCGTGGAACAAGCCGGTTACGGCGCCACCGTCCACGAGGAGGAAGCGCCCCGGGACGACGCCGAGCTGAACTCCCTGCGCCGCCGCCTGTGGGTGTCCATGGCCCTCGCCGTTCCGGTGATCGTGCTCTCCATGGTCCCGGCGTTCCAGTTCACCGGCTGGCAGTGGGTCTCGCTGGTGCTGGCCACCCCGGTGATCCTCTGGGGCGCCTGGTCGTTCCACCGGGCTGCCTGGACCAATCTCCGGCACGGCGCCGCCACCATGGACACCCTGGTTTCAGTCGGCACGCTGGCGGCCTACCTCTGGTCCCTCTACGCCCTCTTCTTCGGCCACGCCGGCATGCTCGGCATGCGGCACGAGTTCTCGTTCGCCATCCAGCGCAGCGACGGGGCCGGCAACATCTACCTCGAAGTCGCCGCAGGGGTCACCCTGTTCATCCTGGCCGGGCGCTACTTCGAGAAGCGCTCCAAGCGCCAGGCCGGCGCCGCTCTGCGGGCCCTGCTGGAGCTCGGGGCCAAGGAGGTGACCGTCCTGCGCGACGGCGGCGAGCACCGCATCCCCGTGGCGGACCTCCGGGTGGGGGATGAGTTCGTCGTGCGGCCGGGCGAGAAGATCGCCACGGACGGCGCCGTGGTGGACGGGCTCTCCGCCGTGGACGCCTCGATGATCACCGGTGAATCCGTCCCGGTGGACGTCGGGCCGGGCGACGCCGTCGTGGGTGCTACCGTGAACACCTCCGGACGTCTGGTGGTCCGTGCCTCCCGGGTCGGCGGCGACACCCAGCTCGCGCAGATGGCCCGGCTCGTGGAGGACGCCCAGTCGGGGAAGGCCGAGGTCCAGCGCCTGGCGGACCGGATCTCCGGCGTCTTCGTCCCGATCGTCATCGGCATCGCCCTGCTCACCCTGGCCGCCTGGCTCCTGCTGGGACAGCCCGCCGCCGCAGCATTCACCGCCACCGTGGCCGTGCTCATCATCGCCTGCCCCTGTGCCCTCGGTCTGGCGACCCCGACGGCACTCCTGGTCGGCACCGGGCGCGGCGCGCAGCTCGGCATCCTCATCAAGGGCCCGGAGGTCCTCGAGAGCACGCGCCGCGTCGACACCGTGGTGCTGGACAAGACCGGCACCGTCACGAGCGGGAAGATGGAGCTGGACCAGGTGCTGACCGCCGGGGGCGGCTCGGCCGGGCCCGCGGAGGCGCTGCGTCTGGCCGGAGCTCTGGAGCACGCGAGCGAACACCCCATCGCCCGGGCGATCGCCCGCGGAGCCGAGGCCGAGGGTGCGCTGCCCCCCGTGACGGGATTCCGCAATGAGCAAGGACTCGGCGTCCGCGGGACGGTCGAGGGCGTGGACGTCCTGGTGGGCCGCGAAGCGTTCCTGACCGCCGAGGGCCTGACTCTGCCGGAGGACCTCCGCCGCGCCAAGGCCGAGGCGGAGGCGCAGGGGCGGACCGCCGTCGTCGTCGGCTGGGACGGCGCGGTGCGTGCGGTCCTGACCGTCGCCGACCGGCTCAAGCCGAGCAGCGCCGAGGCCATCCATCGACTCAAGGAGCTGGGTCTGGAACCCGTCCTGCTGACCGGTGACAACGATGCGGTGGCGCGCCGGATCGCCGCCGAGGTGAGGATCGAGCGCGTGGTCGCCGAGGTGCTCCCGCAGGACAAGGTGGATGTGGTCCGCGGATTGCAGGCCGAAGGGCGCGTGGTCGCGATGGTCGGCGACGGGGTGAACGACGCCGCGGCGCTCGCGGCCGCCGATCTGGGCCTGGCCATGGGCACGGGGGCGGATGCGGCCATCGAGGCGTCCGACCTCACCCTGGTGCGCGGCGACCTGCTCGGAGCGGTCGACGCGATCCGGCTCTCCCGGGCGACCCTGCGGACCATCAAGGCCAATCTGTTCTGGGCCTTCGCCTACAACGTGGCGGCGATCCCGCTGGCGGCGCTCGGCCTGTTGAATCCGATGATCGCGGGGGCGGCCATGGCCTTCTCCAGTGTCTTCGTGGTGGGGAACAGCCTGCGCCTGCGGCGGTTCCGGGGCTCCGTGGCCTGAGCCTGAGCGCTGTGGCACGAACGACCTGTGCCGTGGAAGACCCGTCCGGTGTCCGGGCGGGTCTTCCGTCGTTCCGGGGGAACGGCCGGCCCTATCGGTGTGACATGGAACACGCTATAGTACCGAATGTTCGGTAAGTAATACTGCGCGCCCCTGAGCTGAAGGAGTGAAGCATGCAGGACCTGACTCCGCGTCCCGAGGAACTGGACCCCATCGAGACCGCCTCCGTCGACGAGCTGCGGGTGCTGCAGCTGGACCGTCTGAAATGGACACTCCGGCACGCCTACGAGAACGTGCCGCACTACCGGAAGGCGTTCGACGAAGCCGGGGTCCACCCGGAGGACCTGACTTCCCTGGAAGACCTGTCCCGCTTCCCGTTCACCGCCAAAGCCGATCTCCGGGAGAACTACCCGTTCGGGATGCTGGCCGTGCCCCGCGAGCAGGTGGCCCGTGTGCACGCCTCTTCGGGGACCACCGGACGTCCCACCGTGGTGGGCTACACGAAGGACGATCTGGCCATGTGGGCCACCGTCATGGCGCGCAGCATCCGGGCGGCGGGCGGCCGCCCCGGGGACATGCTGCACAACGCCTACGGCTACGGCCTGTTCACCGGCGGATTGGGCGCACACGCGGGCGCCGAGCACCTGGGCTGCACCGTCGTGCCCGTCTCGGGCGGGATGACCGAGCGCCAGGTGCAGCTCATCCAGGATTTCCAGCCGGACATCATCATGGTCACACCGTCCTACATGCTCGCGATCATCGAGGAGATGGAGCGTCAGGGCATCGACCCACGCTCCACGTCCCTCAAGGTGGGCATCTTCGGGGCGGAGCCGTGGACCAATGACATGCGCCACGAGATGGAGCAACGCCTGGACATGCACGCCGTGGACATCTACGGCCTGTCCGAGGTGATCGGTCCGGGCGTGGCGAGTGAGTGCGTCGAGACCAAGGACGGGCTGACCGTCTGGGAGGACCACTTCTATCCCGAGATCGTGGACCCGATCACCCTGGAGCCGGTGCCGGAAGGCCAGGAGGGCGAGCTCGTGTTCACGTCCCTGACCAAGCAGGCCATGCCGATCATCAGGTACCGCACCCGCGACCTGACCCGTCTCCTGCCGGGGACCGCGCGGACCATGCGCCGCATCGAGAAGATCACCGGCCGCACGGACGACATGATCATCCTGCGCGGCGTGAACCTCTTCCCCACGCAGATCGAGGAGCTGATCCTCCATACTCCGGAGCTCTCGCCGCACTTCCAGTGCCACCTCTCGCGGCAGGGCATGCTGGACGAGCTGACGGTCCGGGTCGAACAGCGCGACGGCGTCACCCCCGCGGCCGCGCACGCTGCGGCGATGACATTGAAGCGGCTGGTCAAGAGCAAGATCGGCGTCACGGTGGCCGTGGATGTCGTGATTCCGGGGAGCATGGAGCGTTCCAACGGCAAGATGCGCCGGATCGTGGACAGCCGCCCGAAGAGGTAGCGTGCGCGGCTGGTAGTTTCAGGGCATGGAGATCATCACTCGTGTCGGCCTGGGGGACGGGTCGCTTGCTTTTCCTCATCCGCCGACGGTCTGCCTTCGCGCGGACGGGTCCGCGCTGGGGATCGTCACCATGCAGAACGATGGTGTCTTCGGGATGGCGCTCGTCCAGGTGACGACGGCCGGTGAGGTGACAAGCATTCCGTTTCCGGAGGGCGCTTTCGGCGCCCAGCCGGTGATCGTCGACCGCGGTGCGGACGGCGTCGTCGTGCTCGTGGATGACGTGACGGCGGTGCTGACCGGCGGCGGTCTCAATTCGGCTGAGACGGTGGGGATCGCGGGCCGGGAGGACACGCTGAGGCCGAGCATGGCCGTCAGTTCACTGTGGGAGGCATTGCGCGCCCGGCGGCGGACGGCTCCTGGAACGTGATCCTGGCCGATCCTGTGGCGTTCCAGAATGCCCGGACCATCGCCACGCTCCGCATCGTGGACGGCGTTCCGGCGTGGGATGAGGCGGTGATGCTGCACGGCAAGGAGTTCCCGATGGCGGGCGGACGGACTTCGACCGCGCTGGGAGGGGCGAAGGCGCCGATCGTCGGTGACGTGATCGAGGTCGCCGGAACCCGCTACGCCGCGGCCCAGGGGAGCGACACCATGAGCCTGCTCAAGTACGGCTCCGACTTCTTCACGCTGGCCGAGCTCGACGGTGATGGCCACGTCGTGCGGCGGCTGTACGAGGAGAGCGGGTGGAAGAAGATGCCGGGCAAACACGGCATCCGCGCCCGCTTCACTTCGGACGGCACGGCCGCCATCCTCACGCCCGTCTTCCGCACCGGCGACTGGAAAGGGCGGCAGCGGCTCGTGGACCTCCGCGACGGATCATCGGCAGTGGTTCCTGCGGTCCGCGGTGCGGCGGGGTTCGCGTTGGTGGACCTGCGGGGTGCCGTCGCCCTGCTGGCCTCGGGGAGCGAAGTGCTCCTGGTCCGGGGGCTCGTGGAGCCGGCACACCGCGGTTGAGATCGCAGTTTCTCGGGCCTGGAAGCCGGGAAGGCCGAGAAAGTGCAAGGTCAACGCCAGCCGGCGTCCCGGGAGCGCTAGGGGGTGTGATGTCCGGCCGCGCTCCGGCGGCGGGAGGTCCTCCTCCACAGCACGACGACGGCGAATCCCACGCAGGCGAGCAGGAAGCCGCTGACGAAACCGAGTGGCCCCCAGGACACGGCGAACAGCCCCATGCTCACGACGTAGGCGAGCCAATTGAACTTCCGCGATGCGGTCATACTCGTCATGCTACGACCGAGTCGCTGATCGCGGCACCCCTTGCGGAACAGGAATCCCGGGTTGAGATGGCACTTTCTCGGGGTTGAACGCCCGGAAACCCGAGAAAGTGCAAGGTCGACGGCGACGCGTAGCCAGAGCCACCGCCGCCGGCCGCCATCCGGCCGGTCGGCAGGTGCCTACCGCGCCCGGATCCCGTCCAGGAGCAGCGACAGCACCTGGTCCGCCAGCCGGCCTGCGCCGTCGCTCAGGGCGGCGCCGTCGTTCTGCCCCGCGCCGTCGCTCAGTGCTGCGTCGTCGTTCTGCCCCGCGCCGTCGTCCACTGCTCCACTGCCGTCGCGCTCGGGGCGGTACCACTCGCGCACCGAGTTGATCATGCCGAACACCAGGCGGGCTGTGGTCTTCGCGTCCACATCGGCCCGCAGGCTGCCCTCGTCCACGGCTTCCTGGACCACCTCGGCCACGGCCCGGTTGTAAGCCCGTCGCTGCTCCAGGGCCCAGCGTTCCGTGGCGGTGTTGCCGTGCACGTTCAGCAGCAGGGTCACATAGGGGAGCCGGTCCGTCAGGATCTCGATGTTGCGCTGGATCAGGAAACGCAGGCGGTCGATCGCCGGACCACCGCGGGCTTCCGCCTCGCCGATCGTGGCCATGAGCGGTTCGAGCGCCCTTTCCAAGCCGAGCCGGAGGAGCTGTTCCTTGCTCTCGATGTGATGGTAGATCGAGGATTTGGAGAGCCCGGACGCCTGGGAGAGGTGCTGGAAGCTGGTGCCGTCGTAGCCGCGCTCGGTGAAGACCTGCACCGCCACGTCGAGCAGCCGGTCCAGGGTGTAGGGCTCGCGAGCGGTCGGTTTCCGGTCTGGTTTCCGGACCTCCAGTGTCTCCTGAGCGTGCATCGGATCATCTTCCCACGGCCCCGCCTCAGCGTCCGGCGGGGGTGAGTTCCTTCGCCACGAGGGTCAGGACGTCGTATGTCGCCACGACCTCGCCGTCCTGATTCCGCACCACGGCATCCCAGCGGACCTCCCCGTAGTCGGCGGAGTTCCGTGGCGTGATCTGCTTGACCGTGAGGTCCACAGCGATCGAGTCCCCGGCCTTCACCGGGGTCAGGAACCGCAGGTGGTCCACGCCGAAGTTGGCCAGCACCGGCCCCGGGTTCGGCTCCACGAACAGGCCGGCCGCCAGCGAAACCACCAGATAGCCATGCGCCACGATCCCGCCGAACAGCGGGTTGGCCGCCGCGGCGTCCGGATCCGTGTGGGCGTAGAACCTGTCGCCCGTGAACTCCGCGAAGTGGTCGATGTCCTCCAGCGTCACCGTGCGGGAGGCGGAGCTGATGCCGTCCCCGATCTTCAGTTCCGCCAGGCTCTTCCGGAACGGGTGCACCTCGCCCACCTCACGCCGGGAACCGGTGGTCCATCGTCCGGTGATGGCCGTGATCATGTCCGGTGAACCCTGGATGGCGGTGCGCTGCATGTGGTGCAGGACGCCGCGGATGCCGCCGAGCTCCTCGCCGCCGCCCGCGCGCCCCGGACCGCCGTGGACCAGCACCGGCAGGGGGCTGCCGTGCCCGGTGGACTCGCCGGCGTCGTCGCGGTCGAGCACCAGCACGCGGCCGTGCCAGGGCGCGAGGCCCAGCGTGACCTCGCGGGCGATCGCCGGGTCGTGCGTCACGAGCGACGCCGCCAGGCTGCCCTTGCCGCGCGCCGCCAGGGCGATCGCCTCCTCCGTGGTCCGGTACGTGAGCACCGTGCTCACGGGACCGAAGGGCTCGACCTCGTGGGGTTCGCTCGCGCCGTCGTGCGCCTTCAGGAGCACGGGGGAGAGGAACGCGCCGGCTTCGGCGTCGGCGCCGACGGTCTCCACCCGGTCCGGATCGCCGAAGACGACGTCGGCCCCGCGGCGCAGCTCGTTGATCGCCTTCCGGACCTCGTCGCGCTGCTCCAGGCTGGCCAGGGCGCCCATGCGCACCGACTCGTCAGCCGGATCGCCGACCACGGTCTTCGCCAGCCGGTCACTGATCGCCCGGATCACCGCGTCCGCCTGGGATTCGGGCACGATCGCCCGGCGGATCGCCGTGCACTTCTGGCCTGCCTTGACGGTCATCTCGGCCACGACGCCCTTGACGAAGAGGTCGAACTCCGGGTCCTCGGGTGTGACGTCCAGGCCCAGGATGGAGCAGTTCAGCGAGTCGGCCTCCACGCCGAGCCGCACGCCGCGTTCCAGCACGGCGGGGTGGCGGCGCAGGAGGTCGGCGGTGGACGCGGAGCCCGTGAAATCAATCGAGTCCTGTTCGCCGAGCTGATCCAGCAGATCACCCGCGGAGCCGCTGACCAATTGCAGCGACCCTTCCGGCAGGATGCCGGACTCGATGATGCGGCGGACCACGGCCTCGGTGAGGTAGGCGGTCTGGCTGGCGGGCTTCACGATGCTCGGCAGGCCGGCCAGGAACGCCGGGGCGAGCTTTTCGAGCATGCCCCAGACGGGGAAGTTGAAGGCGTTGATCTGCACGGCGACGCCGGTGCGGGAGGTGTAGAGGTGCTGGCCCACGAAGGTGCCGTTGCGGCTGAGCGGTTCCAGGCCGCCGTCGAGCATCACGGTGTCATTGGGCAGTTCGCGGCGGCCCTTGCTCGCGTAGGAGAAGAGGGTGCCGATCCCGCCGTCGATGTCCACGTAGGAGTCGCGCTTGGTGGCGCCGGTGCGGAAGGAAAGGGCGTAGAACTCGTCCTTGAGCCCGCCGAGGTGCAGAGCCAGTTCCTTGAGCAGCAGAGCCCGTTCGTGGAAGGTGAGCCTCCGCACGGCCGGTCCTCCGACGTCGCGGGCGTGGCGCACCATGGCGGCGTAGTCGAGTCCCGTGGTGGACACCCGGGCCACTTCCTGGCCGGTGACCGCGTCCAGCAGGGGTTTCCCGGCGTCTTCGGCCCGGAACCAGTGTCCGGCGGCGTAGCTCTCCAGCAATGGGCTCATGGGAGGTCCTCTCGTGATCCGGCGATGCTTTCGACGTGCCCTGTTGCGGCCCTTCCGGGACCATTGCGCAGGCGGTGTGTCGTGTGCCACAGTAGTACAGAATGTTCGGTCAGTAAATAGAGCGAACCCTCCAGGAGGTGCCATGTCATCCGCAGTCGCCGAGCCGCAGCTTGAGGCGGAATTCGAAGCCATCGTGGGCCACAAGGACCGGATCGAACCCCGGGACTGGATGCCCGAGGCCTACCGGAAGACCCTGATCCGTCAGGTCGCCCAGCATGCCCATTCGGAGATCATCGGCATGCAGCCGGAGGGGAACTGGATCGGCCGGGCGCCGTCCCTGCGCCGCAAGGCGATCCTGCTGGCCAAGGTCCAGGACGAGGCCGGGCACGGACTCTACCTCTACTCCGCGGCCGAGACCCTCGGCATCTCCCGGAACGAGCTGACCGAGCTCCTGATCTCCGGGAAGCAGAAGTACTCGTCCATCTTCAACTACCCGACCCTCTCCTACACCGATGTGGGGACGATCGGCTGGCTCGTGGACGGGGCGGCGATCTGCAATCAGGTGCCGCTCTGCCGGACCTCGTTCGGTCCGTACGGCCGCGCGATGATCCGCATCTGCAAGGAGGAGTCGTTCCACCAGCGCCAGGGCTTCGAACTCCTCATGACCATGATGCGCGGCACCGAGGAACAGCGGGCCATGGTGCAGGAATCCGTGAACCGCTTCTGGTGGCCGGCGCTGATGATGTTCGGTCCGCCGGACGACTCTTCGCCCAACACGGCGCAGTCCATGGCCTGGGGCATCAAGACCCACACCAATGACGAGCTCCGCCAGAAGTTCGTTGACATGTCCGTCCCGCAGGCCGAAGCCCTGGGTGTGACGTTCCCGGACCCGGAGCTGCGCTGGAACGAGGAGCGGGGGCACTACGACTTCGGCCAGCCCGACTGGGACGAGTTCTGGTCCGTGGTCAAGGGCGACGGCCCCTGCAACGCTCAGCGGCTGGCGCACCGCAAGCGGGCCTGGGACGACGGCGCGTGGGTGCGCGAGGCCGCCCTGGCCTTCGCGGAGAAGGAGACCCAGGCAGGCAAGGAAGCCCAGGCAGCCGAGGAGGCTCAGCGATGAACGAGGAGATCCGCGCCGAATGGCCGCTGTACGAGGTGTTCATCCGCGGCAAGCGCGGCCTGAACCACGTTCACGTCGGCTCCGTGCACGCCCCGGACGGCCGGATGGCCCTGCGCCATGCGCGGGACGTCTACACCCGGCGTAATGAAGGGGTGAGCATCTGGGTGGTCCCGTCCGCGGACATCATCGCCTCCAGCCCGGAGGAGAAGGACCCGCTCTTCGCCCCCAGCGGCGACAAGGCCTACCGCCACCCGACCTTTTACGAGATCCCGGACAACGTCCCTCACATGTGAGGGGAGGAGGACAGCTCATGAGCGAAGTGCACATCCAGCCCGAAGGCGAGCATGACAACGCCTACGCCGGACTCCTGGTCAACGATGCCCACTGGGCTTTCGGGACCGACTTCGAGGACCCCCTCGCCGGCGTCGACACCACCGTTCCGGACGGCGTGGACCCCGCGGAGCTCGCGGCGTACTGCCTGATGCTCGGCGACGACGCCCTCGTCTTCTCCCAGCGTCTCTCCGAGTGGTGCAGCAACGCCCCGGACCTGGAGGAGGACATCGCGCTGGCGAACATCGCCCTGGACCTCCTCGGCCAGGCCCGCCTGCTGCTGGCACGCGCCGCCGCCGCGGACCCGTCGATCGTGCCGGTGCTGCCGGAAGGCTCCCCGGTGCCCGACGAGGACCGGCTCGCCTACTTCCGGGACGATCAGCACTTCCGCAACGTCCGGCTCGCCGAGGTCCCCACCGGGGACTTCGCCGAGATCATCGCCCGGGTGCTGCTCTTCGCCACCTGGCGCCTGGCCCTCTTCGAGCGTCTGAGCCGCAGCCGGGACGCCGTGCTCGCCGCCGTGGCCGCCAAGGGCGTCAAGGAACTCAGCTACCACCGGGACTACGTGGGCCGTTGGTTCCTGGTCCTGGCGCAGGGGACGGACGAATCCCGGAGCCGCCTGCTCGCGGCGCTGAACGGTCTCTGGCCCTTCACGGGCGAACTGTTCACCGCGCACGCCGCGGAGCGGTCCCTCGCGGAGGCCGGCGCCGGCGTCGATCCCGCCGAGGTGCGGGACGAGGTGCTGAACGTCCTGGAGCGGGTGTTCGAGGCGAGCGAGGTCTCCCCGCCGCCGAGTGGATCCCTGGCCGGGGTCCAGGGCCGCCTGGGCCGGGACGGCGTGCACACCGAGGCGCTGAGCAGGATGCTCGCCGAGATGCAGGTGGTGGCCCGCGCCCACCCGGAGGGACGCTGGTGACCGGCATGGACACGCTCGACCGGGCCTGGGCCGCGGCCGCCCGCGTGGTGGACCCCGAACTGCCCATGCTCACGCTGATCGACCTGGGTGTCCTGCGGGACATCGCGGTGGACGACGACGGCGCCGTGGTCGCCGCGATCACCCCCACCTACTCGGGGTGCCCGGCCATGGCCGCGATGCGTGACGATCTGCTGCGCGAGTTCCAGGACGCCGGCTTGCAGGAGGCCCGGGTGCGGGTGGCCCTGGAACCGGCATGGACCACGGACTGGATCACGCCCGAAGGCCGCGCCGCCCTCGCCACCGCCGGGATCTCACCCCCGGGGGCCGCGCCCCGCCGCAGTGGCCCCGTGGCCATCAGCCTCCTGCCGACCCGGCGCGCGGTCCACTGCCCGCAGTGCGGGAGCGCCGACGTCGAACTCAGCTCCGAGTTCGGCTCCACGGCCTGCAAAGCCATGTACCGCTGCCGGACCTGCCTGGAGCCCTTCGACCACGTGAAGGAGATCTGACATGACTCTCACCGCCGACCCGGACACCGGGAGCCGCACGGCCTTCCACACCCTCACGGTCTCCTCGGTCGAGGCCCTGACGGATGACTCGGCCGCCGTCACCTTCGCCGTGCCGGAGGACCTCCGCGAGCTGTTCGCCTTCGACGCCGGCCAGTCGCTGACCCTCCGCCGCATGATCGACGGCGTGGAGCACCGCCGGACCTACTCGATCTGCTCTGCGGCTGGCACGGCGCCGCGGATCGGCGTGCGGGAGATCCCGGACGGGCTGTTCTCCTCCTGGCTGGTGCGCCAGGTCAGGCCCGGCGACACCGTCGAGGTTCAGCCCCCGAGCGGGAGCTTCCGGGCGGATCCGCAGCAGTCCGGCAGGCACCTCTGCATCGCGGCCGGCTCCGGGATCACGCCCATGCTTTCGATCGCGGCCACGATTCTGACGCACCCGGACTCTGAAGTGACCCTGCTGTACGGCAACCGGACCACCAATTCCGTGATGTTCGCCGAGGAGCTCTCGGACCTCAAGGATGAGTACCACCGGCAGCTGGACCTCATCCACGTGCTCTCCCGTGAACCCCGCGACGTGGAACTGTTCTCCGGGCGGCTGGACGCGGAACGGCTCCGGCGTCTCCTGGGCGAGCTGGTGCCCGTGCGGGACATGGACCACGTGTGGCTCTGCGGGCCGTTCGCCATGCTCACGGAGGCCCGCCAGGTGCTCGCGGAACTGGGGGTCCCGAAGGAACGGATCCACTTCGAACTCTTCTACGTGGACGAGCCCCCGCCGCAGCTCCGTCACGCCGACCGCGTGGCCGAGGGTGTCACGAGCGAGGTGACCGTGGTCCTCGACGGCCGCACCACCACCACGGCGATGCAGCGCGACATGTCCGTGCTGGACTCGGCCCAGCTGGTCCGGACCGACCTGCCCTTCGCCTGCAAAGGCGGGGTCTGCGGCACGTGCCGGGCCAAGCTCTGCGGGGGAGAGGTGGACATGGTCCGCAACTACGCCCTGGAACCCGCGGAGATCGAGGCGGGCTTCGTCCTCACCTGCCAGAGCTATCCGGTGAGTGACGAACTCATGGTGGATTTCGACGCCTGAGCCGCTCGACCCCAGAGCCCGCCCCCCTGCAACCATCCGGAACACGACAGGAGCACGATGAACGAGGTCTTCCTTCTCGACGGGGTCCGCACCCCGATCGGCCGTTACGGCGGAGCCCTGGCCGGAGAGCGGCCGGACGATCTGGCCGCGCTGACGGTGCGCACCGCGGTCGAACGCAGCGGCGTGGACCCGGAGGCGATCGACGAGGTCATCCTCGGCGCGGCGAACCAGGCCGGGGAGGACAACCGGAACGTGGCCCGGATGGCGGTGCTGCTGGCCGGGCTGCCGGACAGCGTCCCCGGCTTCACGGTCAACCGGCTGTGTGCCTCCGGGATGACGGCGATCACCACGGCGCGGCAGATGGTCGCCGCGGGGGACGCCGACGTCGTCGTGGCCGGCGGGGTGGAGTCCATGACCCGTGCGCCGTGGGTGACGGGCAAGCCGTCCCGCGCGTGGGCGAAGCCGGGGGAGAGCTGGGACACCTCGATCGGCTGGCGCTTCACCAACCCGCGCTTCGACGCGGACACCACCCTCAGCATGCCGCAGACCGCCGAGCGGGTGGCCGAGCGCTGGGGCCTGAACCGGGAGGAGCTGGACGCGTTCGCCCTCCGCTCCCACGAACGGGCCCTCGCCGCTCAGCGGGATGGCCTCTTCGCCCGGGAGATCGTGCCGGTGGGGGATTTCGCGCAGGACGAGGGTCCCCGGGCCGACACGACCGCGGAGAAGCTCGCGGCGCTGCGGGCCATCCACGGCCCCGGCGGCGTGATCACGGCGGGCAACTCGAGCTCCCTGAATGACGGCGCGGCCGCGGTGGTCCTGGTCAGCGAGCGGTTCGCGCTCGCGCAGGGGCTGACACCGAGGGCCCGCGTGGTGGGCGGCGCCAACGCCGGCGTGGCCCCCGACATCATGGGCATCGGCCCCGTGCCCGCCAGCCGCAAGGCCCTGGACCGCTCCGGCTGGACCGTGGACGAACTGGACGCCGTGGAACTGAACGAGGCCTTCGCCTCCCAGTCCCTCGCCTGCATCCGCGAGCTGGGACTGGACGAGGAGAAGGTCAACGCCTGGGGCGGGGCCATCGCCCTCGGGCATCCGCTGGGCTGCTCCGGCGCGCGGATCGCCCTCACCCTGCTCAGCCGTCTGGAGCACGACGGCGGCCGGCGCGGCCTCGCGACCATGTGCGTCGGCGTCGGACAGGGTTCCGCGCTCCTGCTGGAGCGGGCATGAGCGCCCCGCGGACGGACGGTCCGCTGCTGATCGAGGAGCGCCCGGACCGCATCCTGATCCGTCTCAACCGGCCCGAGGTCCGCAACGCGATCGACCAGTCGATGGTCGACGCACTGCACGAGGCGTGCGCCCTGCTGGAACGCGAACCCCGGGTGGCGCTGCTGATCGGGTCCGGTGGCACGTTCGCCGCCGGCGCGGACATCGCCCAGCTGCGGGAGCGGCGTCTCACGGATGCCCTGGCCGGGATCAACTCCGGGATCTTCGACCGGATCCACCGCCTGCCGATGCCGACCATCGCGCTGCTCGACGGGTATGCGCTCGGAGGAGGCGCCGAACTGGCCTACGCCTGTGACTTCCGGATCGGCACGGCCGCCGTGAAGATCGGCAACCCCGAACCGGGCCTGGGGATTCTGGCCGCGGCGGGTGGGGCGTGGCGCCTGCGTGAGCTGGTGGGTGAGCCTCTGGCCAAGGAGGTCCTCCTGACCGGGCGCATTCTGACCGGCGAGGAGGCTCGTGCGGTCCACCTGCTCAACGAGCTGGCCGAGCCGGAGGACCTGGAGGCCGCCGGGCACCGCCTGGCGGACCGGATAGCCGCGCAGGCCCCGTTGGCGGTGCGGCTGAGCAAGGCGGCCTTCCACGCGCCCCGGGAAGCCCACCCCCTGATCGACAATGTGGCACAGGCGGTGCTCTTCGAGACCCAGGAGAAGCAGGACCGCATGACCGCGTTCCTGAACCGACGCAAGGAGAAGGAATGAACACCGTTCCTGACAAGACCGTGCCTGACACGGTGGGCGTTTACGGGGGCGGACGGATGGGTGGCGGCATCGCCCACGCCTTCGCGCTCGCAGGCGCCGCGGTGACCGTGGTGGAGAACGACGAGTCCTCGGCCGCCTCCGCCCGGGACCGGATCGCGGCGTCCCTCGCGAAGTCGGCGGAGCGAGGCACGGAAGCCTCCGGGAGCGTCACGGTCGTGACCGATCCCGCGGCCCTGGCCGGCTGCCGCCTGGTGGTGGAGGCCGTGCCGGAGGTGGCGGACCTCAAGGAGGCGGTGCTCGCCCGGATCGAGAGCGCGGCCCCCGGGGCGGTCATCGGCAGCAACACCAGTTCCCTGTCCATCACGGCCCTGGCGTCCTCGTTGGAGGACCCGTCCCGGCTGATCGGGCTGCACTTCTTCAACCCGGTGCCGGTGAGCGAACTGGTGGAGGTCGTGGTGGGGGAGGAGACGCCGCCCGCCCTGGTGGAGGAGGCCCGAGGCTGGGTGGCCGGGCTCGGGAAGACCGCCATCACCGTCCGGGACGCCCCCGGTTTCGCGAGCAGCCGCCTCGGGGTGGCCCTCGCTCTGGAGGCCATGCGCATGCTGGAGGAGGGCGTCGCGAGTGCCGAGGACATCGACACCGCCATGACCCTCGGCTACCGGCATCCGGTGGGGCCGCTCAAGACTACGGACATCGTGGGCCTGGACGTGCGGCTGAACATCGCCGAGCACCTGGAACGGGAACTCGGACCGCGCTTCGCCCCGCCGCAGCTGCTCCGGGACAAGGTAGCGGCCGGGGAGCTGGGCCGCAAGAGCGGGAAGGGGTTCTACTCATGGTGACCGTCACGGACAGCCGGGAGCTGGCTCGCGCCTGCGCGGACGCCATGTGGAGCACCGACCAGGCCAGCAAGGGCCTCGGAATGGCCCTGGAGTCGGTGGAGCCCGGCCGGGCCGTGCTGAGCATGACGGTCCGCGACGTCATGGTCAACGGCCACGGGATCTGCCACGGCGGGTTCATCGCGACCCTGGCGGACAGCACCTTCGCGTTCTCCTGCAACACCCACAACGTGGTCACCGTGGCATCCGGCTTCGAAATCGATTTCCTCGAATCCGCCCATCTGGGGGACGAGCTGCGCGCCGAGGGCCGGGAAGTGGTCCTGCGGGGCCGCTCCGGGATCTACGACGTCACCGTGCGCCGTGGGGAGACCGTCATCGCCGTGTTCCGTGGCCGGAGCCGTTCGCTCGGCCGTCCCATCCTCGAGGAGACCTCATGACCACCGGATCCGTGCTCGTCGAGCGGCAGGGCGGCGTCGCCGTCGTGACCCTGAATCTGCCCGGGCGGCGCAACGCCCTCACGCTGGCGCTCAAGACGGAGCTGCGGGACGCCCTGGCCGAGGTGGCCGACGACGGCGGGGTGCGCGCCGTCGTGCTCGCGGCGGAGGGGCCGGCGTTCTCCGTCGGCCAGGACCTGGCCGAGCACGCCGAAGGCCTCCGTGGGGGAGGCGACGCGGCGTTCAGCACGGTCCGCGAGCATTATTCGCCGATCGTGCGGTCGCTGTTGACCATGCCCAAACCGGTCGTCGCGGCCGTGGCGGGGACGTGTGTGGGCGCGGGGCTCGGGCTCGCACTGGCCTGCGACTTCCGGGTGTTCGCCGCCGGGGTGAAGCTGGCGACGGCGTTCAGCGGGATCGGGCTGACGTTCGATTCCGGGCTGTCCTTCACGCTGCCACGCGCCATCGGGGATGCGCGGACCCGTGAGCTCATGCTGTTCCCCCGGGTCTTCACGGCCGAGGAGGCCATCGGCTGGGGCATCGCGGGCGAGACGGTGGACGCGGGATCGGTCCTCGATCACGCCCGGAGCATCGCTGAAGGCCTCGCGGCCGGGCCCACCCTGGCGTTCGCCGAGACGAAGCGGCTCCTGCTCGCCTCCTCCGGAGTGGACCTCGACGCCGCACTGGAGGCCGAGGCCGTAGGCCAGGTCCGGTGCGGCTCGACGCGGGACCACGCCGGTGCCGTGACGGCCTTCCTCGCCCGGGAGCGTCCGGTCTTCACCGGGGAGTGACGTGCAGGGAAGTGATACGCGGCGGAATGATGTGGGGCGGTGCGGATCAGCGGGGGCGCAGACCGTCCAGGGCGATGGCGATGACTTCGCGGCCCAGCTGCTCCGGCTCGATGCTGCCCCCGGGCCGGTACCACTCCGCGACCGAGTTGACCATGCCGAAGATCAGCCGGGTGGCGATCCCGGCGTCGAGGTCCGCGCGAAGCTGCCCGTCGGCCTGTGCCTCCCGCACCAGCGCGGTGACGCGGGCGTCGAAGGCCCGGCGCCGTTCGAGCGCCGCCAGTTCCACCGGGCTGTTGCCGCGCAGCCGCAGCAGCAGCGTCACCTGCGGCTGCTGCCGGGTGAGCGTCAGCACGGCGGCCCGGATGAGCAGATTGAGGGATTCGGCCGCGGATCCGCCCTGGCGCAGCGCCTCCTCCAGATCGGTTTCGAGCCCGTGCAGCGCCTCCTCCAGCGCGAGGCTCAGGAGCTGCTCCTTGGAGTCGAAGTGGTGGTAGAGCGCGGACTTCGACAGTCCCAGGCGCTGGGCCAGATCGGCCACAGACGTGGCGTCGTAGCCTTGTTCGTTGAAGAGCTCGACGGCGATGCGCAGCACCGCGGCCCGGTCATACCCCGGGCGTCCGCGGCGGGGAGCGGCCTCGGCTGTCATAGTGTCTCCTCGAAGGGTGCGTGGCCGTTGCGGGTGCGGCGTGAACGACCGGTCGGTTTGTCCTTGAAATCTAGCAGCCCGGGGGCCGGGCGCCGGGAAGGTGGAGCAGCGTGAGTGCGGACGAGAGGCGTGAGCCGTGGACCATCCACCTGGGCGAACTGGATGAGAAGCTCGGGATCCGGGTGCTGGAGCAGTCCGCGGACCGTGTGGTGACCACCATGCCCGTGGCGGGGAACACCCAGTCCCTGGGTCGTCTGCATGGGGGAGCGAGCGCCGCGCTCGCGGAGGCCACCGGCTCCTGGGCCGGGATGATCCATGCCAGCCTGCGGGGCAAGGTTTGCGTGGGCGTGGATCTGAACATCACCCATCACCGGGGCACACGTGCCGGGGAGATCATCGCCACCGCGACCCCGCTGCACGCCGGCTCACGGATCGCGACGTACCAGGTGCTCATCACGGATGGTGAGGGGCGGCTCCTCGCCACGGCCCGCATCACCAACATGCTGATGGACCCGAAGGACCACTGAGCGGTGTGCCGAGTTCAATTCAGCTTGTGGTGGCACTGCCTCGGTCTTTGGTGAATGAGAAGCGATGAATATTGTCAGTCCTCGCTGGTTGGCTTAGCCCCATGGGAATCTGAGGGAAGGGCGGGCCGTGATGGATCTGGATCCGATGCCGTGGTCGGTGAACGCGCTCGGCCGGCTCGGCACATGCTTGCGTGATGGAGTCGAACCTCCACCAGCCCTGCCGGACTATGGCGACGTGATGCTCTGGTACAACGACTTCGCAACCGCGATCCAGAGCCGGTTGATGGATCTCGATTTCTCCAACGTGCTCGGGAGCCGGGTCCCCCTGATCGTTTCCAGATCTAAAACTGTCGACACTTTGGCAGAGAAGCTCAGGCGTGACCGCACTCTCAAGCTGCCGAAAGTTCAGGACATTGCAGGTGTCCGCCTGGAGTGCACCATGAATCTGCGACAGCAGGACGACGTAGTGCAACTGCTCACCGAGAACCTGACCGGTGATCTGCAAGTCAAGGTGAAGGACCTCCGAGACGGATCCCACAGCGGTTATAGGGCGGTCCATCTGTGGATTCGCTCGGAACAGTACAGGGCTCGGGCCGAGGTCCAGATCCGAACCGCGGTTCAAGCGCATTGGGCGAACGCTTACGAAACCCTCGCCGACATGTTCGGGCGAGAAATCCGGTACGGATCCCTGCCGGATGACCCATCGGTGGCCGACGTCGTGGTGAAGCTTCAAAAGATGTCGACGTCAACGTTGTCTGGGTGGGAACACGCTCGGACGGCGGCGGAGGAGAGGATCGAGAGACACAGCGGGGCTGGTGTGGCCGAACCCGCAGCAGTCGGATCTGACATAGTCGGCATACGACGTGAGCTGTACGATCAGGAATACAAGATCCTTACGGGATTGTTGACCACGACGCTGTTTCTCGATCAGCTCAAGTCGAGAGTGGATCCATCGGAAGGGAGTATCTGATGTCTGGTTTCGTAATCCAGTACAACCGCAGGAGCGGTGAGCTGGAGGACCTCGAAACGTTTGAAGGGCGAGATGGCTCCCGCAATGCCTTGAAGCGGAGGCTGGAGCTTGAAGTCCGGCGGACCGACTCCGACATTGAAATCGTGTCGCTCAATGCCCGCTCTTTGGACGAGATCAAGGTGACGCACTCGCGTTACTTCAACGGGGGCCATCTTCGGGTCGGCTCACCAGCAGGCCGGGCTCCGCGGACAGCCGGGTGAGGCCGTTCCAGGCGAGGTTCACGATGTGAGCCGCCACCTCCTCCTTGCCGGGGGCCGCCGTCGTCCCAGGGCCGGCGTCGGCCGTACGGGCGTCCAGCCACCACTGACCCGTGGAGGCGACCATGCCCACCAGCATCTGTGCGTAGAGCGCGGCGTCCCGTTCGGCGTAGCCGCGCTGGGCGAACTCGGCCGCCAGGATGTGGGTGACCCGGCGTGTGATGGCACCGAGAATGGTGGAGTAGCTGCCGGTCGAGTCCGATGGCGGGGCGTCCCGCACCAGGATGCGGAACCCTTGGGTGTGCTCCTCGATGTAGCCGAGGAGGGCCAGCGCGGCACGCTCCAGGAGGATCCGCGCGGGAGCGGGAGACGCCAGCGCCCCGGTGATGTCCCGCAGCAGCGCCGCGGATTCCTGCTCCACGACGGCGGTGTACAGCTTCTCCTTGGAACCGAAGTGCTCGTAGATCACCGGCTTGGAGACACCGGCCGCCGCCGCGATCTCCTCGATGCTGGTGCCACCCAGACCCTTCTCGGAGAACAGGCCGCGGGCCACCGTGGTCAGCTGGGCGCGCCGCTCGACTGCGGCCATCCGGGTGCGCCGGACACCGGTCCGCCCACTGCTGGTCACCGGCACCCGTTTCTCCCCGAAGTCACCGCTCCATCATGCCTTACCCGTCCGGCCCGGGCGCCTTCGGCCGTGTCCCGCAGAGGCGCGGGGGCCATGCCGCCCGGGCCCCGGGAGGGCCCCGGCTCAGCTCGCACCTCGGCTTTCAGCGTGGCAGAATGGACTTTTGTGTCCGGCCTTGGCCCAGGCCTTTCCGGCACGGTCCGCTCTGGTGTAACGGCAGCACCCAGGCCTTTGGAGCCTTGGAGTATAGGTTCGAATCCTATGGGCGGAACGGCATCCCACGGCGTGAGCCAGGCGGATGACTGACCAGCTCGGGCGCCAGTCCGGGCGCATCCTGACACCGCGAGTCAGATTCGCAGATGAGGAGTTCCATCCGTGAGCAATGCCGAGAACCGCGCCGCTGCAGTCATCGTCCTGGCGGCTGGCGCCGGCACCCGGATGAAGTCCCGCACCCCCAAGATCCTGCACCGCATCGGCGGCAAGTCCATGGTGGGCCACGCCCTCGACGCCGCCTGGGGGATCGACCCCGAACGTTTGGCCGTCCTGGTCCGCCACCAGCGCGACCTCGTGGCCGGTCACATCGCCGAGATCGCTTCGGACGCCCTGATCGTGGACCAGGATGAGGTCCCCGGCACCGGCCGCGCCGTCGAGCAGGGCCTGGCGGCCCTGGACGCCACGGGCGTGGTCGAGGGGACCGTGATCGTCACCTACGGCGACGTCCCTCTGCTCACCTCCGCCATGCTCGGTGAACTCCTCGCCGCCCACCAGGAACAGGACAACGCCGTCACGGTGCTGACCACCGTGCTGGACGACGCCGCCGGGTACGGCCGCATCCTGCGCGCCGAGGACGGCTCCGTGCTGGGCATCCGCGAACACAAGGACGCCACGGAGGAGGAGCGGGCCATCCGGGAGATCAACTCCGGGATCTACGCCTTCGACGCCGCCGTCCTGCGTGACGCCCTCGGCGAGGTGACCACCGACAACGCCCAGGGCGAGAAGTACCTCACGGACGTGCTGGCCATCGCCCGGTCCCGCGGGGGCCGCGTGGCCGCCGTCGTCACCGAGGACCGCTGGCAGGTGGAGGGCGCCAACGATCGCGTCCAGCTCGCCGCGCTCGGCGCCGAACTGAACCGCCGCACCGTGGAGGAATGGATGCGTGCCGGTGTGACCGTCGTGGATCCCAGCACCACCTGGATCGACGGCACGGTCGAGCTCGAGGAGGACGTGACCCTCCTGCCCAACACCCAGCTGCACGGCAGCACGCGGGTGGCGCGCGACGCCGTCGTCGGCCCGGATTCCACTCTCACCGATGTGGTCATCGGCGAAGGCGCCAAGGTGACGCGCACGCACGGCTCCGGCTCCGAGATCAAGGCCGGCGCCTCGGTGGGCCCCTTCACCTACCTCCGCCCGGGCACCGTCCTGGGGGAGCAGGGCAAGATCGGCGCCTTCTACGAGACCAAGAACGTCACCATCGGCGCCCGCTCCAAGCTCTCCCACCTCGGCTACGCCGGGGACTCGGAGATCGGCGAGGACACCAACATCGGCTGCGGCAACATCACGGCGAACTACGACGGCGAGAAGAAGCACCGCACGGTGATCGGCTCGGGCGTCCGGACCGGATCCAACACTGTCTTCGTCGCCCCCGTCACCGTCGGTGACGGAGCCTACTCCGGCGCCGGAGCGGTCATCCGCAAGGACGTCCCGGCCGGTGCCCTCGCCATCAACGTCTCACCTCAGCGCAATGCCCAGGAATGGGTGATCGCCAACCGGCCCGGTAGCATTTCCGCGCAACTTGCGCAGGCGGCCGTGGACGCACAGACTTCCACCCAGAGCGACCCCACAACAGAAGGCGAATAATCATGTCCGCAATCACCGCGCACGGCGAGAAGAAACTGGTCCTGGCGAGCGGACGGGCCCACCCGGAGCTGGCTCAGGAGATCGCCAGCGAACTCGGCACCTCCCTTCTTCCCGTGGACGCCTACGACTTCGCCAACGGGGAGCTGTACGTCCGTCCGGCCGAGAGCGTGCGTGGCACGGACGCCTTCGTGATCCAGTCCCACCCGGCTCCCATGAACAACTGGCTCATGGAGCAGCTGATCCTGATCGATTCGCTCAAGCGCGCCTCCGCCAAGCGCATCACCGTGGTGTCCCCGTTCTACCCGTACGCCCGCCAGGACAAGAAGGGCCGCGGCCGCGAGCCCATCTCCGCCCGTCTGGTCGCCGACCTCTACAAGACCGCCGGCGCCGACCGCATCATGAGCGTGGACCTGCACACCAGCCAGATCCAGGGCTTCTTCGACGGCCCCGTGGATCACCTGATGGCGATCCCGCTCCTGGCCGACTACATCCGCACCAAGGTCGAGGCGGACAACATCACCGTGGTCTCCCCGGACACCGGCCGCGTCCGCGTGGCCGAGCAGTGGGCCGAGCGTCTGGGCGGCGCCCCGCTGGCCTTCGTGCACAAGAGCCGCGACCTCACCGTCCCCAACCAGGCCGTCTCCAAGACCGTGGTGGGCCAGGTGGAGGGCCGCACCTGCGTCCTGATCGACGACATGATCGACACCGGCGGAACCATCTCCGGCGCCGTCCAGGTGCTGAAGAACGCCGGGGCCAAGGACGTCATCATCGCCTGCACCCACGCGGTGCTGTCCGAGCCCGCCTCCCAGCGTCTCGCCGAGTCCGGCGCCCGCGAAGTGGTGGTCACGAACACCCTGCCGATCCCGGCCGAGAAGCGCTTCCCGAACCTCACGGTGCTGTCCATCGCTCCGCTGATCGCCCGCGCCATCCGCGAAGTGTTCGACGACGGCTCGGTCACCAGCCTCTTCGACGGCAAGGCCTGATCCTCACCTCCTCGGCGCCCGGACCCACGGAATCGTTGCGGACCCACGGAAAAATCCGTGGGTGGCCGACGATTCCGTGGGTCCGGGCGTTTTCCGGCTTCATCCGGAGTCCTGCTAAACTGGACCGTCACCTTGGCGAGGGAACCGTTCGTGCGGTTCCGTTATCGACTGGGTCCTGGGCTCCCAGGCCGGCCTCACGGCCGCCGGGTGGCCGGACTTGTCCCGCCGCCCACCAGGCCAGGCCGTCCTTCCCGCGGGAAGGCACGACGCCGGCCGCCGACTGAGAGGAGCCTCAGATGTCTGAGACCAAGCTCGACACCGAACTGCGCACCGAATTCGGCAAGGGTTACGCCCGCCGCGCCCGCGCCGCAGGCAAGATCCCTGCCGTCATCTACGGCCACGGCGCAGAGCCCGTGCACGTCAACCTGCCGGGCCGCGAGACCACCCTGGCCGTCCGCACCCCGAACGCCCTGCTGAACCTCGTGATCGACGGTGCCGAGCACCTGACCATCGTCAAGGACATCCAGCGCGACCCGATCAAGCAGATCATCGAGCACATGGATCTCCTGACGGTCAAGAAGGGTGAGAAGGTGGCCGTGGACGTCCACGTTCACGTCACCGGTGAAGCCGCTCCCGGCGTCGTCGCCAACCAGGAAGCCAGCACCGTCTCCCTCGAGGCCGAGGCCACCCACGTGCCGAACGCCATCGAGTTCGACATCGAGGGCCGCGAGGCCGGCGCACACGTGCACGCCTCCGACCTCGTGCTGCCGAAGGGCTCCGTTCTGCTGAGCGACCCGGAGACCCTGGTGGTCAACCTCTCCGAGGCCACCGTCTCCGAGACCGAGGACGAGGCTGCCGCTGAGGAAGCCGCTCCCGCAGCTGAGTGATCCTTCCGGCTCTGATGCCGGATGATCTTCGCAGCGAAAGGCCGGACCCCCTGGGGTCCGGCCTTTCGTGCGTCCAGGGTGCCGTCGGCACGTAAAATATTCCGGTGAGCGAAACATGGCTGGTGGTCGGGCTGGGCAATCCGGGGACGCAGTATGCGGGCAACCGGCACAATGTGGGCCAGATGGTCCTGGATGAGCTGGCCCAGCGGATGGGGGCGCGGTTCAGCGTCCACAAGAGCCGGGCGCAGCTGGCCGAGGGACGCCTGGGCATCGGCGGCCCGAAGCTTCTGCTGGCCAAGCCGATGAGCTACATGAACCTCTCCGGCGGCGCCACGTCGGCCCTGAGCCGGTTCTTCGGCATCGAGCCGGACCATGTGATCGCCGTGCACGACGAGATCGACATCCCCTTCAACACCGTCAAACTCAAGCTCGGCGGGGGAGAAGGCGGCCATAACGGCCTCCGCGACATCAGCAAGGCCCTCGCCACCAAGGACTATCTGAGGGTCCGGGTGGGGGTGGGCCGGCCGCCGGGTCGCATGGACACCGCGGACTACGTCCTCAAGGATTTCACCCCCACCGAGCGCAAGGATCTTCCCTTCCTTCTGGACGCCGCCGCGGACGCCGTGGAGGAGCTGGTGGGCTCCGGACTGGTGGCCGCGCAGCAGCGGTTCCACGCGCCGTCGTAGACACCAGGAATACGGCTCGCATTCCCTTCTCCTGCCGCGGACACGCTGGTATGGTTCAAAGTAACGAGCAGGGGGCATCGTGGTCAGTCGCAGGTCTTCAGGGGGCGACTGTTCATGAGAGGTGTCAAAGGTGAGTACATTCGGTACTGCCCACACGCCGACTTTGGCGTTGTCCGCAGCTCCCTCCACCTGGAGGAAGGTTCTCGGCGCGGTCGAGCGCAGGAAGTGGTCCGGTGTGGCTCACCGGCGCCTCATCCCCGCCGTGGAGGCCATGCTCCAGGATCCCGATCTGAGGGGCATGCTCCTGGAAGGTCCCGAGGGAAGCGGCAAATCCTCGCTCGGTTACGAGATCGCCCGCTCCCGTCCTGACCTCCATGTGGTGATCCTCTCCGGAACCCACGCGTTGCGCGGCAAACCGCTGGGGATCTTCCTCAAATACCTGGACCGCATCCCGGACAGCGCCGATCCGGTGCCGGCGGAGGTCATCCCGCCGCTGAGCCAGGCCATCGCCGAGGAGGCCCGGGGGCGCACCACGCTGCTGTTCGTGGATGACATCCACCGCATCGACACCGCGTCGCTGTCCGTGATCGTGCACCTGGTGCTGTCCGGCAGAAGCAAGCTCCTGGCCACGGCGCCGCGGACGCGGGACGTGCACTCCAGCCTGGGATGGCTCGTGCGCGATGGCCTGATCGTCCAGCACCGCATGGCGCCTCTGAACCGGAGCGAGTCACGCCAGCTGATTCTTCAGTCGACCGGGCACCCCATCTCCGAGGCCGCCCTGAGCGCGCTCCTCCAGCATCGTGGCCGCTCCGCGCTGACCATGCAGGCTCTCTTCGGCGAGCAGGTGGAGCAGCGCAGGATCGAGTTGCAGTCCGGGCACTGGATCTCCACTCACCCCCTGGCCATCGAGCCGAGGGGTCCCGTCGCCCGGCTCATGGCGGCACGGCTGCAGCGCGAACCGGAAGAACTCCAGAAGGCGCTGGTCAAGATCGCGCTGCTGCACCGGGCGCCCTGGCGTCTGGCCGCGGCCGTGGTGGGTGTCACGACGCTCGTGGAACTCGAGGAGCGCGGGCATCTGATGGTCGAGACCTCGCGCGACCGGCATGTGAGCCTGAAGGACTTCTTCCTGGCCGAGTCCATCCGGGTGGGAAGCCATGAGAAGGCCAGTGGTGAGCTCCTCGCCGAGATCAATCTGGCCGCCGGCGGCTCCCTCATGGAACTCGAGCCCTCCGAGCTCCTGGTCCTCGGCCAGTGGCTCCTGGACTCCGGACAGGAGCTCGACGCCGGCCTCCGCCTCGGCATCGCGGATCACGCGCTCGCGAACTCACGGCCGCTCCTCGCCATCCGGGTGCTGCGGGACTTCCCGGAGGACCATGGCCGGGCGGTGGAGGCGCGGGTCCTCACGGCCACCGCGTACTTCGCCCTGGCCGAGCCGGAGAAGGCCTGGGCGGTGATCGCGCCGGTGGACGTGGAGGCGTTCGCTGCGGCCGCCACGGGACCCGCGGCGCTCGCCGTCGCCGCCATGGTCCAGCAGACGCGGGTCCGCTGCCATCTGGAACTGTTCGGCGATCATCAGGCTGCCAGGGATGAAGTGACCACGCTGGAAGGGCTGATCCGCCGCTTCGAAGAGAAGGACCGCAGCGGCTGGAAGCGGACGGCGGGAGACGGCAAGCACTTGAGCGTCGCCGAACGTCTCCTGCTCGCCGGACTGGAGATCCGTTTCCACCAGGGGGATTTCCGCACGGTGGGCCCCGAACTGGAATCCCTGTGGGCGTCGCCCGACGCCAGCGAGGAGATGCGCCTGGTCTGCGGTGGCTTCCTGGTCATGTGCCACGCGGCGATGGGCCGGGAGGACGACGCGATCCGGTTGTCGGGTGAGGTGGCGGAGCGCCTGCGTCTCGCTCCGCAGGACTACAAGGTCCGGGAGATCCACCTCGAAGGCCGGGTCCTCGCGCTGATCTGGAGTGGCCGTTGGCTCGAGTGCATCGACGAGCTCCAGGAGCTGCTGGAGGCCAGCGGCCAGGATGCCATGTTCCGGGGCGGCGTCATGGAGCTGGGAGTCGGCCTGGCGCACTGCTTCGCCGGCAAGTCCGACCAGTCCATCGAGATCCTGGCGTCCTCGATCGCCCAGTTGGAGGCCGAGCGGGCCAGCGGCTACCTGTGCGTCGCTCTCTCGGCGCTCGCGTTCTCCCATGCCTCGGCGGGCAACGAGGAAGCGGCCCGGGAGATCCTGGCCCGGCTGGGCCGTCTGGAGACCGCCATGAACTGGGCCAACCGGTTCATGACGGAGTTCTTCGTCCGGATGGCCCGGTTGTCCATGAACGACCTGGAAGCCGCCCGGCTGCTGGTGAGTTCGGGTCTGGAAGACCTGGAGGAGGGCCGCGTCACGGCCGCCTCGCTCAGCCTTTTCGGCGCCAAGTACTACAACAACAACCGCGAGATCGAGGCCGTCCGGACGGCGGGCCTGCTCCGGCAGGGGGCCATGGGCCGCATCACGGCCGGCTGGGCGTCCGCGGTTCTGCAGCGCGATCCGCAGCGGGCCCTGGACGCGGCCACCGCAGCCGAGAAGCTGCAATTGCAGGCGGTGGAGTACCGGTGTGCCGCCGTGGCACTCGAACTGGCCAAGGAGAACGCCAGCAGCGTGTCCCTCGCCTCGGCCCGGGCCCATCTGCAATCGGCTGAGAGCGCCGGGCTGGTCAACCGCACGCTGGTGTCCGTCAGCCACGGCGGGCATCTCACCCACCGCGAACTGCAGGTGGCGCGCCTGGCGGAGCAGGGCCTGGGGAACCGGGACATCGCCCGCCGGATCGGCATCTCGGTCCGCACCGTGGAGGGGCACCTCTACCAGGCGTTCGCGAAACTGGGCGTCACCTCACGACAACAACTCGACTCGCTGTCCGCCGCCTTGTCGGACGCCGCCCCTTCAGGACAGCCAGCGCCTGAACATGAGTGACGTGGCGCGGCCCTTCGGCCGGGAACCGGAACTGGCGGAGGTGCTCAGGCTCCTGAACTCCGACGAGGTACCCGCCGTCTTCGTGGCCGCCGCACCGGGCATGGGGGTCACCACTTTGCTGCGCCGGCTTTTCGGCACCCTGTCCGCCACCCGGCCGGTCCTCTCCCTGCACGGCACCCCGGCCCTCACCCTGGTGAACTACGGTGTGCTGGCGGTGCTGCGGGGCATGGACTCGATGGGCGCACTCTCACTCAACCCGACCCCTGCGCTGAAGGTGCTCCGGGCTCATTTCCGGGCCCAGCGGCAGGCCCTCGGCGGGGACGCCGAGGGCCTGCCTCCCGTGGTGATGGTGGACGAGGCGGACTCCCTCGACCCGGCCAGCAGTGACCTGTTCGCCTCCCTGGTCATGGACGGGGACATCACGCTGGTGGCCTCCTACGACGCCCGGCGGCCCCTGGCCGGCCCGCTGAGCGAACTCTGGGGCATGGGGCTGGCTGAAGAGGTGGCGCTGGAACCGCTGGACCGCGAGCGCACCCGCGCCTATGCTCAGGAGGCACTGGGGGCACCGCTGCTTCCGGGCCTCGAATGGAAGCTCTGGCAGGACTCCGGCGGCAGCCCCATGCTCCTGCACCTGCTCCTGTCCGAAGCGCGCAGGAACGGCGGGATCGCGCTGCGCCGTGACGTCTGGGTGGCGACCTCCAAGGAACCGTGGTCCGGGGAAGGACTTCACGCGATCGTCGAGGAGCGGCTGGCCAGTCTGAGCCTGCAATCGCACCACGCACTCAACGCCGTGGCCCTGGGGGGCACGCTCGGCCGGGGAGTCCTGGAGGCGCGGTTCGGGCACGAGGCCGTGCAGACGCTGCTGGACGAGGGTTTCATCCGTTTCGAGGACGGCGGCCGGGAGCGGCTCCGGATGACGAATCCCGTGTACGGCGAAGTGGTCCGGTCGCTGATCCCGCGCAGCCTGAGCCGTGCCATTCTGGAGGATCTGGAGAGCCTTGAAGGTGAGGCGGACGCTCCTCTGGTGCTGCTGCAGCGGACCCGCTGGCTCCTCGATTCAGGACTGCCCGTGTCCCCGGAGCACCTGCTGAAGGCTGCCACGCTGGCCTGCAAGCATTTCGACGCGGGCCTCGCCGAACGGTTCCTCAACGCCGTGCCGGACGCCGGACACCGGGCATGGAAGGAAGCCGTGCACACCCGGCTGGACTTCAACGAGGGGGAGTACGGCCGAGTCCGGGAGCGGCTCGCGGCGCCCTGGGTCCTGGCGGATCCGGAGGCCCAGCTCAGGATGTCCCTGATCGAGGCCGCCACCTTGATCGCGGCCGGGCTGCCGCCGTCGGACATCAGAGGGCAGGCGCGGAGGATCCGTGCGCTCGCCGCCTCAGTCGACGCCGACGACGCCGAGGCCTGCCGCACGGCACTGCTCCGGCGCGCTGAGGTGCTGCAGGCGCTGGCCGCCAACCAGGAGGGACGGCTGGCCGAGCTTGAGGGACTGATCGGATCCCTCCTTGAGGCCACCGGGGATGACGACTCGCCCCACGCCTTGATCGACCGGACCCTGGCGCTGTCCCTCGACGCGGAACGCCTCACGGTGCTGGGGGATTCGGAGGCGGCGCTGCGCCGTGCCGGAGAGGCGTTCGCCATGCGGCACGACGAGAGCTTCGACGTCTACTTCCTTCCGGAGACCGTGATCGTGACGGCGCTCATGGTCGCCCTCGCCGCCGGGAGCCCGCAGGCCGCGCTGGAACTCGTGGCCCTGACCCGGATCGACGCCACGGGTGCGGCGATGGCGTTCGGCGGAGGCACGAGCCTGATCACGGGCGCCATTCGGGGGCTGCAAGGCGAGTATGCGGCCAGCCTGGAACCCCTGCTGGCCGGTCTGGAGAATCTGAAGCTCAACGATCCTCAGCGGCTCCGTGGTTTCTTCGTGGCGCAGGCGTACATGGCGGCGGCCAAGACCGGGAGGTCCGAGCTGGCCCGGGAACTGCGCGAGAGCTATGAGCCCGGCTGCACCTTCTTCTACGGCAAGGTCATGGCGACCCTGCTCATGGCCTGCGGCGACGCCGAACTGGAGCCCGAAGGTCCCGGCAAGGCCGCCATGGTGGAGACGGCGGAGTCCATGGAGCGTGCGGGTTTCCTCGGCCTGGCGGCTCCGGCCTGGTCCATGCTTCTGGGCCTGGGGCATCCCGGGGCCCGGGACCGTCTGGACAGCATGCTGGCCCGGCTCACCGGGCCGTGGGCGGAGGCCATGGTCCGCTTCCTGGAGGCCGCTCAGGTGCCCGACGCCCAGCAGATCCTCGAAGCGGGCCGTTCACTCGACGTGCGTGGGCACAAGGCGCTGGCCCGCTCGCTGTACCGCACCGCGGCGGACACCGCCCGGAAGAACGGCGACGGCGTCACCGCTCACCACGCCCGGCAGGCCCTCAGCACGGCCGGTGACTCCGTCGGCGACCGGGGCATCCCGGAGGAGGAGAACGGCCCGAAACTCACGGGCCGTGAGAAGGAGATCGCGCGGCTGGCGCGGGACGGCCATTCGGATGAGACGATCGCCTCGCTGCTCCACCTGTCCGTCCGGACGGTGGGCGGACACCTGAGCCGTGCTTACCGGAAGCTCGGCGTCTCGTCACGGCGCCAGCTCGCCGACGTCTTCAAGGACTGAGCACCCTTGTCCAGCCGCTCCGGCGGAGCAAGCCGCGTACTCGGGTAGTCCGGCGGGCGGCCTGAGGAAATCAGGTAGGGACACGGGGATGAGCAATACCACCTGAGGGCCGGGCGAGGACTACTCAGGTAGTCGCGGCGGACATCCGGGTCCGGGGCCTCTGTGCCGGTCGGAGATGCAGGTAGCCGCTCCGCGGGCCTGGAACAGGCGGTGGGACTTGACTGAAAGGGCAGTTCAAGAACCACAAAGAGGTCTCAATGTCCCGGTCTTCATCCCCGGTGGCGCATCGTGGCGAGAACCCATCCCGGGTCCGCCCTGTGCGGTCCATCGACAGTAACGGTGGTGCCATCACACTGCCCGGCGCTCCGGCCCGGGCTCCACATGCGGGGTCGGCGGTGGAACAGCCTTCCGAGACCGAGGCTACCCCCCTGCCACCGTCGGCCCCCTCACTCTCACGAGGGCGCACCACCGACCGGGCGAACGCCCACTGGACCACCGACGTCGCCGGCCCGCGCCAAGCGGTCAGCCTGAGTGAAGCGGCCGGCCTGAGTGAAGCGGCCGGGCTCAACGGGGCCCGGGCGAAAGGTCTGGCTCGTCGAGCCGGCCGGGCGACGGCCCATCCCGGCGCCGTCGCCTGGGAGGCCGGTCTCCGGCGGAGGCTGCGGATCAGTGACTGGGCGTGCATCGTGGCCGCCGTCTTCCTCGCCCACTCGCTCCGCTGGGGTCTCGGCGCCTGGGAGCTGGGGGACACCTACTTCTGGGTCAGCCTGGGGATCATCGTGCTCTGGTGCCTGGACCTGGAGTGCGGGCACAGCCGTGACCCCCGGATCCTGGGACTCGGGGCCTCCGAATACAAGGCGCTGGCCCACTCGGCCACCCGGGTCTTCGTGGTCGCCGCCGCGGTGCTGATCGTGGTGCAGGGCGGGGTGCTCCGTGGTTTCTTCCTGACGGCCTTCCCCTGCGGACTGTTCCTTCTTCTCGCTTCCCGCTGGCTGTGGCGCCGCGATCTCAACCGGCACCGGCGCCGCGGGGAGTACCTGCAGGACGTGGTGGTGATCGGGCGGACCAAGGACGTCGAATCCGTGATCCTTCAGCTGCAGGACAACCCCGCGGTCGGGTACCGGGTGGCCGGAGTGGCCCTCAACTCGCTGCCGAGGAAGACCACCTTCAACCGGCCCTGGTACCGCATCCCGGTGATGTCCACGCTGGACGACATCGAACAGCTGGTCCGGCTCTCCGGTGCGAGCATCGTGATCGTGGCGGGCACGCTCCCGGGCGGCTCGCATCGCCTCCGGGAACTCGGCTGGCGGCTCGAAGACCTGTCCACCGAACTCGTCCTGGCCTCACGGCTGACGGACATCGCCGGTCCCCGGGTGCATTACCGCCCCGTGGAGGGCATGCCCCTCATGCACGTGGAACTCCCGCAGTTCACCGGGACGCGCCATCTTCTCAAGCGCCTGGTGGACGTCAGCTTCGGCGTCCTGGCGCTGCTGATCCTCACCCCGGTGTTCCTGATCCTGGCGCTCGTGGTGAAATCCGACTCCCGCGGTCCGGTGTTCTACTCCCAGGAGCGGATCGGCCGCAACGGGACCACATTCCGGATGCACAAGTTCCGGTCCATGGTCGCCGACGCCGAACTCCGCCTGCCCGAGCTGAGCGGCGGAAATCAAGGGGCCGGCCCGCTCTTCAAACTCCACGACGACCCGCGGATCACCCGCAGCGGGCGGTGGATGCGGCGGTACTCGCTGGACGAGCTGCCCCAGCTGTTCAACGTCCTGACCGGCGAGATGAGCCTGGTGGGCCCCCGCCCGCCGCTCCGCCGGGAGGTCGAAGCGTATGAGCAGCCCGCCCACCGCAGGCTCCTCATCAAGCCCGGCATCACCGGGCTCTGGCAGATCAGCGGACGGTCCAATCTGTCCTGGCAGGAATCGGTCCGGCTCGACCTCTACTACGTGGAGAACTGGTCCCTCATGGGCGATCTCATGATCATGTGGCGGACCGCGAAAGCCATGGTCTCAGCGGAAGGTGCGTACTGACATGCCCGTCATCCATCGAATCGGCTACGTCCCCGGGGTCTACGACCTCTTCCACGTGGGACACCTGAACCTGCTCCGGCAGGCACGCCAGCACTGCGAAGTCCTCGTGGCGGGGGTGGTCAGCGACGAACTCGTCCGGGAGCGCAAGGGATTCACCCCCGTGGTCCCCGAGCACGAACGCCTCGACATCGTGGCGTCCCTGGACCTGGTCGATCAGGCGGTCCTCGAAGCGGTCCCGAGCAAGGCCGAACTGTGGGAGAGCATCCGCTTCGACGCCATCTTCAAAGGCGACGACTGGCAGGGCACGCCCGCCGGGAACGCGCTGGAGGCGCTGTTCGCCCCGCTCGGCGTCGAGATCGTCTACCTCCCGTACACCGTGCACACCTCGAGCACCGCGCTCCGCAGAGCCCTCGACCTTCTGGACCGCTCCGCGGCCCCGTCCACCACTCAGCAGCCGATCGCCCAGGTGACGCCATGAGCGCCACCGAGCCACGCGGCGTCGAACACTCCGAACGGAAGGCCTCCGCGATGACCACAGCCCAGCACCAGCCGCCGGCCACACCGGGGACGGTGATCCGCACCCATTCGCGCGTGGACATCATGGGCGTCCACGTCAGCTGCGTCAACATGGGGCGGGCCGTGTCCCTGGTGGAGGAGAGCGTGGACGGCTCGCAGCACGGCTACGTCTGCGTCAGTGACGCCAACGCCCTGCTCCACGCCCGCGACGACGGCTCCCTGCGGACCGTGCTCAACGATTCACTGCTGACGGTCCCGGACGGCATGCCCCTGGTATGGTCCGGACGCTGGGCCGGGTCCCAGGTGATCGACCGGGTTCCCGGGCCCGAACTCATGCCGGCCGTCCTCCGGCTCGCCGCGGCGCGGGGCTGGTCCAACTACTTCCTCGGCGGTGACGAGGAGACCATGCAGGCACTCATCGCTCGCCTGGAGGCGAGCATCCCCGGGCTGCAGGTGGCCGGCTGGCACTGCCCGCCGTTCCGCGCTCTGAGCGAAGACGAGGACGAGGAGATCGTCCGCCGCATCAACGCCTCCGGCGCCACGTTCCTGTGGGTCGGACTGGGCGCCCCCAAGCAGGAGGCCTGGCTGGGCAGCCACAATCACCGCCTCACCGTCCCCGTGGCGTTCGGCGTGGGCGGAGCCTTCGCCATGAACGCCGGGACCGTGGGCCGGGCGCCCCGCTGGATGCAGCGGAGCGGGCTCGAATGGAGTTACCGGCTGCTGCAGGAACCCAAGCGCCTCTGGCCCCGGTACAGCAAGGTGATCCCGCGATTCCTGGCGGGGATCGTGGGGGACCCACCCCACCTGCTGACCGGCTCGTCCAGGGACCCAGGAGCAAGGACACCCTGAGATGAACGCCAGGTCTCGACACAGCGCACCGCATCCGGGGGCAGGGGCCCCGGGAACCGTGAAACTCTGGCGCAGGGCAAGCTGGGGCATCGCCGATCAGGTGCTGAACAGTGCCAGCAACTTCGCCATGGGCATCGTGGTGGCGCGCGCCGTCCCCCTCGCCGACTTCGGCGCCTACGCCCTGGCTTTCGCCGGGTACTCCCTGGCACTGGGGGTCTCCCGCTCGCTCTCCACGGAGCCGTACGCGGTGCGGTATTCCGCCGTCGACGGCGGCCGGGCGCGCAGCGCTGCCGGCAGCAGCACCGGGACGGCGCTGCTGATCGGCGTGGCCCTGGGGGCGCTGGTGGCCGCGGCCACGCCCTTCCTGGACGCCGGCACCCGGCCGCTGGCACTCGCCCTGGCGGTGAGCCTGCCGGGCCTGATGCTCCAGGACGCCTGGCGGCAGGTGTTCTTCAGCGGGGCCCGTGGTTCCAGCGCCTTCCTCAACGATCTCCTCTGGCTGCTCTTCATGATCCCGGGATTCGCGTGGCTCATGATCTCCGCCTCCCACTCCGTCGCCGCTTATGTGCTCGCCTGGGGGCTGGCCGGGACCGCCGCCGCGGTCTGCGGTCTGCTGCAGGCACGGCTCTGGCCCAGGCCCGCGAAGATGCCTGCCTGGGCCAGGGAGCACCGCGGGCTGTGGACCCGGTACCTGGGCGAGAACCTCGCCGTGAACGGGGCCCAGCAGGTGCTCTTCGCAGCCATCGCGGCCGTGGCCGGCATGGCGGCCCTCGGCCAGCTGAAGCTCGCCATGGTGGCGCTGGGACCGGTGTTCGTGCTGGTCCAGGGCGTCGGCGTGGTGGCCGTGCCGGAAGCCGCCCGGGCGCTGCGTGCCGGGCAGCGCAGCGTGAACCGTGTCCGGCACGGCTCCTCCGGCCTGGTCGCCGGGGGCGCGGTCGCCTGGGGCCTGGTGCTCCTGCTCCTCCCGACGGCCTGGACGACGGCGCTGCTCGGCCCGCAATGGCCCGCGGCCGCCGTCCTGGTGCTGCCCCTGGTCCTGGTGCAGGTGGGCAACGGCCTGCGGACCGGTGACGCCGTGATGCTGCGGGCCATGGGACAGGCCCACCGGGGATTCGTGACCCGCGCTCTCACGTCCGGTCTCTCGGCCGTGGCGGGGCTGCTGGGAGCACTGTGGGCCGCCGCCGACGGCGCGGCCTGGGCGATGGCCGTGGCGGCGGCGCTGTCCGCGTGGCTGTGGGCCGTGCAGTACCGGAGAGGGCGCGCCGAAGCGGCGTCCACCGCGTTTCCCGGGGCTGTTCTGATGGGAAAGGGGGCGTGAGATGAACGGCGGATGGTCCGTGGTGTACGCGCTGAGGAAGCTGTTCACCACCCAATATCTTCTGATCCTGCTGATCACCGTGGCGGGAGTGCTCGGAGGGCTGGCCTTCGGCTACAAACAGCCGGTCACCTTCACGGCCCGCACGAGCGTGGTCACCGGGACCTACAGCCTGCCCAGCAACATCGGCATCCAGGGCGTGATCGACAAGACCGGGCCGCTGGCCCTGGAACTTCCGGCGGAGACCCAAGCGATCATCATCGCCAGCCCGGTCATCACCAACGCCGCTTCGGACGCGCTCGGCGTGGACGGGACCGCGGCACGCGACATGGCCGAATCGGTGAAGGCGAGCCCGGCCACGGACAACTCCTTCACCATCACCGCGCAGGGTCCGTCGGCGAAGGAGGCCGCGGACTACGCCAACGCCGTCGCGAGTTCCTATCTGGCCTACCGGGCCGAACTGGGCAAAGCGAGCATGAACAAGCTGGCCGGCCAGTACACCGAACAGGCCGCGGCCGCCGCGAGCGCCGCCAAGGCGCTGGACAAGAGCATCCAGGGAGCCGGAGGCGCCAACACGAGCACCGGGTCCTCCCTGGTGGCACGCCAGCAGGAATTGCTCAAGCAGGCCGAACAGGCGCGGGCCACGTCCGCGTCCCTGACGGCCATGGCCCTGGACTTCAAGGGCGGCGGATCGGTGCTCGAACGTGCCACGGCGGACAAGACCAGCCGTTCTCTGAGCCTGGTGGTCTACGGCCTGCTGGGCCTGGCCGGGGGCCTGGGCCTGGGGATCGTGGCCGCGGCCGTCCGCCGCCAGATCTCACCCCGCATCACCGACCGACTGGACATCGTCCGGACCATTGAAGGAGTCGCCGTGTTCGCCGAACGAAGCGCCGGGGATCCGGCCCTGGGACCACTGCTGTGGCGGACGCTGTCCCGCATCCTGCCGCTCGGCGAAAGCCAGACAGGCAGCGTGGTGGCCGTGCAGGCGCTCACCAGCCCGGCGTCGGGCCTCCGGGCCGCCACCGCGCTGGCCGAGGCCGCCACCCATGCCGGGCACTCACTGCTGCTGTACACCGAATCCGGGGAGGCCGCCGGGAAGCTCAGCGGGACGGAGGCGGTGTCCGCCGCCGGTCTCGAAGAGCTCGACGGCGCCGCGCGGCGCCGGCTCAACGGCCTCTCACTGAGCCAGGCGAGTTACCTGGCCGCCAGTTCGCGGACGCTGCAGGGTGACATGGTCACGATCGTGATCGGGGACCCGTTCGCCTCCTCCGCAGAGGGGCACGCCTCCTTGCCCGAGCATTTCGGCGGCCCGGTGCTTCTTTCGGTGGAGGAGGGCACCGACAGCGCGGACGGTCTCTTCGATGCCGTGGACCAGCTCCGGATGTCCGGCCTGGAGGTCGCGGCCGTGGTCCTGACCAAGGCGCCCCGGCGGTTCGGCTGGTTCCGCGCCCGCCGCAAGGACGGTGCGCCCCGGCGGGCGGCGCTGACCGCGGTGAAGTCCGTCACGGCGCCCTCCGCCGGAGAGGACGGGTCGCCGGAGTCCGCCCAGGAGTCCACCCCGTCCGCCAAGGTCCGGCTGGCCGGACGCGCACCGGCACGGTCACGGTCATGAGCGCCCCTTCCGTCCCGGGCCGCGGGGGTCAGGCCGGGACGCCGAGCGTGGGCCGCACGGCCGTGCGGCCCGGAGGCTCCGGCGCCTCCGGCGGAGTGTCCAGGGCGCCCCGGGACATGGGCCGTGACAGGACCGTGCTCGGCCCCGTCGCCGCCACGGCGGTGGTGGCGATGGTGTGGCTGCTGCTGGAGCTCAGCGTGCAGCCGTGGTCCCGGTCGGATTCTCTCGGCGGGACGGACAGCAGCAGCCTGCTCAAGGGTCTGGTCCTGCTGGCCTGCCTGCTCGGACTGGTGGTGTTCACCCCGCCGCGGACGCATCTGGTGATTCCGCCGGTCTTCAGGATCTACCTCCTGTTCACCGTGACGGTGATCCTGAGTTCCCTGCTGCTGCCGTCGAGCCTGACGATCATGATCCGCGCGGGCCGGTTCATGGCCGGGATCGCCGTGCTGGCGCTGCTGTTCCCCCTGATCAAGGACCGGGCCTACACCTTCGTGCGGATCATGTTCGGGGTCCACGTGGTGCTGGGGCTGAGCGTGGTCGCCGGACTGCTGTTCCTGCCGTCGCAGGCGTGGCTGGACGGGCGGAACTTCGCCCAGGGCGGCCGGCTGATGGGGGCTGTCATGCCGATGATGCCGCCCCGCGTGGGGGAGATCGGCGCGGTGGTCCTGGGACTGGGCATCCTGCTCTGGGCCCTGCGGCTGCTGCCCCTGCCGTTCGCGCTCACCGCCGTCGCGCTGGGGGCCGCCCTGATCATGCTCAGCCGCACCCGCACGGCCCCTCTGGCGGCTCTCACCGGCCTCCTGCTGGCGGCACTCGCCCTGCGCAGGCACCCGGGCACCCGGCGGATCCTGGGGGTCTTCCTGGCCGCGTGTGTGGCGGCGGCGCCCTTCCTGGGCACCATCTCGACCTGGGCCCTCCGCGGCCAGGACACCAGCCAGCTGGAGCGCCTGAGCGGGCGCACGCTGGTCTGGGATTTCATCCTCTCGCAGCCCATGACGGACCTCACCCGATGGTTCGGCCACGGCCTGGGGGAGAAGCGGATCCTCCTGCGCCGCGGCGAAGGGGACATCAATTACATGGCCATCGACAACAGCTGGCTGGACTCCTACTGGGAATCCGGTGTGGTGGGCCTGGTGCTCATCGTGGCGGCGGCACTCGCCGCCCTCCTCTACGCGCTCCGGACCCCGGAGCCTGGTGCCCGCGCCGTCGCCGCCTTTCTGTGCGGTTACGTCCTGGTGGCATCCATCAATGAGAGCGGACTGTGTGACCTGTCATCCATGACGCTCCTGCTCCTGGCCTCCGCGCAGCTCTCGCTGTGCGGGAGGTCCCACACCAAGGGCCTCCCGGCCGGTGACGTGTCCCGGGGTCCCAGGTTCAGCATCCTCTCGGGGAGAAAGTGATCCATCATGAAAAGCATCCTCAGGCGTCTGGCCGTGGGAATCGCTGCGGTGGCCGTGGTCCTGGGCATGACCGCCGCCCCCGCGTGGGCCAAGCAGACCACCCTGTCCGCTCTGTCGACACCGACCTGGCAGACCAATGCCACGGTCCGTGCCCTCGTCTACGCGGGCGGCAAGGTCTTCGTGGGTGGTGAGTTCACCACCGTCCGTCCGCCCGGCGCGGCCGCCGGGGTCTCCGAGACCTCGCGGACCTACCTGGCGGTCTTCGACGCCACCACCGGAAATCTGCTCAGCAGCGCGCCGCAGCCCAACGGCAAGGTGTGGTCCCTGACCGCCTCCGCGGACGGGTCCACCGTGTACGTGGGCGGTGACTTCACCCAGATCTACGGCGCCGCCCGTGGCCGCATCGCGGCCATCGACACCGCGAGCCTGACGCTGCGCTCCGCCTTCAAGCCTTATGTGGCGTATCGCGTCAGCACCATCGACGTCGCCGGCCCCACCATCTACCTCGGCGGCAGCTTCACCCAGGTGGCCGGCGTCGACCGTCCGCGGGCCGCGGCCGTCCAGGCCAGCGACGGCGCGCTCCTGCCCTGGAATCCCGCGCCCGATGCGGATGTGAACTCGGTGAAGGCCTCCCCGGACGGCAGCAAGGTCTACCTCGGCGGCAAATTCGCCTACGTGGGATCCGTGCACCGCGAGAGCGTCGCCCTGGTCGACGCCCAGCAGGGCGCGCTGCTGCCGTTCCCGGCCGCCTCGACCCTGCCCGATCGCACCGGCTCCTGCTGGACCAAGGTGGAGGACATCATCACCCACGGTGACAACGTCTACTTCGCCAACGCCGGCGACGGCGGCGGCTGCTTCGACGGCACCTGGTCGGCGTCCCTCAGCACGGGACAGCTGAACTGGAAGAACACGTGCCTCGGCGCCACGGAGGCCATCGTCTTCGTGGGCGAGTGGCTCTACAAGGGGTCCCACGCCCACGATTGCAGCTCCGTGGGCGGCTTCCCCCAGGGTCCGAACCGGTTCCTCCTGGCGGAGAAGCCGGACACCGGTGACGTTCAGGGCTGGTACCCGCAGACCAACGCCGGGCCCAGCACCTACGTCGGCCCCTGGGACATGGCCACGGACGGCCAGCACCTCTGGGTGGGCGGCGACTTCACCACCGTGAACGGTGTGGGCCAGCAGGGCCTGACGATGTTCGGCTCGGACAGCGACGCGCCGCCCAAGAAGCCCGCCACCCCGTCGGCGGCCAGCCTCCGTGCCGGCCAGGTGGACGTCCGCGTCACCGCGACATTGGACAACGACGACGAATACCTCAGCTACAAGGTCTTCCGCAACGGCTCCAGCACCCCGCTGGACGTCCGCACCGTCCGCTCCCGGTTCTGGGACATCCCCAGCTACCGGATCACGGACTCAGGCCTGACGCCCGGCAGCCAGGTGGCGTACCGGGTGGAGGTCACGGACGGGACGAATGTGGTCACGTCGTACTGGACCCCCTACATCACGGTGGCCAGCCAGAACGCAGGCTACTCGGAGAATGTGGTGGCCGACGGGGCCCAGTACTTCTGGCCCACGGATGAGAACAGCGGCACCTCCGCCCATGACGCGATCGCCGGCAACACCCTCACGGGCAACAACCGGACCCAGCTCGGCTCGACGGGCCCCAACGCCACGTCCAAGTCGGTCAACATCCAGAACTCCAATGCGAGCCTGAACAGCTCGGTGCAGCTCACCGGGCCGAACACCTTCTCCGTGGAGGCCTGGATCAACACCACGAGTCTCCTGGGCGGCAAGGTCGTCGGCTTCGGGAACACGTCGAGCGGGAGCAGCAGTCAGTACGACCGCCACCTCTACGTGGACAGCGGCGGGCGTCCGGTCTTCGGCGTCTACCCCGGCTACGTGGTGACCGTCCGCGGCGGCAGCGCCGTCAACGACGGCAAGTGGCACCACCTGGTCGGCACGCTCGGCGGCGGCAACGCGACGCTCTACGTCGACGGCGTCAGTAAGGGCTCGTCCCCGGCCTCCGGCGCGGAGGGCTACACCGGGTACTGGCGGATCGGCGCGAACAGCCTCGGCGCCTGGCCCAACCAGCCCGCGAACCAGGGCATCGTGGGACGCGTGTCCCAGGTGGCCGTGTACTCCTCGGCCCTGGACGCATCCCAGGTGGCCTGGCACAACTCGCTGGGCCGCGGCAATCAGGCGCCCGTGGCGGCCTTCACCCCGTCCTGCACGCTGATGGCCTGCTCGTTCAACGCCTCGGCGTCGAACGATCCGGACGGCACCATCACCTCCTACGCCTGGGACTTCGGAGACGGAGCCACCGGCGCCGGGGTGAACACCAGCCACAACTACGCCTCTGCGGGCACCTGGAACGTGCGGCTGACCGTGACGGACAATCTGGGGGCCACCACGGTGACCAGCCAGACGGTGACCACCACGGCGCCGAACCAGCCACCGGTGGCCGCCGCGGCGTCGTCGTGCACCTATCTGGTCTGCGACTTCGACGCCTCGGGTTCGAGTGACCCGGACGGCGTCATCGCCTCGTACGCCTGGACCTTCGGGGATGGGACCACGGGCACCGGCGCCAAGCCGCAGCACAGCTACGCGGCAGCCGGGACGTACACCGCCACGGTGACGGTCACGGACGACGACGGCGCTCAGAACAGTGCCGGGACCACCGTCACCGTGGCGCCGCAGCCGGCCAACCAGCCGCCGGTGGCCAGTGCCACCTCGTCCTGCACGCAGCTCGCCTGCACGTTCGACGCCTCGGGATCGACTGACCCGGACGGCACCATCGCCTCCTACGCCTGGACCTTCGGGGACGGGACCACGGGCACCGGGGCCACGCCGAGCCACAGCTACACGGCTCCCGGGGTCTACACCGCCACGGTCACCGTGACGGACAACCGTGGCGGCACCGCCAGTGCCGGCACGCAGGTGGACCTGAGCAATGCCGTCCCGGCCGGCACGGTCCTGGCGAAGGACACCTTCGCGCGGACCGTCACCAACGGCTGGGGCACGGCGGACAAGGGCGGCGCGTGGACGGTGAGTGGCACGGCCAGCCGGTACGCGGTGAGCAGCGGGCAGGGCACCCTGACCATGCTGACCGCGGGCAACCAGACCGCCGTGATCCTGAACTCCTTCTCCGCACAGGACACGGAGCTCAGCCTGGGCCTGTCTCTGGACAAGCCGGCCACCGGCGGCGGGGTCTACGTGAGCGTGGATTCCCGCACCGTCTCAGGTCAGGGCGCGTACCGGGCCAAGGTCCGGTACATCTCGGCAGGCAGGGTGTACCTCTCGCTGATCCGGGTGGACGGAGCCGGGGCTGAAACCGTCCTGGTCCCCGAGACCCAGGTCCTGGCGACCACCCCGGCCGCCGGCAACACCCTTCAGGTGAAATTCCTGGTCTCCGGATCCGGCACCACGGCACTCAAGGCGAAGGCCTGGGACAGCAGCGGCACCGAACCCGGCGCTTGGCAGTTGAGCACCACGGACAGCACGGCCGGTCTGCAGGCCGCGGGTTCGCCCGCACTGCGGACCACGCTGTCCGGCTCCTCCACCAATGCACCAGTCCAGGCGCGGGTGACGGACTACCTGGTCACCACCCCGCGCTGATCTCCGAATCGCGAAGGAGCACGATCATGAGTACACCAGCAGGGCAGGGGTTGCCACGCGTACTCATCAGCGCCTACGCCTGTGGCCCCGGGCTCGGTTCCGAGCCCGGGGCGGGCTGGGCGGCGGTCCAGGCCGCCGCCCGGCATGCCAGGGTCTGGGTGATGACGCGGGAACGGTTCGCGCCCGCGATCGCCCGGGCCCTGGCGGCCGACAGCTTCCTGGCCTCCCGGGTCAGGCCGGTCTACGTCGACCTCCCGGACCGTTACCTGAGGGCCAAGCGCCGGCACCGTGACGTCTACTGGTACTACCCCCTGTGGCAGCGGGAAGCGGCGCGGGTCGCCCGGCGGCTGCACCGGGAACACCACTTCACGCTGCTGCACCACGCCACCTTCGCGGTGGACTGGCTGCCCTGCGGCCTGGCCTCCCTGGCCCGTGAGGTCCCCTTGGTCTGGGGGCCGGTGGGCGGAGCGAGCTACGTGCCGCCGGGGCTGTGGCGCTGGCTCGGAGCCCGGGGCACGGTCCACGAACTCTTGCGGAGTGCCGCCACCCGCACCGTCCGGCGGCTCACCACGGGCCCGACGGCGGCCCGCGCCGCGGTCACGGTGGCGCTCAACGCGGACACGGCCAGGCGCTTCCGCCGGGCCGGGGAGGTGCTGATCGCGCCGAACGCGGTGCTGGAGGCCGCGGTCCCAGCTGGTCCGGCCGCCGGGGCCCCCGGACTGACTCCCGGACTCCGGACCCCTGCCCACAGGGCGGCGCCGGACGACGACGGCGCGGCGCCGGTCCGCGGCCGCGGCGGTTCCGCGGGCGGCGCTGAGCTGCACGCCCTCTTCGTCGGGCGCCTCGTCGCCTGGAAGGGGGTCCGTCTGGCCCTGGCCGCCGTCGCGGAGAATCCGCAGTGGTCCCTGACCTTCGTGGGTGACGGGCAGGAACGGGAGTGGCTCGGGGCCATGGCGCGCCGTCGCGGCGTGGAGGACCGGGTGCATTTCCTGGGCCAGGTGGAGCGTTCCGAGGTCCTGAGCCTCATGGACCGGGCGGACGCCCTCCTCTTCCCGTCCATGCACGATTCCTGTGGGTGGGTGGTGGGCGAGGCCCTGAGCCACGGGCTCCCCGTGGTGTGTCTGGACCTGGGCGGTCCGCCGGCGTTCCTGGCCGAGCGGTCGCAGGCGGTCCCGGTGAGCGGGGCCGTGGTCGCGGATCTCTGTCAGCGTCTGGACACCCTCCGGCGGGACATCCTGCGCCGGAGCGCCGGCTTCCGGGACACCGAGGGCGCCGTTACTGCCGCGTGGCGCATGCCGGATCCGGATTCCTGGACCCAGGAGGCCTTCACCGAGAGGGTCGGGGAGTGGTACCGCCGGGCGCTCGCCGAAGGACCGGCTCCCGCCCGTGTGGCACGCCCGGGGGCGGTGGCCGGCCATGTCACCCCGTGAGGACGCGGCGTTCGGACGCCGGCGCTTCCTGCAGCTCTCGGCGCTCGGCCTCACGGGCTTCCTGAGCGCATGCTCGGCGGGAGCCGTCGGGCCCACCCCGGTGGCCCCGACACCGACCCGGACCACCAGCACACTGGACGAACTCCTGGGGCAGGAGGTGTTCGCGATCGCGCACCGCGGTTCGGGGGACACCTGGCCGGAGCACACGCTGCGGGCCTACACCGAGGCGGTCGCCGCGGGAGCCATGGCGGTGGAGGTCTCCGTGCACATGACCCGGGATGGGGTGCTCGTGTGCCACCATGACACCAATCTGTCCCGCATGACCGGCGTGGACCGGGACATCAAGGACGTGACGTTCGAGGAGCTCGCGGCCATCCGCAACGACGCCCGGGCGTGGCTGGGTCCGGCGACGCCCCTGGAGCCCATCCCGGCGTTCCGCGACGTCCTGGACGCCCTGGCGCACCGGACGGTGCTCTTCATCGAGGACAAGTCCGGGGAGCACGCCAAGGAGGTCCTGGACCTCATGGACTTCTACCCGGGGTCCACCTCACACATGGTGTGGAAGCAGACGGCCGCCTCGGGGTCCTACAAGGAGGCCCGGCGGCGCGGCTACACGCTGTGGGGATACTTCATGGACAACGCGGACCGTCAGTTCGACCGCTATCAGGACCGTTTCGACCTCCTGGGCGTCTACCACGGCGCCTCCGACCAGGCCATGCGGGAGCTGGTGGCCTACGGCAAGCCGGTCATCTGCTGGGAGATCCACACGCGGGCCATGCGCACACGGGTCCTGGACCTCGGGGTGAGGGGCCTGATGTGCTCCAACTACCCCTATGTCACCGCGACCGGCGCGCTCGCCGTGAAGGACGACTTCGGCACGGGAAAGCGTGCCACGGGCGATCTGCCGTGGATCCTGACGCCCAAGTACCAGCCGCGTTTCGACCAGCCTTCTCGCGGCCTGGACTTCTCCTTCGCCTCCACCGCCACGTACGTTCTCGGCTCGCTGGGTCCGGTGACCAAGCCGTACTACGGCTGCGAGGTCAGCCTCTGCTGGCCGGAGAACCTCCCGGGTGCCGACGACGGCGCGGGGCTGGCGATCGGACTGGCACAGGACGATCCGGCTCTGGTCTCCGGGGCGGCGGCCGCGGCGTATCTGCTGTATCTGAGCCCGCAGGGAACGCTGTCCCTGCTCCAGCGGCAGGGCTCGGCGGGCACGGACCGCGTCCTCGCCTCGGTCCGGACGGCGGCCCTCAAGCCGGGGGAGTGGGCCACGGTCCGCCTCGACGTGACCGGGGCCGGAGCCACGCTCTCGCGCGACGGCGATCCGGGGTGGACGGCGAGCTCCCCGGACGGCCCGCCGAAGGGTGGGTACCTCGCCCTGGTCAAGGGCTATCCGGGTCCGCAGACGGTCCGCTTCCGCGACGTCACGGTGCTCGACGCCGGATGAGGTCCCGTGAGGTCCCTTGAGGGTCCCGCCCGGTATCCCCGTCCCGCCTCAGGCGGGCACCCCGGCGGCGATGGCCTCCGCGTAGACGGTTTCGAGCTGCCGCAGATTGTCGGCGGCCCCGTACCGGCTCGCGTGCCGGCGCAGCGCAGCCCGGCCCATGCGGTGTGCCACCCCGGGCTCCAGGACGCCGGACAGCACGCGGGCCAGTGACTCCGGATCGCCCGAGCGGAAGGTGACCGCGGCGCCGTCGTCGCCCGTCAGCTCCGGGAAGACCCCCTGATCGGGGACCACGGCGCCGAGCCCGTGGGCGAAACCCTCCACCACGCTCAGACCGAAGGTCTCGAAGACCCGGGAGGAGTTCACCAGGAGCCGGGCCTGGCCCAGCAGGGACATCGCCTCCGCCCGGGGCAGGGCGCCCAGGAACTCCACGGTGCGCAGGCCGCGCCGGGCCACCTGAGCCTCCAGCGCGGGGCGCTGCGAGCCGTCACCGATCATCAGGAGCGGGCCGAAAGAGTCCTGCCAGGCGTCCAGGAGCACATCGGGTCCCTTCTCCGGGGAGAGCCGCCCCAGATACACCACGGGCGCGTCATCCGGCGTAACACTCACGTCATCTGGGGCCGCCGCGGGCACGAAATGCGGTTTGACGGTGATCCGGTCCGGATCCAGACCCTGCGACACGAACAGATCGCGGGCGAAAGCGCTCATGACCACGAACTTCGTCACTCCGTGCGTCCAGGTTCCCAGTGCCCGGTGGACTCCGATGCTGAGGGTGAGCGGAAGTGTCGCTGCCACGGATCCCCGGTAGCAGCCGTGGCGCAGCCCGGGCAGGGGGCCTGCGCCGGAAAGACAGTCCGTGCACGGCTTCCCGTCCCGGAGAAAAGTCCCGTCGGCACAGAACATCCGGTAATTGTGCAAGGTCATGACGACCGGCACCCCGGCGTCGCGGGCAGCGAGCAGGATCGACGGGCTGAGCAGGGGGAACGTGTTGTGCACATGAAGGACGTCCGGCCGGTCGCGGGCCAGCAGCCGGGCGAGATCCCGCCGTGCGGAGGGGGAGTGCACCACCCCGAGAGGCACCAGGGCCTTCCGTGCCGGGGGCATCCCGGCGATGTCATCGGAGTGCCGCGCGAAGTGCCCCACCTGGTGTCCCGCAGCCTCCAGGAGACCCATTTCCTGACGCACCACGGAGTCCTCGCCGGACGGCTGAGCCGAGCGATAGTAATTGTGAGCTACCAGTATCTTCACTAGAATCGACCTTTGACTTGTCAGGGGCGAGTTCACAACCATGCAATTCCAGGGCGCCGGTCTCCGCCCGTCAACAAAGAGAGCCTATGGCGAACCCTTCTTCTAACCATGCCCTGAACACCTTCCCGGAACTCCGGAAACAGCGCGGCAAGCATCGTGCCTCCCGGCGCCGCATCCCCGCCGTCCTCGCCCTCGCAGGGCTTCTGGGCGGCGGTCTGCTGACCGTGTCCGCGCCGGGCGCCGCCGAAGCGGCCGTCCCGGCGTGCACCGTCACGGTCGCACCCGGCACCGAGATCGCGGACGCGGTCAACGCGCAGCCCCAAGGCGCCGTGATCTGCCTCGCGGCCGGCCGGCACATCCTCAACCGCACCGTAGCCCCCAAGGCCCAGCAGGAGCTGAGAGGTCTCCCTGGTTCGATCGTGGACGGAGCCAAGCCGCTCAAGTCCTGGACCGCGTACCAAGTGACCGGCCAGCCGGCCCGCTGGCAGTCGCGCGGCAACCTCCCCGCCGCGTACACGGGCCCCGGCCAGTGTGAAACCGCGGGCAGCACCACCTGCAACCTCGCCGAGGACCTGTTCTACGACGGCGCGCGGCTGCGTCGCGTGAACAGCCTCGCCGCCGTCGTGCCCGGGACCTTCTTCGCCGACTACGCGAGCAACACCCTGACGATCGCCAACACCCCGGTGTCCCACAGCATCCGCATGGCCAAGCTGCAGACCGCGATCTCGTCCACGCAGGCCGGAGTCAAGCTCACCGGTCTGACGGTCCAGCACTTCGCCAACCGGTCCCAGCGCGGCGCCGTCGTGGTGTCCGGCACGGACTGGAAGGTCACCGGGAACACGGTGAGCGACAACCACGGGGTGGGGGTCGTGGCCGATCAGGCCGTTCGCCCGCAGATCCTGAACAACACCCTGATCCGCAATGGTCAGCTGGGCCTGACCCTGTACCGCACCAGCAGCGCCACGGTCACGGGCAACACCGTCAACGGCAACAACACGGCGGGCTACTGGATCGCCGACTGGGAGTCCGGCGGCATCAAGACCACGTACTCGAGCGCCCTGATCCAGCGGAACACCGTCTCGGGGAACCTGGGCGTCGGTGTCTGGGCCGATGTGCAGTCGGACGGCATCACGGTCGACGCGAACACCATCACGGGCAATTACGCGGACGGCATCCGCTATGAGATCAGCCGTCGTGGCGTGATCAGCAACAACACCGTCACCGACAATGCGAAGCGTATGGGCCGGGGCGGCGGGACGGGCCTCTGGTCCGGTGCGGGTATCGATGTCAACACCTCGTCCGATGTGATGATCACGGGCAATGTGCTGCGGGCGAATCTCAATGGGATCAGTCTGCAGGCCCGGAATCGCGGGACCAGTTCCTGGGGCACCTACCTCCTCAACAAGGTGACCGTCACCGGCAATGCGGTGGACATGGGGACGGGATCCCCGGCCACCGCCACCACCGGTGTGGTGACCACCAAGGACCGCGTTCTCACGGCGTCCTCGGCGGGGATCTCGTTCAGCCGGAACTCCTACACGCTGACCACCGGCGCGCAGAAGGGCTTCAACAGCATCAACGCACTCGTCACATATCCTGGCTGGAAGAGCGCGGGGTTCGACTCCACCGCCAGTGTGGCGTACCTTCGCTGACATAGCCTTCGGGGTGACGGCTCCCGGGACCCTTCGGGGGACCGTGGGCAAGCGGGAGTGAGGGACGGCCCATGGATGTCCAGGACGCGCAGGCCGGCGGAGACGGGGACCGTGGAATCGCCACGTCCCTGCGGATCCTGAAAGGCAAGCAGAAGACCTCAAAGGGTGCCTCCGCCTACGTCCGGTTCTTCAACCGCCCCTTCGGACGGGTGCTGGCCGCGGTGGCCCACCGCCTGGGCCTGACGCCCAACGCGGTGACGGCCATCAGCGCGCTGGCCACGTTCGGAGGACTCGCCGTGCTGGCGTTCTCCCCGGTCACGCCCGGAACGGGGATCCTCGTGGCGGCGCTGCTGGTGCTGGGTTACGCGTTCGATTCCGCGGATGGACAGCTGGCCCGGCTGCGCGGCGGTGGAAGCTTCGCCGGCGAATGGCTGGACCACGTGGTGGACGCCGCCAAGATGTCGCTGTTCCACCTGGCGGTCCTGTTCGCCTGGGCGCGCACGGGCGCCGAGTCCGGACTGTGGCTGGTGCTCCCCGGAGCGTACGCCTTCCTGGCGGCGTTCTTCTTCTGCACCATCATGCTCACGGACCAACTGCGCCGGGCGCATCGCGGATCCAGCGGCATGCGCCTGGCCGGCGAGGGCAGCTCTTCGGTGCTGTACTCGCTGGCCGTGCTGCCCACCGAGTACGGCGTGCTGGCCTGCGTGTTCGTGCTGTGGGGCTGGCCGATGCTGTTCCACTGGGTCTACCTCGCACTCTTCGTGTGCAATGTGCTCTTCCTGTGCCTGGCGCTGCCGAAGTGGTACCGGGAGCTCTCCGGCTTCGGCCGGACCTGAGAGGCGTCTGGACCGGCCGTCCGGCCGGTGAATGCCCGACGACGGCGGCCGACGGGCCGCGGACGGCCTGAGACCGGAGGGTCTCAGGCCGTCCGTGCTTCCTCCAGATGCGATTCGAGCCACTGCACGGTGCGCTCCACGCCGTCCCGCAGACCCGTGCGCGCCCGCCAGCCGAGACCGGTCAGGCGCGAGACGTCCATCATCTTCCGGGGGGTCCCGTCGGGTTTCGTGGCGTCCCAGACGGTTTCCCCCTCGTAGCCGACGACGTCCGCGATCAGCTCCGCGAGGTCCTTGATGCTGATCTCCGTGCCGGTTCCGACGTTCAGGTGGCGGCCGCCGTCGTAGTTGTCCAGCAGGAAGAGGCAGGCGTCCGCGCAGTCGTCCGCGAAGAGGAACTCCCGCAGCGGCGTGCCGGTGCCCCAGTTCGTCACGGAGTCCGCGCCCTCGTCCCTGGCCTGCCGGTACCGCATGATCAACGCCGGCAGGACGTGGGAGACCCCCGGACGGAAGTTGTCGCCGGGGCCGTAGAGGTTGCTGGGCATCGCGCTGATCCAGGGCAGACCGTACTGACGCCGGACCGCCTTCACGTACTGGATCCCGGCGATCTTCGCCACCGCATAGGCGTCGTTGGTGACCTCCAGTTTGCCCGTGAGGAGGGCGTCCTCCGGGATGGGCTGCGGGGCGAAGCGGGGATAGATGCAGCTCGACCCGAGGAACAGCAGCTTGTGGACGCGGTGCCGGACCGCGCTGTCCATGACGTTCCCCTGGATCCTGAGGTTCTCGCTCAGGAAGTCCACGGGGAAGTCGTTGTTGGCCTGGATCCCGCCCACCTTGGCGGCCGCCAGGGCCACGTGACGTGGCTGGTGCTCGGCGAAGAAATCCTCCACCGCGGTCCGGTCCAGCAGGTCCAGCTCCGACGAGGGGACGCCGATCAGGTGCGTGAAGCCGGCCCGCTCCAGGCGGCGCCAGATCGCGGAGCCGATCAGCCCGCGGTGCCCGGCCACGTAGAACGGCGCGTGGCGGTCCAGGATCCCCGTGTCCTCCTGGACGGATTCCGCGGTTTCGGCAGTTTCCACGGTGCTCATGTCAGCTCCAGGCTGGCGTTCCAGGAGGCCAGACCGACCTTGTCCACCACATGCCCGTGAGGGCTGGCGAGCTCGGCGAGGTCATGGGCCACCATGAGGCGTGCCAGGTCCTCGGCGCCCACGGACGCCTTCCACCCGAGGTCCACCTGGGCGTTCGTGGGATCCCCGATGAGGGAGTCCACCTCGGTGGGGCGGAGGTAGCGTTCGTCGAATTCGACGTGATCGCGCCAGTTCAGCGAGACGCTCCCGAAGGCGTACTCCAGGAACTGCTGCACCGTGGTGGGCGTGCTCGTGGCCAGGACGTAATCCTGGGGGGTGTCCACCTGCAGCATGCGCCACATGCCTTCGACGTACTCCGCGGCGTAGCCCCAGTCGCGGATGGCGTCCAGATTGCCCAGGTACAGCCGCTGGGGCTGCCCGGAGGCGATGGCGGCGACGGCCCGGGTGATCTTCCGGGTGACGAACGTGGCGCCGCGTCGCGGGGATTCGTGGTTGAAGAGAATCCCGTTGACGGCGAACATGCCATAGGCCTCGCGGTAGTTGCGGGTCATCCAGTAGCTGTAGACCTTCGCGGCGCCGTACGGGGAGCGCGGATAAAACGGCGTCTCCTCGTTCTGCGGGGGCGGTGAGGCCCCGAACATCTCGGAGGTGGAGGCCTGGTAGAACCGGGTGTCCACCCCGGCGAGCCGCACGGCCTCGAGGAAGCGGGCGGTGCCCAGACCGGTCGTGTTGCCGGTGTGGATCGGCTCGTCGAACGAGACCCGCACATGTGACTGCGCGGCCAGGTTGTAGACCTCGTCCGGCCGGATCTGTGCCAGCAGCGTGACGAGCCGCGCGCCGTCGTCCATGTCCCCGTAGTGGAGGAACAGGCGCGCATCGCTCTCGTGGGGATCCACGTAGAGATGGTCGATGCGGGCCGTGTTGAACGCGGAGGTGCGCCGGATGAGACCGTGGACCTCGTAGCCCTTGAGAAGTAGTAGTTCGGCCAGGTAAGACCCGTCCTGGCCCGTGATTCCAGCGATGAACGCACGTCTCGCCATGTCCCTGCTCCTTAGCGATTCCTGCTGATGACTGCACGCTACGGGGCACCGCGCGGCCAGGCCCGAGTAGGGACTACGCAATTCGGGGGACCGGGTACTTAGGTAGTCCTGGGAAGCGCCGGAGGCCCGCGTGGTGCGAGAATAGACCAGGTAAATGTTTCCTAAATAAGGCGGAGGTGGGAGCGTGAACAGCGGCGTCCCTCTGACTGATGTGGAAGTCCTCCGGATCCGGAATGACTTCCCCCTCCTGGCACATCCGGTGAACGGGCGGGAGCTCGTCTACCTCGATTCGGGGGCCACCAGCCAGAACCCCCTCAGCGTGCTGGAAGCCGAGCAGGAGTTCTACGAGCAGCGGAACTCCGCCGTGCACCGCGGCGCGCACACTCTGGCGGCCCACGCCACGCTGGCTTTCGAGGACGCGCGCGCCACCGTGGCCCAGTTCGTCGGCGCCCGCGAGGAGGAGATCGTCTGGACCTCCAACGCCACGGCCGGCCTCAATCTGCTGGCCTACGCCTTCTCCAACGCCAGCGTGGGGGAGGTGGCGCCCGAGGCACGGCGCTTCGCACTCGGTCCCGGTGACGAGATCGTGGTCACCGAGATGGAGCACCACGCCAATCTGGTGCCGTGGCAGGAGCTCTGCCGCCGCACCGGCGCCACGCTCCGCCACATCCCCCTCACCGACGAGGGCACGCTGGACCTGGAGGAGGCGGCCCGGGTGATCGGGCCCCGCACCAAGGTGCTCGCCTTCACCCATGTCTCCAACGTGCTGGGCACCATCAACCCGGTGCCTGAGCTCGTGGGCCTGGCTCACGCAGCCGGCGCTCTGGTGGTCCTGGACGCCTGCCAGTCCGCCCCGCACCTTCCGCTGGACGTCAAAGCCCTGGACGTGGATTTCGCCGTGTTCTCCGGCCATAAGATGCTCGGCCCCACCGGCATCGGCGCACTCTACGGACGCCAGGAGCTGCTGGACGCGCTGCCGCCGGTCACCACCGGCGGCTCCATGATCACCACCGTGACCATGGACCACTCCGGCTACCTCCCGGCCCCGCAGCGATTCGAAGCGGGCACCCAGCCGGTGTCCCAGGCCATCGCCATGGCCGCAGCCGCCCGGTACCTCACGGAGACCGGGATGGACCGTATCCACGCCCGGGAGGGAGTCCTCGCGCAGCGGATGCTCGAAGGCCTGTCCGGCATCCCCGGCATCCGGACGCTCGGCCCCGCGGCCGGCATCGAACGCGCCGCGCTCGTGTCCTTCGACGTGGACGGCGTCCATGCCCACGACGTCGGCCAGTACCTGGACGCGCAGGGCATCGCCGTCCGCGTGGGTCACCACTGCGCGCAGCCCCTCCACCGGCGCTACGGCCTCTCGGCCTCGACCCGGGCGAGCGCCTATCTGTACACCACCGAGGGCGAGGTGGACGCCTTCCTGGAGGGCGTCGCCGGCGTCCGCGGCTTCTTCGGAGTGAAGTGATGAGTTCTCTCGAATCGCTGTACCAGCAGACCATCCTGGAACACGCCAAGGCCCGTCACGGCGGGAGCCTGAGCGAAGTGGCGGCCTGTGAGACGTCCTGGCCCGCCGGCACCGGGCAGTGCCACCAGCTGAACCCCGTCTGCGGTGACGAGATCACCCTGCGGCTGTCCGTCAGCGGGGCGGAGGGCGAACGCCGCATCGAGTCGCTGGAGTGGCTCGGCAACGGCTGCTCCATCTCGATGGCTTCGGCGTCCATGCTGAGCGACCTCGCGGGCGAGGTGGATGTGGATGAACTCGCCACGCTCATCGAGGAGTTCCGCACCGTGCTGCGTTCCCGCGGCACGGTGGAGGGCGACCCGGAGGAGCTGGGCGACGCCGCGGCCCTGTCCGGCGTCTCCAAGTTCCCGGCCCGGGTCAAGTGCGCCATGCTCGCCTGGGTGGCGGCGGAGGACGCGCTGCGTCAGGCCGTGGCCACCGCGGCCTGACGCAGACCCGCTCCGGCTCGTCCTGAGGCCCCGGTTCTTCCGGGGCCTCAGCTCTCCGCGAGCCTGCGGTGCCGGCGGTTCCGGAGCCGGAGCACGACGGCGCCGAGCACGGCCGCGAGCACCGATGCGGCCAGGATGGCCACCTTGGCGTGCTCGCCGTGAGCTGAGCCCTCGCCGCCGTGCCCTCCGCCGAAGGAGAGATCCGCGACGAGCAGCGACACTGTGAAGCCCACTCCGGTCAGCAGGGCCAGCCCCACCATGTCCAGCCACCGCACGGACTTGTCCAGGGTCACGCCGGGCAGACGTGTGAGGGCGAAGGACGTGCCGAGCACGCCGATGAACTTGCCCACCACCAGCGCCAGCACGATCCCCACGGCCACGGTGTCCGCGGCGGCCGAGCGGACGCCGTCGAGCCCTCCGAGGGAGACCCCCGCGGCGAAGAAGGCGAAGAGGGGCACGGCGAAGCCCGCGCTGAACGGGCGGAGGCCGTGTTCCAGGCGGTCGGCCAGGCCGTTCGCCGGCGCCTCGGAGGCCGAGCGGCCGAGCGGGACGGTGAAGGCCAGCAGCACGCCGGCCACCGTGGCGTGGATCCCGGAGGAGTGCACGAGCACCCACGTCAGCAGGGCGAGGGGGAGCAGGGTCCACCAGCGGGCCCACCGGCCGCCCGCCACCCGGCCGAGGGCCGCGAACGCCGCGAGCGGGAGCAGTGCCGCCAGCAGGTAGCCGATCTGCAGCGCCCCGCCGTAGAAGAGCGCGATGATGACGATCGCGATCAGATCGTCCACGACCGCCAGGGTCAGCAGGAAGGTCCGCAGCGCGGCGGGAAGGTGGGAACCGACCACGCCGAGCACGGCCAGCGCGAAGGCGATGTCCGTGGCCGTGGGGATCGCCCAGCCGGCCAGCCCTTCCGGATTGCCGGCATTCACCAGGACGTACAGCAGCGCGGGGACCACGACGCCGCCGACCGCGGCGGCCACCGGCACCAGGGCCTTGCGCGGATCGCTCAGCTCACCCTGGAGGAGTTCGCGCTTGAGTTCCAGCCCGGCCAGGAAGAAGAACACCGCGAGGAGCCCATCGGACGCCCAGGTGCCGAGGGAAAGATTCAGATGCAGACTTTCGGGCCCGACCTGGATGTCGCGGAGTTCGAAGTAGGAGGCGCCCCACGGGGAGTTGGCCCAGAGCAGGGCGATTACGGTGGCGGCGAGGAGCAGGAAACCGCCGGTGGTCTCGTTGCGGAGCAGGCGCGTCACGCGCAGCCGCTCCGGGATCAGGCGGCGGATGGTGGGTGTCTGGTTCATGAGTTCCTGAAGGGTCGTCGGTTCCTGACCACTGCCACGGCGTCCGGGAACCGTCCCGGGGAGGCAGTGGGCCGACCAGACTTCCCGGCACACCAGTCACCATTTTACCGCAGTCCGGAGGCCGGGGCGGCCCGCTCAGCCGTCCTGAGTGGCGACGGGGAAGGCTTCCGCACCGTCGCCGTCGAGCTCTCCGGGACTCACGGGACGCCCAGACACCGCCAGGAGGAGGGCCAGGGCGCTGCCCCGCACCACGGGAGCCGCGTTCACCGCGGGCTTCGACGGTTTCCAGCGGAACTCCGCGTCCGTGGCCTCGAGTGCGACGCCCGCGGCCCGTTCCCTGCCGCCGCCGAAATCGGTGGGAGTGGCCAGCTGGTGTTTCAGCGCGTCCACGAGGAACGGCGCCGGGTACTCCCGGTGGATGCCGAGCGGGCGCCGGATGTCCTCGCCGTGGACGAAAGCCTCCACCAGGCGCGTGTTCCGGGGCGCGGGTGCGCTGGTGCTGCGTCCGCTCACGGCGTTGAAGGCCCGCAGGGTGTCCCGGGGGTCGGCGCGCCGTTCCCGTTCCACGCCGAGCGCGTTCAGGGCGTCGAAGTCGAAACGGGCCCTGAACAGTTCCCGGGCGAAACCGGCCCAGGTGGTCCTGGCGTCGTTCACCAGATGGGCGAGCATATCGTGGACGCTCCAGCCCGGGCACAGTGACGGGGTGTCCCAGGCGCCGGGTTCCAGGTCCGCCAGATCGGCGCTGAGCGCGCGGCGCTCCCGATGGACCACGTGCCAGACCTCGTTCATGGAGTCCCCTCCGGACGGCTGCCGTTCGTGCCTGATGCGGCGGGAAACCGCCTCGGACGGAGGTTCCCCCTTGACGCCGACCCTAGCAGCGGAACGTTCCGTGCGGCAGGGGGTGCGGAAGGGGGACGGAAAGACTGATACTCTGGAGAGGTGAAGAACTGACGCAGCCTGCTGACGGCTGGCTCCCATTGCCCGTTGTCCCGCTGACATCCTGTGCCGATGATTCCCGCGCCTGCCGCCCTCCGGACGTTACCGGAGGATGCTCTCGGCTCCAGCGCGGTGGCTGCGTCTCACCACCCTCTCCAGGTTCTCCTGCATGCCCTTACTCCAGGGCCGCTGCCGTGGCGATCTCCGCCGCGGAGACTTCAAGGACGTCCGGAGACGTGATGGGTGGCATGGCCGGCGGGACTTTCGTTCTGACGGAAGGACTCTCATGCACGCCATGACTCTTCAACACCTGGCGCTGGACGGCATCTCCCAGCGCTACGCCGGACGCCGTGTCCTCAGCGACATCACCTTCGCCGTCTCTCCGGGACAGCGGGTGGGTCTGATCGGGGAGAACGGTTCCGGCAAATCCACCGTGCTGCGCATCGCCGCCGGTGCCCAGCGCCCGGATGCGGGCCTGGTGCTCCGGCCGGACCGTCTGGGCTACTTCGCCCAGGAACTTGAAGCGCCTCCCGGCGCCACCGCCGGAGGGGTCCTGGACCGTGCTCAGCGCCCGGCTCTCGACGCGCTCGCCGCGCTGGAGAGCCAGGACGTGGACGCCTATGCACAGGCTCTCGACGACGCCGAACGGCTGGGCGCCTGGAGCGCCCAGGCACGCCGCGGGGAAGTCCTCGCCGGGCTGGGGCTCTCCGGCCTGGACGAACGGACGCCCGTGGAACGGCTGTCCGGTGGGCAGCGTTCCCGGCTGGCGCTCGCGGCCCTCCTGCTGGAGGAACCGGACGCCCTGCTGCTGGACGAACCGAGCAATCATCTGGATGACGCCGCGGTGGCGTATCTGGAATCCGCCTTGCGCGACTGGAAGGGCCCCGTGCTCTTCGCCAGTCACGACCGCACCTTCCTGGACCGGGTGGCCACACGAATCGTGGACCTGGACCCCTTGCCGGTGCCGGCCGTGGTGCTGGCGGACGCGGCGTCCCCGGTCTCCTCCGCCGCTTCCGCCTCCGGGCGGGAGGCGGCGGTCGCGGAAATCCTTCCCGAGGACCGTGAGACCACCTCCGACAGCGGAAGCGGTCTCGGTGTGCGGCACTTCGGGGGCGATTACAGCGGCGCCCTGCGTGCGCGCCGGGACCTCATGCGGCAGTGGCGGGAACGCTATGCCGCCGAACAGGCCGAGCTGCTCGCACTGCGGCACGAGATCGAGGTGGGCGCCCGCAACGTCAACCGCAGAAACGAACCGCGGACCGAGGCCAGGGCCTCCCTGAAGTTCTACACGGACAAGGACGCGAAGGTCACCGCGCGCCGGGCCCGCAACGCCCGCGTGCGCCTGGACACGCTCGAACGGGGGCGCGTCAGGAGGCCGCCGGAGCCGTTGCGTTTCGCCGGATTCGACCACGGCTCAGGCGCTGCGCCGGAGACTGAGGTCACGACGACGGCGGCCGGCCCGGCGTCGTCGTGCGCGGATGCCGCGCGGGGCGCCGCGGACGGTGAAGCCGTGCTGCGCGCGCACCGGGTGTCGGTTCCCGGCCGCCTGGAGCCCGTCTCCTTCGCACTCGCCCCGCAGGGCCGTCTGCTGCTCACGGGGGCCAACGGCAGTGGCAAGTCGACGCTGCTGAAGGCCCTGGCCGGGCAGGTCCGGCACGAGGGCGCGCTGACGTGGGCCGAGGGCTCACGGGTGGGTCATCTGGCACAGGACACCGTGTTCCAGGAACCGGGACTGAGCGCCGCCGAGTGGTATGCCCGCGCCGTGGGCTTCGACCGGTCCGAGAGGATTCCGCTGGCGTCACTGGGACTGCTCACCGAGCAGGACACGGGGCGGAGCCTGGAGTGTCTGAGTGTCGGGCAGCAGCGGCGCGTGGCGCTCGCCGCGCTCGTGGCGGACCCGCCCGACGTGCTCCTGCTGGACGAACCCAGCAACCATCTGTCACTGGCCTTGGTGGAGGAGCTGGAGGAGGCGCTCGACGCCTTCGCCGGCGCCGTGGTGATCGCCACGCACGACCGCTGGCTGCGCACGCGCTGGCGGGAGCGTGACATCCCGGAGATCAGTCTGGGTTGAGACAGGCCGGCACGGCGCCGCTCTGGCTGAACACGGCGCCGCTCGTGCTGAAACAGTGAGTTCCCGTCGAAACAGTGTTTTAAACACACGGTTTCGACGGGAACTCACTGTTTCAGCGGGGTGGAGGCCGGCGTCGGCGGCTCGGACGGCTCAGACGGCTCGGACGGCTCGGATGCCTCAGACCTCCCAGCCCTCTCAGGCGGGGACCTGCGTCAGTGGCTTTCGAGCCAGGACTGGGCCTCCTGCGCCTGCAGGTTCAGGGCCTTGCCGACCAAGGGCTCGGCCGCACCGGCGATCTTGCCGCCCAGGAACGGGATGGAGGAGGTCACCTCGCCCTCGACGTCGATCCGGGTCTGACCGTCCAGGGGGACGAGCTTCTGCAGGGCGGAGGCGCTCACGGGCGCTCCGCTGATGGAGATCTGGATGTCGGCCTGACGGCTGCCGTCCTCCAGGGGAGCGGTCCAGGATTCACGCTGGGTGACGGTGAGGGCCTCGCCCACCACCTTGCGGGCGATCTCCGGAAGGCGCGTGGTCGGCACCGTGCGCACCACGGTGGCGGTGAAAGCGGCGGCGGTGTCACCCTCGATGGTGAACTGCTCCAGCGTGCCGCCGACGAGTTCGCTCACGTGGCGGACGAAGTCCTCGTTGACCAGGACGGCCGCCACCTCCGGCAGTCCGAAGGGCACGGTGGTCGAAGCGTTCAGGGCCATGGATCCTCCAGGGTCGGGTGCGCCCACGCGGTCTGCGGGGCCTTCACCATGGTAGGCGGCTTCCTGTGAATCGGGGCCTTCAGGGGATTCACAGGCGGCGTTTTTTGGCCTGAGGGGTCCGGATGCCCTACGCTCTTATAAAGGTTTGATAACGAACCCAGCCGCCGGAGACCAGATCCCGGCGGAGACAACGCCCTCGAGGACTTCCTGTCCGTGGGCTGAATATGCCGGGTCACTGCCGTCCACCGACCGCCACCGTCTGTGCCGTGACCACGTCCTGACCTCAAGACGTCAGGGGCCGGTGGCGTACGAGGATTTCCGGGGACGGAATGAGTACCGGTGGAGCCCCGAGCATTTGGAAATCATGAAGCAGAACGCAATCTCCCTGGCTACCCGTCGCTCTCTTGCAGTCGTCGCCGCCTCCGGCGCGCTCCTCGGAGGCGTCGCACTCGCGGCTCCGGCGGCGAACGCAGCCGGCGAGTCCACCTGGGACGCACTGGCTCAGTGCGAGTCCGGTGGCAACTGGTCCATCAACACGGGCAACGGCTACTACGGTGGCCTGCAGTTCGATCAGAGCACCTGGCAGGCCTACGGCGGCACCGGTTCCGCTGCCCAGGCCTCCAAGTCCCAGCAGATCGCCGTGGCCGAGAAGGTTCAGGCCAACCAGGGCTGGGGCGCCTGGCCGTCCTGCTCCTCCCAGCTGGGCCTCTCGGGCAACGGCGGTGGTTCCGCCGCCGCGGCTCCGGCCCCGGCTCAGAACACGCAGGTCCAGGTGCAGGGTCAGTACGACGCCCAGCAGGCCCCGCAGCAGGCTCCCGTGCAGCAGGCCCCCGTCCAGCAGGCTCCGGTGGAGCAGGCTCAGCCCGCGCCGCGCCACGCGGCCGAGGTGCCCGTGACCGGCAAGACCTACACGGTCGAGGCAGGGGACACCCTGGCCAAGATCGCGCAGAAGCTCGGTCTGAAGGGTGGCTGGGAGCTCCTGGCCGACGCCAACGCGAACACCATCACCGATGTGAACCTGATCTTCCCGGGTCAGGACCTGCAGATCCCCGCGGAGTAATCCGCAGGCCTGACACCGCGGAATCCCTCCCGGCCCGCCCCTCGCGAGAGATGGGGCCGGGAGGGATCCGGCGGTGCGGATTACACTGGAAACACCCGGTACTTTCCCAAGTCCCGGGTGTTTGTGTTGCCCGGTGATCCCTGGCGACCCCCTCCACCGAGCCCGCCAGGAAAGCAGCAGCCAGCATGAGTCCTCGCACCGCGTCCGCACCGTCGTCCCAGAATCCCGCCGTGTTCCGTGCACAGCTGGAGGGCATCCGCACCGTCCTGTCCGAGGACCCGGCCTTCGGGAATCTGCGGGTGTCCGCCGCGCAGGGCACCCGGCGCAGCGACGATTTCCACCTCGGTGCGCCCAGCGGCCTGAACCCGGTGGTCATCGCGGAGCTCGTGGACGGCCTGAAGGACCTGGATCGGGACACCCTGCCTCCCGCGAACGGTGAGACGGCGGCCGCGCCCGCCGTCGTGCTCGCCGTGACGGCCACGGGCCGCGAGGCCGAAGACCTCGCGGCCGCGCTGCGTGCCTATCTTCCCGAGGACGAGGTGGCCGAGTTCCCCAGCTGGGAGACGCTGCCCCACGAACGGCTCTCGCCCCGCTCCGACACGGTCGGCCGCCGGCTGACCGTCCTGCGCCGGCTGGCCCATCCGGAGGCGTTCGCCACGCCGCTGCGCGTGGTGGTGGCGCCGGTGCGCGCCGTCGTGCAGCCGGTGGTGGCCGGCCTCGGCGATCTGGAGCCCGTCACGGTGCGCGTCGGTGCGGAGGAACCGTTCGAGGACCTCGTGCGCCGCCTGTCCGCGGCGGCCTACGCCCGGGTGGACATGGTCACGCACCGCGGCGAGTTCGCGGTGCGCGGCGGCATCCTCGACGTCTTCCCGCCCACGGAGAGCCACCCCATCCGTATCGAGTTCTTCGGCGACGAGGTGGAGCAGATGCGCTACTTCGCCGTCGCCGATCAGCGTTCCCTCACTGTGGGTGACGGCGTCGTCCATCCGGACGTGCTCTGGGCCCCGCCGTGCCGTGAACTCCTCATCACGCCGTCCGTCATGTCCCGCGCCGCGAAGCTGCAGAAGAGCATGCCGGGCGCGGCGGACATGCTCGAGAAGATCGCGGGCGGGATCACGGTGGAGGGCATGGAGTCCCTGGCCCCCGTCCTGGTCGACTCCATGGTGCCGTTCGTCTCCTCGCTCCCCGAGGGCTCGATCGCGTTCATGATCGAGCCGGAGAAGGTCCGGCTGCGCGCCCATGACCTCATCGCCACCAACGAGGAGTTCCTCGCCGCGGCCTGGTCCACCGCCTCCGACGGCGGGGCCGCGCCGCTGGACCTCGGCCTGGACCCGGAGGCGCTTCTGCACGAGGCGAGCTTCCGCACCCTCGCGGACACGCGCACCGACGCGCAGTCGGCGGGCGTCTCCTGGTGGGACGTCTCCACCCTGGGCGTGGACGAGGAACTGGGGCACGACGTCGACGTGCTGGCCCTGCGCGCCAGGGAACCGCGCGGGTACCGCGGCGATGTGGGGGAGATGCTGGAGTTCATCTCGTCCCGCATCAAGGACTCGTGGCGGCTGGTCGTGGTCACGGACGGCCCCGGCCCCGCGCAGCGCCTGGCCGAGCTGTTCCACGACGCCGACGTGCCGTGCGCCCGGGTGGACCGTCTGGCCGACGCCCCCGCACCCGGCATCATCGAGATCACCACGGCCGAAGCCGGACACGGCTTCGTGCTGGACGGGCTGAAGTTCGGCGTCCTCACCGAAGCCGATCTGCTGGGACGCTCCAGCGAGCGCGGCGGCACCAAGGACATGCGGAAGATGCCGTCCCGGCGCCGCAACGCCGTCGACCCCCTGTCCCTGCACGCGGGGGACTTCGTGGTGCACGAACAGCACGGCATCGGCCGCTTCGTGGAGCTGGTGCAGCGCAAGACCGCCGGCTCGGACGGGGTGCGCGAGTACCTGGTCCTGGAATACGCGCCCTCCAAGCGCGGTGCGCCGGGCGACCGCCTGTTCGTCCCCACCGATCAGCTGGACCAGGTCACGCGCTACGTCGGCGGTGACACCCCGGCTCTGAGCAAGATGGGCGGCTCGGACTGGGCGTCCACCAAGTCCAAGGCCCGCCGCGCCGTCAAGGAGATCGCCGGGGAGCTCATCCGGCTCTACTCGGCCCGCATGGCGTCCAGGGGTCACTCCTTCGGCCCGGACACCCCCTGGCAGCGTGAACTGGAGCAGGCGTTCCCGTATGTGGAGACGCCGGACCAGCTGACCACCATCAACGAGGTCAAGGCGGACATGGAGAAGGAGATCCCCATGGACCGCCTGGTGTCCGGCGACGTCGGCTACGGCAAGACGGAGATCGCGGTCCGCGCCGCGTTCAAGGCCATCCAGGACGGCAAGCAGGTGGCGGTCCTGGTGCCCACCACCCTGCTCGCTCAGCAGCACCACGAGACCTTCAGCGAGCGGTTCTCCGGTTTCCCGATCCGGGTCCGGGCGCTGTCCCGGTTCCAGACCGCCAAGGAGTCCAAGGAGACGCTGGCCGGAGTCAAGGACGGCAGTGTCGACCTGGTGATCGGCACGCACCGTCTGCTTTCCAAGGAGATCGAGTTCAAGGACCTGGGCCTCGTCATCATCGACGAGGAACAGCGTTTCGGTGTGGAACACAAGGAGGCGCTCAAGAAGATGCGCACCAATGTGGACGTGCTGGCCATGTCCGCCACCCCGATCCCGCGCACCCTGGAGATGTCCCTGACCGGCATCCGGGAGACCTCCACGCTGGCCACGCCACCGGAGGAGCGCCACCCCGTCCTGACCTATGTGGGCCCCTACACGGACAAGCAGGTCTCCGCCGCGGTCCGCCGTGAGCTCATGCGCGAAGGCCAGGTCTTCTTCGTGCACAACCGGGTCTCCTCGATCGACCGCGTGGCGGCATCCATCCGTGAACTGGTCCCCGAGGCCCGGGTGGAGGTGGCGCACGGCCAGATGACCGAGGCGCGCCTGGAACAGATCATCGTGGACTTCTGGGAGAAGCGTTTCGACGTCCTGGTGTGCACCACCATCATCGAGACCGGCCTGGACATCTCCAACGCCAACACCCTGATCGTGGACGGCGCCAACAACTACGGCCTCTCCCAGCTGCACCAGCTGCGCGGCCGCGTGGGCCGTGGCCGCGAACGCGCCTACGCGTACTTCCTGTACCCGTCGGAGAAGCCCCTGGGCGAGGTGGCCCTGGAACGCCTCAAGGCCGTGGCCGCGCACAACGAACTCGGTGCGGGCATGCAGCTGGCCATGAAGGACCTGGAGATCCGCGGCGCGGGCAACCTCCTGGGCGGTGAGCAGTCGGGCCACATCCAGGGTGTGGGCTTCGACCTCTACATCCGCCTGGTCGGCGAGGCCGTGGCGGAGTACCGGGGCGAGAAGGAGGAAGCGGCGGCGGAGATGAAGATCGAGCTGCCGATCAACGCCCACCTTCCGCACGACTACGTGCCGGGGGAGCGGCTCCGCCTGGAGGCCTACCGCAAGCTCGCGGCGGCGCACACTGATGCGGCCATCGATGAGGTGCGCGACGAACTGGTGGACCGCTACGGCGAGCCGCCCGCCCCGGTGGTCAACCTCCTGGACGTGGCCCGCTTCCGGGTGGCCGCGCGCGCGGTCGGCCTGACCGACGTCGCGGTCCAGGGCAACTTCATCAAGTTCGCTCCCGCGGCGCTGCCGGAGTCCAAGACCATGCGGCTGAGCCGTATGTACCCGGGCTCCCAGATCAAGCCGGCGCTCAATGCGGTGCTGATCCCCAAGCCGAAGACGGCCCGTGTCGGCGGCCGGGACCTGGCGGACGCCCAGGTCCTGGAGTGGGCCCGCAACGTGCTCTCGGCGATCTTCGAGGACTAGGCGGCAGCCGGCTTCGCGCTCTGTTTCACTGCCGGCGGGTCAATATCCCCGCGAAAAGTGAAACAGGGCGCGCATCCCCGGAATCAGACGGGCCCTGGAAACACGAAGGCCCCGGAGGCGTACCTCCGGGGCCTTCGTGGTGAGAAGCTCGGTTACTTGCCGGCGTCCTGCTTGACGCGCTCCAGCTCGGCGAGCGTGTCGGAACGGCCGAGCACGTGCTGCGGGATGGCGAAGGCCAGCGCGAAGAGGATCAGTGTGACCGCGGCGGGCCACGGGTTGTCCAGGCTCAGGAAGGAGAGCGAGTAGACAGCCCCGGCGAACAGCGCGAAGCAGATGATGAACAGCACCACGGACTGGACGGTGTTGTTCTCTTTGCCGATCGGACGGGACATGTTCTCCCAACTTTCTTTGTCATGACGTCCGCAGGGACGTCTTCAGTCTTCCGCAGGGCGGCCCGGCAGGGGCTCGCTGTCGGGTCCCCGGAGGGGAACCGTGGGTTCTCAGTAGTCGGTCTGACCCTGTTCGCCCTTGACGATCGCGATGCCGGAGCTCGCGCCGATGCGGGTGGCACCAGCAGCAATCATAGCCTGTGCATCCTCGAGGCTCCGCACGCCGCCGGACGCCTTGACGCCCAGATCAGGCCCCACGGTGGCGCGCATGAGCTTCACGTCCTCCACCGTCGCCCCGCCGCCGTTGAAACCGGTGGAGGTCTTCACGAAGTCCGCGCCCGCCTCGACGGAGGCCTGGCAGGCCAGGACCTTCTGCTCGTCCGTGAGCAGTGCGGTCTCGATGATGACCTTGAGGATCGCCTCGCCGTCGTGCACCGCGGCGGCCACCGCCGCGATGTCCTCCACGAGGGCGTCCTTGTCGTCCGCCCGGGCGGAGGCGATGTTGATGACCATGTCGATCTCGGCCGCGCCGTCCTCCACGGCGCCGCGTGCCTCGAAGACCTTCACATCGGTGGGCGTGGCGCCCAGCGGGAAGCCCACCACGGCACAGCAAAGCACGGGGCTGCCCTTCAGAGCCTGGACGGCGGTCTTGACCCACACCGGGTTCACACAGACCGACTTGAAGCCGTACTCCACGGCCTCGGCGCAGACCCGCTGCACGTCCTCCCGGCTCGCGTCCGGCTTGAGGAGGGTGTGATCGATGTAAGAGGCGATGTTCGTGCTCATGGTGTTCCTTTGCCTGCCTGATGTCGGGGCGCTGTGCCGGGAGTGGTGGCGCGCGCGGTGAGTGCGGTGATTCCCCAGAATCTCATGTCGGGCGCTCAGACGCCCAGTGCTGACCTCATGCCGTTCAGCACGGCGTCCAGGCGGCGCCGGGCCTCCTGCTTGGCCTCGGGCAGCGCCTCGGGACCGGTGACGGGCACCACTACCTCGAGGTAGCACTTGAGCTTCGGCTCGGTGCCGCTCGGCCGGACGATCACCTGCGTGCCGTCCTCGCTGAGGTACTTGAGCCCGTTGGTGCCGGGAAGCTCGTCCGTGCCCTGCGAGAGATCCTGCGCGACGACGACGGCGGAGCCCGCCAGGGCGGCCGGGGGAGTCGCGCGCAGGGTCGCCATCATGGTGTCCAGCAGGCTGAGGTCGGCCACGCGGAGGCTCAGCTGGTCGCTCGCGTGCAGGCCGTGTTCCAGGGCCAGGGCGTCGAGAAGGTCGAAGACGGTCTTCCCCTCGGCCTTGGCGTGGGCCGCGAGTTCGGCGATCAGCAGGGCCGCGGAGATACCGTCCTTGTCGCGGGCCAGTTCCGGGGCCACGCAGTAACCGAGGGCCTCCTCGTAGCCGTAGACCAGGCCGGGCACACGGGAGATCCATTTGAAACCGGTGAGAGTCTCGCGGTGCTCGTAGCCCGCCGCCGCGGCGATGCGGGAGAGCAGCCGGGAGGACACGATCGAATTGGCGAAGACACCGGAAACCCGCCCGTCCATCCGCCGCACCATGTGGGCACCCAGCAGGGCCCCCACCTCGTCGCCGCGCAGCATCCGCCACGCGCCCCGGCCGCCGTCGGCGTCCGGGTCGAAAGCGGCCACGGCGGCGCGGTCCGCGTCGGGGTCGTTGGCCAGGACGAGGTCCGCACCTGATTCCGCCGCCAGGGCCAGGGCCAGGTCCAGGGCGCCGGGCTCTTCGGGGTTCGGGAAGCTCACGGTGGGGAAGTCCGGGTCGGGCTGAGCCTGCTCGGACACCTGGGTCACCGAGGAGAACCCGGCCTCACGCAGCACCGCTTCGGTGGTCCGGCCACCCACGCCGTGCATGGGGGTGAGGACGATGTCCAGGTCCCGCTCCGGGAACCGGTCCGGGAGGGCCAGCGCCACCACGGCCGTGCGGTAATCATCCTCGATCGACGCGGGGAGCACCTCCCAGCCGGACTCGGCCAGGGGGATCGACTCGGACGGCCCCACGGCGGCGATCGCCGCCGCGATCTGGGCGTCGTAGGGTTCCACGATCTGTGAGCCGCGCGCGCCCTCCGGCACGGCCCGGCCTCCCAGATAGACCTTGTAGCCGTTGTCCTGGGGCGGGTTGTGGCTGGCCGTGACCATCACGCCGCCGTCGGCGTCCAGGGCCCGCACCGCGTAGGCGAGCAGGGGGGTGGGCAGCGCGGACGGCATGAGGAAGACCTCCAGGCCCGCCGCCGTGAACACGGCGGCCGAGTCCTGCGCGAAGACGTCCGAATTGTGGCGGGCGTCGAAGCCGACCACGACGCGCGGTGCACGGGCATCGCCGTCTGCGCCCAGGGCCTCGTTGAGGAAGGCCGCGAAACCGGCCGCAGCACGGCGGACCACCACGCGGTTCATCCGCATCGGACCCGGGCCCAGGGCGGCCCGGAGGCCGGCGGTCCCGAATTGCAGGGTCCCGGAGAACGCGTCCTCCAGCTCGGCCCGGGCAGCGGCGGAGCCGCGCTCCGCGTCGTCCACGAGGGCGAGCAGCCGCGCCGCGGTGGCGCCGTCAGGATCAGTGGCCGCCCACTCCCGGGCCCGCTGCGCGAGGCCGGTGGGCAGGGGAGTGGGGGCGGCGTCGTCGTGCGCCGTGCTGTGCGGGGCCATGGCTCAGAGCTTGCCGATGATCTGGGCGAGCAGAGCGGAGATGCGCGGGCCGGCGGCCTGGCCGGCCTCCAGGACCTCGGCGTGGCTGAGGGGTTCCGGGCTGATGCCCGCGGCGAGGTTGGTCACCAGGGAGATGCCGAAGACCTCCATGCCGGACTGGCGGCCGGCGATGGCCTCCAGCGCGGTGGACATGCCGACCAGGCTGGCGCCCATGATCTTGGCCATCTGGACCTCGGACGGGGTTTCGTAGTGGGGACCGGTGAACTGGGCGTAGACGCCTTCGTCCAGGGTGGGGTCCACCTCGCGGGCCAGCCCGCGGATCCGGGACGAGTAGAGGTCCGTGAGGTCCACGAAGGTGGCGCCCTCCAGCGGGGAGGCGGCCGTCAGGTTGATGTGGTCGCTGATCAGCACGGGGGTGCCGGGCTTCCAGTTCTCGTTGAGGCCGCCGCAGCCGTTGGTCAGCACGAGGGTCTTGCAGCCGGCGGCCGCCGCGGTGCGGACACCGTGCGCGACGGCGCGGACGCCCTTGCGCTCGTAGAAGTGGGTGCGGGCTCCGAGGACCAGGGCGCGCTTGCCGTCGGTGGTGAGGACCGAGCGGATGGTGCCGGTGTGGCCGACCACCGCCGGGGCGTGGAAGCCGGGCACGGTCGCGGCGTCCAGCGTGTGGGTGGTCTCGCCGATCAGATCGGCGGCCCCACCCCAGCCGGAGCCCAGCACCAGGGCGACGTCGTGCTGCTCGACCCCTGTTTCGCGGGCGATGTGCTCAGCGGCGAGCTTCGCGGCCTCGAAGGGATCCATCGTGTTCAAGTCCAAGGTAGTCACGGGAAAACCGTACTCGCAGGGCCGCGTTCTTGCCCAGCACGGGCGGTGGATGTGGGGTGGCGTGGCCGGGACCGGGTGCCGCGCGGCTCCGATACTGAGGTGGTATCCGTCACTTTCGGCCCGGTGACCGCTTCGTGACGGCGCCTCGGCTGGCAGTGGGGCAGTGCATGGGACAGAATTGACCTTTGTGAGCACGCATCCTGATTTCGCCGCGCCCCGTATCACCGTCCTGGGCGGTGGTCCCGGTGGTTACGAGGCCGCCGCGGTGGCCGCATCCCTGGGTGCCAAGGTCACCGTCATCGAGCGCAACGGTCTGGGGGGCGCCGCGGTCCTGACCGACGTCGTCCCTTCCAAGACGCTGATCGCCACGGCGGACCTCATGGCGCGCGTCTCGGAGGCCCACTCACTGGGTGTCCGCTTCGAGGTCGACTCCGGTGCGCCGACCATGGTCGCGGATCTCGAGCACATCGACCGCCGTGTCATGGAGCTGGCGCAGGAGCAGTCGGATGACATCCGCCGCAGCCTCGAGGAGGCCGGCGTGAAGGTGCTGATCGGCGACGGCGTGCTGCAGGACGACCGCACCATCAAGGTCACCACCAAGTCGGGTTCGGTGCGCACGGTCGACGCCGACGCCATCATCCTGGCCGTCGGCGCCCACCCCCGCGAGCTGCCGAGCGCCAAGCCGGACGGCGAGCGGATCCTGAACTGGACCCAGCTCTACAACCTGACCACGCTGCCCGAGGAACTGATCGTGGTCGGTTCCGGCGTGACCGGCGCCGAGTTCGCCTCCGCGTACAACGGCCTGGGCTCCAAGGTCACCCTGATCTCCAGCCGCGACCAGGTCCTCCCGGGGGAGGACAGCGACGCCGCTGACGTGCTGGAAGAGGTCTTCGAACGCCGCGGGGTGCGCGTGCTGTCCCGTTCGCGTGCCGAGAAGGTGGAGCGCACCGACGACGGCGTGCTGGTCACCCTCGGCGACGGCAGCACCATCACCGGCACCCACTGCCTCATGTGCGTGGGCTCGATCCCGAACACCGAGGGCATCGGCCTGGAGAACGCCGGCGTGGCCCTGACCGACTCGGGCCACATCAAGGTCGACGGCGTCTCCCGCACCACCGCGCACAACGTCTACGCCGCGGGTGACTGCACGGGCGTGTTCGCCCTGGCCTCCGTCGCGGCCATGCAGGGCCGCATCGCGGTGGCCCACATCATGGGCGACGGCGTGCGTCCCCTCAAGCTCAACGAGGTGGCGTCCAACATCTTCACGTCTCCGGAGATCGCCTCCGTGGGTGTGTCCGAGAAGGACCTCTCCACGGGCCGGTACCAGGGCGATGTGGTCATGCTGCCCCTCAAGGCCAACCCGCGCGCCAAGATGCGCAACTCGAAGGACGGCTTCGTCAAGATCATCTCCCGCAAGGGCTCCGGAACGGTGATCGGCGGCGTGGTGGTGGGGCCGAACGCCTCGGAGCTCATCTTCCCGATCGCTCTCGCCGTGGCGAAGAAGCTGCACGTGGACGACGTGGCCAGCACCTTCACGGTCTTCCCGTCACTGACCGGCTCCATCGCGGAGGCGGCGCGCCGCCTCCACGTGCACCACTACGACGGCTAGTCGCCGCTAGGACGTCTAGGACGGACAGCCGTTCGTTGACCTGGGCCTCAGAGAGCACCTCCCCGTCGCGGACGCAGCGGGTGACGACTGCGTGCACGAGACCGTTCACGCTGCCCGGTGCCCGGCTCCGCGAGCCGCTCCTCGGCGTCGACGGTTTCCCGCGGCCCGACGGCCGACCAGGGGAGCGGACTTCGGCGACCGCAGGAGGCCGAGAAGGACCCGGACGGAACTCAGAGCGGACATGCCCGCCACTTCAGTGGGAGGCCGGGCGCTCTTCCAGGCTGGTCGAATCGCCTTTCCCTGGGATACTGGGTTCAGCCGACCGCCGAGGGAAATGGGGGATGGTCCACTTGCTCGTCAGCGTCATGAACCAACCATCTGAGCTGGATCCGAATTACTGGGACATGGGCCTCGCGTCGATTCCCTTTGTCGTCATGGCGGCAGGCATCCTGGCGGTTTCCCTCCTTGCGCTCACCGATCGTCACCTGTCCCTGCGTTCCCGTCTGGTGTGGGCCCTGTTGATCCTTGTGGTCCCGCTGATCGGAGCGGTGCTGTACGCCGTGCTGCGGGCGCGGGTGCGGGTGCGGTCGACGAACGGGACGCCGTCGAATTAGGCGCCGCGCACACTCCACCAGCAAAACGACCCCTCGAAAATCGTCGGAGGGCGAGCGTAGGCTGAGCCCATGGATCTGATTCTGGTACCCGGCCTCTGGCTGGACGCGTCCTCCTGGGATGCCGTGGTCCCGGGGCTCGTCGCCGCCGGACACCGCCCGCACCCCGTCACTCTGCCCGGCGTCGGCGCACCGGCCGCCGAGTCCGACTCCCTGACCATCGACGACTGGGTCGCGGCGACCGTCACGCAGATCGACGCGCTGGACGGGCCCGTGGTGCTCGTCGGCCATAGCGGCGGCGGAAACGTGGTCTGGGGCGCCGCGGACGCCCGTCCGGACAAGGTCTCGCGGGTGATCCTCGTGGATACTGCCGTGCCGCCGCCCGGCGCCATGATCTCCGAATTCGCGGTGGTGGACGGGGTGATCCCGTTCCCCGGCTGGGACTTCTTCGACGAGGAGGAAGTGCACGACCTCACCCCGGAGGTCCGGGAGCGGGCCGCGAAGGACACGTTCAGCGTCCCCGTCCAGGTGCCCACCGGTCCCATCTCCCTGACGGACGAGCGCAGGTATGACGTGCCGGTGACGGTCCTCTCGGGCGGCATGGACGAGGAACAGTTCCGAGCGGCCCTGGCTCAGTGGGGCGCGTTCGCTGATGAGGCGGCGGCCGTGAAGGCACTCGACGTGGTGACGATCGGCTCAGGACACTGGCCTCAGTTCTCCGTCCCCGAGCGGCTCACCGGCCTGATCGCGGAGGCGGCGGCCCGCTGACGGCGTCGCCCGATGGCACAGCCGGTTTCGCGGGTCGAACGTGAAAGGGATCGTGCGAGTCATTCCACATACTGGACGCGGTTGTCCAGTAGTTGGACCCTGGTGGTTAAGATGAACGCCGTCTCATAGCATGGCGGCCGCTTCAGGGGGCGGGCCGCCCGGAAGGAAAGCCGGACCCATGTCATCCACTCCAGCCACACCGGCTGCCCCGGGAACCCCGGGGGCACCCGCCCAGGCGCCTGCCGCCAACACCCGAGGCCGGGTGATCTTCGCCAGCCTCATCGGCACCACGATCGAGTTCTACGACTTCTACGCGTACGCCACGGCCTCCGTGCTCGTGTTCCCGAAGCTGTTCTTCCCGAACGCCACGGACATCAACGCGATCCTCAGCGCCTTCGCCATCTTCGGCGTCGCTTTCGTGGCCCGCCCCATCGGCTCGATCCTGTTCGGGCACTTCGGTGACAAGCTGGGCCGCAAGGGGACCCTGGTGGCCTCGCTGCTCACCATGGGTATCGCGACCTTCCTCATCGGCTTCCTGCCGCCCGCCGCGGGCGGCTGGGTGGTCCTGGCTCCACTGGCGCTCGTGGTCCTCCGCTTCGCCCAGGGCATCGCGCTGGGTGGCGAGTGGTCCGGTGCCGCTCTGCTGGCCACCGAGAACGCCCCCGCGGGCAAACGCGCCATCTGGGGCACCTTCCCGCAGCTCGGCGCCCCCATCGGCTTCATCCTCTCCAACCTCATCTTCGTGGCCCTGCAGACCTGGCTCACCCCGCAGCAGTTCCTGGACTGGGGCTGGCGCGTGCCCTTCATTCTCTCGGCCGTCATCGTGGTCGTGGGCCTCTATGTGCGTCTGAAGCTGGAGGAGTCGCTGTCCTTCCAGAAGGTCCTCGCGGAGGACAAGGTGGCCCGGGTCCCGCTGGCCGTCACCTTCACCTTCCACTGGCGTCAGGTCCTGGCAGGCACCTTCATCATGCTGGCCACCTATGTGCTCTTCTACCTCATGACGAGCTTCACCCTGACCTACGGCACCGCCGCTGACACCGCGGCCAAGGCGGAAGCCGCCGCCAAGAAGGCGGGCAAGGCTTTCGATCCTGCGGCGTTCGTCCCGGGTCTCGGCGTCGACAGGACCCTGTTCCAGTGGATGCTCATCCTCGGTGTGGTGTTCTTCGGCATCTTCACGGTGGTCTCCGGGCCGTTGGCCGAGAAGTTCGGCCGCCGGAAGTTCCTGATCTGGGTGACCTCGGGGATCTTCGTGTTCGGCTGCGCCTGGACGCTCATGTTCGGCCCGGGCACCGGAGCGGCCATGGTGGGTCTGATCATCGGATTCACCCTCATGGGCCTGACCTTCGGTCCGATGGCCGCCTACTTGCCGGAGCTGTTCCCCTCCAATGTCCGGTACACGGGATCGGCCGTGGCCTACAACCTCTCGAGCGTCATCGGAGCCGCCCCGGCGTCCTTCGTGGCGATCGCCCTCTGGCAGGCCGGACACGGCAGCACGTGGATGGTGGGTGTCTACCTGGCCCTGGCCGCGGTGCTGACCCTCGTGGCCCTGTTCCTGACCCGCGAGACGGCCGACGTGGACTTCGAGAACAACGTCGCCTGAGCCGTCCTGCTTCCTCTGGGCTCCGTGAGAGCGGCCCGGCATCCCTCGGGGCGCCGGGCCGTCGGCGTTCCTGGGAACGGCCCCGGGTTCGCGTCGGTACCATGGGACGGTCACTCGGGATCGGCCGGGCGGGACTCCGGGGGCGGGGAGACCGCCGTCATCAGGAAGGTTCCCCGTCATGCCGCCCGTGAGCGCTCTCGTCACCAGCTGGACCGTCGACATCCCCGCGCTGCTGCTGGCCGCCGTCGTCGCGGTCCTGTACGCCCGGGGTGTGCGGAAAGCGCAGCGCTGGCCCGTACGGAGGAACCTGAGCTTCCTGGTGGGTCTCCTCCTCTTCCTGTACCTCTCCTGTGGCTTCCCGGGCGTGTACGGCGCCTCCCTGCGCTGGGTGTTCACCCTCAAGGTGGCCGGTTACGTCTTCGTGGTGCCGCTGCTGCTGGCGGCGGGGCGCCCGCTGGCGCTCGCCCGGGAAACGCTCGGAGAGAAGGGACGACGGCGCGTGGACGCCTTCATGGCCGGCCGTCCGGTCCGGCTGCTGTCCCACCCGGTGGTCTCGCCCCTGCTGGGCCTGGCGCTCTTCGCGTCCTTCCTGACGCCGGTCCTGTACCTGCTCCGCACCGACCCGCTGGCGGGAGCGCTGACCGTGCTCCTGGCCCCGGCCCTCGGCCTCCTCATGGTTCTGCCCGCGGTCGAGGGGGAGGAGCGACCCGCGAGCAGTGCCGTGATGGTGGTGGGGTTCATCTACGTCTTCATCGAGCTGCTGGCCGACGCCGTGCCGGGGATCCTCCTCCGGCTGTCCGGCACCGTGCTGGACGGATTCGCGGGCCCCGTGCCCGGCGCGCTGGGCTGGTTCCCGGGCGCCCTGCGGGATCAGCAGCTCGCCGGAGACCTTCTGTGGTTCGTGGCCGAAGTGGTGGACCTGCCGTTGATCATCCTCATGATGATGCGGTTCCAGCGCAGCGACAAGGCCGACGCGCAAGCCATCGACGACCTCAGTGATGAAGAGCTGGCGGAGCTGAACCGGCGGCATCTGAACCGCTCCTGAGCTCCGGCAGTTCCCTGGACGCTCCCACGGCCCTGGAAACGCCGAAGGCGCGGAACCCTCTGGGGGTGCCGCGCCTTCGGCGTCGAAACGGGTGTCAGTCGGCGATCGTGGCCAGCACGGCGCCGGCGGTCACGGTCTCGCCCGGCTGTGCGGTCAGACCGGTCACGGTGCCCGCCTTGTGGGCCGTCAGCGGCTGCTCCATCTTCATGGCCTCCAGGACCACGATCAGATCCCCCTCGGCCACGACGTCGCCGTCGGCCACGGCCACCTTCACGATGGTGCCCTGCATGGGCGAGGTCAGGTCGTCACCGCTTGCGGCGGCTCCGGCTGCGCCGCCGCGGCCGGACTTCTTCGCCTTGCGCGGCTTGACCGCCTTGGCCGGGCCGGCTGCCACGGAGGCGAACGACGCCGGGAGGCTGACCTCGAGGCGCTTGCCGCCCACTTCCACCACCACGTTCTGGCGCGGTTCGGCGTCGTCGGCGGCGCCGGGGACACCGGCGAACGGCGGGATGGTGTTGTCGAAGGCGGTCTCGATCCAGCGCGTGTGCACCGTGAACGGGCCCTCCTCCGGCGCGAAGGCAGGGTCCGAGACCACGGCGCGGTGGAAGGGGGTGACGGTCGGCATGCCGGTGATCTCCAGCTCGGCCAGGGCGCGGCGCGAACGCTCCAGGGCCTGCTTGCGGCTGGAACCGGTGACGATCAGCTTGGCCAGCATGGAGTCGAAGTTCCCGCTGATGACCTCGCCGGCCTGGATGCCGGAGTCCACGCGCACACCCGGGCCGCTGGGGAAGCTGATGGTCTCCACGGTGCCGGGGGCCGGCATGAAGTTGCGTCCGGCGTCCTCGCCGTTGATGCGGAACTCGAAGGAGTGGCCGCGGACCTCGGGGTCGTCATAGCCCAGCTCCTCGCCACGGGCGAGGCGGAACTGCTCGCGGACCAGGTCGAGGCCGGAGACCTCTTCGGAGACGCAGTGCTCCACCTGGAGACGGGTGTTGACCTCGAGGAAGCTGATGGTGCCGTCCTGGCCCACCAGGAACTCGCAGGTGCCGGCGCCGAGGTAGCCGGCCTCCTTGAGGATGGCCTTCGAAGACTCGTAGAGGCGGCGGTTCTGCTCCTCGGTGAGGAACGGGGCGGGAGCCTCTTCGACCAGCTTCTGGTTGCGGCGCTGCAGGGAGCAGTCGCGGGTGGACACCACCACGACGTTGCCGTGGGCGTCCGCGAGGCACTGCGTCTCGACGTGGCGCGGGGAGTCCAGGAACTTCTCCACGAGGCACTCGCCGCGGCCGAACGCCGTCACGGCCTCACGGACGGCGGATTCGTACAGCTCGGGGATCTCCTCGAGGGTGCGGGCCACCTTCAAGCCGCGGCCGCCACCGCCGAAGACGGCCTTGATGGCCACCGGCAGCCCGTTCTCCTGGGCGAAGGAGATGATCTCGTCGGCGTCCTTGACCGGGTCCTTGAGGCCCGGGGCCAGGGGAGCGCCGGCGGCGAGGGCGATGTGCTTGGCCTTCGCCTTGTCGCCCAGGGCGTCGATCGCCTCGGGCGACGGGCCGATCCAGGTCAGACCCGCGTCGATCACGCGCTGTGCGAATTCGGCGTTCTCGGCGAGGAAGCCGTAGCCGGGGTGCACGGCGTCCGCGCCGGACTGGCGGGCCACGTCGAGGAGCTTGTCGATCACCAGGTACGACTCCGCTGCGGTGTTCCCACCCAGGGCGTAGGCCTCATCGGCGAGCTTGACGTGCAGGGCGTCGCGATCCGGATCGGCGTACACCGCCACGGACTGGATGCCTTCGTCACGGGCGGCTCGGATGACGCGCACTGCGATCTCGCCGCGATTGGCGATCAGCACCTTGCTCAACTGGGTCATGGCAGGGAACTCCTCGAAATTGTCAACTGACACCGACCTTAGTACCTCTTGGCGGGTTCCGCCGAGATTACTGACGATTTCCGCGCGTAGTGCCGTCACTCTTTGTAGGAGTTCTACAAAAGTCCGGGCGTCAGGCCCAGAAGGCGGTGATGCCCGTTCCCTGGTCGGCCAGCAGCCCGCGGAGCGTCGAAACGGACAGGCCCACCACGGCGTGCGGGTCACCGGTCACCGATTCGATGAAGGCCCCGCCAATCCCGTCGATCGTGAAGGAGCCCGCGCAGTGCAGGGGCTCCCCGGTGGCCACGTAGGCCCGTATCTCCGCGGGATCGATCTCGGCGAAGCGCACGGTGGCGCTGGACAGCCTGCCCAGCCCTGACGCTCCCGTCGCGTCGCCTTCCGCCGCGGACGACGACGGCGCGTGGCCGGCGTCGTCGTTCACTGCAGCGGTTGCCGGGGGGATGAGCCAGTGGCCGGTGTGCAGCACCCCTTCCCGGCCGCTCATCCGGGAGATGCGCTCGATGGCGACCTCAGGCTCGTACGGTTTGCCGTAGGCCGCGCCGTCGAATTCGAAGACCGAGTCGCAGCCGAGCACGTAAGCGTCCCGTGCCTCGGGCAGCGCCGCGACCGCTTCGGCCTTGGCCCGGGCCAGCAGCAGCGCGGTCTCGGCCGGCGAGGGGTCACCGGCGGCCGCCGCGACCGCGTCCTCATCGACCGCGGAGACGATCACGTCGAAGCGCAGGCCGGCCTCGGTGAGGAGCTTGGCCCGGGCGGGTGACTGCGACGCGAGGATGAGACGAGGCGCGCCGCTCACAGCTGGGTGTTGCCGGGCTGGTTGTTCGGATCCTGGCCCTGCTGCGTGAGGTAGACCGACTGGCCGGTGGCGCCCTCTTCGCCCTCCTTGAGCGGGATGATGAAGACGGCGGTGCCGTAGGCGCAGACCTCGGTCCAGTTGCCACCCATCTCGGAGGTGTCGAAGCGCATGGCGACGATCGCGTTGGCGCCGCGCTGCTGGGCCTCGTTGACCATGCGGCCCATGACCTCCTGGCGGCTCTCGTACAGGGCCTTGGTCATCTCCGGGAGCTCACCGCCGCCCAGCGAGCGGAAGCCCGCGAGCATCTGAGACCCGATGTCGCGGGAGCGGACGGTCAGGCCCATCACTTCGCCGAAGACGGCGTCGATGCGGTGCCCGGGGACTTCATTCGTGGTGACGATCAGCATGCCTAGAGCCTAATACGGGATCACCCTCCGAGAGAGAACACTTGACGCCCCTTCCCGGACGGGGAAGAGGCGCCAAGTGTCACTTCGCGAGCAGAGAGGCTACGCGGCGGGGGGGACCCTGGTGGGGTCAGCGATCCGCGCCCACCAGTTCCTTCTCGGAACCCTCTGCGGCATTCTCGGAGACCTCATCGGTGAACGCCACGCCCTGGCGGGGTGCGTTGTAGAGGTCCAGGTCCAGGATGCCCTGGCGCTTGGCCACCAGAGTGGGGACCAGGGCCTGACCGGCCACGTTGACCGCGGTGCGGCCCATGTCCAGGATCGGGTCGATGGCCAGCAGGAGGCCCACGCCGGCCAGCGGCAGGCCCAGGGTGGAGAGCGTCAGGGTCAGCATGACGACGGCGCCCGTGGTGCCGGCCGTCGCGGCGGAACCCAGGACCGAGACCAGGACGATCAGCAGGTACTGGCCGAAGTCCAGGTTGATGCCGAAGAACTGGGCCACGAAGATCGCGGCGACGGCCGGGTAGATCGCGGCGCAGCCGTCCATCTTGGTGGTGGAACCGAGCGGCACGGCGAAGGAGGCGTAGCCGCTGGGGACGCCGAGGTTACGCTCGGTCACGCGCTGCGTCAGCGGCATGGTCCCCACGGAGGAGCGGGACACGAAGGCCAGCTGGACTGCCGGCCAGACGCCGGAGAAGTACTGCTTGATGGACAGGCCGTGGCTGCGGACCAGGATCGGGTAGACCACGAACAGGACCAGGGCCAGGCCGATGTAGATGGCGACCGTGAACTTGCCGAGCGCGCCGATGGTGTCCCAGCCGTAGCTGGCCACGGCGTTGCCGATCAGGCCGATGGTGCCGATCGGGGCGATCCGGATGATCCACCAGAGGACCTTCTGGATGACGGCCAGCGCGGAGGCGTTGAAGTCCAGGAACTTGTCGGCCTTCTTGCCCGCCTTCAAGGCGGCGACGCCGACGGCGATCGCGAGGACGAGGATCTGCAGGACGTTGAAGTTCACGCTCGTGGAAGCCACGCCGTCGGTGATCTTGGTGCTGACCTCGAGGCCGAGGATGTTCTTGGGGATGAGGCCCTGAAGGAAGGCCCACCAGCTGCCGGAGGTGCCCGCGTACTTGGCGCCTTCCTCGCTGAGGCCGGTCCCGGCGCCCGGCTGAAGGAGCACGCCCAGGCCGATGCCGATCAGCACGGCGATCAGGGACGTGATGGCGAACCACAGGAGCGTGTTCCACGCCAGCTTGGCCGCGTTGGTCACGGCACGCAGATTGGCGATGGAGCTCACGACGGCGGTGAAGATGAGGGGGACGACGGCGGTCTTCAGCAGGGCGACGTAGCTGGAGCCGATGGTCTGAAGCGTGATGGTCAGGCCGTTGGGGGCATCATGGGTGCCGCCGAGGTTCCTGGCCACCAGGCCGAGGATGACGCCGAGCACCAGTGCGGCGATGATCTGGACGCCGAAGTTGCCGGCCCAGCGGGGCAGGCGGCTCGGTGCCTTGGGTGCGTTGGTCTCTGTACTCACCCACAGGACAATAGAAATCGGCGTAACAATATTCCACTTTGCGTTGAGCAGTGTTACTTTTCCGCCCCGAATCTGGATTTTTCCTCGGAACGGGAATAAAGGGGAGTCCCCGGATGGGACGGCGACGCCCCCGCCCGGAAACCGGGCGGCGGCGTCGCGGGGCCTTGTGGGGCGGGCGTCCAGGCCTGCCGGACTCGGCCGGGTTTCAGCCGAGAAGCGCGGTGCGCAGGACGTCCAGACCGACGGAACCGATGTTCAGGGCCTTGGAGTGGAACGCCTTGACGTCGAAGTCCTCGCCCTCGCGCTCCTGGAGCTCCTGGCGGATCTGCTCCCAGAGGCGCTGGCCGATCTTGTAGCTGGGCGCCTGCCCGGGCCAGCCGAGGTAGCGGGTGAACTCGAACTGGAGCTGGCCCTCGCTGATGGGCAGATTGGCGCGCAGGAACTCGTAACCCTTCTCCGCGGTCCAGGGGCCGCCGCCCCAGCGCTCGGGCATGTCCAGTTCCAGGTGCACGCCGATGTCGAACACCACACGGGCGGCCCGCATGCGCTGCATGTCCAGCATGCCCATGAGGTCCCCGGGGTCGGAGAGGAACCCGAGCTCCTGCATGAGCTTCTCCGCGTACAGGGCCCAGCCCTCGCCGTGGCCGGACACCCAGCAGATGTTGCGGCGCCAGTCGTTCAGGAGCTCCTTGCGGTACACGGCCGTGGCGACCTGGAGGTGATGCCCGGGGACGCCCTCGTGATAGACCGTGGTGGTCTCGGCCCAGGTGGTGAACTCATCCTCGCCCGGCGGGACGGACCACCACATGCGGCCGGGACGGGAGAAGTCGTCGCTGGGGCCGGTGTAGTAGATGCCGCCGTCCTGGGTGGGGGCGATCATGCACTCGAGGGTCTTCATCGGCCCGGGGATGTCGAAGTGGGTGCCGGCGAGTGCGGCCACCGCCTCATCGGAGAGCTTCTGCATCCAGGCGCGCAGGGCGTCCGTGCCCTGGAGCTGCCGGGAGGCGTCCGCGTTGAGGATCTCCTTGGCCTCCTCGATGGTGGCGCCGGGCTTGATCTCCTGCGCCACCTTCTCCTGCTCGGCGATGAGCCGGTCGAGTTCGGCGACGCCCCAGGCGTAACTCTCCTCCAGGTCGATCGTGGCTCCCAGGAAGGTGCGGCTGGCCAGGGCGTAGCGCTGGCGGCCCACGGCGTCCTTCTCCGGTGCGGACGGCAGCAGCTCCTCGCGGAGGAACTCGATCAGGGTGCCGTACGCGTCCCGGGCGCGCTGCACGCCGTCGTCGAGCGTGGCCTGCAGCTCCTGCGGCAGAGGGCCCGACGACGTCGCGGCCTCCCGGGCGAGCTTGGCGAAGAAGCCGTCTTCCGCGGCATAGCCGGCGGCCTGCTCGATCACGATCCGCACCTGGCGTGCCGCCGAGACGAGGTCCTGGGCCTGGGCGGTGCGCAGCGACTCGATGTACCCGTCGATGGCTGCGGGGACGTTGTGGGCGCGTCCGGCGATGTGCTGCCAGTGCTCCTCGGTCTCCGTGGGCATGAGGTCGAAGACCGCGCGGATGTCCTGCGCGGGGGAGGCGATGTTGTTCAGCTCGGCCAGGGTCCAGCCGCTGGCATGACGCTCCAGTGCCAGACCCAGGCGTTCACGCATGGCGTCCAGGGTGACGCGGTCCACGTCATCGACGGGATCCAGCCCGTCCAGCGCGTTCACGGTCTCCTGGTCCAGGCGGGCGAAGGCCTCCTGCCCGGCAGGGGAGAAATCGGGGTATTCGCTCTCGTGGCCCGGCAGTCCCAGACTCGTCGCCAGGGCGGGGTCGAGTTCCAGTAGACGTGCGGTGTAGCTGTCGGCGAGCTGGTCGATGGCCGTCTTGGGGCGGGTGTTCTCAGTCACAGTCCCTAGCGTAGGCATTTTTTGAAAGGAGTGCTTGAAAACTTTCGGCGCGTGGACGTGGCGGGCGGTTGCCGGGCGACTCGTTCGTTCGCGCCGTTCGCATCTGCGATCATTCGGTGTCAGAAAAACCGCAAAGGCGAAATTTTGGCTAAGCTCGCTCCATGAGTGGAATCCGGATCAAGGACGCCGCCGCCTTCCTGGGCGTCAGCGACGACACGGTGCGCCGGTGGCTCTCCAGCGGCCTGCTGAAGGTGGAACGCGGTGGGGGAGTGACCGAGGTGGATGCGCTGTCCCTGGCCGCGCTGGCCCGGGAGCAGGCGGCGCAGCCCGCCGATCCCACGAAGGTGGGACGCTCGGCCCGGAACCGCATGGTCGGGCTGGTCACGCGCGTGATCTCGGACAAGGTCATGTCCCAGGTGGAGATGCAGTGCGGCCCGCACCGGATCGTCTCGCTCATGAGCACGGAGGCCGTCGAAGAACTCGGCATCCGGGAAGGAAAGCTCGCCGTGGCAGTCGTCAAGGCGACCAACGTGATCGTGGAGGTCCCCGATGAAGCATGATGCCCGCCCCCGTCCGCGCGTCGGCAAGGCCGTCGTCGCCCTCGCGGCGGCGTCGCTCGCCCTCGCCGCCTGCTCGGCGCAGGCCGGACCCTCCGCTTCCGGCAGCGCGGCGTCTGACGCGCCCGCGGGGAAGAAGACCGTGGTGGTCTTCGCCGCCGCCTCCCTCAAGACGAGTTTCACCACGCTCGCGGAGAAGCTGCACGGCGAACACCCCGAACTCGATCTCAAGTTCAACTTCGCCGGGTCCCAGGACCTCGTGGCGCAGATCAAGGCCGGAGCCAAGGCCGATGTGGTGGCCACCGCGGATCACGCGACCATGGGCAAGCTGAAGGACGCCGGTTCGCTGGACGGCGCCGCACAGAACTTCGCCAGCAACACCCTGACCATCGCCGTCCCGCCGGCGAACCCCGCGGGCATCACCGCGCTGTCCGATCTGGCGAAGCCCGGCGTCAAGACCGTGCTCTGCGCGGTGCAGGTCCCCTGCGGCGCGGCCAGCCACAAGGTCGAAACCGCGGCCGGGATCGACATCAGACCGGTCAGCGAAGAGCTCGCCGTCACCGACGTGCTCGGCAAGGTCTCCTCCGGTGAGGCGGACGCCGGGCTGGTTTACCGCACCGATGTGCAGGGCTCCAAGGGCAAGGTGAAGGCCGTCGACTTCCCGCAGAGCAGCTCCGCCGTCAACACCTACGCGGCGGCACTCGTCAAGAACGGTCCGGACAGCGACGGCGGAAAGACCTTCCTCGCCGCCCTCACCGGCGAGCCGGGCCGGACCGTCCTGGCCGAGGCCGGCTTCGGCACACCGTGAGCGCTCCGGGTGGCGGGACCACCCGCGCCCGGGGAAGCGGCTCTGGACGCTCCGCTTCACCTCGTGAGGTAAGCGGGGCGAGCGGCTTCCGCCTGAACGGGGTGCCCGGCTGGATGCTGCTGGCCGCCGTCGTGGGTCTCGCCTTCATCCTGGTCCCGCCGCTGGCCATGGCGCTGAGGGTGGACTGGACCCATTTCATCCCCCTGGTCACGGGGCAGGCGGCGCTCGACGCCCTGTCCCTGAGCCTCCGCACCGCCTGCCTGAGCACTGCGCTCTGCATCGTGCTCGGCGTGCCTCTGGCGGCCGTGCTCTCGCGGGCGCAGTTCCCCGGCAAGCGGGTCCTCCGGGCACTGGTCCTCCTGCCCCTCGTGATCCCGCCCGTGGTGGGCGGCCTGGCCCTGCTCTATGCCTTCGGGCGCGCCGGGCTCCTGGGGCCACCGCTGCGGGCGCTGGGTGTGGAGCTGTCCTTCAGCACGGCCGCCGTGGTGCTGGCGCAGGCGTTCGTCTCCCTGCCGTATCTGGTGCTCAGCATGGAGGGGGCGCTGTCCAGTGGCGAGGCGCGCTACGAGACGGTCGCGGCCACTCTCGGTTCGAGCCCCGCGTCCACCTGGTGGCGGGTGACTCTCCCTCTCGCCCTGCCCGGTCTGCTCTCCGGCGCCGTTCTGGCCTTCGCCCGGTGCCTGGGCGAGTTCGGGGCCACCCTCACCTTCGCCGGCAATCTGCAGGGCGTGACCCGGACCCTTCCCCTGGAGATCTACCTGGCCCGGGAAAGCGATCCTGACGCGGCCGCCGCCCTGGCGCTGGTGCTGGTGGCGGTGGCCATCCTGGCGGTGGGGCTGGCTCACGGACCCTGGGCGCGGCGCTGGACGGGTGTCCGATGAGCGCCGGACCTCAGCGGATCTCCGCCTTCTTCGAAGCCGACGTCCGGGTGCCGTCGCGCGGCCTGGACCTTCAGCTGAGCCTGGGGGAGGGGAACACCCTCGCGATCATGGGCCCCAATGGGGCCGGCAAGTCCTCCTTCGCCGCGGCGGTCACCGGAACCCTGCCGGGCTCCCGGCGGCAGGCCGTGGGGCGGATCGAGCTGGGCGGTCGCACCGTGCTCGACAGCTCACGGGGCGTGAACGTCCCGACCCACCGACGCTCGGTGGCGCTCATGGCTCAGACCCCCCTGCTCTTCCCGCACCTGGACGCCCTGGACAATGTGGCGTTCGGGTTGCGCAGCCGGGGCGTGCCGAAGTCTCAGGCCCGCCAGGACGCACTCGTCTGGCTGGAGAAGGTGGGCGGGCGGGAGTTCGCCGGTGAGAAACCCTGGCAGATCTCCGGCGGGCAGGCGCAGACCGTGGCGCTGGCCCGCGCACTCGCCACCCGGCCCGGACTCCTCATGCTGGACGAGCCTCTCAACGCCCTGGACGTCACCGCGTCCACGCGGATGCGGGGGATCCTCAAAGAACTGCTGGCCCGGCAGAGCGCCGTCCTCATCACCCATGAGATCCTCGACGCCCTGACGCTGGCCACCCACACGGCCATCCTCCACGACGGGCGGGTGGTGGCCTCCGGGCCGACGCGCGAGCTGTTCACGCGCCCGCCCAACGTCTTCGCCGCCCGGCTGGCCGGGCTGAACCTGATCCGCACCGGAGGGGACGCGACCGCCTTCCGGGCGGCCGACGTCGTCGTGTCCGCGCGTGAGCCGGGACTCGGGGCGGAGGCGAGTGGCCTGCCTGCCGGCGCGCGGCATTTCCCGGTGCGGGCCCAGGCCCTCGAGCCCCGGGGTGAGACCGTGCTGCTGCGGGCCGAGGGCGAAGCGGGGGAGTCCGCCGGGCACGAAGTGCACGCCGAAGCGGATGTCAGCCTCGTGGCGGCCATGGACGCGAGCCCCGGCTCCCCGCTCTGGTTCAGCGTCCCCGAGGGTGCGCTGCGACGGTACCGTCCGGCAGGCTGATCCCGGACGCCGGGAAGCCCAGCCCGGGAGGGCTCAGCCCCGGGACCTGCGCCAGGAGCCGGGCCCGGCCTTCAGCGGCACATTGAACTGGGCGCGGCGGTGCCAGAACCGTTCGGAGTGCCGGGTCGGTGCGGCGGAGTCCTGCTGCGGAGCCGCTGCGAGAGCGCTCACGACGGCGGTCAGCGCGGCGAGCTCCTCGGGCGTCGGATCGCCCCGGATGACGGAGAGGAACGGCTGTTCGCTCTCCACGCCGCCCTGCGCGGCATCTGCGGTGTCGGTTGCCATGTTCGTCCTTAGAGCGGGATGTTGCCGTGCTTCTTGGCGGGCAGGCCGGCGCGCTTGTCCCGCAGGGCCCGCAGGCCACGGATGAGCTGGGTGCGGGTCTCGCTGGGGGCGATGACCGCGTCGATGTAGCCCAGCTCGGCGGCCTGGTAGGGGTTGAGCAGCTCGTCCTCGTACTGCCGGATCAGCTCCGCGCGCCGGGCCTCGACGTCGCCGCCCTCGGCCTGCACCGCGGCGAGATCGCGGCGGTAGAGGATGTTGACCGCGCCCTGAGCGCCCATGACGCCGATCTGCGCGGTGGGCCAGGCGAGGTTGAGGTCCGCGCCGAGCTTCTTGGACCCCATCACGATGTACGCGCCGCCGTAGGCCTTGCGGGTGATGACGGTCAGCTTCGGCACGGTGGCCTCGGCGTAGGCGTACAGCAGCTTGGCGCCGCGGCGGATGATGCCCTGGAACTCCTGGTCCTTGCCGGGCAGGAAGCCCGGCACGTCCACCAGGGTGACGATCGGGATGTTGAACGCGTCGCAGTGCCGCACGAAGCGGGCGGCCTTCTCCGAGGCGGCGATGTCCAGGGTCCCCGCGAACTGCATGGGCTGGTTGGCGACGATGCCGACCGTGTGGCCCTCGATCCGGGCGTAGCCGATCATGACGTTCGGCGCGTAGAGGGCCTGCATCTCCAGGAAGTTCCCGTCATCCACCACGTTCTCGATCACGCGGCGCATGTCATACGGGTGGTTGGCGGAGTCGGGGATGAGGGTGTCCAGGGTGAGGTCGTCCTCGTCCACCTCGAGTTCCTGGCCGTGCTCCAGGATGGGGGCCTCGGCGAGGTTGTTGCTCGGCAGGAAGTCGAGGAGTTCGCGGACGAACTCGATGGCGTCCGCCTCGTCGCTGGCCAGGTAGGTGGAGGTGCCGGTGGTGGCGTTGTGCTGGCGGGCGCCGCCGAGCGTCTCCATGTCCACGTCCTCGCCCGTGACGGTCTTGATGACGTCCGGGCCGGTGATGAACATGTGGCTGGTCTTGTCGACCATGACCACGTAGTCCGTCAGGGCGGGGGAGTAGGCGGCGCCACCGGCGCACGGGCCCATGATGAGCGAGATCTGGGGCACGACGCCGGACGCGTGGACGTTGTTGCGGAAGATGTCCGCGAACATCGCCAGGGAGGCCACGCCTTCCTGGATGCGGGCGCCGCCGCCGTCGTTGATGCCGATCACGGGGCACCCGTTGCGCAGGGCGAACTCCTGCACCTTGACGATCTTCTCGCCGTTCACCTGACTCAGGGAACCGCCGTAGACGCTGAAGTCCTGGCTGTAGAGCGCCACCAGGCGGCCGTCCACCGTCGCGTAGCCGGAGACCACGCCGTCGCCGAGAGGCTTCTTCTTCTCCATGCCGAAGGCGGTGGAGCGGTGGGTGGCGAGGGCGTCGAACTCCACGAAGGAGCCTTCATCCACCAGCAGGTCGATGCGCTCGCGGGCGGTGTTCTTCCCCCGTGCGTGCTGCTTCTCGACGGCCTCCTGGCCGGACGGGACCAGGGCCTGGGCCTGACGGTCCCGGAAGTCGGCGATCTTCCCCGCGGTGGTGGCAAGGTCGTGGCTCATGGTCCTCACTTCCGGTCCGGCACAGTGCTGTGCCGCTGGCGTATGTGTTGCTTGTGCACATTCGACAAGCCTGAGAGCCAGTCTAGCCAGGGGTGAGGCGCCCATCGCTGTAGGAACCCTACAAATTCCCGTGTCCAGGCATGGACCGCGGCCGGGGCGTCCCGGCCGAGGCGCCACATACTGGCGCCCAGTACGCTCCCCAACCTCGCTTCGCTCCCCACCGGCTCCCAACTCTCGCTTCGCTCGTGTCGGGGCCCTCGCCGGCGGGGCCCCCGCTCGGGACCCCTCTCGTACTGGCGCCCAGTACGCTCCCCAACCTCGCTTCGCTCGGTCGGGGACCCCTCGCGTACTAGGCTGGATGCCATGGATGCAGAGGAATCGCGGCAGGTGGAAGGGCGGGAGCCGTTCGACGCCGCCATGCTGCGCAACGGCCTGGTCCAGGCCCTCGGGCTGGCCCGCCTGGACCATCTCGACAGCACGGGTTCCACCAACGCGGACCTGCTCGCGGCGCTGGCCGCCGAGGACGGCCTGAGCCGCACGGAATTCCCCGATCTCAGTGTCCTGATCGCCGATCACCAGAGCAGCGGCCGGGGACGTCTCGACCGGCACTGGGACGCCCCGCCGCGGGCGGCGCTCGCGGTGTCGATCGTCCTCCGTCCCGTCAACGCCCAGGGCCGCCCACTGCCGACGGACAGTTACTCGTGGATCTCCCTCCTGGCCGCCGAGGCCTGGCGCCTGGCACTGGAGGATATCTGCGGCGTCCACGTCGGGGTCAAGTGGCCCAACGACCTTCTGCTCGGTGACCGGAAGCTCGCGGGCATCCTCGCACAGTTGCACTTCCCGTCGGATGGGCAGCCGCCCGTCGTCGTGCTCGGCACAGGTGTCAACGTCAGCCTGACGGCCGAGGAGCTTCCGGTGCCCACCGCCACGTCCCTCCTTCTGGCGGGGGCCCGCCCCCTGGACCGGACCGCGCTGGTGGCCGCCTACCTGCGCCGCTTCGTCCAGCTCTACCGCGACTACTGCAACTCCGACGGCGACCCCGACGCCGGTCTGGCCGGAGGGCCATCCCTGCACCACCGTCTGACGCACTCCACGGTGACGCTCGGCCGGATCGTGAAAGCCCACCTCCCGGGCGCCCGCGAAGTGGTGGGGCGTGCCGAACGGCTCGACCATCACGGCTCCCTGGTCCTGCTCACCGAGGACGGCCGGGAGCACACCGTGACCGCCGGGGACGTGGTCCATCTCCGCCTGCACGGCTCCGACGGTTCCGGTGGCCATGCGTAAGGCCCTGCTTCCCGGGGAACAGCTCATCTGCACCACCCGGCCCCAGGCTCGCACCCTGATCTGGCCGGTCACAGCCGGGATCCTGGCGCTGGCCGCGGCGTCGTTCGCCGCCACGTGGGTGGCCCGCGGCAATCTGCGCCGCCTGCTGGCATGGCTGCCGGAAGGGTCCACGCCGTACCTGGCGCTGGCCTGTGTGGTCCTCGGGGTGGCCGTGCTGCTCCTCTTCACCCTGCCACGGGTGATCGCGTGGAACAGCACCCGCTACGTGCTCACCAGCCAGCGGATCCTGATCCTGAACGGCGTCCTGGCCAAGGTCACCCGGCAGTACCTCCTGGCGAGTGTCCAGGGTGTCCAGGTCCGCCAGGAACTTCTCCAGCGTCCTCTGCGTTCGGGGACTATAACCTTGGAACTGCGGCATGGCGGATTCGGGGTGCTGAGCGACGTCCCGGAGGTGGAGACGTTCCGGACTTTCATCCAGGACGCGCTGGATGACCTCCCGGACGGTGTCATCTATCCGGACGACACGATTGATGATTTCCACGATTCCGCACTGCCCTGGGAACTGAGAGAAGGTGAAGAGTGAGCGAGGAGACCGCCGCACCGGCCGCCCCCGCCGTCGACCCGCAGGTGACGGATGCCGACGAACACACCCCCGTGGTGCCCGTTCCCACCACCTCGTTGCCCCAGGTCGGCTCGGTCCGCGAACTCCAGCGCCGGCTGCTGGGCGGTGACCGCACACTCAAACGCCGTGAGGTGGCTTCCGGAGTGGGGGTGTCCCTCCACTCCGCACGCAAGATCTGGCGTGCCCTCGGCTTCCCGAACTGGGGCGACCAGGATGTCGCGTTCACCGAATCGGACCAGCAGGCGCTCGAGACGATCGTCGGGCTGGTGCGTGAGGGCCTCCTCACCGAGGAGACCGCCATCTCGATCGCCCGCTCCATCGGTCAGATGACCGACCGCATGGTGGTCTGGCAGGTCGAGGCCCTGGTCGAGGACCTCATGGCCAATCAGGGCATCCCGGATGCGGAGGCCCGTCAGAACATCGTCGAGGTGCTGCCCGCCCTGATCGACCCACTCGAACAGGTGCTGCGGTATTCCTGGCGCCGTCAGCTCAACGCCGCCGTGCAGCGGCTCTCGGTTCGCGCCGCCTCCGGCCTGGAGGCGAGCGAGGAGGGGCGTGAGGGCGATGAGGACGACGCTCCGCTGCCGCTGGCACGCGCCGTGGGCTTCGCCGATCTGGTCTCCTACACGAGCCTGTCCCGCCGGATGAACGAGCGCACCCTGGCGCAGCTCGTCCAGCGCTTCGAGAACAAATGCGCGGAGATCATCTCCGTGGGCGGTGGCCGGCTGGTCAAGACGATCGGCGATGAGGTGCTGTACGTCGCGGAGACCCCGACGGCGGGTGCCGAGATCTCGCTGGCGCTCTCCCAGGCCTTCGAGGACGACGAGATCCTCCCGAAGACCCGGGTGGCGCTGGTCTGGGGACGGATCCTCTCCCGGATGGGCGACATCTACGGCCCCACCGTGAACCTGGCCGCGCGGCTGACCGCGCTCGCCGAGCCGGGGACAGTGCTGATCGACTCCCTGACGGCCAGCGTCCTGGCGGGGGACGAGCGGTACATCCTGACCCCGCAGGAGCCGGAGAACGTGCGTGGTTTCGGCGAGATCTCACCGGTGCTGCTGGAGCGCGGAGAAGGCCGCGGGCTCGTGGTGGACTGACCTTCCCGTAATTATTCATTCGATGTTACTTTTGAGTTGGATCACCGGCGTGAAAAACTCAGGGGACAGGAGCGTCCGGGCGGGGACCGCTCCGACACCGCATTCTCCTGCATGACATCGAAGGATTGACGTGAGCCCTGACGGAACGAAACCACAAGGATTCAATGCCGGGGGCAAGCGACGGTTCTTCAACCTCGGCCGGACCGGGCGGCGCGTGCTGGGGATCACCTCGGTGACGGTGGTGTCGCTGTCGCTGGCCGCGGCGGCGATCGCGTACCCCGGTTTCAAGACCGCTGATGTGGACCTCAACGACGGCGGCGTCTGGGTCACCTCGAACGCGCGCAACGCGGTGGGCCGCCTCAACTACGCCTCCCGGGTGCTGGACGGCGCGGTCACGCCCGCCAGCAACTCCTTTGACATCCTCCAGTCCCGCCAGAACGTCCTCGTGCAGGACAGTCAGGGCTCGGCCCTCGGCCAGGTCGACCCCGCCAAAGTTCGGCTGAGCGGCGAGCAGAAACTCGCGGCGTCCTCCACCTCCTCGATCGGCGGGGACGTCATCGCCGTGGCCGATCCGGCCAAGGGCCAGGTCTGGGCGATGAAGGCCGGAGCTCTGAGCGGCTACTCACCGGATTCCGCCGAACCCGCGGTGAAGGGCAGCGCCGGGATCCGAGCGGCGGTCAGTGCCGAAGGCCACGTCGCCGTGGTGGATCCGGCCAAGGGCACCGTCACGCAGTTCTCCCTGGACGACTCCGGGACTGTCACGGACCGCGCCAGCAGGGACTGGGCGGATCTCAAGGGCGCCGGCGAGGTGCAGATGGCGGTCCTGGGGCGGAAGACCGTGGTGCTCGACCCGGCCGGCGGCAAACTCTTCCTGCCGGACGGCCGCACCGTGCCGGTGCCGGACGCCCGGAATGCCCGCCTCCAGCAGAGCGGGCCGGATGCGGACCAGGTGGCCATCGCCACGCCCACAGCGCTGATCGTCCAGCCGCTCGACGGCGGCAAGGCCGCCTCGGTCGACGCCGGCGGGACCGGTGTGGCCGCCGCGCCGGTGCAGCAAGGCGGCTGCGTCTACAGCGCGTGGAGCGGCAGCAACCGCTACGTGCGCAAGTGCGTGAACCCGGCCGATGACCAGCAGCGCGACGTCCCGCAGGCCAGCGCCTCGCCGTCGTTCGTGTTCCGCGTCAACCGTGACCTGGTGGTGCTGAACGACATCAACGCCGGCAACGTCTGGCTGGTGAACCAGAACATGCTGCTGGTCAACAACTGGGACGACGTGATCCCGCCGAAGAACACCTCGCAGGACGCGGACAAGGACTCCGCCGACGAAGTGCAGCAGACCACGCTGCCGGACCGCAGCAAGCCCAACACCCGCCCGGTCGCGAAGCCGGACAGCTATGGCGTGCGCGCGGGCCGCACCACGATCCTCAGCGTGCTGGACAACGACTCGGACGCCGACGGCGACGTGCTGAGAGTACGGGCCGAAGGCCAGCCGTCCATCGGGCGGGTGGAGAGCATCTACGGCGGGACCGGATTCCAGGTCTCCGTGCCGGCGGACAAGCACGGCAGCGCCGAGTTCAAGTACATCGCGGACGACGGACGAGGAGGTCAGGACGCGGCGCAGGTCACGCTGGACGTCGTCCCGCCCGAGGTCAACCGCAAGCCTCAGCTCAAGCCGGGGCGCGTGCCCAGCCTCGTCCTGCAGCAGGGCAAGCAAGTGGTGCAGAACGTCCTGCCGGACTTCATGGACCCGGATGGGGATGACATGTTCCTCACCGGCGCCACCAGCAGCAATGCCGGCGACGTGGTGCGCACGCGGCCGGACGGCCAGCTGACGCTCCAGGACGCGGGGTCCTCGCCGGGCAAGCGCACCCTGACGCTCCGTGTCTCGGACGGCCGCGACACGGCCGAGATCCGCGTGACGGCCGACGTCAAGCCGCCGAGCGCCCTGCCGCCGCTGGCCAACGCGGACTCGGTGATCGTGCCCGCCGGCCAGAAGATCACCGTCGCTCCCTTGAAGAACGACGTCGACCCGCTCGGCGGATCCCTCCGGCTCGCCCGAGTGGCTCCCGACGCGCAGTCGACGGCCGTGATCGGCGCCGACCAGCAGACCTTCCAGTTCAGTTCCACCGTGGTCGGCACCCACTACGTGACCTACACCGTGACCAACGGCCCGGCGGCGGCGCAGCAGCTCGTGCGCGTGGACGTGGTCCCGTCGAACGCGGACGGCCCGCCGATCGCGGTGCGCGACGTCGCACAGCTGCCGAGCGGCGGCAGCACCCTGGTGGACGTCCTCGGCAACGACTTCGACCCCGCCGGCGGCGTGCTGGTGGTGCAGTCGGTGACGCTTGCGAACGGCGCGCCCGTGAGCGTGTCCGTGCTGGATCACAGCGTCGTCCGCGTGACGGATCTGCACGCCCAGGGCACCGTGACGCTCAAGTACTCCATCTCCAACGGCAAGGCGTCCGCCACGGGCGAGATCGCCGTCGTGGTGATCCCGTCGCCGTCGAAACTGCCGGCCCCGCAGGCCAAGGACGACGAAGCCACGGTCCGCGTGGGCGATGTGGTGACCATCCCGGTCCTGGCCAACGACGTGGACCCCAACGGCGGGAAACTGACGCTGGATTCGAAGCTGCCCGAGGTGCCGGACAGCGCCGACGGACGTATCTTCACCTCCGGCAACACCGTCCGTTTCCTCGCGGGCCCGACGCCCAAGACGGTCTACGCGACGTACAAGGTGATGAATGAGTCCGGTCAGGCCGACTCCGCGCAGCTCACCATCCGGATCAAGGCCCGCGACGACGAGCGCAACGCACGTCCCGAGCCGAAGAACGTCACGGCGCGGGTCCTGGCCGGGATGAAGATCAAGATCGCCATCCCGCTGGACGGCATCGACCCCGACGGCGACTCGGTGGAGCTCGTGGGAGTCGACAAGGCGCCGGCCCTGGGCACGGCCGTGCTGGGGGAGGGCGTCATCGAATACATCGCCGGCTCCGCCTCGGCCGGAACGGACACTTTCACCTACAGAGTGCGGGACCGCATCGGCGCCGAGAACACCGGCACCGTGATCGTCGGCGTGGCCCCGGCCGCGTCCGTCAATCAGAAGCCCCTGGCCGTGGACGACTACGCCGAGGTCAGGCCCGGCCGCCGGATCGCCGTCGATGCCCTGGCCAATGACTCGGATCCTGACGGGGACCCGATCGCGCTCGTGAAGGACCGCTTCGAGAGCGAGTCCGGCCTCAACGCGTCCGCCACCGAGAACGGGCGCGTGCTTCTGACCGCGCCGGGCGCGGAGGGCACCCACAACATCCGGTACACGATCGTCGATGACAAGGGCGCGCAGGCGAGCGCCGTCGTCGTCCTCAAGGTCAACCCGAAGGCCGTGCCCAAGGCGCCGATCGCCAACGATGACCACGTGACTCTCGCGGAGACACTCGGCAAGACGGCCGTGGACATCCCGGTGCTGAAGAACGACTCGGACCCGGACGGGGTGACCGAGGATCTGAAGATCACGTTCCCGGACGGCAACACGAATGCGAGCCTGGGACCGGACGGCAAGGTGCGCGTGAAGCTGGCGGAGAACGCCCAGCTCATTCCGTACACCGTCACAGACCTGGACGGACTGACCGCCACTGCCATCATGCACGTGCCGGGTCAGGGCAAGATGCCGCCCGCGCTCAAGAACAGCCAGGTGGTCGAGGTGACGGCGGGCCAGAGCGTCGACCTCAAGCTCTCGGATTACGTCGCGGTGCGTCCGGGACGGACGCCCCGCATCACCGTGGCCGAGAAGATCAAGGTCATGGGCGCCTCCGCGGACAAGGTGCTCGGCTCCGACGGGGCCACGCTGCACTACGCCGCCCTGAAGAACTTCGTGGGTCCTGGTTCGGTGACCTTCGAAGTGACGGATGGCAACGGCCCGGACGACGCCGACGGCCTCAAGTCCACCCTGACGATCCTCACCAAGGTGAACCCGGACCCCAATGCCAACCACGCGCCCACGTTCCTGGGGAGCCCTCTGGACGTTCCGGACGGCGAGACCGTCACCCTGGACCTCAGCCGTCTGGCGAAGGACGTCGACCAGGGCGATCAGGAGAAGCTGCGCTTCGCCCTGGACGGCACGCCGTCGGCCGAGAAGTTCGGGATCTCCCTCGAAGGGTCGCAGCTCAAGGCGACCGGCAAGGCAGGCACCGCTGCCGGCGCCCGCCAGGTGGTGGGTGTGACGGTGACCGATGGCCGCTCGGAACCGGTCCGCGCCGAGATCTCCCTTCAGGCGGTCGCGTCGACGCGTCCGCTCCCGGTCGCCAATGACGATGTGGTGGACAAGGCCGACGCCGGGAAGCCGGTGACCGTCAAGGTCACCGAGAACGACGTCAACCCCTTCCCGGGAAGCCCTCTGAAGGTCGTGGACGCTCAGGTCGAGACCGGCAGCACGAACGGGTCGCCCGTGATCAACGGGGACTCGCTCACCGTGACCCCTGCCGCGGACTACCGCGGTGTCCTCGTGGTCCGCTACTCGGTGGACGACAAGACGCAGGATTCGTCGCGGCGTGCGACGGGCCGGGTCAAGATCACGGTCCGGGCCGCTCCGGACGCCCCGTCCGCTCCCACCGCCACGGATGTCCGGAACAAGACGGCCGTGCTGCACTGGTCGCCGCCGTCGGACAACGGCGCACCGATCACCAAGTACACGGTGCGGTCCAACAGCGGATTCACCCAGGAGTGCACCACCACCACGTGCACCCTGACGGGGCTGAAGAACGATGTCCCGTACCGCTTCACCGTGGTCGCCACCAACGAGGTGGGCGACTCGAAGCCGTCGGCCGAATCCAACGAGGTCCGCCCGGACGTGAAGCCGAACCAGCCGGACGCCCCCACGGTGAAGGCAGGGAACCAGAACATGGCGATCACCTGGGCCCCTGCCAAGACGGAGGGCTCGCCGGTGACGAGCTACAACCTGGAGATCTCCCCGCCGCCGGCCAACGGTGTGGGGAGCAAGACCGGCGTCACCGGCCTCACGTACACCTGGTCCGGGCTGACGAACGGCACCGAATACCGCGTCCGTGTCCAGGCCGTGAACAAGGCGCCCACGCCGTCCGATTGGAGTTCCTACTCCGCGTCGGATCACCCGGCGGCCCCACCGGCACAGCCGGCCGCCCCCACCACCCGCGTGCTCTCCGCCGTGGGCACGACGAACCAGGTCGCCGTCGACTGGGTCGCTCCGGACCCGCACGGCGACCCCGTGAAGAACTACTACGTGACCCGCCACGGCGGTGGCCAGGCCGATCTGACCAAGACGGTGTCAGGGAGCGGGCTCAGCACGGAGTTCCAGGTCTCGAACCAGGAGACCGAGTACACCTTCACCGTGCAGGCGGAGAACAAGGCCGGCAAGAGCCCGGTCTCGGCGCCGAGCGCTCCCCGCCGGGCCACCGGCAAGCTGGCCACGCCGACGAATGTGACGGCGACGCCGGCCAACACGGGAGGGAACGGGCACCAGATCACGGTGAACTTCACACCGCTGAACTCCACACAGCGCAACGGTTCCAGCAGCTCCGAGGTCAGCTACCACTACAACGCGAGCCCCTCCGGTCAGTCCGGTCCGATCACGCCGGGGCAGACGATCGGCGGTTTCCCCAACGGCCAGAGTCAGGCGATCACCGTGGTGGCCGACTCGTCCGTGGCGCCGAGCTCGAACGCGAGCGATCCGGCGTCGACCGTTCCGTACGGCTCGCCTGGCAGCCCGGCGGTGAATGGTCAGAACGGCGGAGGCGGATCCACCTCGGTCTCCTTCAGCTGGACCAACAACACGGGTGCGAACGACGTGGTCTCCACGGAGTACAGGATCAACAGCGGGGCCTGGAAGGCCGCGGGCGTCAACGACTCCGTCACCTTCAACACCGGCGGATATCAGAAGCCTGCGACGATCGACGTCCGCAATGTGAACTCCAAGGGGACCCGCGGTGCAGCCCGCTCCGCGACCGCCACCAGTGGCCAGGGCTCGTGGAATGGCGCCTTCGTGGAGCCCTACCCGAACCGTTTCTGCTCCTACGAGAACAGCTCGAAGATCAGTTACGACCAGCGCACCTTCCGGTGCGACGGGGCGGCAGACCGTAATCCGCCATGGGTCTCTCAGGGGGACTCGTTCGTCGTCAAGTGCTACGTCGGATTCGACAATCGTTACTACGACCAGAACGGCAATGTGGTGAACTCCGGCTACAACAACTGGTACCGCATGGAGACGGGACGGAACGCCGGCCGGTACATCATCACGGGCCGGACCAGTCTGGGTGAACCGGAGACCAACGGCATCCCACGCTGCTGACCTCGGCCGATGTGGGCAAGCGCCAGGAATGGGGAGCCCTCCCCATTCCTGGCGCTTGCACCGGTTATTCCGCCGAAGTTACTTTTGAGTCTGGAGTCTGAGTGTCAGACTCGACACATGTGACTGACCTCATGGGGGAGGTCTGTCCCTCTCCTTGACCGACCACGACCCGTGAGGACCGCACCGTGAGCCCAGCCGGCAGCTTCCCCAGATTCGGACGGAGAGCCCGACGAGTCACAGCGGTGACCTCTGTGACAGCCATTTCACTCTCCCTCGCAGCCGCGGCGATCGCCTACCCGGGTTTCAAGACAGCGGATGTGGACCTGAACGACGGCGGCGTCTGGGTCACGTCCAACGCCCGCAACGCGGTGGGCCGGCTCAACTACGCTTCGCGGGTGCTTGACGGCGCTGTCACGCCCGCCAGCAATCGATTCGACATCCAGCAGAACGCGGGCCGCATCCTGGTGCAGGACGGCGCCGGGAGCAGCGTGAACGCGGTGGATCCCGCGTCCGTCCGTCTCGGGCCCGACTTCAAACTGCCGCCCACCACCTCCCTGTCCCTGGGTGGCCAGACGGTCGCCTTGACCGAGGTGTCCAGCGGCAAGGTCTGGGTGACGACCCCCGAAGAGCTCTCCGGCTTCAATCCCGAGAACACGCCCGTCGCCGTCCAGGGCGCCAACGGACAGAACACCGTGACCGGGCCGGATGGGACGGTGCACACCCTGAACCGCTCCAAGGGTGAGCTGACGGAACTGCGGCAGTCCACCCAGGGAACCGGTGTCGACCGCCAGACCAGGACCGTGGCCGCCCTCAAGGACACCGGGGATCTCCAGCTCACCACGGTCGGTGACACCGTGGTCGCCTTTGAAGCGACGAGCGGCCGGGTGATCCGGGAGGACGGCTCCAGCATCACCATCCCCGACTCGCGCGACGCGAAACTGCAGCAGCCCAGCTCCGGAGGCGACGCCGTCGTGCTCGCGACTCCGACCGCACTGTGGAAGGTGCCGCTGTCCGGCGGCGAGGCCGCCAAGACCGCGGTCGACGGCGCCGGCGCTCCGGCCGCCCCCGTGCAGTTGAACGGCTGCACCTACGCCGCCTGGGCCGGGATCAACAAGTACGTCCGCCAGTGCTCGAACCCCGCCGATGACAAGAAGCAGGACATCCCGCACGCCAGCAAGAGCCCGCAGTACGTCTTCCGCGTCAACCGGGACAACGTGGTGCTGAATGACGTGAATTCCGGCGTCGTCTGGCTGGTCAATCAGGACATGCTGCTGGTGGACAACTGGGACGAGGTCATTCCGCCGAAGAACCACAACTCGAACCAGGACGACAATTCCTCGGACACCACGGCCCGGAACGTCCTTCCGGACCGCACCAAGCCCAACCGGCCCCCGACAGCCAAACCGGACACTTTCGGCGTACGACCCGGCCAGACCACGGTCCTGCCCGTGCTGGAGAACGACTCGGACCCCGACGGCGATGTCCTGACCGCGGCGGTGGAGGGCAACGGGCCCAAGGCAGGCACGGTCGAGCCCATCTACGGCAAGACGGCCTTCCAGATCGCCGTGCCGGCCTCCACTGCGCCCGGCACCGAGACCTTCCGGTACACCGCCAACGACGGCCGCGGCGGCACGAACACCGCCCCGGTCACCTTGCGTGTGGTGGGTCCCCAGGACAACGCGGTTCCCCGGCTGAAGGCGGAACGCAGGACCACCCTGGTCGTGGAGAACGGCAAACAGGTCAGCCAGAACGTCCTCCTGGACTGGATGGACCCGGACGGCGATGAGCTGGTGCTCATGGACGCGAAGACCGAGAACCCGCAGGATCTGGTCAAGGTGCGCCGCGACGGCCTGCTCACGTTCCAGGACGCGGGCACTGGACCCGGTCGCAAGACCGTCACGATCACGGTCTGGGACGGCCGCGAATCCACCACGGGCCGTGTCACGGTGGACGTGCGGCCCAACGGCGCGCTGGTCCCACAGGTCAACGCAGACCACGTGAACGCGGTGGCCGGTCAGCCCACCACCATTTCCCCACTGAAGAACGACGTCGATCCCAACGGCGGCAATCTCCGCCTCGCGAGCGTCGACGCGCAGGGCAAGGCGCAGTTGGGTCCCGTCACCGACGCTGGGACGTTCACGTTCCTGGCGAAGTCCGAGGGCACCTACTACGTCAGCTACGTCGTCAGCAACGGCCCGCAGAGCAATGTGGGCCTCATCCGCGTGGACGTGGCGTCCGGACGCGAGGAGGGTGCGCCGTCGGCCGTGCACGACGTGGCGCTCCTGCCCACCGGAGGCCAGGCGCTCGTCGCACCGCTGGACAACGACGATGATCCCGCCGGCGGCGTCCTGGTGCTCCAGTCGATCACCGTCGACCCGGATTCCGGGATCTCCGCGACCATCCTGAACCATGAGGTCCTGCGGATCACCGATGTCCGGGGCGCCAACGCCCCGAGCACCATCCGCTACACCATCTCCAACGGCAGCAAGTCCGCCACGGGGACTATTTCCGTGATCCCGGTGCCGGCCCCGGCGGTCATCCAGGCGCCGGAGCCGAAACCGGACGAGGTCAACGTCCGGGTGAACGACGTCGTGACCATCCCCGTTCTGGCGAACGACACCCACCCGCAGGGCGAGGAGCTCAGCGTCGATCAGAAGCTGACGGAGATGCCCGACGCCGCGGAGGGCAAGGCGTGGGTCTCCGAGAAGACCGTGCGTTTCCTGGCGGGCCCCGCACCGAAGACCGTGCGCGTGGTCTACAACGCCGTGGACCCCCAGGGCCAGAAGAGCGCCGCGCCGGTGACCATCCACATCCTGCCCATCGAGGGCCGCGAGAACTCCCGGCCTCAGGCCAAGAGCGTGACCAGCAGGGTCATCGCGGGCGGCACGGTGCGCATCGCGATCCCCATGGACGCGGTGGATCCCGACGGCGACTCGGTCCAGCTCGTGGGTGTCGAAAGCGCCCCGAAGAAGGGCTCGGTGCAGCTCGGCAGCAACTACATCGACTACACGGCCGCCGCGGACGCCTTCGGCACGGACACCTTCCAGTACCGGATCCAGGACCGGCAGGGCGCCGTCGCGACGGCCCTCGTGACCGTCGGCGTGGCGCCGCTGCCCGAGGTCAACCAGAGTCCGGCCGCCGTGGACGATTCGGTCACGGTCCGGCCCGGGCGTGAGGTCGCCGTCGCGGCACTGGCCAACGACTCGGACCCGGACGGCGACACCATCGGCATCCTCAAGGACCGGCTGGACGCCAACGCCGCGCTGAAGGCGTCGGTGAGCGACACGAGCCATCGGATCCTCGCCACCGCTCCGCAGCAGGAGGGGACCGCGAGCCTGCGCTACACGATCGCCGACTCCCGCGGCGCGACGGCCGACGCCTCCGTGCGGATCATCGCGCGTAAGGACGTGCCGCTCAAGGCGCCCATCGCGCGGGATGACCGTGTGACCCAGGCGCAGACGCTCGGCAAGACGAGCGTCGACGTGCCGGTCCTGGACAACGACGAGGATCCCGACGGCGTGGGGGAGAAGCTCAAGATCTCCAGCGAGAATCCCAATGCCCGTCCGAACGGCAAGGGTGGCCTGGCGGTCAACCTTGCCAAGGACGCACAGCTCGTCCCATACACCGTCGAGGACGTGGACGGACTTAAGGCCACCGCGATCGTGTGGGTTCCGGGCGTGGGGGAGCAGATCCCCGTCCTGGCGAAGGACGACGTGCTCGAGGTCAAGGCCGGCAGCAGCCTGGACTACCAGCTCAAGGAATGGGTGAAGGTCCGTGACGGGCGCACCCCGCGGATCACTCAGGTGGACCGCGTCACCATGATCGGCGCCAACGCCCAGGACGCCGTCCGGGACAACGGCGGCTCCCTGCGCTACACCGCGAACCGGGAGTACGTCGGCCCGGGCTCGCTGAGCTTCGAGGTCACCGACGGCGATGCGCCGGACGATCCCAAGGGTCTCAAAGCCACTCTCACCATCCGCACCAAGGTGATCGCCGATCCGGACCGCAACCACCCGCCGCGGTTCCTCGGCAGCACCGTTGAGGTGGCGGAGGACGGCGGCGCCACGGTGGACCTGTCCAAGCTCGCCAGCGACCCCGACTCCCGCGATCAGCTGCGCTTCTCCGTGGAGGGCGACGCGCCCGCGGGCTTCGAGGCCGGCGTCGACGGCGCGACGCTCAAGTCCTCGCTCAAGGGCGAACCGAAGCCCGGCACGCGCGGCGCGCTGCGGATCAAGGCCGACGACGGGCGAGGCGGCACCGCCGTCGCGACCTTCACGCTCGTGGCCAAGGCGTCCGTCCGGCCGCTGCCGGTGGCGAACGACGACACGGTCGCGGATGCCGATGCGGGCAAGCCCCGTTCGGTGCCCGTGCTGGCCAATGACGTCAACCCGTACCCCGAGACGCCGCTGAAGATCAAGACGGCCTCGGTGGAGACCGGCAACGGCACGGCCGTCATCGACGGCGACCAGGTGGTGGTGACGCCGAACAACGGATTCAGCGGCACCATGGTGGTGGCCTACGCGGTCCGGGACAAGAAGGACGACCCGAGCCGGACCGCCACCGCGCGGATCAGGCTGACCGTGCGGGACAAGCCGGACGTTCCGGGCACTCCGAGTGCCAGCAATGTGGGTGACCGCACCGCGCTGCTGACCTGGCGTCCGCCCGCGGACCGCGGTGCGGCCATCGAGCACTACACGGTCAAGGGTGAGGGCGGCTTCACGCAGCAGTGCCCCGCGAACAGCTGCACACTGACGGGCCTCACCAACAACGTGAAGTACCACTTCACGGTGACGGCGACCAACGCCGTCGGCGAGTCCCAGCCGTCGGCGTCGTCGGCGGAGGTCCGCCCGGACACCCGTCCGGAGCAGCCCAGCCCGCCGACCACCAAGTTCGGTGACCAGCAGATCTCCGTGGCCTGGCAGCCACCGGTGACCAAGGGCTCGCCGGTCACTTCCTACGAACTGGAGATCTCCCCGCCCGCCCCGAACGGGGTGTCCAGCAAGCCGGGTCTGAAGGGCACGAGCACGGTGTGGACCGGTCTGAAGAATGGCGTGGCGTACAAGTTCCGGGTCAGGGCTTCCAACCAGGCCCCGGAGCCCAGTGAGTTCAGCGCCTACTCCACGGCCGAGACCCCGGCCGGTGTCCCGGCTCAGCCGCAGGCGCCGCGTGCGAGTTCCACCGATTCGGTCGGCAGCCAGAGTCAGCTGACCGTCGAGTGGACCGCCCCGGACCCGAATGGCGCCGCCATCTCCGCGTACACCCTCACCACCTATCAGGGCGGGGCCGTGGTCAAGACCCTCAGCGTGCCCGGCGGTCAGACGAGCACGAATGTCTCCATGCCGAACTCCGAGGCGGATTACAGCTTCACGGTGAGCGCCACCAACAAGGCGGGCAAGGGCACTACGAGCCCGCAGTCGAATGCCGTGCGAGCAGCCGGGCAACCGGGGCAGGTGACGAACGGTTCCGTCGCGCCCACCGGGCAGTCGGGAGAACTCAAGGTCGCCTTCACCCCCTTGAGCGGACCCGCGCGCAACGGCTCCACGAGCGATGAAATCAGCTACACCTGGCGCTCGAGCAACGGCGTGGGCGGGCCGATCCCCGCAGGGGGCGGCAACGTCAATGTCGGCGTGAACGGCAGCAACATCGCCATCACCATCATGGCGCACTCCACGCGGAGCAGCCGGGCCGGCAACGACACCAACGTGGGCTCCGGCAATCCCTACGGCCAGCCGGACGCCCCGGTGGTCTCGGGCAGAACGTCCAGTCAGGGCGACAAGTCGGTGAGCTGGACGTGGAACACTCCGGCGGACAATGGCCGCGCCATCCAGTACTACGAGGTCAGTTACGACGGTGGAGGCTGGCAGAATGTCGGCAATGTGCACAGCTATTCACACGGCACTGGGGGCTACAACGTGTCAAAGAGGCTGAACGTCCGTGCAGTCACGGTGGTCGCTGGTCCCGCCGGAAGCGATGTCTCCCGGTCCGGTGCCGACCCCACGCCGCCGCCCAGCCATCAGATCCAGGTCAAGGCCGCTGACAACCGGACCTGCCCCGGTAAGCCCGGTCTGCCGGACACCTATAGCCCGAACGGTCCGAGCTGCGGCGCCGGCTGGGTGGAACGCACCTGGGGCAAGCTGAACGTGGACTGCTCCAACCCCATCTACAACAACGGGATCATGTGGTACCGGCTGACGGAGTCACCTAAGGCCGGTTGGTACGTCAAGTCCACTACCGTGGACGTGTACGGCGGAGCGCCGCCACGCTGCTGACATCCCTCCCGGGGTCCGACACGACCCCGGGCACTCCCCAACAGATTCACTCGACACAAAGGAACACAGCATCATGACGATGACCACCGAGCAGGCCACGTGGTTCGCAGGGACTTTCGAGAAACTCGTGGCCAATGTCGGCCAGGCGGTGCTGGGCAAGCAGCACGTCATCCGGCTGACCGTCATGAGCATGCTCGCCGAGGGACACGTGCTCTTCGAGGACGCCCCGGGCACGGGTAAGACCTCCCTGGCGCGTGCCCTGGCCGCGAGTGTGCAGGGGACGCACAACCGCATCCAGTTCACCCCGGACCTGCTGCCGTCCGATGTGACGGGCGTGAACATCTACGACCAGAAGACGCAGCAGTTCAACTTCCACGAAGGCCCGGTGTTCGCCAACATCGTGCTGGCGGACGAGATCAACCGTGCCTCGCCGAAGACCCAGTCGGCGCTCCTGGAGGTCATGGAGGAGTCCCGGGTGACCGTGGATGGCGTGACCTACGAGGCCAAGCGCCCGTTCATGGTGCTCGCCACCCAGAACCCGATCGAGCAGGCGGGCACCTACCGTCTCCCTGAAGCCCAGCTGGACCGCTTCCTGATCAAGACCAGCATCGGCTACCCGGACCACAACTCCACGGTGGAACTGCTGAGCGGTGCAAGCCTCAAGGACCGCTCCAAGGCCCTCACCCCGATCATCACCACCAAGGCGATCGCGGACATGGCGGACCTGGCGTCCACCAACCACGTGGATCCCGCCGTGCTCGGTTACATCTCGCGCCTGACCGAGGAGACCCGCAACGCGCCGCAGACCCGTCTGGGCGTGTCCGTGCGTGGCGCCCTCGCCATGGTCCGGGCCGCCAAGGTCTGGGCCGCGGCTCAGGGCCGGAACTTCGTGCTTCCGGACGACGTCAAGGAGCTGGCCCCCGTGGTGTGGACGCACCGTCTGGTCATGGACCCGGAGGCCGAGTTCTCCGGAGCCACTCAGGAACAGGTGATCTCCCGCGTGCTGACCGAGATCGCGGCGCCTCAGCAGAGGGCCTGACCCTCCGCCGTCCACACGGCCACGAATTGACCGCCCCTACGGAGTTGAAGGCACAGCAGAGATGAGCGAGAACGCCCCCACATCGCGGCGCGCAGCGCGGGAGGCCCGGCGCGCCCAGGACCAGGGCGTCCCACCGGCCCCCGGGGAGGACCGGACCATCCGGAGGCCCGCCCCGGCGGCGGCTCCGGCACCCGTACCGCCGCAGCCTTCCGGCCCACCGGCGCAGTCCGGCGGCTCCGGGTCCTCGCCGTCGCAGCCGCCACGGCGCCGCCAGTCCAGGAAACAGCGTCCGGGGAAGACGCCCCGCCCGGCCAAGGCCCCTCGGCAAGGCCGGCCGTCGACCGGCGCCGACGGGAAGCAGGCTCCGCTTGCGGGCCTGAGGACCGCCACGGCCCGCCCGGTCTCCGTGCTCCGGCAGGCCTGGCGTGTGATCGTGGACGTCTGCGGTCCCGTGGTGGGCACGGTCCGTGATGTCCTGGTCCGCAGGGCCGGTCCCGTGGTCTCCATCGTCACCCCGCTCGGCTGGGTCTGCCTGGCCCTGGTCCTCTGCATGGCGTGGTTCGCCGTGTCGTTCGGCTGGCAGGAGGCCGCCGCGCTCGGCATCCTCCTGGGCGTCCTGCTGGTGGCGAGCTGCGCGTTCATCGTGGGCCGCTCCTCCTACAAAGTCACGCTGGACCTGACCCGGACCCGCGTCGCGGTGGGCGACAACGCCGTGGGCGGGATCTCTGTGGTCAACACGGCTCCCCGTCCCGTCATGCACTCCACCCTGGAACTTCCCGTGGGCCGTGCCGTGGCCAGCTTCCCGATCCCGCGGCTCCGTCCCCAGGAACTGCACGAGGACCTCTTCAGCATCCCCACGAACCGCCGTCAGGTCATCACGGTGGGCCCCGCCGTCTCGGTCCGTGCCGATCCGTTCCACCTCCTGAAGCGGCAGATCCGCTGGACCGAGCCCGTGGAGCTCTTCGTACACCCACGCACCGTGGCCCTGGGCAGTCCGGCCGCCGGCTTCATCCGTGACCTGGAAGGCATGACCACCAAGGAGCTGTCCAACACGGACGTGTCCTTCCACGCCCTGCGGGAGTACGCCCCGGGGGACGACCGCCGTCACATCCACTGGAAGACCGTGGCCCGCCTGGGCACGCTCATGGTCCGCCAGTTCGAGGAGACCCGGCGTGCGCACCTGGCGATCGCGCTTTCGGCCAATCTGGACGAGTACGCCAGCGAGCTCGAGTTCGAGCTGGCCATCTCCGTGGCCTGCTCCGTGGGACGCCAGGCCCTCGTGGAACAGCGCGAACTGGACATCCTGACCCAGCGGGGACCGTTCCGCTGCGCCACCGGACGCACCATGCTGGACGACGCCACCCGTCTCCAGAGCATGACCGGACGGCGCGACGCGGTGGACCTCGCCCGGCGCCTCGCCGACCGGGTTCCCAACGCCTCGGTGGTCTTCTTCGTGGTCGGCAGCCACGTCACCCCTGCCCAGCTGCGCTCCTGCGCAGCCTCCGTGCTTCCCGGCGTCCGCGCCATGGCCATCCGCATCCAGCCCGGGGCCGCGCCGTCCCGTGCCACCATCGCCGATCTGACGGTCCTCACCCTGGGCGGTCTCGACGATCTGGCTCTCGTCCTGCGAAAGGCGGTCGCATGACCACCGCGTCCACCACCCGCGTCACCGCAGGCAGAAGCCTCCCGGCCTGGCCGGACCTGGTCGACGCCGGGGCACTGTTCGTGCTGTTGGGGCTCGGTGTCCTCGGCCTGCACCTGAGCTATGGGGGAGACCCCCGCTACCTTCTGGCCGGTCTCGGCGGTGTGGCGCTGGGCCTCGGCGTCGCGGCTCTCAGCCACCGTCTCCAGATGGGCCTGCTGGCCACCGCGGGCTCCGGGGTCCTGGTGTACTTCCTCTTCGGCAGTGCTCTCGCCACCCCCACCCAGGCCCTGTTCGGGGTTCTGCCGAGCCTGGATTCCCTGCGGACGCTCCTGCTCGGAATCGTCTTCTCGTGGAAGGACATGCTGACCGTCGGCGTCCCGGTGGGCGTGGCGGACGGCATGCTGATCGTGCCATTCCTTGCCGGGCTGATCTGCGCCGTGGCGGCTGGTCTGCTGACCTGGCGGCTGCGCAGCGCGCTCTGGCCGCTCCTGCCCGTGCTCGCCCTGTTCGTGGTCGGAGTCGCCTTCAGCACCAACGCGAGTTTCCTGACGGTGCCGCGCGGCGCCGCGCTCGGCGTGGGAGCCCTCGTCTGGGCGTCCTGGCGCCGTTCCCGCCTGCGGGGCGCGGAGGCCAGGATCGTCGCCAAGGGCGCGGAGCACGACGCCGGCGCCGTCCGCCGGGCCCGGTTCAACCGCCTGGCGCTCGGCGCCGGGGTGCTGGCCGGGGCGGTGGTCGTCACGGCTCTGGCGTCCCCGGCGGTAACGGCGACCAGCGAGCGGCAGGTGCTGCGCGACGTCGTCGTGCCGCCGTTCGACCCGCGCAACTACATCACCCCGCTCGCGAGCTTCCGCACCATGGTCAAGGACCAGAAGGACAAGACGCTCTTCGAGGTCAAGGGCCTGCCCAAGGACGGCCGGGTGCGCCTGGCCGCCCTGGACAGCTACAACGGCACGGTCTACAACGTGGACCCGAACGGCACCGGTAACTTCAGCAAGGTGGGCGACGCCCGGGCGCTGAATCCGCAGGCGGCCACGGGCGACGGCACCTCCGACTACACGATCGACGTGACCGTGGGGGAGTACCAGGGGTACTTCGTGCCCGGCGGCACCCGGACAGTCGGATTCGACTTCCCGGTCTCGAGCGCGGCAGGCGGCGGTCTCTACTTCAACTCCGGTTCGGACACCGCCATCACCACGCTCGGGCTCGGCAAGGGCGATCACTACACCGTCCAGGTGCAGGTCCCGCCCACGCTCAGCCATGGCCAGCTGACCCAGTACCGTGTGGCGGCGGACTCGCTGCCGAAGCCGGACGGCGTTCCTCAGGCGCTGTCCCAGAAGGCGGACCAGATCGCCGGTGACGCGCCCACGGACATCGACCGCGTGCGCCAGATCGAGGCCTACTTCCGGACCAAGGGCGCGTTCAGCAACGGCCTGGTCTCGGAGGGCCAGGTGCCCAGCCTCTCCGGCCATGGCGCCGCGCGTCTGACCACCCTGTTCACCGCCAAGCAGATGCTCGGCGACGACGAACAGTACGCTTCGGCGATGGCGTTGATCTGCCGCCAGCTGGGCATGCCGGCCCGCGTGGTCATGGGCTTCTACCCGGATCCCAAGAGCCCGCAGAACGGCGGCGGCGACATCCAGATCAAGGGCAAGGACGTGCACGCCTGGGTGGAGGTCAATTTCGACCGCGTCGGCTGGGTCCCGTTCGATCCGACCCCGCCGAAGGACAACGTGCCGATCCCGCCGGATCCGGAGAAGAACTCCAAGCCCAAGCCGCAGGTGCTGCAGCCGCCGCCCCCGCCGCAGGAGCCGGCCGAGCTGCCGCCGGACTCCCAGCCGGAGGCGGCGGATGCAGACCAGAAGAAGAACGACTTCTGGTCCATCCTGGGTCCGATCCTGGCCACGATCGGCCTGGCGGCCATCCCGGTGCTGGTCCTGGCGCTGCCGCTGGTGCTGATCGCCATCCTCAAGGGACGGCGCCGGAAGAAGAGGGCGCTGGAAGGCCCTCCCGCTCAGCGTTTCTCGGGCGGCTGGAGCGAAGTGGTCAGCCTGGCCACGGACCTCGGGGCGCCCGTCGATCCGAAGGCCACCCGCCGCGAGACCTCGTCCCTGGTGGGCGAGGCCTTCCCGACGGCGGCGCCTGGAACGGTGCAGCTGGCCCAGCGGGCGGATGCCGCCGTGTTCGGTGCGGGGGAGCCTGCTGAGGAGGAAGTCCGGGCTTACTGGGAGAATGTGGACCAGTCCCTGTCGAGCATGACGGAAGGGATGGGCTTCTGGCGCCGCCAGCGGGCGAGGTTCTCGCCTCGTTCGCTGCTGGTGGAAGCACGCACGGTCCTGGAATCGGGTCCTCGGGGCCTCCTGGAGAAGGTACGACGCAGTAAAGGAGAAGGGCAATGAGCATCAACGTTGAACGCTGCCCCCAGTGTCAGCAACAGCTCACCCCCGGAGCGGGGTTCTGCCTCGCCTGCGGCACGTCCCTGAGCAACCGGGCGGCGCTGAGGAACGGCGTCCAGCATCCTCAGCAGCCCGGGTCGGCCCCCCAGGGCGGACCGTGGCAGTCCTCCAGCCCGGGGATCGTGGCGCAGCATCCCGACCAGGTGCCGGCCACCCGGCCGGTGGTCCGCGCCGGCGCCGCCAAACGGCTCTTCTCCAAGATGATCGACCTGGCGGTGCCCGGCATCATCGCGGGCGTCCTGCTCTCGGTGGGCACCGCCGCCCTGCTCAAGAACGGCCTGGCGGGCTCCGCCAATCTCGGCCCGAGCCAGGAGGACGTGGTCTTCGCGATCATCATGTCCGGCCTGGCCCTGCTGGTCTGGCTGGCCTATGTGGTGACCATGTGGATCATGGAGGCCCGGAGCGGGAATTCGCTCGGCAACGCGATCTTCGGGATCCGCACCACCGAGATGGAGGGCTACGCGCCGGGCGCCGGTGCGGTGTTCCTGCGCTGGCTGGTGCTGCTGGCCCCCAACATCCTCTTCGCCCTGGTCGGCGGCATCCTCGCCTTCTTCACCCCGGCCGGCGTGGTCCAGACCATCGGCAGCATCGGTTCGTTCCTCTCCTTCGCCTGGTTCGTGGTGGCGGGTCTCTCCAACGGCTGGGACCCGAACGAGCGCAAGCAGGGGTGGCATGACAAGATGGCCCGCACCCTGGTGTTCGACGTCCGTGCGGGCCGCAACCCCGTGACCACCGAGGGGATCGCGGGCATCCACAGCTACCCGACGCTGGACCTGCCGGCCGTCCGCCCGGTGGCGTCCCCGCTCGCGGCCCACGGCCAGAGCCAGCAAGCCCAGCCGGTGACGCCCGTCGTCGTGCCGCAGGCCGCTCCCTCGGCCCCGCAGCCGCAGGGCCGCGCGGTGCCGCCTGTGCCGCAGGCCCCGTTCCCCGTGCAGGTGGGGCAGCCGCATCAGGGTGGACAGCAGCAGTACGACCAGCAGCAGTACAACCAGCAGCAGTTCGGCCAGCCTCAGCAGTTCGCTCAGCCGCAGCCCTTCGGCGCGCCCCCGCAGCAGCAGTTCGCCCCGCCGGCGGCCCCCGCGGACCACGGCGAGACGATGCTCCGCGCCCACCTGCCCTCCGGCTCCGCAGGACAGCAGGACTCCCTGGTCCTCAGCTTCGACGACGGCGCGCGGATCCCGCTCGACGCCGGCGTCCTGATCGGCCGCAACCCGGCAGCCCGCGCCGGTGAGGATCAGCTGCGTCTGCTCTCGCTGGACGATCCCGGCCGGTCCATCTCGAAGACCCATCTGCTCGTGGTCCCGGCTTCCGGAGGCGCCTGGGTGACGGACCGCCAGTCGACCAACGGCAGCGGGGAGATGCTGGCCGATGGCACCCTGGTCCGCCTGGTGGCGGGCGAGGCGCGTTTCGTCCGTCCCGGGTCAACTGTGAAATTCGGGGACCGGACTTTTAAGCTGAGCACACCATGATCTCTGAAGTCCCCTCTGATTTCGCCTCGGCCCACGATGCCGGGCCCCTGACCCTGACCGCCGGTTTCGGCACGGACCGGGGCCTCCGCCGTGAGCTGAATGAGGATTCGCTCATTGCGCAGGACCCGGTGTTCGCGGTGGCCGACGGCATGGGCGGCCACGAGGCGGGGGAGATCGCCAGTGGCATCTGCGTCCGCACGCTCGCCCTGCGCCTGGCCACGCCGGAAGGCAACCGGGACGTGGACGTGACCCGTCTGCAGCAGGCTTTGCAGGAGGCCGATCTGGCCATCCGGCAGCAGGGATCCGGCCGCGCCGGGACCACCCTGAGCGGCGTCGCCGTGGTGGAGCAGAACCAGAAGCCGTACTGGCTGGTGTTCAACGTCGGGGATGCCCGCACGTACCGTCTCAGCCGTGGCGTGTTCGAACGGGTGACGGTGGACCACTCGGAAGTCCAGGAGCTGATCGACAACGGCTCAATCTCCGCCACTCAGGCTCTCCGGCATCCGCGCCGGCACGTGGTCACGCGGGCCCTCGGCAGCGGCGACGGCGGTGCACCGGACTACTGGCTGCTGCCCATCGAGGACGGCGACCGGGTCATGGTCTGTTCGGACGGCCTGACCGGTGAGGTGTCGGACGGGTTCATCCGCCAGATCCTGCAGAACACCTTCGACCCGCAGGAAGCCGCGGACGCCTTGATCCAGGCGGCGCTGCGCAACGGCGGACGCGACAATGTCAGCGTGGTGGTGGTGGACGCCTTCGCCCACGACGGCGAGCTGACCACCTCACCCCGCATCGAAGCGGAGACTGAGGACACACTGCCGCGGGAGCTCCTGGCGCTCCGCGAGGAGAACGCCGCGGAGCCCGCGGCGTCAGGGGAGGAAGAATGAACGCCAATCATTACCGGCAGGGCTCGTGGCTGTACGTCCTGCGTAACGGGATCGCGGTGGTGGTGTCCCCGGACGCCGGCACCGAGCGGATCCAGCAGCTGTGGGAGCTGCTGGGCCGGAACCCCTCGGTGGATCAGCTCCTCAACGAGGTCACCCGGTCGTTCGGCACCTCGGTCACCGGGCTGCCCGATTTCGCCGTGGTGGACCACCGGGACTCGCTGCGGGTCTTCCTGCGCGGCGATCTTCAGGTCCGCACCCTGGACGGCAGCGACCAGGAGGTTCACGGCCGGGGTGTGACCACGTGGAATGAGCGCACGCTCGCCTCGAGCGAGAGCTTCGAGATCCGCGCCGGTCAGCCGGACGAGGAGGACGAGGACCCGTGGATGCCCCTGGATGCCGGGGTCGTGACGGCCTCCGTGCTGGTGGTCGGCGACCTTCCCGCGGAGATCACGGACGAACTGGAGCTTTCCGCGCCGGCCCCCGAGGACACCGTGGAAGCGCCGCTTTTCGCCGCTCCCTCCGCGTCCTGGAACGCGCCGGAGGCCGCTGCGCCGTCCGTGCCGCTGGGCGGAGCCGCCTGGGATCCCTCCCAGGAGGCGGACGACGAGGAGGACGACGACGACGAGTCCGCCTCCTTCAGCCTGGACGGCCAGACGGACAGCCTGGCCACTGAGCTTCTGGGCGCCCGGGCGCCTCGCGAGGACTCGCAGGGGGACGCCGCTGCGGACGCCTCGGAGGCCGGCGGCCCCGAGGGCGCATCCGGTGAATCCGACGCATCCGGTGAGGATGACGATTCCGGCGCGAGCCGGTCCGGGCAGGACGGCGCCGCGCAGGACAACGGCGCTGGCGAGGACGCTGCGCAGGACGGAGCTGCACAGGACGACGACGCGCAGGACGAGGACGCTGACGGCGCCTCGGCCGCGCTGACTCCGTCGTCGGGCGACGCCGGGCAGCATTCCGGCGACGTCCCCGCGCACCACCACGATTCCGAGGCCCCCAACGATCTCACCACCACCTACGACCACCTCTGGGACCAGGCCGTTGAACCTGCCGCGGAGGAGCCGGTCGAGGAGACTCCCCGGGACGCGCCCGCCACGTCTCCGGCCACGACCTCTGCCGCGGCCCCGGCGGCGACTCCCGAAAGCACCTCCGGGACGTCCGGGGATGACGCGCCGGAATCGGCCCGGCACGACGAATCGCAGAACACCCTGCTGCCGTCCGCGGAATCCGACGATTCGCTGATCGATGAAGTGCCGTGGGCGCGAGCCGGGGGACCGGCTCCCGTGGCCCAGCCGCTCGCCGGGTCCGCGCGGATCCCGGCCCCGGCTCAGGCTCCCGGAGCCTCGGGGTCGGCGCCTCCGTTGCCGCCCGCGCCGCCGTCGTTCCCTCCGGCCGGGCCGCAGGGTGACGACCTGGACCATGACGGCCACACCGTGTTCCGCAGCGAGCTGCCCGGCGCCGCAGGACCGGGCGCACCGCAGGCCGCCCCGGCGGTCCCGCCGGCCAACGGCCCGAGGGTCCTGGCCCGGATGTGCCCGCGTGGTCACGCGAATCCGCCCACCCGCACCCACTGCATGAGCTGCGAGGAGGCGATCTCCGGTGACGCCGCGAGCGTGCCGCGCCCGGCGCTGGGCCGTCTGAGGCTGCCGAGCGGGGAGACCGTGCTCCTGGACCGCAATGTGATCCTGGGCCGGCAGCCGTCCGTCTCGCGGGTCTCCGGTGGGGACATGCCGCACCTGGTGCAGCTGGACAGCCCCAAGCGGGACATCTCCCGGTCGCATGCGGAGGTCCGGCTGGAAGGCTGGAACGTGGTGCTGTGCGATCTGAACTCGAGCAACGGCACGGTGCTCCTGCGTGAAGGCCAGTCCCCGCGCCGCCTCGGCCAGTCGGAGACGGCGCTCGTGCTGAGCGGCGACGTCGCCGAACTCGGTGATCAGGTCTACGTCGTCTTCGAGGATCTCCCGTGAGCCGTAAACGCCCCGCCGCCCCGCCGCCCCGGATCGACGGGTTCAACTACGTCCGCGTCCTCGGATCCGGTGGCTTCGCCGACGTCTACCTGTACCAGCAGGACAGGCCTCGCCGTCAGGTGGCCGTCAAGGTTCTGCACGCCGGCCTGAAGACCGAAGGCGCCCGCCGCGCCTTCGAGTCCGAGGCCAACCTGATGGCGCAGCTGTCCACGCACCCGTACATCGTCACGATCTACGAAGCGGACATCACGCCGGACGGGCACTCGTACCTGGCCATGGAGTACTGCTCCCGGCCCAGCCTCGACCTCCGCTACCGGAAGGAACGATTCCGGCTGCAGGAGGCCCTGGCCATCGGCATCCAGGTGGCCTCGGCCGTGGAGACGGCCCACCGGGCCGGCATCGCGCACCGGGACATCAAGCCGGCCAACATCCTGGTCACGGACTACAACCGGCCCGCGCTCACCGACTTCGGCATCTCCGGCATCATCGGCGGGGATCCGGAGGAGGACGGCAACGACGGCGCCATGTCCGTCCCGTGGTCCCCGCCGGAGAGCTTCGCCTCCAGCTCCACGGACGGTGTGCTGGTGGATGTCTGGGCACTCGGCGCGACCGTCTACACCCTGCTGGCAGGGCATTCGCCGTTCGCCGTCCCGGGCGCGGACAACTCCAATGCGGAGATGATCAACCGGATCAGCAACACGCCCCTGCCCCGGCTGGGGCGCGCCGATGTGCCGGAGGCCCTGCAGCTGGCACTGGCCACCGCCATGGCCAAGAATCCAGCGGCCCGGTACCCCTCGGCGTACGCCTTCGGCCTCGCGCTGCAGCGTATCCAGGCGGAACTGAGCCTGTCCGTCACCGCGTTCGAGGTGATGGGTGACCCCATCCAGGACGAGTCGCACTCGGACGAGGAAGTGGAGGCCACCCGGCTCCGCGGGATCTCGGTCATCGACCCGGACCTCTCCGGCGGCCGGACCGGCAACACGGGCACCTCGGGTGACGGGACGGCTCCGAACCGGACCACACCCAATTACACGGCGCCGAACCAGACGCTGCCCGAGGACCCCACCATGATGCGGTCCAGCGGAACGGCGTCCGGCATGTCCGGGCAGGGCACCGCCCCGTACGGCTACCACGGGGGCTCTCCCGCGGCGCCGTCGGGCGCCACCGCCGGCCCGGCGGCCTGGGAACGCACCCGGGAGGACGACGCCACGAGTGCCACGCTGCTCCGGGGCCGGCAGGAATCCGGCGCCACCGGTCAGCAGAACACCGGGCAGCAGCACCCGGGCCAGCAGCGCACCGGGCAGCAGCACCCGGGCCAGCAGCACACCGGGCAGCAATGGACCGGCTCGCCGTACCCGCAGGGCGAAGGCCAGACCGGCACCGGACCTGGTCAGGGCTCGGGAGGGAGCCGGACCAAGCTGTGGATCAGCGTGGTGGCCGGTGCCCTCCTGCTCGGAATCGCCGTCGTGCTGGTGGTGGTGCTGAACCAGGGCGGTAACCAGCCCCGGGTCCGTTCCACGGAGGGGACGAGCCCGTCCAACAGCTCCGGCACGGCCGGTGGGTCGACGGCGAAGCCGGTCGATCCGCTGGGCGACGGCACGGTGGCCGATGTGAAGAACCTCAGCGGCAGTCCGGACGGCGCTGGGAAGCTCTTCTTCTCGTGGACGAACCCGGATCCTCGTGACGGCGACACCTACAAGTGGCGCACCATCTCCGCCACCAAACAGGGCGAGTGGGTGAAGGCCGAACAGAACAATGTCCGGGTGAAGCCGACCGCGGGGCAACCGACGTGCATTCAGGTGATCGTGGTCCGGACGGATGGATCGAGTTCCACCGGCGATGCCGACTCGGCGAAGGTCTGCGTCCCCTGAGCGGGGCGGAGTGAACGTGCAGCGGGGGACTGAAAGCGTGAGGAGTGCAGGGATGAGTGAGCCGGAGCAGGAGCCCGTGAGGGAACTCTCCATCGACTATTGCGGGGAATGGTTCGAACCGATTCCCGACGAGGTGTTCGTGATCGGGCGCGAGGGCGACCTCGCCATCGATGACAACCCGTATCTGCACCGGCGTTTCCTGGAGGTGGCCCGGTACGACGGGATCTGGTGGCTGAGCAATGTGGGCACCATGATCTCGGCGACCATCGCGGACGGGTCCGGGGGCATGCAGGCCTGGCTCGCTCCGGGGGCCCGGATCCCGCTGGTGTTCGGGCTGACCACGGTGGTGTTCACCGCAGGGCCCACCACCTACGAGTTCTCGGTGCACCAGAACAGCCCGGCGTTCCGGCACCAGGCCAAGGACCCGGAGGCCGAAGGCGAGACGACCATCGGTCCGGTGGTCTTCACGGACTCCCAGAAGGCCATCATCGTGGCGCTCGCGGAGCCGATGCTGCGCCGCGAAGGCACGGGGTTCAGTGCCATCCCCAGTTCGGCCGAGGCGGCCCGCCGCCTCGGGTGGGCCCTCACGCGCTTCAACCGCAAGCTCGACAACGTGTGCGACAAGCTGGACCGCGTGGGCGTCGCCGGACTGCGGGGCGGCGGCGGCAAGCTCGCCATGAACCGCCGCGCGCGCCTCGTGGAACACGCCGTCACGTCACATCTGGTGACCGCCGCGGACCTGCCCCTGCTGGAACAGATGAAAGGTGAGGCCGGCGAGTGAAACTCCGCCTGACACTCCGACGCGGAGACCTCGAAAGCAAGGACCTGGCCGTCACCGTGGACGGCAGCGCCACCGTCTCCGACATCGCCCGGGAACTCTGGCTCGCCGACCCTGACCGGCCCAACCCGGCGGATCCCGGCCGGATGAGCCTCCTGGTGGAGGAGTCCTACGTGGGTGGCGCCATGCGGGGGCAGGTGCTCGACCCGGACGCGAAACTCCTCGAATCCGGTCTGAGGCCGGGTTCGGCCGTGTCCATCGCCCCGGTCAGCCAGGCCTTCGCGACGCATCAGCAGACGGGCGGCCCCGCCGTCGCGACCCTGCGCGTCCTGTCCGGGCCGGACGCCGGGCGGGAGTTCCCGCTGCCCTCCGGGACCAGCTACATCGGCCGCGGCCGGGACAGCGACATCCGGCTGAGCGACCCGCTCACCTCGAAGCGGCATGCCCGCATCCTGGTGGGGGAGACCGTCGAGGTGGTGGACACCAACTCGGCGAACGGGCTCCTGATGGACGGCCTGCCCGTCACGCGCGCGGTCCTGGGATCGTCGGACACCATCACCCTGGGCGACACGACCATCTCGGTCATCACAGTCCAGCGGAACCAGGCCGCCGTCGCCACGCAGCCGATGGTGGACTTCAACCGGTCGCCGCGCGTGGTGGCACGCTTCCCCGTGCGGAAGAAGGTGCCGCCCAAGGGCCCTCAGCCCCGGGAGAAGGAACCCTTCCCCATCCTCATGATGCTGCTGCCGCTGTTCATGGGTGCGGCGCTGTTCGCCATCACTCAGAACATCACCAGCGTGGTCTTCATGGCGCTCATGCCCCTGTTCGCCATCGGCCACTGGTGGGAGCAGAAGCGGCACTCCGGCAAGCGCTTCAAGGAGCAGCTGCGCCAGTTCCGCGAGGGCATGGACCAGTTCCGCTCGGAGATGACGGAGCTGCAGAAGGTCGAGCGTTCGGTCCGGCTCCAGGAGACCCCGTCCGTGGCGGACACGGTGGATGCGATCTACCGTCTGGGCCCCCTGCTCTGGACCCACCGCACCGAGCACCGCGGCTTCCTCTCCCTGCGCCTCGGGCTGGGCACGGCGCCGTCGCGCGTCGAGATCGAGGAGCCGCAGGACCGCGACACCGAGGCCGTTTACGCCCGGGAGATCCAGGAGGCGATCGCGTACTACTCCACGATCGACGGCGTCCCGCTCGTCTCCCAGCTCCGCCATTCCGGCTCGTTCGGGGTGGCCGGTGAGCGGAACGTGATGGACGACGTCGCGCGCGGCCTGGTCGTTCAGCTGGTGGGCCTGCACTCGCCCGCCGAAGTCGTGATCGCGGCCATGACCTCCACCCGATCCAAGGACCGCTGGGCCTGGCTCAAGTGGCTGCCGCACGTCGGCTCGGGCCACAGCCCCCTCTCCGGCGACCATCTGGCCGCCGGTCAGGCCGCCGGCACCGCCCTCCTGGAGCGCCTCGAAGCGCTCGTGGACGACCGTGCCGCCGGACGCAAGGAGCCGGTGCCGTCCCCGCGGGGCGAGCTCAAGGACGACCTGGTCGATCCGCCGGCCCCGGTCGTCCCCGAAGTGCTGGTCGTCGTGGAGGACGACGCGCCCGTGGACCGCGGCCGTCTGACCCGGTTGGTGGAGCGCGGCGCGGACACCGGCGTGCACATCATGTGGCTGGCCGCGGACGTCCAGTCGCTGCCCGCCGCCTGCCGTGACTTCATGGTGGTCGACGGCGGTCAGGGCGCCACCACCGGCCAGGTCCGGCTGGGACGGCACAGCTACCCCGTGAGCTGCGAGAGCGTCGATGAGGAGCTGGCGACTCAGCTGGCCCGCATGCTGACCTCCGTCGTCGACGTCGGACGTCCGCTGGAGGACGACTCGAACCTCCCGCGCAGCGTGAGTTTCGTGAACCTCCTGGGCCGCGATCTGCTGGACTCCGCCAACGCGGTGGGGGAGCGCTGGAAGGAGAACAACTCCATTCACGCCACGGCGATCCCCAACCGGAAGGACAACGGCACCCTGCGCGCCCTGGTGGGCTCCACGGGCTCCGAGCCGATGTTCCTGGACCTCAAGAACGAGGGGCCGCACGCCCTGGTGGGCGGCACCACCGGCGCCGGAAAGTCCGAGTTCCTCCAGTCCTGGATCATGGGCATGGCGTCCGCCTACAGCCCCGACCGGCTCAGCTTCCTGCTGGTGGACTACAAGGGCGGCAGCGCCTTCGCCGATTGTGTCCAGCTGCCGCACACCGTGGGCCTGGTCACCGACCTGTCGCCGCACCTGGTGCGGCGTGCCCTGACGTCGCTCCGGGCCGAGCTGCATTACCGCGAGCATCTCCTGAACCGGAAGAAGGCCAAGGACCTGCTGGCCATGCAGCGTGAGGCCGATCCGGACGCCCCGCCGTACCTGGTGATCATCGTCGACGAGTTCGCGGCCCTCGCCAACGAGATGCCGGAGTTCGTGGACGGCGTCGTGGACGTCGCAGCGCGTGGCCGTTCCCTCGGCGTGCACCTGATCCTGGCCACCCAGCAGCCGTCCGGCGTGATCCGGGGCAGCCTGCGGGCCAACACGAACCTCCGCGTCGCGCTGCGCATGGCGGACGAGGACGACGCCACGGACGTGATCGGCACGCCCCTGGCGGCCTACTTCGACCCGGCCATCCCGGGCCGTGCCGCGGCCAAGACCGGCCCCGGCCGGCTGCAGAGCTTCCAGACGGGCTACGCCGGCGGCTGGACCACGGAACGGCCGCCACGGCCCCAGATCGACATCGTGGAGATGAACTTCGGCGCCGGAGGGGTGTGGGAGGTGGACGCCGGGCTCCGTGAGCCGGAGCCGGAGCCCACGGGCCCGAACGATATCGCCCGGATGACGCAGACCATCAAGGCGGCCGCCGATCTGCTGGCGATCGAGCCGCCCCGCAAGCCGTGGCTGCCGGTGCTCCAGTCCGCCTACGACTTCTCGGAGCTGCAGGGCCCGCTCACCGATGAGGAGCTGCTGCTGGGCGTCGGGGACGACGCCGCGCACCAGAACCAGCCGCTCGTGTTCTACCGCCCGGACCGGGACGGCAACATGGCGATCTTCGGCACCGGTGGTTCCGGCAAGTCCTCGGCCCTGCGCAGCATCGCCGTGGCCGCCGCCGTGACGCCCCGCGGCGGCCCCGTGCACGTGTACGGTATCGACTGCGGTTCGGCCGGTCTGACGATGCTGGAGGTCCTGCCCCATGTGGGCGCGGTGATCGACGGCGACGACGAGGAGCGCGTGGGTCGTCTGCTCCGCTGGCTCCGGGACGTGACCGAAGAACGGGCGCGCCGCTACTCCGAGGTCAAGGCCTCCACGATCGTGGAGTACCGGCACCTCGCCGGAAGGCCGGAAGAACCCCGGATCTTCGTGCTGGTGGACGGCATCAGCGCCTTCCGTGACTCGTACGAGTACTCCAGCAGCGCCGGGATCTGGGAGATCTTCCTGCAGCTCGCCACGGACGGCCGTCCGCTCGGCATCCACCTGGTGGTGACCGGCGACCGGCCTGGCTCGGTGCCCACCGCGCTCCTGGCCTCCATTCAGAAGCGCCTGATCCTGCGTTTGTCCGCAGTGGACGACTACATCACCCTGGATGCCCCGAAGGACGTCCTGGACGCCACGTCCCCTCCGGGCCGCGGCATGCTGGACGGACTGGAAGTGCAGCTGGCCGTGCTAGGCGGCACCCCCAACCTGGCGCTTCAGGCCCGCGGGGTGCAGAAGCTCCGCGAGGCCATGCTGCGGCGCGGGATCCCACAGGCCCCCGGGATCCAGCGCCTGCCGGAGTCCGTGGAACTCGGCATCCTGCCGGTGGCGGGCCCGGGCATGGCGGCGTTCGGCGTGGACAACGAGACCCTCACCTCGTCCCAGGTGCCGTGCGAGGGCGCGCTCATGGTGTCCGGCCCTCCCGGTTCCGGCCGCACGACGGCCCTGGTCACCCTGGCCCACGCCTACAAGAAGGCCAATCCCGGCGGCACGGCCGTGTACCTCGGGTCGCGGCGCTCCGCCGTGGGCTCGCTGAAGGTCTGGGACAAGGCCTTCGTGGGGACCGACGACGTCGAGATGGGCGTGGATGAACTGCTCGAGTTCGCGCAGGTACGGCCGGGCAAGGTGGCCTTCTTCATCGAGGGCCTGACGGAGTTCACGGACTCGATGGCCGAGCCCGGCCTGGCCCGTCTGGTCACGGAGTCCGTGAAGTCGGGCCAGTGGGTGGTGGCCGAATCGGAGACCTCGACGTGGTCCTCCGCCTGGCAGCTGGCCCAGCCCTTCAAGTCCGGCCGCCGCGGCCTCCTGCTCAACCCGGGCGACATGGACGGCGACTCGCTCCTGAGCACGAGCCTCGGCCGGATCAAGGACCAGTTCATCCCGGGCCGCGGTTACGTCATCGCCCGCGGCAAGGTCCGCAAGGTCCAGGTGGCGCTGCCCCCGGAGGCCTAGCACCAGAGAACGCCAAGGCGGAGGGGACGGGAGACCCTGACAGCGCCGTTGTTGCGTGAGCACGCCCGCGCCCCATCGCAGACCGGAAGGTCCGCGATGGGGCGCGGGCGTTCGAGCGCAGGCGCCGAAGGGTCTCCCGTCCCCTCCGCACTTCACCCTCCTCCGATGTCAGTGCCGCGTGGCAGGATGGAGGGGTGAGCGAGAATCCCAAGGCACCCGTGATGAAAGACGACGTCGTGGAACCTTCCGAAGGCACCCCGGCGGAGGCCCTCCGCGAGGAGTACCAGATCCTGGCTGATGAGGTCCGCCGGTACCGGCACGCCTATTACCAGGAGGACGAGCCGCTCATCAGCGACGCGGAGTTCGACGAGCTGTATCTGCGCCTGGAGCGTTTCGAGGCGCTGCACCCCGAACTGGTGTCCAATGACTCGCCCACGCAGGAAGTGGGCGGCGAGGTGTCCTCGGCGTTCGCCGCCGTCGAGCATCTGAGCCGCATGTACAGCCTGGAGGACGTCTTCTCCCTGGAGGAGCTGACGGCATGGGTCGAGAAGACGCTAGCCAGCACGCAGACCCTCGGCCTGGCGACGCCGCGCTGGCTCACCGAGCTGAAGATCGACGGCCTGGCCGTGAACCTCCTGTACCGCGATGGCAAGCTGGTCCGTGCGGCCACTCGTGGCGACGGCACGACGGGTGAGGACATCACCCACAATGTGCTGACCATCAAGGAGATCCCGCGGGAGCTGTCCGGAACGGGTCATCCGGCCGAAGTGGAGATCCGGGGCGAGGTGTTCATTCCGTCGAAGGCGTTCGAGGAGTACAACGAGGTCCTGATCGCGGCGGGCAAGGCCCCGCTGGCCAACCCGCGCAACGCCGCTGCGGGATCGCTCCGGCAGAAGGACCCTGCGGAGACGGCCAAGCGTCCGCTGTCCATGTATGTGCACGGCATCGGCCGGCACGAGGGTCTCGACCTGAACTCCCAGTCGGAGTTCTACGCTCTCCTTCAGGAGTGGGGCCTGCCCACCAGCCCGTACTTCAAGGTGCTGGAGACCCTGGAGGAGGTGCTCGCGTTCATCGCCGAATACGGCGAGAAACGGCACAGCCTGATCCACGAGATCGACGGCATCGTGGTGAAGGTCGATCAGCTGGCCGTGCAGCGCCAGCTGGGCCACACGTCGCGGGTGCCGCGCTGGGCGGTGGCGTACAAGTACCCGCCCGAGGAGGTCCACACCAAGCTCCTGGACATCCGGGTCAACGTCGGCCGCACCGGACGAGTCACCCCGTACGGCGTGATGGAGCCGGTCAAGGTCGCCGGGTCCACCGTGGAGATGGCCACGCTGCACAACCAGGATGTGGTGAAGGCCAAGGGCGTCCTGATCGGGGACACCGTGGTGCTCCGGAAGGCCGGAGACGTGATCCCGGAGATCGTCGGACCGGTCCTGGCACTGCGGGATGGCACCGAGCACGCCTTCGTGATGCCGGAGACCTGCCCGTCCTGCGGGACCCCGCTCGCCCCGGGCAAGGAGGGCGACGTCGATCTCCGCTGCCCCAACGCACGGTCCTGCCCTGCCCAGCTCCGCCAGCGGGTGGCGCACCTGGCCGGCCGCGGAGCCTTCGACATCGAGGCCCTGGGCGACGAGGCCGCGCTGGCGCTGACCGCGGGGCCGGGTCCCGATCCGGCGGAGACCGGGGGACTGGTCCAGCCGACCGGGCCGGGGGTTCTGACGGACGAGTCCCGGGTGTTCGACCTGGCGTCGGAGACGGCGGGCGCCGACCTCCGCGCGGCCCTGGGCGAGGTGAAAGTGTGGCGGGAGAAGCGTGTGAAGGGCGCCGGCACCGGGGTGTGGGAGCTCAAGCCGTACTTCTGGACCCAGGGCACGGCGAAGACGCCGGCCGGACCGAGCGCCAACACCAAGAAGCTCTTCACCGAGCTGGAGAAAGCCAAGTCCCAGCCGCTGTGGCGCGTGCTCGTGGCGCTGTCCATCCGTCACGTGGGCCCCACCGCGAGCCGGGCACTGGCCACGGCCTTCGGCACCATGGATGCCATCCGGGCGGCCTCGGAGGAGGAACTGGCCAATGTGGACGGCGTGGGCCCCACCATCGCCGCCGCGGTCAAGGAATGGTTCGCGGAGGACTGGCACGTGAACATCGTGGAGGCCTGGGCCGCTTCCGGCGTCCGCATGGCCGACGAGGTGGACGAGTCCATGCCGAAGACGCTGGAGGGCTTGACCGTGGTGGTCACGGGCACGCTGCCCACCCTCAGCCGGGATCAGGCCAAGGAGGCCATCATCACCCGGGGCGGCAAGGCCGCGGGGTCGGTCTCCAAGAACACCTCGTACGTGGTGGCCGGCGAAGCCGCGGGTTCGAAACTGGAGAAAGCCGAGCAATTGGGCGTCCCCGTCCTCGACGAGGATGCATTCCTGCTCCTCCTGGAGAAGGGGCCCGCCGGACTGCCGGGAGGAGAGACCGAGCCTGAGGCTGCGGTCGCCGACGAAGCCGCGGAGAACGAGGCATGAGCGAGCCGCGGAATCCGGTCGGTGCGTCCGATGAGTCGCCTGCTACGGAAGAACTTCTGGCCATCGCCCTGGAGGCCGCCGCGGCCGGTGCGGCGGTGCTGTCCCGGCGCGCGACGCTGAGCCAGGAGGATGTGGCGAGCGGGGCGGACAACAAGTCGAGCGACAACGACTGGGTGACCGAGTACGACCGTCAGGCCGAAGACGCCGTGCGTGCCGTCATCACTCGGCACCGGCCCCATGACGTCATCACCGGCGAGGAACACGGCACCACGTCACCCGTCGAGGCGAGCGGGTACCGCTGGTCCATCGACCCCCTGGACGGCACCACGAATTTCATCCGCAACATCGTCTACTTCGCCACGAGCGTGGCCGTGGCGGCGCCGGACGGAAGCTGGGTGGCCGGCGTCGTCAATGCTCCCGCACTCCGGCGCGTGTACTGGGCGACGCGCGGCGGGGGTGCCTGGCTCCTGGACGAGGCGAGCGGGAACCCGGAGCCGCGTCGCCTCGCCGGCCCGCCCGAAGGCTCGCGTGGCCGCATCCTGGCCAGCGGATTCTCCTACGACGCCGGGGTGCGCGCCGAGCAGGCCGTGACCCTCGTCGATCTGATGGACGGTCTGGCGGACCTCCGGCGGCTCGGATCCGCCGCGCTGGACCTCTGTCTGGTGGCCGACGGAACGCACGACTGCTACGGCGAACGCGGCCTCAACGAGCACGACTGGGCCGCCGGTGCGCTGGTGGCCGAGGAAGCCGGGTGCTGGGTGCGGCGGCCGAATCTGCGGAGCCCCCTCGACGGCGGACCCGCGGACACCGAACGGCTCGAAGCGTGGACGTGCGCCGGAGCCCTCGAGGACGCGGCGCGGTTCCCTCTGTAGGGACGACGGCGGTCCAGCCCACGGTTCTGTTGTTCACCCACCGATGTTCTTGTGGGTGAACAACAGAACCGTGGGTCCTCAGTGCCGGACCATGCGCGCTTCGGTGATGCCTCCGAAGTCCTCCAGCACGTCCTCCGCGCCGTCCAGGGCGAAGCCGTTGCGGCGGTAGAACGCCTGGGCCCGGGGATTGTCCTTCGCCACCCACAGGAAGGCCCGGCCCGGCGGCAGGACGGAGTCGAACAGCGCCTGACCTGCGCCGCTTCCGTGGAAGTCCCGGCGCAGGTACAGCATCGACAGGTTCTGGCCGAAGGACGCCTCCTCGGGATCGAGGGGTTCGCCGCCTCCCGCGAAGCCGACCACCTCGCCGTCCGACTCGGCCACCATGATGGTCCGGCCCGGCTGCGGCGCGGCGGTCAGCATGGCCCAGAGCCGTCGTCGTCTGTCGAGCCGTTCCTCGGTGAAGAAGTCCTCGGAGAGCAGATGTCCGTAGGCCTCACGCCAGCAGCGCACATGAAGGATCGCGAGGTCCTCGGCGTCGGACGGCCGGGGCGGTCGAAGTGTGAAACTGGGCACCATCGGCCCATGGTAGCCCGAATGTCAAGCGAGCGCTTCACGAGACGACTACCATTGATGGGTGCCGTCCGAGATTCTGATCCGCCCCGCCCAGCCCGCCGACTACGCCGAGATCGCCCGCATCACGCAGGATGCGTATCTTGCCGCCGGGTACTTCACGGACCCCGAATTCCCCTACCTGCAGCACATCCGCAAGGTGGACGTCCGGGCGCAGGAGGCGGAGATCTGGGTCGCGGAGCGCGACGGCTCCGTGATCGGCTCCGTGACGCTCGCGGTGCAGGGCGAGCCGTGGGCGGACATCGCCCGCGAAGGCGAGCTGGAGTTCCGCCTGCTCGTCGTCGACCCGGGGGTGCAGCGCAGCGGTGCCGGCCGGGCCATGGTCCAGGCGATCCTGGACGAGGCACGACGCCGTCCGGGCATCTCCGCAGTCTCGCTCACCACAGGCGAAAGCTGGGAGAGCGCGCACGGCCTGTACCGCGCCTTCGGTTTCGATCGCGTCCCGGAGCGCGATTGGTGGACCCCCAACGGTGAGGTGAAGCTCCTCGTCTACCGGATGGACGTCACCGGCCAGACCGGATCGGAAGCGGACAGCGCGGACCAGGCATTGCAGCCCGGGGCCGCGGCCTCGCTGTAGCGCTCTTCGCCCGTTCCCCGGAGCGCAGGCTCACGCGCGCCGCGCGTAGCGGTGCTCGGGCCGTCCTGTGGTGCCGTACCGCAGCTGGATCTCGACGGCGCCGTCGTCGGCCAGGGATGAAAGGTACCGCTGCGCCGTGGCCCGGGAGACGCCCACCCGCTCCGCGACCTCGAGCGCCGAGAGCGCCTCGCCCGCCGTCTCACCCGTGCCGCCGCCGAGAGCCTCCAGGATCGACTGTTCGGTGGCGCTTCGCGTCCTCGCGGGTGATGTGGCGGCCGGACCGTCCGAGCCGAGCAAGGCACGGCGGGCGCGTTCCACGGCGTCCTGGTCCAGACCGGTGGTCCTCTCCAGCAGCCGGCGGTACCGCGCATAGGCCCTGAGCCGCTGGGCCAGCTCCTCCCCGCCGAACGGCTTGAGCAGATACGCCAGAGCACCCCGCCGGAACGCCATCCGGAGGGAGAGCGGGTCGGCCGCGGCGCTGAGCATCATGACGTCGCAGTCCAGCTGCCGGAGCACATCGAGCCCCGAGCCGTCGGGAAGATAGACATCCAGCAGCACCAGGTCCGGGCGGAGCGAGTGGAACGCCTGCAAGGCCTGCTGGGCGTTTCCGGCGTGGCCCACCACCGTGAAGCCGGGGACCGCCTGGACGTAGTTGGAGTGCAGCGTGGCGACGTGGAAGTCGTCGTCCACGATCAGCACGGTGAGGTCGTGACTCATGTGTCCTCCCCGGACGTGGTGGTGAACAGCATGGCGGTGGGCAGCCGGACGGCGAACACCGCGCCGGAGCCCTGGCCGCCGGAACCCTGACCGCCGGAACCCTGACCGCCGGAACCCCCGGAACTCCCGGGCCCTCCAGCATCCAGGAGCGTCAGCTCGCCGCCGCGGCGCTGCGCGAGCTCCAGGGCCAGCTTGAGGCCGAGCCCCTGCCCCGGGACACGGGAAGCCGTATAGCCTTCCTCGAACAAGCGGCCCGGTTCGGCCACGCCGTCGCCGGAATCGGCGACCACCGCGTGCAGGGTGCCCAGCCGGGCGGAACCGTCCTCGGTCACCGGGCCGGGCTCGTCCAGAAGGTCCACCCTGACCCAGCGCTCGCCGTCCCCACGGGTACCGGAGACGGCGGCATTGATCGCATTGTCGATCAGGTTCCCCAGCACCGTGGTGACGTCGTGCGGAGCCTTGACGGACCCCCGGATGAACGTGTCCTCGCCCACCCGAAGGGTCACGCCGCGCTCGCGGGCCCGGATCCCCTTGGCCCCGATGAAGGCCTGCAGATACGGTTCCGGCAGGCGTTCCAGGCCGTCGACCGGGAACTCCAGCGGGCCCGTCTCCACCAGGCGGTGCGCGTACTCCGCGGCCCGCGCCGTGTCACCGAGGTCGAGGAGACCGGAGATGGTGTGCAGCTGATTGGCGAACTCGTGGCGTTGCGCGCGGAGGGCCGAACTCATGGTGCTGACCGATTCCAATTGCCGGGTGAGCTGCGCCAGCTCCGTCCGGTCCCGGAGGAAGACCACCCAGCCCAGGTCCTCGCCGTCGTGCACGGCCTTCCGCGCGGTGGCGAGCAGGACCCGGGCGCCGGCCACGAGCTCGAGGACATCGTCCTCGGCTGCCTCCCGCCGGGTCAGCTGACGCAGGGGCTCGGGCACGGGGGCGTCGGCCCACGAGGTGCCCTGCAGGTCCGGGAGGCCGAGGAGATCCTGGGCCGTCGCATTCACCACGGTCACCCGGCCGGTGGGGGACACCCCGATCACCCCCTCGTGCGTGGTCTCCAGCACCGCCACCTGGTCCTGCACCAGCGTCGTCAGCTCCTCGGGCTCCATCCCGAGGGTGAGCCGCCGGAGGCGCTTCCGGAGCAGCATGGAGGCCGCCACCCCGACGGCGAGTGCGCCGCAGGCCGTGACGATCACCGGTCCGGAGGCTCCGAGCAGCGCGCTGCCGAGCGGTTCGCGCGCGAAGCCGACGCTCACGACGCCGACGACGGCGCCGCCCGCCGTCGTCGTCGCGCCCGGAGCGTAGACGGGCACCTTGGCACCTGCCGAAGGACCCAGCGTCCCGGTGTTGCGCGTGACGACCTCCTTGCCCGCGAGGGCCTCGGACGGGTCGGTGCTGACCTTTTCGGCGAGGCGCTGCGGGTCGGGGTGGGCCAGGCGGACGCCGGTCTCGTCCGTGATGACGACGAAGAGCGCCGAGGTCCTCTGCCGTGCCGATTCGGCGATGGACTCCAGGGGTCCGCGGTCCAGGACGGTGGACGGGGGAGTGCCGGTGGCCGCGCTGATGCGGGACACCTCCTGCCGGACCTGTGGCTGGGAGGCGATGGTGCGCGCCAGGGTGAGGGCGCGCTGTTCGGCCTCCTGGGTGATCCGTTCCACCATGATCGTGGCGAAGGCCAGGGCGAAGAGGAGCACCGTCAGCAGCACCACCGCGATCTGCAGCAGCAGCGTCTGCGTGGAGAACTTCAGTGTTCGCATGGCACTCCCTTCGGCGGCGAGCCTACCCCAAAAGCGCTCTGAGCTAAATGAGCAGAACGCGCTCAACAAGCACAAGCGGCATCAAGCGGGCTTAAGGCCCTCGAGTGATGCGCGCCACCTTAGCGTCTATGGCGAGCGTCACATCGGTGTGATGCACCCGACACTTTCACCTAAGGAGCGCAGCGATGCTAGTCCTGCTCGGCTTCGCCATGATCGCAGTCTTCATGGTTCTGATCATGACCAAGAAGATGACGCCAGTGCTGGCGCTCATCCTGGTGCCCACCATCTTCGGCCTCTTCGCCGGGGCCGGTCTGGGCATCGGGGACATGGTCATGACGTCCATGAAGTCCATGACCTCCACGGCCGCACTGCTCATGTTCGCCATCATCTACTTCGGCACCATGATCGATGTGGGGCTGTTCGACCCGCTGGTCCGTTTCATCCTCCGCAAGCTGGGCAACGACCCCGCCAAAGTGGTTCTGGGCACCGCGATCCTCGCCATGGCGGTCTCGCTGGACGGCGATGGCTCCACCACCTTCATCCTCACCACGGCCGCCATGCTGCCGGTCTACCTGCGCCTGAAGATGAGCCCCGTGGTCCTGACCTGTGTGGCGGGTCTGGCCAACGGCACCATGAACATCCTGCCCTGGGGCGGTCCGACGGCCCGCGCCGCCTCCGCTCTGAAGATCAACGTCTCCGACGTCTTCGTCCCTATGGTCCCCGGCCTGGTGGCCGGCCTCGTCGTGGTCCTGATCTTCTCCTGGAGCCTGGGTCTCATGGAGCGCAAGCGCCTCATGGTGGCCGAGCCGGAGCGCTGGGGCGCTGCCGCGTCGTACGACGGCGGCACGGCCCTCGATGTGGCCGACGTCAAGAACGGCTCGGCACTGTCCAAGGCGAGCGGTGGCCGCATCGGCACCCGGACCGCGCTGCTGGAGAAGATCACCCCCGGTGGCGGCTCGTCCGACGGCTCCGGCACCCTGGCCGAGACCGCGCTGGATCCGACGCGTGAGACCCTGCGTCCCAAGCTCATCTGGTTCAACTTCGCCCTGACGCTCGCCATCATGGTCCTGCTGGTCATGGATGTCCTGCCGCTGCCGTACATCTTCATGGTCGGCGCGGGAATCGCCCTGCTGGTGAACTTCCCGCACGTCAAGGATCAGGCGAAGGCGCTCGTGGCCCACGGCCAGTCGATCGTGGCCGTGGTCAGCATGGTCATGGCGGCCGCCGTCCTGACGGGCGTGCTGAACGGCACGGGCATGGTGAAGGCCATGTCCGAGTGGCTCGTGGACATCATCCCCTCCAGCATGGGGCCGTTCATGGCGATCATCACCGGTCTCCTGAGCATCCCGATGACGTTCTTCATGAGCAACGACGCCTTCTACTTCGGCGTGCTGCCGATCCTGAGCGAGACCGCCGGTCACTACGGCCTGAGCGCCGCCGACATGGCCCGGGCCTCCATCACCGGTCAGCCGTTCCACATGCAGTCCCCGCTGGTCCCGGCGATCCTGCTGCTGGTCTCCCTGGCGAAGGTGGAGCTCGGCGACCATCACAAGAAGGTCCTGTGGCGTGCCGCCGTCGTGTCCCTGGTGATGCTGCTGGTCGGCGTCCTGACGGGGGCCATCGGCATCGGCCACTAGGCGCCTGCGCGCGTCCCCTCTGAAATGCGGGGTCACATGAGGCCGGATGACGAACGTTCATCCGGCCTCATGTGACCCCGCATTCGTGGGTCCGGGTCCGGCGGGGCGGCAACCGGCACCGCGTTGCTGCGCGGAGACATATTCCGACGGAATCTGGTTACTCACGATAAACATTGGTTTACTAGCCGACGTGACATGCGTCACCGTGATCAAGGAGGGCCCATGGGAATTGAACGCCGGACCATGCTGAAGGGGCTGGGCGCAGGCGGAGTGGCAGGAGGCCTGGCGCTGTTCACCGCCGGTCCCGCCAAGGCCGAAGCGTCGCCGGAAGTGCAGAACATTCTTTCCGCCGCAGTGGCGTGGCGGGTCACCGCGGCCGAGCGCGACATGCTGTACCGGCAGGCTTTCAACATCGCCCGTGACCGTCTCGACGATGTCCTCCGGGGCGTCGGTCAGCGGCGACGGGGCGCCAAGCCGCTGGCGTTCATTTCCGACGTCGATGACACCGTCCTGTCCTCCAACCCCTACTGGGAGATGCTGATCGCCGCCGGCAAGCAGGCGTTCGACGACGAACTGTGGGACGCCTGGGTCCGGGAGAACGGCCCCACCGCAACGCCCGGCGCCGTCGAATTCTCCCGGTACGCGGAAAGCCGCGGCGTCGAAATCTTCTACGTCTCCCAGCGCGATCAGGGCCCGGACACCCAGCAGATCGGCGTCGCAAACCTGCGGCACGCGGGCCTGGCCTTCGCCGATGACAAGCACGCCATTTTCCAGCGAGAATCCTCCAACAAGGAACCGGCCCAGCAGGCCATTGCGGACAAGTATCAGGTCATCGCGTTTCTGGGCGACAACCTGAACGACTTCCGGCGCCGGTACTACGTGAAGTCGGTCCAGGAGCGCCGTACCCTCGCCGCCGAGGACGCCGAGCGCTTCGGACGTGACTTCATCCTCTTCCCGAACAACACGGACGGCCATTGGGTGCGAGCCATCTTCGGCACCAGCGAGCCGGCGGACTCCCCGGAATACCGGGCCCGGATGCTCCTGGCTGCCCAGGGCAAGGTTCTCTGAGGACTTCCGGGAACGCGGCAGGACGGCGGGTGCGAAGAAGCACCCGCCGTCCTGCCGCGTTGAAGGCCCGTCGGATCACATGAGGCCGGTGGGCACCAGGAGGGCCCATGCCAGTGCCGGCCCGGTGAGCACGACGGCGCCCGCGTACATCATGAGCTGGCGGTAGACGCGCTGCCGGTCCTCCTCGCGGGCGTTGGCGACCACGAGTGCGCCGTCGGTCGAGAACGGCGAGACGTCCACCACGGTGGCGGCGATGGCCAGTGCGGCCACCGTGCCCGAGGCGCTCAGGGAACTCGTGGCCAGGAGCGGGCCGGCCAGTGGGATGAACGCGGTCAGCAGGGCGGTGGACGAGGCGAAGGCGGAGCCGACGCCGATCACGTAGCAGAGCACCAGCGCCACCAGGAGCGGGGCTCCCAGCGCGAGGGCCAGGTCGGCCAGGGTGTCGATGACGCCGAGGTGCTGCAGCAGGGAGACGTATGTGATCATCCCGGCCACCAGCAGCACCGTGGACCAGGAGATGCCGCCGATGAAGGTCGTGTGCTCCTTGATGTTGACGAACGCGAGCAGCAGCCCTGCGGACAGCGCGACGAATCCGATGGGCAGGTGGAATCCCAGCGTGCACACCAGGATGACGAAAATCAGCGCGAGCGTGAGGATCTGCTGGCCGTGCGGGCGGGTGCGCCGTGTGGTTTCAAGGCCGGTGTATCCGTTGGCGTGGTGGTCGCGCAGTCTGCCCATCAGGCCGAACGCCACCAGCGTCAGCGCGGACAGGATCACGTTGACGGCGAAGCTCGCCAGGAACAGCGCCTCCTGGGAGACGGGGAATCCGTTCTTCTGCGCGATGTCGTGAACCAGCACCCCGGCCACCGAGAGCGGGGAGAAGCCTCCGGCATGCGCGCCGTTGATGACGAACGCGCCCATGACCACCGGATGGATCCGTGATTCGTAGGCGAGGCCCAGTGCGGCCGGTGCCAGCAGCGCGACGGCGGCGGGGGAGAAGGTGCCCAGCGACGTCAGCGCGGCGGCCATGAGGAAGAAGACCCAGGGCATGAGCATCGTCTTGCCGCGGATCAGCCGTACGCAGGCCTGGACGATGATGTCGATGGTCCCGTTCCGCTGGGCCATGTTGAAGAAGTAGGTGACGCCGATGATGGTCAGGACGATGTTCGCCGGGAACTCGGCCAGGATCTCCTTGTCGCTCATCCCCAGCATGAAATAGCCGACGCCGAAGGAGGCGACGAGCCCCATCACGCCGATGTTCAGGGGCCACTTGGTGGCGACGACGAACATCACCACCAAGATGATGAGCGGGACGATCTGCGTGGCGGTCATGGTCTTCTCCGATCCCGTGGCCGCCGCGGGGCCGGAGAAGACGCCTCCGAACAGGAGGGCGAGCAGGCCTACGGCCGCGATCGCGGCCACCGTCACCAGAAGGATACGGCGGCGCCGGTCGGGGCGGGTCGGCCGGGTGCCCCCGGTGGAGGTGGGTCTGGTCTGTTCTGCGGTGTTGCTCATGGCTTTCTCCTCATTGAGTGGCGCCGGCGAAGGAGGCGTCGACGGCGCTGCCGAGGACCTCCGGAAGGTGGATGACGGTGCTGGCGATGGTGCGGGCGGTGCGGTCGACGCCGATGAGCAGCGAGCCGTTCCGTTCCTCGGACCAGGTTTCGATGACCCCGGCGGGTGTCCTCAGCCGGAGGGTGGCGCCGGGGGCCACGTGGACCGCTTCGGCGGGCAGGGTGCCGGGCGTCCGCGCGGCGAGAGTCAGGGCGATGCTGCCGGTGATGGCCAGCGCCGGGTGGGGCTTGCCCATCGAGAGCATCATGACGCTGAGGTCGCTGTCCGCGTCGGAGGATGCGGGGGGCGCGACGACGGCGAGCTTGGGCACGGCCCGTGCCGCCTCCTCCGGGGTGCGGGCCATGCCCATGCGCACCGCGGCAGCGCGTCGGATGCCGTCCAGAACATCCAGTTGCGGGACGACCGCGTCGCTCCAGCCGTCGTGGCGCTCCGGGTCCAGGCCGAGATCCTCGGCACGGAGGATGACGAGCGGCGCTCCGGCGTCGACCATCGACACGGTCCAGCGGATGCCGGCGACCGTCAGGACATCCGACGGCGATCCGGTGGGAAGCAGTGCGCCGGTGGTCTTGCCCGCGGGATCGCGGAAGCCGAGGCCCACCCGGTAGCCCGGGAAGGGCACGCCCGGCATCTCCGCCTGGGGGACGATCGGCAGCGCCCCGGACGGGGTGGACACGTCCTGGACGATGATCTGCCCGGTGTTGGTGTTGCGGGTGACGATCCGGGTGACGTCCCCGGTGGGCACCACCCACCCCTTTTCGATGGCGTACAGCCCGACGACGGCGGAGCAGTTACCGCAGTTGCTGCCCCAGTCGACCGAGGCCTCTTCGATGCCGACCTGGGCGAAGGTGAACTCGACGTCCACGTCTCCGCCGACGGGGCGATCCAGGATGACCGCTTTGCTGGTGGTCGAGGTGGCGCCGCCGACGCCGTCGATCTGGCGGCTGTCCGGGCTGCCGAACAGTCGTGGAAGCAGCACATCCGGTCCGGCGGAAGCCGCACCGAGCTGCGCGCTCTCGAAGACCCAGCATTTGCTGGTGCCTCCGCGCATCCACTCTGCTTCGATCTTCATGAGATGGTCCTTGCCTTCAGTGATGGTCAGTGAAATCCCGGGTGATTCGAGATTGACGCAGATCACACTTGAAGACAATGTTGGATAGTTGAGGGGTTATGTAGAACTTCTTCATTCACTGGTGGTGTGAGGTGTCCACGTCCTCTTTTCGACGTTCCTTTGTGTAAAACGTCCCCTGACGGAGGTGGACAGTAGGCCGGAATGCATAGAATGAAACGAATCTCGAGGAGGGTGAAGCAATGCTGAACGATCGAAGTGACGACCTGTTCGACATCCGCCGGTTGGCGCTCCTCGTGGAAGTCGTGGAGCAGGGGTCGGTGACGGCCGCGGCGGAGACTCTGATGTACACGCCGTCCGCCGTCTCACAGCAATTGCGCAAGCTGGAGCAGGAGGTCGGTCAGCCCCTGCTCAGCCGGAAGTCCCGGGGCGTGGTGCCCACGGAGGCGGGGCAGCTCCTGGCCGGCCACGCCCGGAAGATCATCGCTCAGATGCAGGCGGCGCACGCGGACCTCGCCGAACTCGCCGGCTTGAAGCGCGGATCCCTGACCATCGGGACGTTTCCCACGCTGGCGGGTTCCTTCCTGCCCGTGGTCATCCGGACCTTCAAGAAGAGGTATCCGGCCATCAGCCTGTCCGTCCGGAGCGCGCGGTTCGACGAGCTGCTGGACGGGCTGCACTCGGGGGCCATGGGGCTGTGCCTCCTGTGGGACTACCCGTGGAACCGGTTCGAGGACGATTCGATCCGGATCACCGAGGTCTTCGACGAGGGGACCGTCCTCCTGGTCTCCCGCAGCCATCCGCTCGCCGACCGGGACGAGGTCTCCATGGAGGAACTCCGCAAGGAGTCCTGGATCGTCCGTGCCGACGCGCATCCCGTGGTCGAGGTGCTGCAGCGTTCGGCTCACGACGCAGGATTCGAGCCGGCCATCGGATTCCTCGCCAATGATTACCAGGAGGCCCAGGCGATGGTCAGCGTCGGCATGGGAGTGGCGATGGTGCCCAGGACTGCCGTGGCCCTCCAGCATCCCGACGTCAAAGTGATCAGCCTGGGACCCTCCGCCCCGAAGCGCAGGGTGTTCCTGGCCCAGCGGCAGGACAAGGTCTACGCGCCTGCGGAGGTGGCCTTCCACTCGACACTGCTCGAGGTCGCCCGCGAGCGGGCCGCGGACTACCGGTAGCCGCATCCTGCACAGCGGCCGCCGTGTCCCGTGATTGACTGGGCGTGCCGGCGGGTGCCGGGTGAACGCCGTCGTCGTGGGCGGCGCAGGATCGTCAGTGGAGCGGGGTGCGGTGTGGCGGGACAGGCGGCGATGAAGCCGTGGCGTCTGGCTGTGGACTCGGTGCTGCTGGTGCTCCTCCTGGCCTCGACCTGGATCCTTGTCGCCCTTACCCTGACGGGGACCTCCGTGGCCGTGGCATCGGCCGGGAGGACGGTCTTCACGGTCGGGGGCCTGGCCCTGCTGAGCGCGCTCGTGACCCGGAGGCAGGGCGCCGGCACGGGTGGTCGCGTGGCCGTCCCGAGAATGCGGCGCGGCACCACCGTCATCCTGGCTCTCACCGGGGTGAGCGCTTACACGATCTTCTCCACCGCGGCGATCCACTTCGCGGGCGCCGCCGTCGCCGCCCTGATCATGGTCGGCACCCCGCTGACCGTCATGGTGGTCGAGGCAGCACTGGACCGGAGGTCTCCCGGCGTGTGGTTCCTGGCCGTGGCGCTGGTCGCGATGGCAGGCGCGGCCCTTTACGTGATCCAGAAGCCACCGGGGGAGAACGGGGAGTCCCTCGGGCTCGGCATCGCCGCGGGTGTCGCGGGAATGGCGTCCATGGCCTGGTACGGCGTGCACTTCGCCCGTGCCAACGCCGGGTACTCCGGCCCGATGGCGCCCCGGATCCTCCCGATCTTCGGGTTCGGTTGCCTGCCGTTGCTCGTATGGGCCGGGGCTGATCTCCTGGGCGGAGGGACGATCACCCCGGGCGCGCTGTTCTCCCTCGTGATTCTCGGGGTGGTGGTCTACGTCCCTGCGTACCTCTTGCAGCATCGGATCCTCGCCGCGGCCGGCGCCACGTACTCGGCCTTGCTGGGCCTGGCGGTCCCGCCCGTCGTGGGGGCCGCTGCGGCGCTCGCGGGACTCGGACCGTGGCCGTCGCCCGGCCAGTGGGCGGCGACGGCGCTCACGCTGTCCGCCGTCGTGCTCGTGGTGCTGCGCACGTCGCTTGCCCGGTTCGGGCGCCCTTGTTGACGTCGGGCGCCCCCATTGAGGAGCCCGACGTCAACAAGGGCGCCCAGCCAAGGCCGTTCAGTGGCCCAGAATGAGCCTCACCTTGGCCGGGTCCAGCGGCCGGTCGGCGTAGAGGAGCCGGACGGCGGATGGGTCCGGGTTGCCGACGTCGAGGCCACGGAACTGGAGCGTGAGCCCTGCGCGGACCGCCACGGCGACCGAAGCGCCGTTGTGTTCGAGGATCGACGCCACCCGCGGAATCCCGGGATCCTTCTCCCACGCCGCCGCCAGCGCCAAGCGAGCTACCCGGGTGGCGATGCCCCTGCCCTGCGCCGCGGGAGCGAACCGGTATCCCAGGTTCCAGTGGGCGCCGTTCCGCAGGGAGCAGCCTGCGTTGCCGAGCAGTTCGCCGGTGACGGCGTCCTCCACCAGCCACGAGCCGAGTCCGTGGTTCTCCCAGTCCGACACCCACCGTTCGACCATGCGTCGTGTGGTCACCACCGCGACGTGCCGTCCGTGGGGCGCATGGCGCCAGACGTCCGGGTCGCTGTAGAGCTCGTGGACACGGCCGACGTCGTCCGAGGTGGGGACATGGAGGGCGATGTCGTCCGGCAGAGGCTGCATGGTCCACATCCTAGGGGTGCGCCGAGCCAGCCCCGGTTGCGAGAACCGGCCGTGCCCACCCCTCCTCACCCGTCTCCCGGTTTCGGCGCCCGAGTTTCCTTTCGGTGCGCCAATGGGGGCACCGAAAGGAAAACAGAGCACCGAAACCGGCAGTCCGGCGTCCCGCCCACCTCGCACCCGCGCCACGGTCGGTCGGGGCGTGGCGGAGTGACTAAACTGGACTGGAAACCTTTTCACCAATTGCAGGGGAGATCCATGGCTGCGATCAATCGTGACGACGTCGCGCATCTGGCGCGTCTCGCTCACATTGAGATGAGCAATGAGGAGCTTGACCGTATGGCCGGCGAACTGGCCGTCATCGTCGACTCCGTCAAGTCCGTCAGTGAGGTCGCCGGTGCCGATGTGCCCGCCACCTCGCACCCCATCCCGCTGAGCAATGTGTTCCGCGAGGACGTGGTGGGGCATGTACTGACCGCTGAGCAGGCACTCTCCGGCGCGCCCGACGCCGACGAGAACCGCTTCAAGGTCCCCGCAATCCTGGATGAGGAGTAAGCCATGACCCAGGAGATCATCCACTCCACCGCCGCGCAGCTCGCTGAGAAGCTCGCCGCCAAGGAACTGTCGGCCGTCGAGGTCACGCAGGCGCACCTGGACCGCATCGCCGAGGTCGACGGTGAGGTGAACGCCTTCCTGCACGTCAACACCCAGGAGGCGCTCGACGTCGCCGCCGAGGTGGACGCCGCCCGTGCCGCAGGCGAGGAGCTCCACGCGCTCGCCGGTGTCCCGATCGCCGTCAAGGACCTGATCGTCACCGTGGGCCAGCCCACCACCGCCGCATCCAAGATCCTCGAGGGCTGGCACAGCCCGTATGACGCCACGGTCGTGAAGAAGCTGCGCGCCGCGAAGATGCCGATCCTCGGCAAGACCAACCTGGACGAGTTCGCCATGGGCTCCTCCACGGAGCACTCGGCCTACGGCCCCACTCGCAACCCGTGGGACCTGGACCGCATCCCCGGTGGTTCCGGCGGCGGTTCCGCTGCCGCCGTCGCCGCGTTCGAGGCGCCGCTGGCCCTCGGCACGGACACCGGTGGCTCCATCCGTCAGCCCGCCTCGGTGACCGGCTCCGTCGGCGTGAAGCCGACGTACGGCGGCGTCTCCCGCTATGGCGCCATCGCCATGGCCTCCTCGCTGGACCAGATCGGCCCGGTGTCCCGCACCGTGCTGGACTCCGCTCTGCTGCACGAGGTGATCGGCGGGCATGACCCGTATGACTCCACCTCCCTCAAGGAGTCCTGGACCGGCCTGGCCGCCGCCGCTGCGAGCGGTGACGTCAAGGGCCTGCGGATCGGCATCATCAAGGAGCTGCACGGCGAGGGCTACCAGGCCGGCGTCGAGAACCGCTTCAACGAGTCCCTGGAGCTGCTCAAGGCTGCGGGCGCCGAGATCGTCGAGGTCTCCTGCCCCAACTTCCAGTACGCCCTGGGCGCCTACTACCTGATCATGCCGTCCGAGGCGTCCTCCAACCTGGCCAAGTTCGACGGCGTGCGCTTCGGTCTGCGGGCTCTCCCGGAGGACGGCCCCATGACCATCGAGCGCGTCATGGGCGCCACCCGCGCCGCCGGCTTCGGTGACGAGGTCAAGCGCCGCATCATCCTGGGCACCTACGCCCTGTCCGCCGGCTACTACGACGCCTACTACGGCTCGGCGCAGAAGGTCCGCACGCTCATCCAGCGTGACTTCGACGCCGCGTTCGCCCAGGCCGACGTGCTGATCTCTCCGACGGCGCCCACCACGGCGTTCAAGCTGGGCGAGAAGGTCGACGACCCGCTGGCCATGTACCTCAACGACGTGGCGACCATCCCGGCGAACATGGCCGGTGTCCCGGGCATCTCCATCCCCGGTGGCCTCGCGGACGAGGACGGCCTGCCCGTGGGCATCCAGTTCCTCGCCCCGGCGCGTCAGGACGTCCGTCTGTACCGTGCCGCCGGTGCCCTGGAGAAGCTGCTGGAAGAGAAGTGGGGCGGCCCGCTGCTGGCGCAGGCCCCTGTACTGGGAGGTGCCAAGTAATGTCCGCCGACGAGATCCTGGACTACGACTCCGTCTTCGAGAAGTACGAGCCCGTGCTCGGCTTCGAGGTGCATGTCGAGCTGAACACCAAGACCAAGATGTTCTCCTCCGCCCCCAACGAGTTCGGGGACGAGCCCAACACGAACGTCAACGAGGTGGACCTGGGCCTGCCCGGCGTCCTGCCCGTGGTCAACAAGGCCGCGGTGGAGTCCTCCATCAAGATCGGCCTGGCCCTGAACTGCCAGATCGCCGAGACGTGCCGCTTCGCCCGGAAGAACTACTTCTACCCGGACACCCCCAAGAACTTCCAGACCTCGCAGTATGACGAGCCCATCGCCTTCGACGGGTACCTCGACATCGAGCTGGAGGATGGCGAGGTGTTCCGCGTGGAGATCGAGCGCGCCCACATGGAGGAGGATGCCGGCAAGCTGACCCACATGGGTGGAGCCGCGGGCCGCATCCAGGGCGCCGACTACTCCCTGGTGGACTACAACCGCGCCGGTGTGCCGCTCGTGGAGATCGTCACCAAGCCGATCGAGGGTGCGGGCAAGCGCGCTCCCGAGCTGGCCAAGGCCTACGTGGCCGCGGTCCGCGAGATCGTGAAGAACCTGGGTGTCTCCGATGCCCGCATGGAGCGCGGCAACGTCCGCTGCGATGCGAACGTCTCCCTCAAGCCGATCGGCCAGGAGAAGTTCGGCACGCGGTCCGAGACCAAGAACGTGAACTCGCTGCGCGCCGTCGAGCACGCGGTCCGCTTCGAGATCCAGCGCCACGGCGCCGTCCTGGAGTCGGGCGAGAAGGTCGTGCAGGAGACGCGCCACTGGCACGAGGACACGCGCACGACGACGTCGGGCCGCCCGAAGAGCGACGCCGACGACTACCGCTACTTCCCGGAGCCCGACCTGGTTCCCGTCGTCGCCTCGCGTGAGTGGGTGGAAGAGCTGCGCGCGACCCTGCCGGAGCCCCCCGCCGAACACCGCAAGCGTCTCAAGGCCGCCTGGGGCTACTCGGATCTGGAGTTCCGTGACGTGGTGAACGCAGGCGTCATGGACCTGATCGAGGAGACCGTGGCCGCAGGTCTGAAGCCGTCGGCCGCCCGCAAGTGGTGGATGGGCGAAGTGGTGGGCCGCGCCAAGGTCGCCGAGGTGGATCCCGGCGAGCTGGGCATCACCCCGGACGTGATCGTGCAGGTCAACGGTCTGGTCGAGGCCGGCAAGATCAACAACAAGATGGCGTCCGAGGTGCTGGACGGCGTCCTGGCGGGCGAGGGCACGCCCGAGGAGATCGTGGCGGCCCGTGGGCTGGCCGTGGTCTCCGATGACGGCCCCCTGCTGGAAGCCATCGATGCAGCCCTGGCCGCTCAGCCGGATGTCGCGGAGAAGATCCGCGGCGGCAAGGTCCAGGCGATCGGCGCGATCGTCGGCGGCGTCATGAAGGCCACGCGTGGCCAGGCGGACGCCGGGCGTGTGCGCGAGCTGATCCTGGAGAAGCTGGGCGTGGAGGGCTAGTCCTTCCCGGAACGACGTGACGGCCGGTGGGCCGGAGATGATCTCCGGCCCACCGGCCGTCGGCGTTCCCGGACCGGCCGCGGCGTTTCGCCGAGGGGAGGTCCCTCAGCCCATCGTGCCGCGGGTGATCCGCACACCGGCGCCGACCGTGGTGACGGTGGTGTTGCCGTAGCCGAGGCAGTCGCCGTACTCCTTGACCCAGGTGGTGCTTCCACTCAGGGCCCCGGACGACGGCGCCCCAAACGTCACGTCATATTTCTGCTGCTTGGAGCAGCTCGGCACGTCGTAATACTCGACGAATCCGGACTGCGTCGGCTTCAGGTTCCCGGAGCCTGCGGGCAAGGTGTAGCTGCCGATGTGGGTGCCCCGGCCCGTGGTGGTGTCCACCGCGGTCCCGCTCCAGGTGTCGGCGCCGGTCTTCTGCACCACCATGTTGTAGGTGTGGCCGTAGACGGCGTTGAATTCCAGCCCGCAGCTCACGCCGGGACCACCGTCGGCGCCGGGCGTGCAGTTGGGGTCGGTCGAGGTGGTGCCGGGGATGAAGGACGAGAAGACCCCGCGGAGACGGCCGGATCCCTGGGAGTCGGGCCGGGGCTGCAGGCCGGTGTAGCCGACGTCGTTCTGGCCTGTGAAGCCGTATTGCATGGCGAAATAGGTGCCCGCCCGGCGTGCCGTCGCCGGTGCCACGGTGATGGGGAAGGTCACGGAGCTCAGGCCCGCGCTGGGGGCGGAACTGACCGTCCAGGACAGCAATTCGTTGCCGCCGAAGGTCTGGGCGTGGGCGGGGATTCCGGGACTGCCGGCGACGGCTGTGAGGCCGAGCGCGATCACTGCACTGAGACGTTTGTGGATGGTCAACCGCATGTCTTCTCCCTGAGTGCTCTCGATGGAACGGTCCGTCGTCGGGCCGTCGAGGAATTATCGTCACGCTCGTCACTCACTTGTCAATCGTTTAACAAGAATGCTCGCAAGCCACCCCTCTTCGCCCCGGCAACTTCATGACCTTCCGTGACGCGGCAATGGGCGGGCCGCCCAAGCGAGCGTAACATTGGAGCCAATACAGGCTTCGGCTTGCAATGTAACGTGAAAAGGATTATGCGGTGGCTCTCGAAACTTTGCCCATCCTCGATTTCTCCCGTCTGAGCGCCGGACCGGAGGAGGCGGCCCGCTTCCGCGACGATCTGCGGGACGCGATGCACGAGGTGGGGTTCCTCTACCTGTCAGGCCACGGCGTTCCTCAGGAGCTCACGGATGCCATCCTGGACATCTCCCGGCGCTTCTTCGAGCTGCCGGAGGAGCAGAAGCTGGCACTGGAGAACATCCACAGCCCGCAGTTCCGCGGCTACACCCGCATGGGTGGCGAACTGACCGCCGGTGAGGTCGACTGGCGCGAGCAGATCGACGTCGGGGTGGACCGCGAGACGGTCCCCGCGGGCGAGGGCGTCGCGGACTACTGGCGGCTCGAAGGCCCGAACCTCTGGCCCGAGGCGCTGCCCGAGATGCGCGGCATCGTCACCGAGTGGATGGACCGGCTCAGCGAGATCTCCCTCGAACTGCTCCGGGCCCTGGCGCTCTCGCTCGGCGCGCCGGAGGACACCTTCGACGAGGCCTTCGCCTCCCGCGCCTTCCCGGTGCTGAAGATCGTCCGGTACCCCGGTGAGTCGGACCCGGACCCCAAGCAGGGCGTCGGTTCCCACCGCGACGGCGGCGTGCTGACCCTGCTGCTCGTGGAGCCGGGGAAGGGCGGTCTCCAGGTGGAGCATGACGGCGCCTGGATCGACGCGCCGCAGGTGCCGGGAAGCTTCGTGGTGAACATCGGCGAGATGCTCGAACTCGCCACCAACGGTTACCTCAAGGCCACGCTGCACCGCGTCATCTCGCCGCTGCGCGGGACCGACCGGATCTCGGTGCCGTTCTTCTACAACCCGGCGCTCGACGCGCGCATGCCGCAGTTGGCCGTCAGCCCGGAGTTCCAGGAGAAGGCACGGGGTCTCTCGGTGGACCCCAATGACAGCCCGATCCTCGAGACCTACGGCGACAACGCCCTGCGTTACCGCGTGCGGGCGCACCCGAATGTGGTCGCCGCTCAGCATCCGGACCTGCTCAAGGGCTGATCGGACCTCGGGCGGCGCGGCACCTCCGGGCGCCGCGCCGCCCGGGCCTTTAATGGAGCCATGAGGCATACCTGGGAAGTCGTGGCCCGCGTCCAGTCGGAGGGCGACGCCCATCCCCAGGAGGACGGCTGCGGATTCGCCGGTCCGGACGCCTGGATCATCGACGGGGCCACCACGCTCCTGGAGCCTCTGGGGCTGCCGGCCGCCACGGATCCTCAATGGCTGACGCAGGCGCTGACGACTTCGCTGTCCCGAGTGGGCACGGGCGAGATGTCCGGTTCCCTGAGCGCCCGGGACCGGCTCGCCGCGGCGCTCCGGAGGATCGACGCCGTGGCCCAGCCGCTCGTGGGTGGTGAGCGGCTGCGGTTCCCGAGCGCCGCCGTCTCCCTGGCGCACCTGAATGACGACGGCGTGGAGATCGCGTCCCTGGCCGATTGCCGCGTGCTCGTCCGCGGCCAGGAAGGCGGCACCACGGTCGTGCTGGCGGAACAGGCCGACCGGAGGGTCGACGCCGAGCTGGCCGCGCAGGATCCGGACCCGGAGGAACGCCGCCGGCTGCTGCGCCGCGACCGCGAGCTGCGCAACACCGAGGGCAATCTCTGGGTGGCCCGCCGCGAACCCGAGGCCGCCCAGCACGCCGAGGTGGTGCGGCTGCCCCGGCCAGCGCTCGTGGCACTCGTCAGCGACGGCGCCTGGCGCGCCGTCGACCTGGCCCTGGTGAGCTCGCCCGAGGAGTTCCTGGACCGCGTCGGCACGCCTGTCGGAGCCCTCGAGACACTGACGGAGCTGCGCCGCGAACAGGCCCGGATCGGAGAGGTGGCGGACGACGCCACCGTGCTCGTCCTGCGGCCCGCGGCCCTGGACTGAGCCTGTGCACCGACCTCCGCGAGGGAACAGCTCGTGCCCTTTCCCGGGGTTTTTACGGGCATCAACTGCTCCTTCGCGGCGGGAGGGGCCCGGCGTAGACTGCCAGCATGGACGCTGACGTCATCGTGGTGGGCCACGGATTGTCCGGGCTGGTCGCCGCCCGCGAGCTCTCCCGGTCCGGAAAACGCGTGATCATCCTCGATCAGCAGGGGCCTCAGGATCTCGGGGGCCAGGCCTGGTGGTCCTTCGGAGGGCTCTTCCTGGTGGACAGTCCCGAGCAGCGCCGTCTGCGCGTCAAGGACTCCTTCGACCTCGCCTGGCGCGATTGGCAGGGGAGCGCCGCCTGGGACCGCACGGACGGTCCGGGTGATCAGGATGCGTGGGCGCAGCGCTGGGGGCGTGCCTACGTCGAATTCGCCACGGGGGAGAAGCGGGCCTGGCTCCGCGAAGCCGGGATCGACCTCACCCCGGTGGTGGGCTGGGCGGAACGCGGTGACGGCCATGTGGGCGGCCACGGTAACTCCGTTCCCCGCTTCCACATCGCCTGGGGGACCGGGACGGGCGTCGTGGCGCCCTTCGCCTCGGCGGCCCGCGCCGCCGCCGAGGACGGGACCACCACGCTGCTGCACCGCCACAAGGTGCGCGGCCTGCTCGTGGAGGGCGGCGCCGTCGTCGGCGTGCAGGGCGATCTCCTGGCCGACGACGCCGGGCCGCGCGGCGCAGCGAGTCCAGCCGGGACGGTGGGGACCTTCGAGCTGCGGGCTCAGGCGGTGGTGCTGGCCAGCGGTGGGATCGGCGGAAATCACCGGCTGGTGCGGCAGTTCTGGCCCGCACGGCTGGGCACGCCGCCGCGGGAGATGATCACCGGAGTTCCCGCCTATGTGGACGGAAGCATGTACGCCCCGGCGGAGGCCGCCGGCGCCCGCCTGGTGAACCGTGACCGGATGTGGCACTACACCGAGGGGATCCGGAACTGGGACCCCGTCTGGCCGTCTCATGGGATCCGGATCCTGCCGGGTCCGTCGCCCCTGTGGCTCGACGCCCTCGGCCGCAGACTGCCCGTGCCGGGGCTCCCGGGGCATGACACGCTCGGCACGCTCCGCCTGCTGCGCAGCACGCCGGAACTCGCGGAGCACGACCATTCCTGGTTCATCGTGAGCCGGAGCATCCTGGCCAAGGAGTTCGCGCTGTCCGGCTCCGAGCAGAACCCTGACATCACGAACCGCGACCGGAAACTGCTGCTGAAGACCCGATTGGGTGGCGGTCTCTCCGGGCCCGTCCAGGCGTTCCTGGACCACGGGCCGGACTTCGTGTCGGCGGATTCGGTGGCGGGCCTCGTACGGGCCATGAACCGGATCGCTCCGGAGGCGCCGGTGCGTGAGGACGCGCTCATGGACGCCATCCGGCAGCGCGACGCGGAGTTCCGCAACCCGTTCTCCAAGGACGCCCAGGCGCAGAGTGTCCATAACGCGCGCCGGTACCTGGGGGACCGGCTGGTCCGGGTGGCCCGGCCGCATCTGTTCCTCGACGAGTCAGGTCATCCGAGGGACGGGCTCGTCGCCGTGAAGCTCCACATCCTGACTCGGAAGAGTCTGGGAGGTCTGCAGACGGATCTCGCCTCCCGCGTGCTGGGCGGGGACGGCCACCCCGTGCCCGGGCTGTACGCCGTGGGGGAGGCGGCCGGATTCGGCGGCGGAGGGGCTCATGGCTACAACGCACTCGAAGGGACCTTCCTGGGCGGTTGCATCTTCACGGGCCTGAAGGCCGGACGGGACCTCGCCGGAAGGCTCTGAGCCGGGCACCCTCCCATCCCGTTGTGTGCTCAGTTGTTGCGGATGTTGTTCCGGAACACCCGCAACAACTGAGCACACAACGGTGACCTCGGCGCCGTTCCCAAACTCCTTCACGTCATCTCTTGCGCCTGAGACCTGCGTCACATACGATCAGTTAATCGATTAAGTAATTAATCGATTAACAACGTTTTGAGAGCGCAGGCTGCATCCCCGGCAGCCCTGGACTCACGAGGAGCCCCATGACACTCGCAGCCCAGCGGAAGGGTCCGCCGCCGTCGTCGTCGACCACGGACCGCGGCGGCAAGAAGCCGTTCCGCGTCCGCCTCCGGCAGGATCGGCAGATGCTGCTGATGATGGTGCCCGGCATCGTCTTCCTGCTGCTGTTCTTCTACATCCCCATCTTCGGCAATGTGATCGCCTTCCAGGACTACCAGCCGTATCTGGGCATCCCGGACAGCGAATGGGTGGGCTGGCAGAACTTCATCGATCTGTTCAACAACCCGGACTTCCTGCACGCGCTCTGGAACACGCTCTACCTCGCCGCCTGGCAACTGGTCTTCCTCTTCCCAGTGCCGCTGGTCCTCGCGCTGATCGTGGACTCGCTCATGAGCATCCGGGTGCGCCGCATCTTCCAGAGCATCGCCTACCTGCCGCACTTCCTCTCGTGGGTCCTGGTGATCGCGCTGTTCCAGCAGATGCTCGGAGGCGCGGGATTCGTGAACAACACGCTGCGCCAGTTCGGGATGGACCCCATCCCCTTCATGACCAACCCGGACACCTTCCCGGTGCTGGTGGTCGCCCAGATGATCTGGAAGGACGCCGGCTGGGCGATGATCATCTTCCTGGCCGCGCTCGCGAGCATCGATGTCTCCCTGTATGAGGCGGCCGCCGCCGACGGCGCCGGACGCTGGCGCCGGATGTGGCACATCACGCTGCCCGGCCTGCGGCCCGTCATCATCCTCCTGCTCATCCTCAGGATCGGCGACATCCTCTCGGTCGGCTTCGAACAGTTCATCCTCCAGCGCGACGCCGTCGGCGCGGGCGCCGCGGAAGTGCTGGACACCTTCACGTACTACACCGGCGTGGTCGGCGGCGGCTGGAGCTCCGGCGCCGCCGCGGGCCTCGCCAAGGGCCTGGTCAGCCTGCTGCTCATCTGGGGAGCCAACTCCCTGGCCCACAAGTTCGGCGAAGACGGGATCTTCGCCAGGAAGGTCGGCTGATGACCACGCTCACTTCGCAGAATACGGAGACGGCTGAGGAGACCGCCCCGCGCGGAAGCCTCGCCGCCCGCCGGGCCGCGCGCTCTCGGGCCGCCGCCGAACGCGACACCCGCCGCCCCGCCTGGAAGGAACGTCCTTCCGTCCTCTACCAGCTCATCAAGGCCGTGGTCCTGGTGCTGTTCAGCGCCTCGATCCTGATCCCCATCCTGCTGGTGGTCGCCACCTCCCTGGCCGATGACCAGCAGCTCGCCCAGGCCGGAGGGTTCGTCCTCTGGCCGGAACGCCCCACCATCAAGGCGTACCAGACGATCTTCGCCGGGCCCATGGTGATCGGTTCCCTCGGGGTGAGCGCCTTCATCACGATCGTGGGCACCGCGCTGGCGCTCTTCGTGACCATCACCATGGCGTACGCCACCAGCCGTCCCGTGCTCTTCGGCCGCCCGGTCATCCTGGGTGTCCTGTTCACCCTGCTCTTCGCTCCGGGCCTGATCCCCAGCTTCCTCATGATCCGGCAGCTCGGGCTCCTGGATTCGTTGTGGTCGCTGATCCTTCCGGGCATCTTCGGCGCCTTCAACTTCGTGGTGATGCGCTCCTTCTTCATGAACATCCCCACGGAGCTCATCGAAAGTGCGCGGATCGACGGCGCCAGCGACTGGCAGATCCTCTGGCGCATCGTGCTGCCGCTCTCCAAGGCCGTGATCGCCGTCGTCGGGCTCTTCTACGCCGTGGCGTTCTGGAACTCCTTCTTCAACGCCCTCCTCTACATCAACGACCACGCCAAGTGGCCCATCCAGCTCCTGCTCCGCAACTTCGTGGTCCAGGGCTCCGGTGCCGCGGACGGACTGGGAGTCTCCTCGGTCCCGCCGAGCCAGTCGATCCAGATGGCCGTGGTGGTCGTGGCGCTCGTCCCGATCCTCCTGGTCTACCCGTTCCTCCAGAAGCACTTCACCAAGGGCGTCCTCACGGGCGCGGTGAAGGGCTGACCGTTCCTCCCTCCCACCCAGCTCACCTGTCAATGAAAGGCACTCCTATGAGCACTCTCGCATCCCCCGGCGTCAGCCGCCGTGGCTTCCTGGGCCTGGCGGGCCTGGCCGTCGCCTCCGTGGGTCTCTCGGCCTGTGGCGGCGGCAGCTCCAGCGGAAGCGGCGGCGCGGCCGCCTCCGCCGGGGTCAAGCTCCCCACCTACAAGGAATTCACCGGGGTCACCCCGGACCTGGCGGGCGACGCCAAGGGCCTGCAGGCCGCCTTCTTCAAGCTGCCCAAGTCGGTGGTCTCCGTGAAGGAGAAGCCGCTCAAGGGCAAGGTCACGGGTCTCACCGAGACCTTCGAGACCATGAGCCCTGGCATGAAGGACAACGCTTTCTGGCAGCGTCTCAACCAGGCGCTCGGCGGTGAGCTGGAGCTGCAGATCGCCGAGGACATCGGCGACGGCTACCCGGCGAAGTTCGCCACCGTCCTCGCCAGCGACGATCTCCCGGACATGATGTGGGTCCCGCCGAACCAGGGCATCCCGAACGTCGGCCCCATGCTGGAGGCGAAGTTCCAGGACCTCACCAAGTACCTCTCCGGTGACGCCGTCCTCGAGTACCCCAACCTCGCGGCCCTCAAGCCCGACTCTTGGAAGACCGCCGTCGTCAACGGCAAGATCTGGGGCGCACCCATCCCGAGCACCCCGTTCGGCCAGATCATGGCCGGCCGTCGGGACGTCTGGGGCAAGGTGGGCGGCCTGACCGCCGCCTCCGCGGACGAATTCCTCGAGAAGGCCAAGGAACTGACGCGGCCCGGGGAGAAGAAGTACGCCCTGGAACCCGCCTACGTGAACGTCCTCCACATGGTCACCGAGTGGTACGGAGCGCCCAACAGCTGGGCCGTGAACAAGGACCGCACCCTGACCCACCTCTACGAGACGGACGAGTACCAGGCCGGCGTGGAGTTCGTGGCGAAGATGTTCTCCGCCGGAGTGTTCTACCCGGACGTCAACGTCCCGGACATCCGTAACCGCGTGGCCAACGGCAGTGTCGCCGCGCAGGTCCTGGTGGGCCCGCACGACCTCAAGGCGTACCGGGCGTTCAACAAGGATCAGGCGTTCGACATCCTGGTGCCGTTCAGCGCGGACGGCAAGGTGAAGCCGACCTACGACATGGGCTACGGCACCGTGGGCTTCACGCCCTTCAAGAAGGCCGACGAAGGCAAGATCCGCGAACTGCTCTCCCTCATCAACTACCTGTCCGCGCCGTTCGGCACGGCCGAGTACATGCAGAAGAACTTCGGCACCGAGGGCCAGGACTTCACCGTGGACTCCGAGGGCAACCCGGTGTTCACCCAGTCCGGCGGCACCAACATCCCCGGTCTGGCCTCGGCCCTGAACATCATGTCCAGCCCGGAGAACGTGGTCTTCAACCCCGGCTTCGATGACGACACCAAGTACATCTACCAGCAGGAGAAGAAGCTGCTGGAGCTGGCCTGGCGCAACCCGACCAACGGCACCTACTCGGACACCAACTCCAAGGTGGGCGCCAAGATCACCAAGCAGCTCCGGGACAAGGTGGTGGACATCATCACGGGCCGCGCCAAGGTGGGCGATCTCAAGGACGCGGTGAAGCGCTGGAAGAACGACGGCGGCGACAAGATCCGGGACGAGTACCAGTCCCAGCTGCCGTCCGACGTGCCGGTCTTCCGGCAGTAGGCATGGCGTGACACCCGTGCGGTGGAGCCTGTGGCTAGAGTTGCCGCAGGTCCACCGCACGGGCGGGGCGAGTCGGTTCCGGGGCATCCGGGGGGAAGAGGTCAGATCATGAGCGAACGCACGGCGACAGGAACGGACACCACGGCCGGGTCCGGGAATGCTCCGCACACGGCGGTCCGGCCCACGATCCGCATGGTGGCCGACCTGGCCGGTGTCTCCACCGCCACGGTCTCCTATGTCCTCTCCGGCCGCGGCTCGGGCGCCAAAGGCCCCGGGGTGAAGGAGGAGACCACCCGGAAGGTGCGGGATGCGGCCGAGGAACTCGGCTACCGCCCCAACCAGGCGGCGCGAGCGGTGCGCACCGGGAAGACCCAGACGGTGCTGCTCTCCATGACGATGCTTCAGGACCCCTGGTCCCTGGAGGTGGTCGACGCGGTCAGCTCCCTGGCACGGCAGCACGGTCTGACCCCGCTGATCATGGCGGACGATGACTGGAACGTCGCCCTGGAACGGACTCAGGCGGACGCCGTGTTCATCGATGCCGTGAAACCGGCGCAGCGCAGCGCACTGGCAGGTCTCGCCAGCCGCGGTCTGAAGCTGCTGGTGTTCGACAGCACGGTGGAACCGGACGGCTACGACGTGGTCCGCTCGGACGATCTGCACGGCTGCCGGGCGCTGGTGGACCACCTGCTGGACGGCTGGGACGACGTCGCGTGCCTGGGGCCGGGCGCCTCCCGGACGGACCGAGGGCGGCCCGGGGTGTTCCACGCCGCACTGGCCGACCGCGGCCGGGTCGCTCCGGTGAACCGCGTGGCGGACATCGACGGATCCCCGGAATCGGCGTATGCCGGGGCTCTGAAGCTCCTGACCCCGGAGGACCGGCCCCGCGCCGTGTACGCCACGAGCGACTACATCGCCATCAGCGCCGTGCACGCGGCCCAGAGTCTGGGCCTCGTGGTCGGCGAGGACATCGCCATCGCCGGGGTGGGCAACACCCTGGCCGGCGAACGGCTCACGCCGGGCCTCACCAGTGTGGGCCCCCGGAATCTTCTGGGCCGGGTGGCCGAGCTCATGGTCGAGCTGGCCACGGAGCGGCGCCCCGTCGGGGAGCTGCATGACTTCCCCTGGGAAGTCTGGGAACGCGCATCAACAGGAAAGCCGGTCTGAACGGACCGGCGACATCACCCGCCTCCGCACCTGGATCGCGGGCCAACAGCAAAGGAACTACCCTCATGGATCTCTCCGTAGCCGTCGTCGGCTTCGGCCTGCGCTCCGGCCTGTGGCGTCACGCCCACAAGCCTGGCGAAGGATCGCGCGTCACCATCATCTGCGACACGAGTGAACGTGGCCGGGCGGACGCCGCCAAGGCGCTCCCCGGTGTCACGGTGACCGGCGACCTTCAGGACGTGCTGGATTCCGGCGTCGACGCCGTCCTGGTCCTGACTCCGGACAGCCAGCACGCCGCCGTCGCGGTCCAGACGCTCAAGGCCGGCATCGCGACGTTCTGCGAGAAGCCGCTGGACATCTCCCTGGAAGCCGCCGATTCCATCCTCACGACGGCGCGCGAGACCGGCACCCGGCTGTATGTGGGCCACAACATGCGGCACATGCCGGTGGTGACCCAGATGCGGGACCTGATCAAACAGGGTCTGATCGGTGAAGTCAAGGCCGTGTGGTGCCGGCACTTCGTGGGCAACGGCGGGGATTACTACTTCAAGGACTGGCACGCCCAGCGCCGCAATGTGAACACCCTCCTGCTCCAGAAGGGCGCCCACGATCTGGATGTGATCCACTGGCTCGCCGGGGGTTACACGGCTCGGGTGTCGGCGATCGGGAAACTGGCGGTCTACGGCGACGTCACGAGCCGCCGGGACAACTCGGACCGCCGCATGGGGGACTGGTTCTCGGTGGACAACTGGCCGCCCGCGGCGCAGACGGACCTGGCCGAGGAGATCGACGTCGAGGACATCTCCATGATGAACATGGTCCTGGACAACGGGGTGCTGGCCTCCTACGAACAGTGCCACTTCACCCCGGACTACTGGCGCAGCTACACCGTGATCGGGACCGAGGGCCGCATGGAGAACTTCGGGGACGGCCCGGGGGAGACCATCAAGGTCTGGAACACGCGGTCCAGTTACGGTTTCGTGGAGCCTGACCTCGAGGTGGAGATCCTCGACGGCGACGGCGGTCACGGCGGCGCGGATCCGCTGCTCATCGGGGAGTTCCTGCGCTTCGTCCGCGACGGCGGCCAGACCCAGACCTCGCCGGTGGCGGCGCGCCAGGCGGTGGCGGCGGGCATCCTCGCGGCCGAATCGCTGCGCGGCGACGGCTCGGCGCTGACGGTCCCGCCGCTGGACCCGGACCTCGTCGAGTACTTCGAGCGGGGCCAGACGGCCTGATCCGTCGGGCTCAGGCGTTGTGTGCTCAGTTGTTGCGGGTGTTGCCGAGAAACACCCGCAACAACTGAGCACGCAAGTTGATGGGGCGGTCTCAGCGCGGGTGGGCTCTGTGCGGGCGTCCTCAGCCCACCAGCGCCCCCATGACCTCGCGGAACGCCTCGGCCACTCGTCGCACGCTGCGGCGTTCGAGCGCCTCCGGACGGGCCAGGAGGTCGATGCAGCGGCGGGTGTCCAGCCCTTGCAAGGGGCGCAGCACGATTCCTTCCGGCAGTGACTGACCCAGCGCCGCACGCGAGGTGTAGCGGGGAAGCAGGCCGAGCACACCGCCGTCGGCGACCAATGCCGCGACGGTGGAGTAGTCGTTGATGCGGTGCACGATCTCCAACGGCCTGCTGGCCAGGGCCGCCACCGCGGTGAGGACGTCGTCCGGCGAGTAGCCGGGGCGGCTCGTCACCCAGGGCTCATCCGCCACGTCCGCGGCGGTGAGTTCCGTGCGCCGTGCCAGGGGATGGTCCGCCGGAAGCGCCACATCCAGCGGCTCACGGGTCAGCTCGATCACCGCGACCCGGTCCCGCGGCCATGGCGGGCTGTGCTCCATGCGATGGGCCAGGACCAGATCGTGCCGCGCCGTCAGGGCGGGGAAGTCCTGCTGCGCCACGTCCTCATCGGTGAAGCGGACGCGCGGCTGCCCCTCGCCGGACAGCGCCCGCGCCAGGGGAGCGAACAGCGCCTGCCCCGCGGAGTGGAAACCGCTCACCGTCACCGACGCGTCCGGCGCCTCCTGGAAGGCGTCGATCGCGGCATGCGCCTGAGCCATGGCGGCGACGACGGCGGCCCCCGCGTCCGCGAGCACCTCACCGGCGTCGGTGAGAACCAGAGTCCGGCCCTCCTTGCGCGTCAGGGGCACCTTCACGCTGCGCTGCAGGAGCATGAGCTGCTGGGAAACCGCGGAGGGCGTGACCATCATGGTCTCCGCCACCGCTTTGACGCTGCCGAGTGCGCCCAGCTCGCGCAGGACCTGAAGCTGTCGGATATCCATGAGCACATCCTAAATCGTTCCAGCGCACGATTTAGGAGAGCTGAAGTGTGGGGTGTCCGTCCGGCCGTCCGTGAGGCCGACCTTTCTCCTTCGCCTCGCCCGCCATTCACCGGCTCGGCCGAGTCCGCTATGGACAGCGCGAATCAGCTACGAGTGGTAGCGGACTCGCGGCGTCCGTAGCGGACTCGGCGACCAAGGGGGCGGGGCCGGCGACCCAAGGGGGCGAGGTCGGCGGGACGGCCGCGCCCGCCGCCGAACCGCCCCCGAACCACCTCAGAGGCCGTTGCGGACCACGACCCCCTGGGCCACCACGGAGTTCACCTTCTCCAGGGCGGTGCCGTCGCTGAGCGGATCGGCGTCCACCACGACCGCGTCGGCGAAGGAGCCCGGGGCGAAGCGGCCGGCCTTGCCTTCCAGACCGAGAAGGCGCGCGGAGTAGGTGGTCGCGGCGCGGAGGGATTCCAGCGTGGACAGTCCCGCCTCGTGCAACCGGCGTACCTCGGTGCCCAGTGGCGTCACCTCGGTGCCGAAGGAGTCGGTGCCGGCCACCACCGTCACGCCGGCTTCGTGGGCGGCGCGGACGGCGGCCTGGTGGATGGGCGTGTATTCCTTGCCGCGGGCCGCGAGGATCGGATTGGGGTCATCCGCCATGCTGTCCACCGCCTGCAGGGTGGGGGTGAAGTAGGTACGACGGCGTACCATCTCGGCGATCGTGGCCTCCGTGAGGTAGACGCCGTGCTCGATGCTCTTGACCCCACCGCGGACCGCGCCGTCGATTCCCTCGGCACTGTAGGCGTGGCAGAGCACGCCCGCGCCACGGGCTGCTTTGACGATCGCGGCGATCTGGTCCCGGCCGTAGACGAGCTCGCGGGGATCCTGCTCGGGGATTCCGGCACGGGGATTCGCGCGGGTCTTGATCACGCGCGCACCACGGGCGAGATTGATCCGGGTGAAGTACGCCAGGTCGTGTACGTCCCGGATGCCGTTCTTGAGTCCGGCCAGGGGCGCCAGATCCGGGTCGGCCAGGATCGAGTCGCCCTGATCCGGGGAGACGAACAGGCCGGCGGCGAGCATGCGCGGGGACAGGCCCGGCGCCCACTCGGGCAGCGCGGCGAGGGCCACGTCCTGGTAGAAGCTGCTGCTGCCGCTCCGGACGCTCGTGGTGCCGTTGTGCAGGTGCAGGCGGACGTCCTCGAGGCCGTTGGCGTGGACGTGCGCGTCGACCAGACCGGGCACCACCCAGCGGCCGTGCGCGTTGAGCCTCTGTGCACGCCGGGCGACGGCGGCCACCGCCTTGCGAGTGGTATCCCGATTTCCGACGGCGGTCACCTCACCGCCGTCGAGGACCAGGACGCCGTCTTCGATCGCGCCGCCCGTGAGCGGGTCCACGATGGTGCCGCCCTCGATGATGATCGCACCCGGGGTGCGGGGGCGTCCGGGGTAGGCGAGGGCGGAGGTTTGCGGGGCGGCTTCGGCCGAGGAGGCTCCCGCCAATTGTGCGGCGATGCCGGCCGCCGTGATGCCCGCGAGGGCGGCGGCTCCGGCGAGGATGCCGCGCCGGGGGAGGTTGCTGGGCGGCTGGACGGTGCTGTTGTGGTCATGGGTGCACATGGGGAGTCTCCTCGGGGAGGTGAGGCTCGTGTGGGTAAGCTCACTTAGTTTGGAATACCAAAGTTACGACATGAGCATGAAGTCGCGCCAGCCCCCGCGAGGACGGTTAAGTAAATCCTTAACTCAGGAGTGAGATACTTGAGCTTGTTCTAAGCCATTTCAGGGCTTGTAATGGGACTCATGAAGGCTCTGTACAAGTCCGGCGCACACCCCGGCTTCGAACTCGTGGACCGCCCCGAACCCGGCACCGGCGCCGGGGACGTGAAGATCCGCGTGCACACCACCGGCATCTGCGGCACCGATCTGCACATCCAGTCCTGGGACGCGTGGGCTGCGAGCACCATCAATGCCCCGCTGATCGCCGGCCACGAGTTCTACGGCGAGGTCGTGGAGGTCGGCGAGGACGTCCGCGACGTCAAGGTGGGGGACCGCGTCTCCGGCGAGGGTCACGTGGTCTGCGGCATCTGCCGCAACTGCCGGGCGGGCCGCCGGCAGATGTGCATCCACACCTCCAGCGTGGGCGTGCAGCGCGACGGCGCGTTCGCCGAGTACGTCGTCATCCCGGAGGAGAACGTCTGGGTCCACCACGACCCCAGCGTGACCCCGGAGCTCGGCGCCATCTTCGACCCGTTCGGCAATGCCGTGCACACCGCCCTGAGCTTTCCCCTGGTGGGCGAGGACGTTCTCATCACCGGCGCCGGCCCCATCGGGCTGATGGCCATCGCGGTGGCCCGCCACGCCGGCGCCCGCAAGATCGCCATCACCGACGTCTCGCCGAGCCGCCTCGAACTGGCCCGGTCCATGGGCGTCGACCTCGCCGTCGACGTCTCCAAGACCCGCATCAGCGAGGCCCAGCGTGAGCTCGGCATGCGGGAGGGCTTCGACATCGGCCTCGAGATGTCCGGTCATCCCACCGCGCTGCCCGAGATGATCGAGAACATGAACCACGGCGGCCGGATCGCCATGCTCGGTCTGCCCAGCCAGTCGATCGACATCGACTGGGGCAAGGTCGTCACCCACATGCTGACCCTCAAGGGCATCTACGGGCGCGAGATGTTCGAGACCTGGTACGCCATGAGCGCCATGCTCTCCTCCAACCCGGTCCTGCACCGCAACATCTCCGCGGTCATCACCGACGTCCTGCCCGCCACCGAATGGGAGAAGGGCTTCGAGGCGGCCCGCGGTGGGCACGGCGGCAAGGTCGTGCTCGACTGGCGGAACATCTAGCAGCCCTTCGCCGACGACGACGGCGCGCGGCCGCCTCCGCGCGCCGTCGTCCTCCGCGGGACGGACCTTCCCGCACGCACCTCATCCTCGTAAGCTCGCAAGGGGGCGCCCACCCCGCGGGCCACCGCCGAAAGGACCATCATGTACGGCCTCATCAAGGACCAGCTCGCCACGGAGCTCGACGACATCCGCAGCGCCGGCCTCTTCAAGGAAGAGCGCAACATCACGTCGGCCCAGTCCAACCGGATCACGGCCGGCCCGCTCGGCCGGCCCACGCGCGAGGTGCTCAACTTCTGCGCCAACAACTACCTGGGCCTGGCCGATCACCCCGAGATCATCGCCGCCGCCAAGGACGCCATGGACAGCCACGGCTTCGGCATGGCGAGCGTCCGGTTCATCTGTGGCACCCAGGACCTCCACCTGGAGCTCGAACGCAAGGTCTCCGAGTTCCTCGGCACCGAGGACACGATCCTCTTCTCCAGCTGCTTCGACGCCAACGGCGGCGTGTTCGAGTCGCTCTTCGGCCCCGAGGACGCGATCGTCTCCGACGCACTGAACCACGCCTCCATCATCGATGGCATCCGGCTCTCCAAGGCCCGCCGCTTCCGGTACGCCAACCAGGACATGACCGATCTCGAGGCCAAGCTCCGCGAAGCCACCACGGACGCGCCGGGTCAGCCCGCCGCGCGCCGCGTGGTGATCGTGACGGACGGCGTGTTCTCCATGGACGGGTACCTCGCACCGCTGCGTGAGATCTGCGATCTGGCGGACAAATACGGCGCCCTGGTCATGGTGGACGACTCCCACGCCGTCGGCTTCATGGGCCCGACGGGAGCCGGCACCCCGGAGCACGCGGGCGTCAGCGACCGCGTGGACATCTACACCGGCACCTTCGGCAAGGCGCTGGGAGGCGCGTCCGGCGGTTACGTGTCGGGCCGCTCCGAGATCGTGGCGATGCTGCGCCAGAAGGCCCGTCCGTACCTCTTCTCCAACTCCCTGGCGCCGGCCATCGTCGCCGCGACGCTCAAGGCGCTGGAACTGGTCCGGGATTCCGGGGAACTCCGCGAGAAGCTCTTCGAGAACGCCGCCCTGTTCCGCCGCCGCATGACGGAGGAGGGCTTCGAACTGCTCGACGGCGAGCACGCGATCATCCCCGTCATGTTCCACGATGCCGTGGTGGCGGCGAAGGTCGCTTCGGCCATGCTGGAGCACGGCGTGTTCGTGACCGCGTTCAGCTTCCCGGTCGTCCCCCGCGGTGCGGCCCGGATCCGCGTCCAGCTCTCCGCACGGCACAGCGCCGAGGACGTGGAGGCGTGTGTCCAGGCGTTCGTGGCGGCCCGCGCCGCGTCCGCCTGACCCTCGCCCTTCCATTCATTGCTCCGTAGGTGTCGTTCTGAGCCCTCAGAACGACACCTACGGAGCAATCGATGGTTAACGAGGGCGGCAGCTGGTCCGGGATCCCGGACACGGGTCCGGGGGAGACCGGGACGGGACCGAGCGGCCCCGGCAGAATGGAGACCATGAGCCTCCTGATCACCAACATCGCCGAACTCATGACCCAGGACGGTGAGCGCCGGGTCCTCAAGGACGCCGCCGTCGTCGTCGAGGGGGAGCGGATCTCCTGGATCGGGCAGGCCTCCGACGCCCCGGCAGCCGACACCGTGAACGACGCCGAGGGCCGCGCGCTGCTTCCGGGCTGGGTGGACTCGCACACGCACCTCGTGTTCGCCGGGGACCGCACGGCCGAGTTCGAGGCCCGCATGGCGGGGGAGAGCTACAGCGCCGGCGGCATCGGCGTGACCATGAACGCCACCCGCGAGGCCTCGGACCAGGAGCTTCTGGACCTCGCCCGCACCCGACGTGCCGAAGCCCTGCGCGGTGGCACCACCTACTTGGAAGCGAAGACCGGCTACGGCCTGAGCACCGAGCACGAGGAGGCCCTGGCCCGGGTCACCGCCCAGGTGGCGGATGAGGTCACCTTCCTCGGAGCACACCTGGTCCCGAAGGGTACGGACCCCGAGGCCTATGTGGACGAAGTGGTCGGGCCGATGCTCGCCGCCGTCGCACCCCACGCGCGCTGGGCCGATGTGTTCTGCGAACGCGGAGCCTTCGATGAGGCCCAGTCGCGCCGCGTGCTGGAGGCCTGCGCCGCGGCCGGTCTGGGGCTGCGCGTGCATGGCAATCAGCTGGGCCCGGGCGCCGGGGTGCGCCTCGCGGTCGAGCTCGGCGCCGCGAGCGTGGACCACGTGAACTATCTGGAGGACGCCGACGTCGCCGCCCTCGCCGCGAGCTGGGAAGCGTACGACGGCGGCCACGGCCCCCGCGGCACGGTCGCCACGTGCCTGCCCGCCTGCGATCTCTCCACCCGGGAGCCCCTCGCCCCGGCACGCCGTCTGTTGGATGCGGGCGTCGAGGTGGCGATCGCCTCCAATCTGAACCCGGGCACGAGCTACACGAGCGCCATGAACTTTTGCGTGACCACCGCGGTGCTGCAGATGGGCCTGAGCGTCCACGAAGCCGTGCGCGCCGCGACCTTCGGCGGGGCGCTCGCCCTGCACCGCGAAGTGGGCGAAGACGTGGAGGGGCGTCGTGCGGTCGGTTCGATAGCCGTCGGGCACCGTGCGGATCTTCATCTGCTCAACGCCCCGAGTGCCACCCACCTCGCCTACCGCCCGGGCATGCCGCTGACGCAGGCCGTCTGGCAGGCGGGCGTCCAGGTGGTCTGACACGCCACGACCCTCGCGAGAGAACAGCTGACGCCCCTAAAACGAGGTTTTAGGGGCGTCAGCTGTTACTTCGCGTGCCGTACAGGGGAGGGACGGGTCAGCAGGTGAAGCGGGCGTTGGCCCAGTCACCCCAGTCGTCGCCGCCGTCGTCCCCGTTGGTCAGGGCCTTCAGCTCGACCCGCGAGGCGCCCGTGATGTCCACGGTGACCGGCGCCGCGGCATCAGGGGCGCTGAGGACTGCACTGCGGAATTTCTCCACGCCGTCCACCAGCACCACGAACACCACGGAGCCCTGCAGCCCCTTGCCGAGCTTCTTGTCATCCACTCCCACCAGGGCGTTGAAGGCCGTGCACTTCTTCTGCACGTCGATCACCACCGACGAGTCAGCGTGGACGCCGATGCCTTTGGCGTACCGGGTCCCGTCCAGGGTCAGGGCGGGGCCGTCGCCAGGGCTGTCCTCGCCGTTGGCGGTGTCCCGCTCGGCGGGGCCCCAGCCGTTCGCTTCACTCACCCAGGGGAGGTCGGAGGCGTAGACGGTGCCGGAGAGCTCGACGGCGGGCGCGTCGTGCCGCTGATCGGAGCAGCTGAAGCGGGCCGCTCCCCAGTCGGCGTGGTCGTTGCCGTTGCCGTCCGCGGTGGGATCCGCCACGAGCTCGACGTACTGGGCCCCGGTCAGGTCGACGTCCAGCTTCGCGGTCGCCGAATCGGGCCGCATCACCGGGGTGACGGTCTTGACCTTGCCGTCCGCCACCACGCTGAAGATGACCGAGCCGCGGCTCTTCTGCACGTCGTCGATCCCGACGTCAGCCGTGAACCGGGTGCAGTAGCCGCCCAGGAAGTACTTGACCGTCGAGGGGGCGTGAGCGCCGAGGCCCTTCGGGTACACGACGCCGTTGAGGGTGATCGGGGTGCCGTCGCCGGCGCCCTGCTCCCCGTTGGACTTGTCCCTCTCCACGGGACCCCAGCCGTTGCTGGAGCTGACCCAGTCATGGTCGCTCGCGTAGACGTCCGCCTGGGGCGGCCTGGGCAGCGTCTTGACCGCGACGGCGGTGCTCGTCCTGCGGGGACCCTTCGGATCCACGGTGGTCCGGTAGCTTCCCGTGACGCCGATCGAGTAGTTGCCGTCCGCGCTGCCGGGCGCCGTCACGGACCAGGTGGTGGTGAACTTCGCGCCGGCGGCGACGCTGCCCGCGGTGGCGGGGGTCTTCGCCTCGGCGGTCCAGCCCTCGGGGAGCTGGAGGCTCACGGACACGTCGCTCACGGCTGCGGGCTCGTTGTTCTGCAGGACCGTGGTGAAGTCACTCGCCTTGCCCTGCTGAAGCACGTCGCCGCCGAGTTCCCCGGACACGGTGGCACAGGCCGGGACCTCCGTGGCGGGACCGAGGTCCTCCATCAGGAAGTCGTCCAGGACGAAGTCCGCCCCGTCCGCGGAGCCGGTGCGGCTCAGACCGGTGAAGTAGCGGCCGCAATCGCCGGCCGTGAACTCCTGGGCGAAACGGGTGGTCTGCGTCTGGGCCGGGAGCGGCTTGCTGTCCACCGTCACGGGCGACTTGGCGTCGTAGCCCCACACCCAGCTGTACTGGCCGGCCAGGGAGTTCTGGTAGTCGAACGACACCCGGTAGCGATGGCCGGGGGTGAGCTTCACGGTGGAGTCCGAGGTCCGGTACACCATGCCGTCGTTCTCTTCGTGTGCCACCAGTGAGAAGTTCCCGTTGAGGGTCTTGTCCACGGCGTTCTGGTACCAGCCCTTCTGCGTGAACGGCGCGTTGCGGATGCTCAGGTGAGTGCGCGGGTCCGTGGAGCCGCCGGCGTCGCCCTTGATGAAGGGCCACCACCCCTGGTCCACGTTCTCAAAGTCCTCCTGGACCACTCCGCCGCCGGGGGCGCGGACGGTCTTCACGGCCCGGAAGTCGTCCACCCGGACCTTGGCGTCGCCGTCGCCCGCGGAGAGCTTCACCGTGGGCTGTCCGCCCTGCGGGACGTCCACCAGGACCCGGACGCGCTGGAAGGAGGTGCCGTTCTTCTCGTCCCCGGCCACGTAGTTGCGGGCGGTGGAGCGGTCCAGTGAGTACTCCTGGGCTTTACCCTGACCCGTGTCCACCGTGAGGCGGGTATCCCGGGTCTTGCCGGGTTCGATCTCCACCCAGGCGCTCACGGAGTAGGTCCCGGCCTCGAGCCGGCCCAGTTTCTGCGAGATCGAGGAGGCTCCGGATCCGAGTTCGGCGTAGCGCCGGCCCTTGGCGTCGCGGATATGCTGGACGGCGCCCTGCGGATTCCAGGCGGCGAGGCCGTCACCGTTGAATCCGGGGTCCTGGAACGGTGTCCCGGAACCGAACTGAGCCTTCGCCGGCAACTGCGTGGCCTTGCCGCGAGGCACCAGGACATACGGCTGGCCCGCCTCGGCGGTGAGCGTGACCTTCCCGTCGACCACCGGGACGGTGGTGACGAGGGTGCGGCCGTTGTCCCCGAGCTTGTAGACGCTCAGCTCGCGGGCGTTGGAGAAGCCCTTGCCCAGGGTCCACGTGCCGGTGCCGCCAGCGGCGCTGTAGTGGTACAGCTTGTCGGCCTTGCCGTTGTCCTTGGAGGACCAGGGCAGCAGGTAGTCGCGGCCCTGGAGGACCGTGACGCCGTCCGCGGTGATCGTGCGGTTCTCGGCCGTGGTTCCCGCGACGGAAACCCCGTCGGTGAGGTCCACGCGGTCCGGGGTCCAGCGCATGATCTCGTGGTGCTGCAGGAACTTGGTGGGCAGATTGGACTCCCAGACGTTCTTGGTGAACGCGTTGTAGTCGTTCTGCCCGGTCCAGCCTTCGAATTCGACGATGTGGCTGCCGCCGAGCCGGACGTCCGGGTTCCAGACGTCGGCCTGGCTGTTGTTCACGAAGCGGAGGATCTGGGAGTTGATGCCCTTGTTGTCCGTGCCGCCGTACTTCTCGTCGTTCGCCCAATGGGACCAGGTGTTGTTCCGGTTCAGCGAGTAGGCCCATTCGGAGCCGACGCGGAAGCCGTTTTTGACGAGTTCGTCCTGGATCTTCTGGGCGACCCAGCCGTACGAGTAGTAGACGTCCACGTAGACGAAGTCGAGGTTCTTGTCCGTGGCGTCGCGGAGTTCCTTGATGCGGGTGGCGAGCTTGCCGGTGTTGACGTCCGCGCGCTGGTTGATCCCGTAGGACTGATCCAGCCAGTTCCAGCCCTTGCTCTTGTCCGCGTTGAGGAGGTCCTCGCTGAAGGATTTGGCCTCGGGGTAGATCTCAGTGGCGTTGACATGCACGCCGAGGTGGGCGTTCCACTTCGCGCTTTCGGAGGCCAGCGTGTTCAGGTCCTTGAGCCCGCCGGCCCGTTCGTTGAAGTTGTTCCCGTAGTCCGTGTTGGCGGAGTCGTGGCCTTCGGAGGTGTAGCCCTTGAGCATGGCGACCTGGCCCAGACCGTCCGTGGCGAGGGAGATGCGCTTCACGTCGTCCAGGGTGCGGAGGAAGGGGTGCGTGGCCTGGGAGGCGAAGTTGAAGGGGATGTGGGTGATGACGTTGTCGGCGGTCTGGTCGCCCTTGTTGGGGCGGACGGCGATGGAGCGGAGGGCGATCGCGGCGTCCTGCCAGTCCACCTGCCGGTCGGCGTTGGCGTCGGCTGTGATGGCGACTTTCGCCCAGGGGAGTTCCTCGGTGGTGCTGGAGCCGGCCGCCCGGTGGAGCCACGCTCCGCTGGCGACGGAGGCCTCGCGTCCGCCGTCCGGCGTGGTGGTGACCTGGCTGAAGAACCGGCTGCCGTCGAGGTTGGCCGGGCCGGAGGAGGCATCGTAGAGGGAATTGCTCTCGACGGCGGCCGCCAGCGTCCCGGTGCTTGCCAACGCATAGGCCGAGCCCTTGGGTTTGGCGTCCGTGAGGGTGGTGGCCGTGATGGGGGTGAAGGTGTCCCCGGTGGCGTTGCGGTCGGTGGAGAGCCGGGTGGTGGACAGCTGGGCGCCGGGCTCCGCGGAGGAGACGGTGACGAGCTTGAGCCCGGGGATCTCCACGGTGGAGACCCTGTTCTCCGCGGTGTCCCGGATGTCCGTGATCCGGAAGGTCACCTGATTGCGGCTCAGGGAGATCGAGGCATCCAGGGCGACGCCGGGCAGCCCCGGTGCCGTGAGCGTGTACGTCATGGAGGTGTCACTGCTCTTGCGGGAGGTGACGCTGACGGCCTGATCCGTGCCGTTGATCTTCACGCTGGTGACGGCCTGGCGCGTGCCCGCGAGGGTGCCGCCGCTGTCCCGGTCCAGGTAGCTGATGACCTGGGGGAACGTGGTGGAGACGATGGCGGCCAGTTTCCCGGTGACCAGGACCTCCTGATCCTTGCCCGGCGTGGGAGGTCTGGTCTTGGTGGCGGGGGAGGCGGTGAGCTGCGCGGGGGCGGACGACGGCGTCGACCCCCAGGCGGGCAGGGCGCCGGTCAGGCCGGCGAGGGGTAGTGCGAGTGCCCCTGCCGTGCACCAGGCCAGGCCGCGCCGCGTTGGTCCGTGAATCCTCAAGGGATGCTCCTCTCTGAGCGAAAAAGTGCGGTATTGGTAACTATTGTTCAATGTGGGTCAGATCACAAGCCCAATGTGACATGTTTTGATTGATTTCCGCTCGGAGTGCTTACATTCCCGCAGAATGACGGGTGTGCTGAGCGCTGCGCTCACTCGCGTCACCCAGGTGCCAGGGGCCGCCCGATCCACCGGCCCGCCCGGACCCTTGGGTGGGATCGGAAGCCGACGCGCCCGCCGATGCCAGGCGTTGCAAGGGGTGTGCCCGTTCTTTCGTGTGCGCCGGACGAAACGTTATGCGTGTTCTGTGGACGTTTGGCCGGTCATGGAGTAGCGTAAAACTGATTGATTGAACCCTGGTCCAAGCATGTTTGATCACTCGTTCGTGATTACCACTCAAGGACCGGGGTTCGTCTCCTCAGACGATCACCACAGAGAAGGAGTCAACGATGACGGAACCCGTCCTCGGCGCCTACATGGACGAAGAACTCAGCTCGCAGCCCCAGGTCTGGGCGCAGGCGCAGGCACAGAGCCGGGAGGAAGAGCTGCTGCCCGCCAAGGGCCAGAAGATCGCCGTCATCGGCTGTGGCACGTCCTGGTTCATGGCCCAGAGTTACGCCGCCGCACGCGAAGCGGCAGGCCACGGCGTGACCGACGCGTTCGCGGCGTCGGAGGCCTTCCTCAACAGCAACAGTCCCGAGCGCGGCTACGACGCCGTCGTCGCCATCACCCGCTCCGGCACCACCACGGAAGTGCTGGAAGTCCTCGCTCAGCTCAAGGGCACCGTGAAGACCATCGCCCTGATCGGCGACATCAACTCGCCGATCGTGGATCTCGCCGACGTCGTCATCGGCCTGCCGTACGCGGACGAGCAGTCCGTGGTGCAGACCCGTTTCGCGACCACCGCCCTGGTGTACCTGCTGGCGAGCCTCGGCGAGAGCTTCGACGTGGCGATCGAGCAGGCGAAGGGCGCCGTGAGCGCACCCGTGGACCAGGAACTCCTCGACGCGGAACAGTTCACCTTCCTCGGACGCGGCTGGACCGTGGGCCTGGCCCACGAGGCCGGCTTGAAGATGCGGGAGGCCGTGCAGGGCTGGACCGAGTCCTACCCGGGCATGGAGTACCGCCACGGTCCCATCTCCATCGCCGCGCCGAACCGTGTCACCTGGCTCTTCGGTGAGGAACCGGACGGCCTGGCCGCCGACGTCGCCAAGACCGGCGCGCTGTACATCAACTCGGGCCTGCACCCCCTGGCCGATCTGGCCCGGGTGCACCGCGTGACGCTGGAACGCGCGCGGGTCCGCGGTCTGAACCCGGATCTTCCGCGTAACCTCACGCGGTCGGTCATCCTCGACGAGGCCTGAGCCGCACGGCCCGCGCAGCACCCTGCGCGGGCCGTCGCCTCACCAGCAGGACAGACCTCACCAGCAAGACAGCGCAGGACAGAACGGTCAGAGGACGGACGGGCAGGAAGCATGGCACTGGGATTCGCGGACGCAGGGGTACTCGCCTTCGACGTGGGCGGCACGGACATGAAGTCCGGAGTCGTCAACGCGGCGGGCTCCGTGCTGGCCTTGCGACGGCATAAGACGCCGCTGGATCCGGACCGTCCGGGGGAGGCCATCCTGGAACGGATCGTCGAGCTGTTCGGCGAATACAGCCGTCAGTACCCTGTGGGGACGTTCGAAGCGGTCGGCATCACGGTGCCCGGGCTAGTGGACGAGGCCCACGGGATCGGCATCTACTCGGCCAATCTGGGCTGGCGGAACTTCCCGTTCCGGGAGCGGGCGGAGCACCTGCTCGGCATGCCGGTGGCATTCGGTCACGACGTCTCCAGTGCCGGGGCGGCCGAGATGGAGCTGGGCGCTGCGCGCGAGTTCCAGGACGCCATGGTCATGGTGGTGGGCACCGGCATCGCCGCCGCGATCTTCACGGGAGGCCGTGCCGTCTCCGCCGGCGGATTCGCCGGGGAGATCGGCCATTCGATGGTGCCGGACCCCGAGGGGCAGGGCAGCGTCATCCTCGAGTCCGTCGGCAGCGCCGGGGCGATCGCCAAGCGCTATGTCCGCCTCACCGGCACCCCCGTGGACGGCGCACGGGAGGTCCTGGAACGCGCCCTCACCGGAGAGCCCGAAGCCCTCCGGATCTGGAACCAGGCCGTGGAGGCGCTGGCCTTCAGCATCTGCCAGTGCGTCTCGATCCTCGGGACCGAAGCCGTGGTGATCGGGGGAGGCCTGTCTGCCGCCGGGGAAGCCCTGCTGGACCCGCTGCGCCACGCCGTGGACCACGCCCTCGACTTCCAGCGCCGCCCCGTGATCCGCGCGGCGGCCCTCGGCCAGGACGCCGGCATGCTCGGCTCGGCGCTCAAGGCCCGCGCCCGGCTGCTGGAGGTGCGGCTGCCGTGAGTGACACGCCGCTGACACGGAACACCGCAGACCGGACGACGCCGGGACGCGTCGTCACCGTGACCCCGAACCCCGCCCTGGACACCAGTTACTTCCTGGAACGGATCGAGCACGGCGCCAGCCACCGGGTGGCCCCGCCGCTGGCCCGCGCGGGCGGCAAGGGACTCAACGTCTCCCGGGTGGCGCACCAGCAGGGCCGCCGCACCCTGGCCGTGGCCCCCGTGGGAGGGTCCACGGGCGAGGTCTTCGCCGCGGAGCTGGAGGCCAGCGGGGTGCCGCACCGTCTGGTCCCGGTGGAAGCCGAGACCCGGCGCAGCATGGCCTTCGTCGAGGAGGCCCTGGGGGACACCACCATCTTCAATGAGAGCGGCCTTCCACTGGCCGCCGCCGACTGGCAGCGGCTCGCGGCCGCCGTCGTCGACTCGCTGCAGGACGCCGCCGTGCTGGTGGGCTCCGGCAGCCTGCCGCCGGGCGCGCCCGCCGACTTCTACCCCGCCCTGGTCACGCTGGCCCATCAGCATGGCGTCCCCGCCATCATCGACACCTCGGGACCCGGCATCCTCGCCGCGGCCCGGGCGGGCGCCGACATCCTCAAGCCCAATCATCACGAACTGCTCGACGCGTTCGGCGGGGACGATCTGCCGGCCGCCGCGCTGCGGCTGCTGGAGCTGGGGGCCCGCACCGTCGTCGTGAGCTCCGGGAGCGACGGCATGCGGCTCTTCTCCGCGGACCACCCCCGGCACAGCTGGCGGGCCCGGCTCGCCGAACCCCTGAGCGGGAACCCGACCGGGGCGGGGGACGCCGCGGTCTCGGCGCTGGCGACGGCGCTCGCCGAGGGCCTCACCGACCCCGAGGGCCTGCTCCGGAGGGCCACCTCCTGGTCGGCCGCCGCGGTCCTGATGCCCGGGGCGGGGGAGATCTCACCCCGGCACACCGAACTGGAACAACACCTGATCATCACCCTGGAGGAACTTGCATGAGCCTGGTCAGCACCCGCACCATCATGGACCGCGCCACCGGGCGGGGCAGCGGTCAGGGAGCCTTCAACGTCATCCATCTGGAAACCGTGGAAGGTCTGATCGCCGGGGCGGAGGAGGCCGGGCTGCCTCTCATCCTGCAGATCTCGGAGAACTGCGCGAAGTACCACCGCGGCCTGGAACCGCTCGCTCTTGCGACGCTGTCCGCGGCGCGCTCCGCCGGGGTGGACATCGCCGTCCACCTGGATCACGCCGAGAGTGAGGATCTGGCCCGGCAGGCCGTGGACCTGGGCTTCGGCTCCATCATGTACGACGGCGCGCATCTGGACTACGCGGAGAACGTCGCCTCGACCGCGCGGGTGCGGGAGTACGCGCACGCCGCAGGCGTCTACGTCGAGGCGGAGCTGGGCAAGGTGGGCGGCAAGGACGGAGCCCATGCCCCCGGCGTCCTGACCGACCCCCAGGAGGCCCGGGACTTCGTCGCCGCCACCGGGGTCGACGCCCTGGCGGTGGCGGTCGGATCCTCTCACGCGATGACCAGCAGGGACGCCCAGCTGAACCTGGAACGCATCGCCGCCTTGCACGCCGCGCTGGAGGTTCCGCTGGTGCTGCACGGCTCGTCGGGGGTCTCCGACGCGAACATCCAGGCGGCGATCCGTTCGGGCATGACGAAGATCAACGTCTCGACACACCTTAACGGTTTCTTCACACGGGCTGTGCGCGAGTACCTTGAAGCTCATCCGGATATTGTGGATTCCCGGAAATACCTGGGGGCAGGGCGGGCCGCGCTGGTTCCAGAAGTGGCCCGGCTTCTGACTCTCTTCAACACTGCGGAGCGTACTTCATGAACCGGACTGACCGATTGACGGCGATCCTCGACCTCCTGGCGGAGCGCGGCCAGATCGAGGTGGAGGACATCGTCACCCAGCTGGGTGTCTCTCCCGCCACGGCACGCCGTGACCTGGACTCCCTGGCGAAGCAGCGCCTCCTGAGCCGTACCCGGGGCGGCGCCACCACGGGCTCCGTCTCCTATGACCTGCCGGGCCGCTACAACCGGGACGACAACGCCGAGGCGAAGCAGCAGATCGCCCTGGCCGCGTCCTCCCTGGTGGAGCCGTACATGGTGGTGGGCCTCGGCGGCGGAACCACGAGCACCGCCCTGGCACAGGTCCTCGCGACGCGGGACGACCTCAACGCCCCGTCCAATCGACCCACCCTGACCGTGGTCACCAACGCGATCAACATCGCCTCCCAGCTGGCCGTGCGCCCCAACATCAAGATCATGGTCACGGGCGGCATCCTGAATCCGCGCTCGTACGAACTGGTGGGCCCGTTCACGGACACCATCATGCAGAAGGTGGCGCTGGACATCGCGTTCATCGGCGTCAACGGGGTGGACCCCGTGCTCGGCCCGACCATCAACGATGAGGGAGAAGCCCAGGTCAACTCCCTGATGGCCAAGCGCGCGCTGGAGGGCTACATCCTGGCCGACTCCTCCAAGATCGGCAAGCGGGCCTTCGCCACCATGCACGGCTTCCAGATGCGCAACCTCATCACGGACGAGGGGATCTCCGCCAAGGACCTCAAGGCGTTCCAGGACCGTGGCACCAAGGTGCTCGTGGCCCGGGAGGGTGTCGCGGACCACCGCCACGCCGCCCCGGTCGCGCCCGAGGAGGACTCGGCGCACTAGGACTGTTGCGCCTGGACAGGCGCACCTGGACTGGTGCGCCGGGACCGGAGCGCGCCGCGGCGCGGCGTCCGGCCTCAGAAATGCAGGGGCGGCGCGTCCAGCACGGTGGCCGCCTCGCCGCACTGTGTCCACTGGCTGAACGGCGTGTCCAGGCGGTACTTGCCGTGGTCCTCGCGGATGAGCGTGCGGATCTCCGCGTTGCCCGGATTGTTGAGGGACTCGAAGTACTCCACTGACCAGTGGAACCAGCGCATGCAGAACAGCCGCATGGTCAGGCCGTGCGTCACCAGCAGGGCGTTCGGGGCGTAGCTGGGCTTGGACCAGTGGCGGTACAGGGTCTCCATGAAGCTGGAGATGCGGTCGTAGACATCCGAGCCGGACTCGCCCTCGCGGAACCGGTAGAAGAAGTGCCCGTAGGCGTTCCGGAGTTCCTTCTGGTCCGCGATGTCCCCGGCGATCTGGAAGTTGGCCCAGTCCTGTTCCCGGAGCCGCGGCTCTTCGATCACCCGCTCCGTCAGGTCCTCCAGCCCCAGGGCCTCCAGCGTCTGGTACGCCCTCAGATACGGGGAGACATAGACACAGACCTGCTGGCCGTCCAGCTGGCGGCGGATCTTCTCACCCGCCTGGCGGGCCTGCTCCACTCCGAGCTCGGTGAGCGGGATCCGGTAGTCCGGGACCCGGTTGTAGATCCCGGTGTCCACATTGGCCGCCGACTGCCCGTGCCGGATCATGATGATTTGCTGCGGCGCACTCATAGGCCCAGCTTAGGCGCACCCCGGGGATGCCGGAGCCCGGGGACCGGCGAAGGGTGCGCGTGTCCACGGCGCGTCACTACAGTGGTGACATGCCACGCCTGAAGCCGCCCGCGCCGTCGTCGTCCCTGGATGGGGAACCCCTGGCCGATGGCGCGCGACGCCGGCGGCTCCGGTGGGAGATCACACTGGTGCTGGCGCTGTCCCTGGGGCAGTCCGCGGTGTACTCGGTGGTGCAGCTGGCCGACAAGCTCAGCCGTGGCCCGCTCTCCTCTGCGACGTCCACCCTGAACCCCTCCCGGAATCAGCGGGAGCTTTTCGACCTGCTGTACCAGCTCCTGGACATCGTGTTCTCCCTGGTGCCCGTCCTGCTCGCCTTCTACCTGCTCGCCACCTTCCTGCCCTGGCACGGTGAAGCCGGGCGGAAGCCGTGGCGCGGGATGGGTTTCGATCTGGCGCGTCCGGTGCGCGACGGCGGGACGGGCCTCGGGCTCGCCTTCGCCCTGGGAGCCGGGACCCTGGGCCTGTATGCGGTGGGCAGGGCGCTCGGCATCACGACGGCGATCATCCCGGCCGCGCTCGACGCCCACTGGTGGACGGTGCCGGTCCTGGTGCTCTCCGGGATCCGGCACGGCGTCCTGGAGGAGACCCTGGTGGTCGGCTACCTGTTCCGTCGACTGGGTCAGCTGGGACTGTCGCCGTGGTGGATCGTCCTGGCGAGTTCCCTGCTGCGGGGCAGCTACCACCTGTATCAGGGTTTCGGGCCGTTCCTGGGGAACGTGGTGATGGGGCTCGTGTTCGGCTGGGTGTACTTGAGGTGGCGGCGGGTGATGCCGCTCGTGGTGGCTCATGCCCTGCTGGATGTGGGCGCGTTCGTGGGCTACGACCTGTTCGGCAAGGCGATCGGGCTGGGCTGAGCCCTGCCCGGCCGCCCCGCCCTGCTCGGCCATCGCAGTCCGACCGCGATGCCGGGTGGCCGCCGTCAGCGCGCTCCCAGCAGCTCCCGGGTCAGGGTGGTGGCCAGGTCGTCGAAGCCGTTGAGCCGTTCACTCACTGCCGGTGAGGTGGTGCCGGTGCCGGTGCCGGTGCTTTGGCCGCGGTCCGGGAAGGCGGACATCTCGATCAGGAGCAGGCCCGGTTTGTCCGCCGTGGTGTCCGCGACCAAGGCCGTCCGCCGGGTGTCAGGAGCGCCCCGGAGTGCTTCCCCGCTGGTCGTCTTCGCGGCATGCCCGGCGAGTTCGGTGTCCTTGGCGTAACGGGTTTCGGTGAGTAGCAGCTTGCTGTTCAGGGGTAGCGCGGCCACCGCTCCGACCCGGACGACCAGGCTGTGAGTCGGTTCCACGAATTCGCACAGCACAGGGAGCACACTGGCGTTGAGCCCGCCGGACCCCTGGGGGACGACCGTGACGGGTTCCAGACCCGATCCCGCGAGCTTGCGGACCGTGGGAGCCGCGGCGGTGCACAGGGTGTTCGCATCCGCGGCGCCGTGAGCCACGGTCTGGCGCTGATCGGATGGCGCCGCGGCGTCCGTGGCGGGAGCGCACTTCCGGAGATCCTGGTCCTGCACGTGGGCGCAGGCGCCGAGGCCGGCGACGTCCGGCTCCGACGCGGCGTACACGAGTGAGGACTTGCCGGGAGCCTGCGGCGTGGCTTTGGCGAGCGCGGGAATGAGCTTCTCCGCCAGCGAGACAGCGCCGTCGCAGTCCGCGGCCTCGGCCTGTGCCTGGACCACGCGGTCAGCCACGGGAGTCTGTTCCGGCCAGGCGTCCCAGAGCAGCGTGCATCCGGCCCCGGAGTCCTTCCAGAAGAGGACGTCGGTCCCGGCGATTTTCCGCACCTCGTCGTCCTGCCATCCGCCGCCTGTGCGCATCTGCGCCAGCGGCTGCCGGTAAGCGAGGGTGAGGGCCTTCCTGGTGTAGACCGGCGCACCGAGGGAAGCTGCGGCGTCCCGCCACACACCGCATTCACTCAGGTTGCTGTCGAAGGTCTTGCGGGGCGCCACGGACTCGCCCGGAGGCAGTTCGCCGAGCGCCGTGGCCAGCACGTCGCATACGGCGACGCCGGGGCGAGAATCCTTCCGGGCGAACGACGCCGGGTCATCCCGCAGGCGCGGCGCGATGGACTTGGCATAGGCCTCGGGCTGGGTGCAGTCGTAGGCGGACAGCGAGTCCTGGGCCAGGGTGATGGCGTGCTCGAAATCGACGGGCAGGCTGATCGTGCAACGACCGGTCGACCGGCTGGAACGGTACGCCACCACACCGCCGAGTTCGACCCGGTCCTGCCAATGCCGCTGGGACGCGCTGCTGTTCCGATAGATCACGGCCTGCACCCCGTCGTCCTGGACCCGGCAGTCGGACGGGGTGGAACTGACGAGCTGGGGCCGCAGGCCGAAACCGGCGGTGATGCGCGGGTCGAGCAAGGCGCACGGGTCGACGGCGGCCAGCCGGCGGCGCACCTCGGCCTGATCACGGTCCGGGTTCCCTGCCGGCACGGACCGCTGCGTCGGAGACGGCTGGGCCGGTCCGGGCTTCCCGCCGTCGGGGGTGCACGCCGTGACCAGTACGGTCAGCGCGGTGAGCAAGGCTGCGAGTGATTTCTTCTTCATGGCCCTCCCTCTGGGCTATGACGCCACACCCGTCGGAGCGGGGTGGCGGGGTCCACGGCGGCACCGCTGTCCGGCACGGCCGGTTCGGACCGTACGGGAAATGGCACCGTCGCCTGTGGACCCATGGTACTGATGCGAGTGGTGACGTTAAGGCTCCCGGCATGGACAGCCCGCACCAGGGGGTCAGACGAAAGAGGCCGCCGCTTCCGAGAGATTCGGAAGCGGCGGCCTGAACCCGGACTGAGCCGGTGGGACTCAGAGGGTCACTGAACCCTTGGCCGTTTCGAAGGTGACGGACATGATGCCGGGGGTGCCGTGCGGAGCGATCCACTCCACGGCGACGTCCTCCAGCGGGTTCTCCACTTCCTCGCCGAGCCATTCGGTCACGCGCTCCGCGGAACCGGCGATGGTGAGGCTGGAGACCCGGACGTCACTCGGGTACACGAGCGACGGATGGAGGGTGGAGTCACCCTCCCACTTGAGCATGTACGGCACCTGCGGGTCCGCGAGGAGACCCAGGATGCCGATCTGCTTCCAGATGAGCTCGCGGCCGTCGGGGAACTTCCGGTTCCCGGGGACGGCTTCGCGGCCCAGACGTGATTCAAAGGGGGCCAGGTCGTCCACGGCGACGCACCAGCCCATCCACCCACCGCCCATCGCGGAGCGCGCACGGACGGCTTGGCCGAAGGGCGCCTTGTCCGATGCGGGGTGGTCCAGGACTTCCACGACCTCAAGGTATTTGTGGTCGGCCAGGGGGAAGATCATGTTGCGGGTGCCGAAACGGGGGTGTACCCCACCGCGCACCGCGTGCAGTCCAAGAGCGGCAGAAATGCGCTCCGCCGTGGCCTGTAGGCCATCGCGTTCACAAGCGTAAGAAACGTGATCCATGCGCATGGCATCATCCTTGCACTTTGTGACAAGGCACTCAGCTTAGGGTTACCTAAGTCACTCGGCGGCAGTGGTTTTCCGGGAGTCCGTGCGGATTTCCCGGGTTCCGGGCTTGGGTGGGCATGGCCGGAAGGGGCGACCAGGGGCCGCAGCGGTGAGGCGACGCACCTGCCGCGGCTCTGGCCACGGCAGAGTCATCGGCTCAGTTGCAGACCGTGACGTGGCGGTAGCCGAGCACCCGGTCGCCCGCCCGGTTGTACACATTCGCGGCGATGCCGACGCACTTGCCTCTCATGTTCGTCAGCTGGACTCCTCCGGCGTAGTACTCGTAGATCCCGTGGTCGTAGGAGTACACCGAGCTGGTGGCGATGTTGAGGCCCAGATTGCTGCTGCCGGCCTTGTTGTCGTACAGCATGGCGCACGCCGTGCCGCCGTTGTTGCTCGAGTACCAGTACTGAATCGTCGCCGTCGTACCCGGAACCGCGTAGGTGTTCTTCTTGATCCCCGCGCACTGTTTCACGATCTGCCCGTGCTGTTCGAGCGGTCCGGCGGATGCCGGAGCGCTCGAGGCCAGCAGGCCCGCGACGGCGAGGCCGGCGGTGGTGACAGCGGCCAGCAAGCGGCGGCCGAAACGTGGTGTGTGGTCTGTCTGAGTGCTCATGATGAAACTCCTCGGTGATGCAGGTGAGTGATGGTTCAGAGTCAACCTCACAGGTCCGCGGAGGGGAATGGGCAGACCTCCCCATTCGCGGGGATCCCGGCGGAGGGAAGCGTGCTCCGGGACGTACTGTGACGCACGCCTTTCCCGCGCCGCTCCCGGCCCTTTACCCTGATTCTCAGGTCATGAGTGCCAGCACTGAGCCCCGGCTTGCTGGCCGGCAACCCTCCGTCCGCGGCGGGGTGCCCCGGGTGAAGACCGGGCGGGTCGGCATGCACGCCGGCACGCAAGCGCGGGCCGTGGGCGCCGTCTACCTCCCTTCCGGGAAGGCTGACGCCGGCGATGGTGGGGGAGACCGTTCCTGGCCCTTGAAATCTAAGGAATGCCATGACCAACAACTGGTCCTTCGAAACCCGCCAGATCCATGTCGGTCAGGAGCCGGACGCCGCCACGGGCGCACGGGCCCTGCCGATCTACCAGACCACGTCCTTCGTGTTCCCGAGTGCCGAGAGTGCGGCCAACCGCTTCGCGCTCGCGGAGCTGGCCCCCATCTACACCAGGATCGGAAATCCCACCCAGGATGCCGTGGAGCAGCGCATCGCCAGCCTCGAAGGTGGCCTGGCCGCCCTGCTGCTCAGCTCGGGTCAGGCCGCGGAGACGTTCGCGATCCTCAACATCGCGGAGGCCGGCGACCATGTGGTGGCCAGCCCCAGCCTGTACGGCGGCACGTACAACCTCCTGGCCAACACCCTGAAGAAGTTCGGCATCCAGGTCACGTTCGTCGAGGACCCGGACAACCTGGACCACTGGCGCGCCGCGGTGCAGCCGAACACCAAGCTGTTCTTCGCCGAGGTGGTCTCCAACCCGCGGCAGGACGTCCTGGACATCGAGGGCGTCGCCTCCGTGGCCCACGAATCCGGTGTCCCGCTGATCGTGGACAACACCCTCGCCACCCCGTACCTCATCCGGCCGCTCGAATGGGGCGCCGACATCGTGGTGCACTCCGCCACCAAGTACCTGGGCGGCCACGGAGCGGCGATCGCCGGCGTGATCGTCGACTCCGGCAAGTTCGACTTCGGAGCGGACCCGGAGAAGTTCCCGGGCTTCAACACCCCGGACGAAAGCTACAACGGCCTCGTCTACGCCCGGGATCTCGGCGCCGACGGCGCTCTGGGCGCCAACCTCAGCTACATCCTCAAGGCGCGTGTGCAGCTGCTGCGTGACCTCGGATCCGCCGTCAGTCCGTTCAACGCCTTCCTCATCGCCCAGGGTCTGGAGACTCTCAGCCTGCGCGTGGAGCGGCATGTGGAGAACGCGCTCAAGGTGGCCGAATTCCTGGAGGCCCGCGACGACGTCGAGCGCGTCGCCTATGCGGGACTGCCGAGCAGCCCGTGGTTCGAGCGGGGGCGCAAGTATGGCCCGAACGGCATCGGCGCCGTGGTGGCGTTCGAGATCGCCGGTGGGCTGGAGGCCGGCAAGGCCTTCGTGGACGCCCTGGAACTCCACTCCCACGTGGCCAACCTGGGCGACGTGCGCTCCCTGGTCATCCACCCCGCCTCCACCACCCACGCCCAGCTGAGCGAGGAGCGCCAGCGCGCCGCGGGCGTCACCCCGGGCCTGGTCCGGCTCGCGGTGGGCATCGAGCACATCGATGACATCCTGGCGGACCTGGACGCCGGCTTCCGGGCGGCCAAGGCTGCCGTCTGAGTCCCTCGGGACATCTGCAGGGCCGCGTATTCTTCGGAATGCGCGGCCTCCTGCGCCCTCCCGGCGAACATAAATCGCGGGGAACCGTCTCATGAGACGTCATCTTCAGAAACGGTCCCAGCGCATCATTTAGACTGGTCCCAGAGTCACGAGTGCCAGTGCCAAACCCCGGTTCGCTGGCCGGCAACCCTCCTCCTGCGGCGGGGTGCCCCGGGTGAAGACTCGGCCCGGCACCAGACGGTGCGGGCAAGCGTCAGGAAACGAGGCCCCATGACCATCGCTGCATCCCGTCCTCTGTCCACCGTGCGGGAGGCCCCCGCCCATGAGCCGGACCGCGACGCCGGCGCACGCCACGGCGTGCAGCGCACCGCCGTCGTCGGGCCGCTGGAGCTCGAAGCCGGTGGCAAGCTGCCGGAGGTCACTCTCGCCTACGAGACGTGGGGAACCCTGGCGCCGGACGCCGGCAATGCCGTCCTCATCCAGCATGCGCTCACGGGAAGCGCCCACGTGGCGCAGGGCGATTCGGACGAGGAAGGGTGGTGGGACGGACTGGTGGGACCGGGCCGTGCTATCGACACGGACCGGTTCTTCGTGGTGTCCGTGAACATCATCGGCGGCTGCAATGGGAGCACCGGGCCGTCGAGCCCCGCGCCGGACGGCAAGCCGTGGGGCTCGCGATTCCCCTTCATCACGCTCCGCGACGCCGCGGCGGCCGAGGCCCGGCTGGCAGACCGGCTGGGGATCCGTCAGTGGTTCGCGGTGGTCGGCGGTTCCATGGGCGGCGCCCGGGCCCTGGAATGGGCTGCGGGATTCCCGGACCGGGTCCGCAAGTGCGCCGTGATCGCCGTCGGCGCCCACAGCACGGCCGAGCAGATCGCGCTGGCCCAGGCCCAGACCCTCGCCATCCGCCAGGACCCGGCTTTCCGGGACGGCGACTACTACGGCGGTCCGGCCCCGGAGGCCGGACTGGCCCTGGCCCGCAGGATCGCGCACATCTCCTACCGCAGTGAGGCGGAGCTGGAAGCCCGGTTCAGCCGGAAACCGCAGGACGGCGAGGAGCCGCTCAGCGCGTCGGCCCTCGCCGAGCGGGGCCGGTACCAGGTGGAGAGTTACCTGGACCACCAGGGCTCCAAGCTGGTCCGCCGCTTCGACGCCAACAGCTACATCGCCCTGACGGAGGCGCTCATGAGCCACGACGTCGGCCGGGGCCGCGGGGGAGTGGAGGCCGCCCTCGCGGACAGCCCGGTCGAGTTCTTCGTGGCTGCGGTCGAGTCGGACCGGCTGTATCTTCCGTCCCAATCCGAGGCCCTCGCCGCAGCCCTGCCCGGCGACGTCGCGGTGCACCGGATCGCCTCGGAGATCGGGCACGACGGGTTCCTCACCGAGGCCGGCCAGTTGGGCGCGCTCCTGGGGACGACCCGCTACATCTGGTAGCGGATTCACCACCTGGATAGCGGACTCAGCGATGATGGATCGGCTGAGGGCACAGGGGCAGGTTCGTCGTGCACAGGGGCAGGCTCGTCTCGGACGGAGACCGTCCGAGGGCGGTGAGTCGCCCGGTGTAGGCTCCGAACATGGCTCTGGAACCACTTCTGCTCCGCCTGGACCGCATCGCCGGAGGACGCCAGGCAGGCGTCCTCATCGAGGAGCATCAGCGGCTCCATCCGAAGACGCGCCGCGCCTTCACCTGGGTGCTGTGGCTCCTGGTGGTCGAGCTCGTCCTGGGGGTGGGGGCCGTCGTCGTCGCACTCGTGCTGGCGAGCAGCGGCGAGCCCGTGCCGTTCGCCGTGTGGATGCGCACCGTGGTGGTGCTGGCCATGACGGCCACCCTGTTCTATTTCGCGTGGCGCGCGACCAAGGGCTGGTACTGGGCGTACCAGCGGCTCCGGCTCTTCGCGCAGATCTTCCCCGTGGTCACGCTGGTCATGGCCGCCATTCCCGGGCTGTACCCGCTCTGGATGGTGACCGAGCAGATCGTGTTCAGCCTGATCATGATCGGCATCGGGGACTTCCTCACGAGCGATCACATGAGGAACGCGTTCCGGAAACCGGCGCCGGCGGAGAACTCCTGAGTCAGAGCTCCTGACCCGGGAGGAACACCGGCCCGGGGACGGGGCGCTTCGGCTGGATGCCGTCGCCGGAGGACTGGTGGCGCAGACGGCGCAGAACCCACGGGAACAGGTGCTCCCGGGCCCAGAGGAAGTCCTCCGTGCGGGCGGTGCGCCAGGTCTTCTCCGGCAGCGGCTTGGGGGAGAGCGGTTCCAGATTGTGCCGGACGTTCAGCGCGTCCAGGACCATGGTGGCGATGGTGTGGTGGCCGAGCGGCGAGAAGTGCAGCCTGTCCTGATCCCAGTACTGCCAGCCGGCCAGCTGGCGCAGGGACCACATGTCCGCGATCACGGCGTCGTGCCGCGCGGCCACCGTCCGCAGGTTCTCGTTGTAGATGGCCACTTTGCCGCGGAGCGGGCTGAGCACCGTGGACACCGTGTCCGGGCCGTTGAAGAGGACCACCGTGGCGCCGTCGGAGGCCAGACGTTCGACGGCGGCATCCAGCGTGTTGGCGAGGGCGTCGGGATCGCCGCCCGGCCGGATCAGGTCGTTGCCGCCTGCGGAGATGGTGATCAGGTCCGGTTTGAGGTCCAGGCAGGGGTCCACCTGCTCGTCGATGATCTGCTGCAGCAGACGGCCCCGGATGGCGAGGTTCGCGTAGGCGAAGTCGGGGTGGCCGGCGCTCAGTTCCTCCGCCACGCGGTCGGCCCAGCCACGGTGACCGCCGGGACTGGCAGGCTCGGGATCGCCGATCCCCTCCGTGAACGAATCGCCGAGGGCGACGTACCGCGTCCACGGATGACCGGGGTCGCCCTGCTCGGGAGCCTGCGAGGATGAAAACTGAGAGGTGTCGCTCATTCTTCCCATCATGCCCCTGGGCCGCCCGGTTACGCCACCGTAGCTTCCGGGTGGCCTGGTTCTGGCGCTCGCCTCTTCGGCGGGACCGTTCGGTTTGTGATGGCAGAATACGAGCCATGACTTCTGACGCTCCCGCCTTCCCCGAGCCCACCGTCCTCTGGTCAGTCCCCGAAGAGCAGCGGCATGGCAGGCCCCTGCTGGTGCTCCTGCACGGTTACGGCGCGAATGAGGCCGATCTGTTCGGCCTGGCGGATCAGCTCCCCGAGGAGTTCGTGGTCGCGAGCGTGCGCGCGCCGCTCGCCATGGGTCCGGGCTTCACCTGGTTCCCGCTCACCGGCTCCCTGGACTACTCCTTCGACGCCGTCAAAGCCGCGACGGAGTACGTCCTCGACTGGCTGGACGGGGTCCAGGAGGACTTCAGCTCTGTGAGCCTGCTCGGCTTCTCCATGGGAATGGCGATGGCCACCAGCATGTGGCGGCGCCGTCCGCAGGACTTCGCGGCGATCGTGGGACTGTCAGGGTTCGCCGTGGAAGGCGGCTCCGAATGGTTCCGGGACGCGGAGCTGGACGGCGCCACGCCGTTCTTCTGGGGCCGTGATCCACAGGACCCGGTGATCACCCGCGACAAGGTGGACTTCACCGCGGCCTGGCTGCTGGGCAAGGCCCGCGCCACCAAGGTGCAGTACAGCGGCGTGTGGCATGGCATCAGCCCTCAGGAAGTGGGGCACGTCGCCGAATTCCTCGGCTTCGAGGTCCTCAGCCCGCAGCGGTGATGCGCACGCTCTGGCCGTTGACGGTCACCACATCGCCCGCCGTCAGCTGACGGCCCCGGCGGTCCTCGATGTCGCCATTGACCTTGACCAGCCCGTTCTTGATCAGCTCGGTGGCCTCCACGCCGTCATCGGCGAGGGAGGCCAGCTTGAGGAGCTGTCCCAGACGGATCATGGAATCCCGGATCTCGATGGTGTCCATGCCGGCCGGTTCAGGAGAAGTCATATCCCCATGATGCCTTACCCCACGGAGGAACGATGAACATCCAGCTCTATCTGGGCAGCTACACCGAGGACGGTTCCGGACAGGGCCCCGGCGTGCAGCGGGTGTCGGTGGATCCGGTGGCGGGCGAGCTGACCGTGCACGCCACCAGTGCGGGCGTGCGCAACCCGTCGTTCCTGCACCGCTCCTTCCTGCGCCGCTCCTTCCTGAACGGCGGGTCCTCGCTGGACGGAGGGTCTGAAGGCCGCCTTTTCGCGGTGGAGGAGCTCGACGCCGGCCAGGTGGTGGAGCTGGATCCCGACACGCTCGCGGTGATGGCCCGGGTGAGCAGCGGCGGGTCGTTCCCGTGCCACCTCGGCGCGGTCGGAGGGCTCCTCCTGGTGTCCAACTACGGTTCGGGGACCGTGTCCGGCCTTCCGCTCGACCGGCCGTGGGGCGCGGAACCGCTCTGGACCGTGGGACAGGAGGGGAACGGGCCGGTGACGGACCGGCAGGAGGGCCCGCACGCCCATTCGACCCTCGCCCTGGGGGAGGACCGCTTCGTCGTGGCGGATCTGGGCCGGGACCGGGTGGACGAGTACTTGCTGGGCGAGGACGACGGTGTGCCGGACCTCGTGGGCGGTCTCGACCTCCCGCCCGGCACGGGGCCGCGGCATCTGCTGCTGGAGCCGCAGGGCGAGGACGGAACCGTGGACCTCTGGATCGTCGGTGAACTCGACGCCGCACTGCACCGGGCACGGCGCACCCCGGACGGGTCCTGGGCCCTGATCGGATCGCCCGTGGCGTTGGCTCCCGGCCAGGAGGCGGCCTTTCCGAGTGAGATCACGGCCCACCCCGGCTCCGGTGAGCGGGCGCTCGTGGTGGGGGTGCGCGGGAGCGACACGCTCGCCGTCGTCGGGCGTGGGGACGGAGAGGAGCGACTGCTCCGGACCATTCCCTGCGGCGGCTCCTGGCCGCGCCACCTCGCCTGGGCGACGGACGACGACGGCGCGCCGCGCCTCTGCGTGGCGGCGGAACGAGGGCACCGGCTGAGCGTGTTCGTCCCCGGCCCGGACGGAATCCCTGTGGCGCAGGCCTCGCTGGAGACATTGAGCCCCACCATGGTGCTCCCGGTAGGCTAGATCGTGTGTCCTCTTTCAGGACATCTACCGCAGTATCCGCACCCGGACCGCACCCAGCGGCCCGCTTCCCCTGGAGTTGTTCATATGGCAGCAAAGTCCACCCTCGATTCGGTCATCTCCCTCGCCAAGCGGCGCGGATTCGTTTTCCAGGCCGGTGAGATCTACGGTGGATCGCGCTCCGCATGGGACTACGGCCCCCTCGGCGCCGAGCTCAAGGAGAACATCAAGCGTCAGTGGTGGCAGACCTTCGTCCGCGGCCGTGCCGACATGGTGGGCCTGGACTCCTCGGTGATCCTGCCCTCCAAGGTGTGGGAGGCCTCCGGTCACGTCGCGACCTTCACCGACCCGCTGGTCGAGTGTCTCTCCTGCCACAAGCGCCACCGCCAGGACCACCTCCTGGAGGCGTACGAGGAGAAGAAGGGCCGTGCCCCGGAGAACGGCATGGGCGACATCGTCTGCCCGGATTGCGGCACGCGCGGCGAGTGGACCGAGCCCCAGAACTTCTCGGGCCTCATGAAGACCTACCTGGGCCCCATCGACGATGAGTCCGGCAAGCACTACCTGCGCCCGGAGACGGCCCAGGGCATCTTCGTGAACTTCGCCAATGTGGTGACCGCCGCCCGCAAGAAGCCGCCGTTCGGCATCGGCCAGGTGGGCAAGGCGTTCCGCAACGAGATCACGCCCGGCAACTTCATCTTCCGCACCCGCGAGTTCGAGCAGATGGAGATCGAGTACTTCACGCCCCCGGCGGAGGCTCCCGCCGCGTTCGACGAGTGGGTCGAGGCCTGCTGGAACTGGTTCGTGGACCTGGGCATCAACCCGGAGAACATGCGCCGCTTCGACGTCCCGGACGGCGAGCGCGCCCACTACTCGGACCGCACCATCGACATCGAGTACAAGTTCGGCTTCGCCGGTTCCGGCTGGGGCGAGCTCATGGGTGTGGCGAACCGCACCGACTTCGACCTCAAGAACCACATCGAGCACTCGAAGCAGGACCTCTCCTACTTCGACCAGGCCTCTGGCGAGCGGTACGTCCCGTACGTGATCGAGCCGTCCTTCGGCCTGACCCGTTCCATGATGGCGTTCCTGGCCGACGCGTACACCGAGGACGAGGCCCCCAACTCGAAGGGCGGCGTGGACAAGCGCACCGTCCTGAAGCTGGACCCGCGCCTGGCGCCGGTCAAGGCCGCCGTGCTGCCGCTGTCCCGCAACGAGCAGCTCTCCCCGCTGGCCCGCGAACTGGGCGACAAGCTGCGCAAGCACTGGAACATCGACTTCGACGACGCCGGCGCCATCGGCCGCCGCTACCGCCGCCAGGACGAGATCGGCACGCCGTTCTGCATCACCGTGGACTTCGACACGCTCGAGGACAACGCCGTGACCATCCGCGAACGCGACACCATGAGCCAGGAGCGTGTCTCCCTGGACCAGCTGGAGGCCTACCTGGCCGGAAAGCTGCTGGGCGCCTAGCATGACCATCCAGTACCGTCCCTGGCGGGAAGGCGATGACCTGGAACTGCTCCAGCTGTGGGGGGATCCCGATTCCCCCGCGGCGGGGCAGTTCCGGGCCTCCTTCGCGCCGTCCGTGGGCAGCATCGACGGGGACACCGCACCCGGTGAGCCCTGGCGGCAGTGCATCGTGGCCGAGGACGTGGTGGACGGTGTGTCCATCCCCGTGGCCGCGGGCGTGGTCTACGAGACCGCACTGCACAGCGAACGGCTCTGGTCCTACATCGAAGTGGCCCGCGATCATCGCGGCCACGGCATCGGGTCCAGCCTGCTCGTGATGCTGCGCCGGGAGGCCGAGCTGTCCCCGTCGGGTGTCCGCGCGCTCCGGTCCAAGGTGGCCGCGGGCACGGACGGCGCCGCGTTCGTGGAGTCCGCCGGCTTGGAGACCATCCAGCGCTCACGTCTGGTGGAGGTCTCCGCCGGCGCTCTGAAGCTCCCGGTCTTCGACGGCGAGGGGGAGGACGCCGGCAGCGACGTCATCATGGACCTCGCCACGGGCTCGGTGGAACTGACCCAGCTGGTGGGCCGGTACTACCGGGAGGTGCACTCCTGGGACGATCCGGGCGAGCTGTCCCTGGGCACGGTCCAGCGGCTCTTCCTCGATGACCTCTCCGGCGCCCACGGCGCGATCGTGCTCCGGGCCAAGCCGGAGTCGGCCTTCGGCAGCACGGTCTCGCCCACCCGCAAGGGGAAGATCCGCGCGTTCGCCATCAGCTACGCCGCGCCGGTGACGGGGGAGGAGATCCCGGAGGGCGCCACCGAGGTGTTCCTGGGCCACGATCCCGCGCTGGAACCCGAGGACGCCGCCGAGGCGGTCCGCGACCTGCTCTCCCTCATCGCCTACCAGCACCCTGTGCTGCTGGAAGTGGACGATTCGATGACAGCCTTGCGTGCCGCCGTCGAGCCCCTCCTGGAGACGGGCGGGGCCCGGCAGCTGGGCGCCGACGTCCTGGTGGTCAGCGACAAGTAACGGCGGAACCGACAGAGCGGAGCGGGCCCATGGGAGCCGGACATTCACACGGCGGGGGCCACTCGCACGACGACGCCGCGCCGCCGTCCGCGGAAGCGGCGGCGGCCAGGCGCCGGGCGGGGTGGATCCTGGCCGCCATCCTGGTGCCGGTCACCTTGCTGACGGTGCTGGGCATGGTGCTCCTGTGGCCTTCGGGCAAGCATGAGGACCTGCGTCTGAGTTCGCCGTACTCGACCGCGCCCGGCGTCAGCTTCGACACGGGCAAGGTCATGAGCGTGACCAAGGGGTCCTGCTCCGGGAACTCGCCGGACGCGCAACAGGGTTCGGGCCAGGAGGGTGCAGGTCAGGGCGGCTCAGGCCAGTCGTCGCCAGGGGCCAGCAGGCTCACGTCCTGCTTCTGGGCCGTCACCCAGCCCGACGCCGGTGGCTCTCCCGTCCAGGTGGTGTTCAACCCGGAGGTGTCCGCCTCGGACTCCGTGCACCCGGGCGACGGCATCCGGTACCTCAACCTCTCGCAGGTCCAGGGAGCCTCGGCCGGCCATTCGCCGTCCTATGTGTTCGTGGACTTCGTCCGGTCCGCACCCATCGCGATCCTCGCCGTGTTGTACGCCGCCGTGGTGATCCTGGTGGCACGCTGGCGGGGATTCCGGGCGCTGCTCGGCCTGGGAGTGGCCTATCTGGTGCTGGCGTTCTTCCTGCTGCCCGGGCTCGTGGACGGCAAACCGGCCATGCCCCTGGCGCTCACCGCGTCCACGGCGATCCTGATCGCGGTGCTGTACTTCGCGCACGGCTTCTCGGCCCGGACGTCCACGGCGCTCCTCGGGACGATCTTCGGCCTGCTCGTCACGGCCGGTCTGGCGATGTGGGCCACCGATGCGGCCAAGCTCCTCGGCATCGGCAGCCACGAGGCATCCACCCTGGTCAACACGAGCGGGACGATTTCGATCTCGAGCGTCGTGCTCTGCGGGCTGATCGTGGCCAGCCTGGGCGCGCTCAACGATGTGACCATCACGCAGGCCTCCGCGGTGTGGGAGCTGTACGAATTCTCGCCGGAGACCTCGGCGCCCAAGCTGTTCGCCTCGGCCATGCGGATCGGGCGGGACCACATCGCCTCCACGGTCTACACGATCGCCTTCGCCTACGCGGGCGCCGCCCTGCCGGTCCTGATCATCGTGATGCTCTACGAGCGGCTCTTCCTGGACACCCTCACCAGTGCCGAACTGGCGGAAGAAGTGGTGAGGACCCTGATCGGCTCGATCGGGCTGGTGCTGGCGATTCCGCTGACCACGCTCGTGGCGGTCCTCGTGGTCAAAGCCACCAATCTGCACCGGCACGCCGTGGAATCCGAGCAGCCCCTGACACGCAGGGAACGGCGCGCACTGGGCCGCTGACCTCCCTGGAGCACACCGCGAGTTCGTTGCGTGCTCAGTTGTTGCGGGTGTTTCCGGAAAACACCCGCAACAACTGAGCACGCAAGGTGGTGCGACCCGGGGGAGGTCCTAGAAGTGGGTGCCGCCGTCGATCCGGATCTCGGTGCCGGTGATGAAGGCTCCGTCCTCACTGGCGAGCATCGCGACCACGCCGGCCACGGTCTCGGGGCCCGCGAAGCCCTGACCCAGTGCGGGGGCGAGCTTCAGGAACAGGCTCATGTCGGCGTCGTCGGGCAGGCCGGGGCCGGTGCTCTGGCGGCTCTGGCCGCTCCCGTCGGTCATGCCGGAGGAGATGGAGCCCGGCTGGACCGCGGTGAAACGGATGCCGGCCTTGGCGTACTCGGCGGCCAGGGCGTGGGTCATGGACTGCACGCCGCCCTTGCTGGCCGCGTAGGCCGCCATATAGGGGTGCGCGAAGCCCGCCGAGGTGGAGCTGAAGTTCACGACGGCGGCGCCGTTGCCCTCCTTCAGGGCCGGGACCGCTTCACGGATCACCAGGAACGTCCCCACCAGGTTGATGCGGATGACCTGTTCGAACGACTCCAGCGTCGTCTGCTCGGTGTGAGACGAGCGGAGGATGCCCGCCGCGTTGACCAGGGCGTCCAGGCCGCCCAGGAAGCCGAGGGCGGCTGCGACACCCTCCTTCACGGAGGTCTCGTCGGCGATGTTCATGACGACGGTCTTCAGGCGCTCGGCGTCGGCGCCGGCCCGGGTGACGGTGTCGGCCAGTCCGGCCTCGCTCACATCGGCGGCCACCACGGAACCCCCTTCGGAGAGGATGCGCAGCACGGTGGCCTGGCCGATCCCGGAGCCGCCGCCCGTGACGAGGGTACGGCGGTCTGCATAGCGAAGCATGATGATCCTTTCGATCCACGGGGCCGGGGGAGGGATCCGGCCGATCCTGGGAAGCCAGGGCCGTTCGGCCCTGGCGATGCCTCCAGCCTACGCTCAATGGCACGGCGTGCCAAGATGGCAAAAAAGGTCATGGTCAAGACGGTTGAGATACCATCACGGAGTGGAAGCAGAACAGCCCAGCCTGAGGGAGCGTCGTCGCGCCCAGACACGGATGGAGCTCGCCGCGGCGGCGGCCGAGCTCTTCACCGCACAGGGGGTGGTCGCCACGACGGCCGAAGAGATCGCGGCGCGCGCCGGCATCTCCCTGCGGACCTTCTACCGGTACTTCCGCACCAAGGAGGAGGCCATCGCGCCCCTCCTGGAGATCGGGGCCGAACAGTGGCAGGCTGCCCTGCGTTCGGCGCCCGCGGACTCGGACGGCAAGGACGCCGTGGCCCAGGCCATCCGTCATGTGCTCAACCCGCAGGACCGGGAGGCCGCGGAGGGGATGGAGCTCGTCCGTGACCTCCTGATCGCCGCGGAGGAGGACCCGGAGCTGGCAGGGGTCTGGGCGGTGGTCAACGCGCGCTCGGAGAATGAGCTGCTGGCCGTCATGGCGGAACGGCTCGGATCCGAGGACTGCCTGCTGGTCCGGCTCCACGCCACCGCCGCCACGGCGGCCATCCGCGTCGCGCTGGAAGCCTGGGCGGCGGGCGTGACCCCCGCCCCGCCCGGCGACGACGGCGAGCCACGCCACCCGGCGTCGTCGCTGGCGGTCGAGGCCTTCCGCAGGCTGTCCGCCGGACTCTGACACCCGTCCCCTGACCAGGGGCCGCGCACGCGATTTGCGCCGGTGCGGGACCGGTGCGGGACAATGGTGGGGTGACCCTTGAAGCGCTTCCCACCAGAATCGAGCTGCCACCCCTCACGCTCGGCGACATCACCGTTGACACCCCGGTGGTGCTCGCACCCATGGCCGGCATCACCAACAAGGCCTTCCGCCGCCTCTGCCGCGAGTTCGGCGGCGGCCTCTACGTCGCGGAGATGGTCACCTCCCGGGCGCTCGTGGAGCGCTCGCCCGAATCGCTGCGGATCATCGAGCATGACGACGACGAGTCGGTCCGCTCCGTGCAGCTGTACGGCGTCGATCCGGTCACGGTCGGCGCGGCCGTCCGCATGCTGGTCGAGGAGGGGCGGGCGGATCACATCGATCTGAACTTCGGCTGCCCCGTCCCCAAGGTCACCCGCCGCGGCGGCGGCTCGGCGCTGCCCTGGAAGATCGACCTCTTCACCGCGATCGTCCAGACCGCCGTGCGCGAGGCCTCCAAGGGCGGCATCCCGCTGACCATCAAGATGCGCAAGGGCATCGACGAGGACCACCTCACCTACCTGGAAGCCGGCCGCATCGCCCGCGACGCCGGGGTGGCGGCGGTCGCGCTGCACGGCCGCACGGCGAGCCAGTTCTACTCCGGCAAGGCCGACTGGGACGCCATCGCCCGTCTGCGCGAGGCCCTTCCGGACATCCCCGTGCTGGGCAACGGCGACATCTGGAGTGCCGAGGACGCCGAGCGCATGGTGCGCCAGACCGGCGTCGACGGCGTGGTGGTCGGCCGTGGCTGCCAGGGCCGTCCGTGGCTCTTCGGCGACCTGCAGGCCGCCTTCGACGGGCGCGACGACCGCATCCGCCCCGGGCTCCGGGAAGTGTCGGAAGCCGTGTACCGGCACGCCGAGCTGCTGATCGACACCTTCGGGGAGGAAGGCAAGGCACTGCGGGACATCCGCAAGCACATGGCCTGGTACTTCAAGGGCTATGTGGTGGGCGGGGACCTGCGCGCCAAGCTAGCTGCCGTCCCGGACCTGGCGACGCTGCGCGAACTGCTCGATCAGCTGGACCTGGAATCCCCGTACCCGGGCGTCGACGCCGAGGGCCCCCGCGGCCGCGCCGGCACCCCGAAGCGGACCGCGCTTCCCGACAAGTGGCTGGAGAGCCGCAGCCTGAACGACGAGCAGCGCGCCACCATCAAGGCCGCCGAGCTGGACGTCTCGGGCGGCTGACCGCTGTTCTCACTCGGCCGGGGCCGCCGCGGCCATGACGGATGTCATGCCCCGGTCGTGACGCACGGCCGGGGTCCTCGCACCCGGTCCGAGGTCGAATGGATCTCAGGAAGAGCACTCGCTCTTCGGATCCATCCGGCAGACGCGGAATGCGAGGACATGATGAGCCAGTTACTGGCTGTGGACGCCCAGGGCCTTCACAAGAGTTTCGGGACGGTGCACGCCGTCCGCGGCCTGGATCTCCAGGTGAAGCCCGGCGAGGTGGTGGCCTTCCTGGGTCCCAACGGCGCCGGCAAGACCACCACCATCGACATGATCCTCGGGCTCTCTGAGCCGACGAAGGGCAGCGTCAAGGTGTACGGCGGGACACCGCGTCAGGCCATCGCCCGCGGTCAGGTCGCCGCGGTCATGCAGACCGGTGGTCTGCTCCGGGACATCACCGTCAAGGAGACCGTCCAGCTCACGGCCGCCATGTTCGACTCGGCCCGGCCCGTGGCGGAGGTCCTGGAGCGTGCCGGGATCGCGGATCTCGCCGACCGCCGGGTGGAGAAGTGCTCGGGAGGCCAGCAGCAGCGCCTGCGCTTCGCCATGGCGCTGGTCTCCGACCCCGGCCTCATGATCCTGGACGAACCGACCACCGGCATGGACGTGACCGGTCGCCGCGAGTTCTGGCACGCCATCCGGCAGGACGCGCAGCGCGGCCGGACGGTGGTGTTCGCCACCCACTACCTCGATGAGGCGGACGCCTACGCGGACCGCATCGTCCTGGTCCGTCAGGGCCGTGTGGTCGCCGATGGCACCGCCGCCGAGATCAAGAATCTGGCCGCCGGACGCACCATCCGTGCGGCGCTGAGTCACGAGGACCCGCGGCTGGTCCGGCTGCCCCAGGTGGACTCCGTGGAGTACGACGGCGCCCGGGTCACCATCCGCTCCCAGGATTCGGACGCCGTGCTCCGCTTCCTCCTGGCCGAGACCGACGCGCATGACGTCGAGGTCAGCGCGAACAACCTCGAGGACGCCTTCGTGGCCCTCACCAGCGACGATGCCGAACCCGCCGTCGTCGGCCAGCACCACACCGGAAGCGAGGCCCAGGCATGAGCGTTCCCAGCAGCACCGCGGCAGACCCTCTGGCGGAGATCCAGCTGGTGGACCGCAAGCCCGCCGCCGGCGGGATCAACGGCACCTTCCTCTGGATCGAGATCAAGCGGCTCCTGCGCAACCGCCGGACCCTAATCTTCACCATCGCCATCCCGGCCCTCTTCTTCGCCATCTTCGGTCTGTCCAACAAGAACCAGATGCTCCCGGGCGGCACGCACAGTTACGGCGAGTACATCCTCATCAGCCTCACCGTGTACGCGGCGATGACCTCGGCCACGGCGTCCGGCTCCCAGGTGGCGGTCGAACGGGCACAGGGCTGGTCGCGGCAGCTCCGTCTGACGCCGCTGCGCCCCGGAGCCTACATCATGGTCAAGGCCGCGGCGGCTCTGGCCATGAGCCTGATCGCCGTGGTGGCGCAGTTCGTGATCGGATCCCTGTTCGGCGTGCACCTGGACGCCGGGACCCTGGTGGTGGCCGGCCTGGCCGCCTGGCTGGGCTCGCTCGTCTTCGCGGCTCTCGGCCTCATGGTCGGCTACCTCATGCCGAGCCAGAACGTCATGCAGCTCCTGGGTCCGGTGCTGGCCATCATGGCGATGCTCGGCGGGCTGTTCATGCCGGTGGAGATCATGGGGGACACGTTCGTGGGGATCGCCAAGTGGACCCCGGCGTACGGCATCGGGCAGATCGCCCGGAGCCCTCTGACCGGGAACTGGGACTGGCTCTGGGTCCTGAACGCGGTGGTATGGCTCGCTGTCTTCGTGACCGGTGCGGCCCTGGCCTTCCGCAAAGACACCCAGCGCGTCTGAGCCCTAGATTGGTTCTCATGGAAAAGACTCGGGGGAAGCCCGGCGGACTGGTGACCTGGCGTTCGGGGGCGGGGCCCCGGAACTGGCTCATCGGCGCCGGGTTCTCCCTGGTCCTGTGGACCTGGCCCACGTACACCACGGTCTGGGCCGATCCCACGCACTCCTTCGGCGACAAGATCCTGATCACCGGGCTGACGGTGCTGTTCTTCGCCTGCTATGCCGTGGGACCGCTGTACGCCTGGTCCCGGAAGACGACCGAGGACCGGGTCAGAGCGGCCGTCCTGGTGGTGCTCGCTCTGCTGCTCAGCAACGGACTGGTGGCGGTCGCTCTGGGGCTGGCCGCCCTGTGGACCTGGACCTTCCTGGCGTGTGCCGTGGCCATGATGCCGTTGCCGGTGCGCTGGAGGTTCCTGATGATCGCAGGCCTGGCCGTCGGTTCGCTGCTGGTCCAAGGGCTGAACGGCCAGGCCGAGGCCGGGTTCTTCCAGGCATCGCTCGTCCTGTCCCTCGGCTTCATGATGATGGCGTTCGCCCGGCAGATCGAACTCCGTCAGCAGCTCGAGGCCACCCGGAAGGACCTGGCCGTCGCTGCCGTGGCCGCAGAGCGGGACCGGATGGCACGGGACATGCATGACATCCTGGGGCACTCCCTGACCGTGGTGGCCGTGAAGGCCGAACTGGCGGGCCGGCTCCTGGACGCCGACCCCGGCCGTGCCGCCCGGGAACTGGAGGAGATCGAGGACCTGGCCCGCGGCGCCCTCGCCGATGTGCGGGCCACCGTGGCCGGGTACCGGGGAGTGAACGTCGTGGCCGAGCTGGCCCAGGCGCGCGGCGCGCTCGCATCCGCCGGGATCGACGCGGAACTGCCGGGCTCGGTGGACCAGGTGCCGGCCGCCCACCGCGAGCTCTTCGGCTGGGTGGTGCGCGAGGGCGTCACCAATGTGGTCCGCCACTCCCAGGCGGCGCGCTGCCGCATCACCCTCTCCCCGGACGGCGTGCAGGTGGACGACGACGGCGCGTGGCGCCCTGCGGTCCCGGCGGGCTCCGCGGAACCGGAGCCGGCGCCCGGAACCTCACCGTGGAGCGGCCAGTGGAGTGGACGGGGCACGGGATTGGACGGCCTGGCCGAACGGGTCAGGCAAGCGGGCGGGACCCTCAGCACGGGTCCCTCGGAACTGGGCGGATTCCGCCTCACGGTGGTGATGTAGACGATGACGCAGGACGGTGCGATCCGCCTGGTGATCGCGGACGACCAGGCCCTCGTGCGGGGTGCGCTCGCCGCCCTCCTGGGACTGGAACACGACATCGAGGTGGTGGCCGAGGCGGAGGACGGCGAAGCGGCGCTGGTGGCCGTGCGGGAGCACAGCGCCGACGTCGCGCTCCTCGATGTGCAGATGCCGGGCCTGGACGGGCTGGCCACGGCGGAGCGGCTGCGGAGGGAGGTGCCGGGCTGCCGGGTGCTCATGGTGACCACCTTCGGCCGGCCCGGTTACGTGCGCCGTGCGCTGCAGGCCGGCGCCGCCGGATTCGTCGTCAAGGACACCCCGGCCCGGCAGCTCGCCGAGGCCGTCCGCAAGGTGCGCGCCGGACTGCGGGTGATCGACCCTTCCCTGGCGGCGGAGTCCCTCGTGGCGGGTGAGTCCCCGCTGACCGCCCGCGAGGTCGACGTGCTCCGGGTGTCCGCCGGGGGCGGGACGGTGGCCGACATCGCCCGCGAGGTGTTCCTGTCGGAGGGGACGGTGCGGAATCACCTGTCGTCGGCCATGGCGAAGACCGGGGGCCGGACCCGCAGCGACGCGGCGCGGATCGCCTCGGAGAACGGTTGGTTGATCTAGCCGAACGACCCTGGCTCCGCCGGTGCGGCTCATGGCATGATGTCGGCACCCGGGCGACGACGCCGGCGAAGGAGCTGATGACCATGACCACGTGGAAGATCCGTGATTTCCATGCCTCCGATGTCGAGGGGATCCTGCACCTCTGGGAGTCCCTCAAGGCGTCCGGCATCGAGTCCGTCTACGACCTCGCCGAGGTGCTCGCGTCCTGCGAGAAGGACCATGCCGTGGTCGCAGTGCACGGCGAGACGGTGGTGGGGGCCGCCGTCGGGCGCGCGGCTCATGATCAGGGCTGGATCGTCTTCCTGGCCACACTGGATTCCTGGCATGGACAGGGCATCGGGACCTCGCTGCTCGCCGCCGTCGAACAGCGCATGGCGTCCCTCGGCCTGAATAAGCTCTCCGCCCTCATGCCCACGCAGGAGACGCGCGTGGAGGCGTTCCTCAATCGCGGTTTCGAGGTGAAAGCCGATCTGCGGTACTACGAGCGGAGGATCCCCATCCAGCGGGCCGAACTCGGGGCGCTGGAGCAGCTCGGCGGCCGGATCCTGCCCCGCGATCTCTGGGAGAAAGTGGCGGGCATGACCCGGGAGAAGCAGCTCCTGGAGCGGCGGCTGGTGCTGCCGCTGGCGGAAGGCGAGCTGGCGGAGGAGTTCGGCGTGGTGCCGCCGCGCGCCGTCGTGCTCTTCGGCCCGCCGGGAACCGGCAAGACCACCTTCGCCAAGGCCATCGCCTCCCGGCTGGAGTGGCCGTTCGTGGAGGTGTTCCCGTCGCGGCTCGCCGCCGATCCGGCCGGTCTGGCCGGTGCCCTGCGGGAGACGTTCCTGGAGATCGCCGAGCTGGAGCACGCCGTGGTGTTCATCGACGAGGTGGAGGAGATCGCCGCGCAGCGTTCGGGGGAGCCGCCGTCGCCTTTGCAGGGGGTGACGAATGAACTGCTCAAGATCATTCCGGCATTCCGTGATCAGCCCGGCCGTCTCCTGGTGTGCGCCACGAACTTCATCAGGTCTCTCGACTCCGCCTTCCTGAGGCACGGCCGCTTCGACTACGTGATCCCCATCGGTCTTCCCGATGAAGAGGCCCGGACCGCCATGTGGCAGCGGTTCATCCCGTCCAGCGTGCTGCCGGAGGTGGACGTCCAGGCCGTGGTGGACCGCAGCGAGGGCTTCTCCCCGGCGGACATCGAGTTCGCGGCGCGCAGCGCGTCCCAGCGTGCGCTGGAGAAGGCGGTGTACGACGGCGGCGCCACGCCCGGCGCCACGTCCGCCGGTGGCGCGGGGCGGCGCGGTCCCACCACGCGGGACTATCTGGAGACCATCGCGGACACCCGCGCCACGGTCAGCGAAGAGGTCCGTGAGGCGTTCCTGGAGGACATCGGGACGCTCGCCCGGACCTGAGCACCCCGGGTCCGTTCCGCTCAGAGGTGAAGTCCGCGGAAAATCCGCGCGTTGCCGCGTCACAGGCCGGGGGAGAAGGCCCTGCTCTGACTAGACTGAGGGCGTGAGTGACGCACAGTACCCGGCCCACGCTTCCGAACGCTGGGTCGCGGAGCCTGCCAAGAACACCTACCGCTCCGATTTCGAACGGGACCGGGCCCGGGTGCTCCATTCCTCCGCCCTGCGCCGTCTCGGGGCGAAGACCCAGGTGGTGGCCCCCGACACGGATGATTTCGTGCGGACCCGGCTGACCCACAGCCTGGAGGTGGCCCAGGTGGGCCGTGAACTCGGCCGGGCCCTGGGCTGCGATCCGGACGTGGTGGACACCGCCTGCCTCTCGCACGATCTGGGGCACCCGCCGTTCGGCCACAACGGCGAGTCGGCCCTGAACGACATCGCCCACGACATCGGCGGCTTCGAAGGCAACGCGCAGACCCTTCGGCTGCTCACCCGCCTGGAGCCGAAGGTCGTGGCGCCGGACGGAACGCCTGCCGGGCTGAACCTGACGCGCGCCAGCCTGGACGCCTCCTGCAAGTACCCCTGGCAGGCCGTGGACGCTCCTGTGATCAACGGACGGCGGACCAGCAAATTCGGCGCCTACGAGGACGATCTCCCCATCTTCGACTGGGTGCGGGACAACGCCCCCGCGGGCCAGACCTGCATCGAGGCGCAGGTCATGGACCTGGCCGACGACATCTCCTATTCCGTGCACGACGTGGAGGACGCCGTGGTGGCGGGCCATTTCCAGCTGCGCTGGATGGACAATCCCGATCATCGGGCCCGCGTGGTGGGGTACACGCGTCAGTGGTACCTCCCGCAGGCCGACCCGGCGGAGGTGGACGAAGCCCTGAGCCGTCTCGAGAAGACCGCCGTCTGGGTGCGGGAGGCCGACGGCAGCCGGAAGTCGATGGCCGCCCTGAAGAACATGACGAGTCAGCTGATCGGACGGTTCTGCCAGAGCGCGCTCGAGGCCACGCGGTCCGTCTACGGCCCGGACCCCCTGACCCGGTACAACGGACAGCTGATGGTGCCCGAGGAGACGGTCATGGAGATCGCCGTCATGAAGGGCCTGGCCACCACGTTCGTCATGACCACGGACCACCGTCAGCCGATCTACGAGCGGCAGCAGGAGGTGCTCCGGGCTCTCGTGAGCGCGCTGACCGCCACGGGGGACAAGCATCTGGAGCCCATGTTCGCCGCCGACTGGCGCGCCGCGGACAGCGACGACGCGCGCTTCCGAGTCGTCATCGACCAGGTGGCGTCGCTGACGGACGGATCGGCGCTGAGCCTGCACGAACGCCTGGTGGGCAGCCTGCCGTCGCTCTGGTGATCCCGCGGGCGGCCGTCCCCGGGCCGCCCCACCCCCCGCGGCCATCCCGGCTTGCCAGCCGGACTAGGATGGAACCGTGGCTGGACTGATCAAAAGGGAAGACATCGAGGCGGTCCGCCAGCGCACCGACATCAAAGAGGTGGTGGACGGGTACGTCACCCTCCGCAGCGCGGGCATCGGCTCTTTCAAGGGGCTCTGTCCTTTCCATGACGAGCGGAGCCCGAGCTTCCACGTCCGCCCTCAAGTGGGCACGTACCACTGCTTCGGATGCGGTGAGAGCGGCGACGTCATCTCCTTCGTGCAGAAGATGGACCACCTCTCCTTCAGCGAGACGGTGGAGAAGCTCGCGGCCAAGGTCGGCATCGAGCTCCGTTACGAGGACGGCGGCACCGGGCCGCGCCGCGAGGATGTGGGCAAGCGCCAGAAGCTCCTGGACGCCCACAAGATCGCCGCGGAGTTCTTCGCCGCCCAGCTCCTGACGCCCGGCGCCATCGAGGGCCGACGGTTCCTCGCCGAACGCGGTTTCGACCGCGCCGCCGCCGGGTCCTTCGGTGTGGGGTTCGCCCCGCAGGGCTGGGACGGGCTGCTCGGCCACCTGCGCACCAAGGGCTTCCGCGACGACGAACTGGTGCAGACCGGCATGTTCTCCACGGGCCGCGAAGGGTCTGGACGGCTGTACGACCGCTTCCGGGGGCGCCTGATCTGGCCCATCCGGGACATCACGGGCGACGTCATCGGCTTCGGCGCGCGCAAGCTCTTCGAGGACGACAAGGGCCCCAAGTACCTCAACACCCCGGAGACCCCGCTCTACAAGAAATCCCAGGTCCTGTACGGGATCGACAAGGCCAAGCGGGACATCGTGCGCGGTCGGCAGCTCGTGGTGGTCGAGGGCTACACGGACGTCATGGCCTGTCACCTCGCGGGTGTCACCACCGCCGTCGCGACCTGTGGCACGGCCTTCGGCGGGGACCACATCAAGATCGTCCGCCGTCTCCTCTCGGACGACGGCACGGGCGGCGAAGTGGTCTTCACCTTCGACGGCGACGCCGCGGGCCAGAAGGCGGCCCTGCGCGCTTTCGAGGAGGACCAGCGATTCGTGGCGCAGACCTACGTGGCGGTCGAGCCGTCCGGCGCGGACCCCTGTGAACTCCGGCAGCACCGGGGCGACCAGGCTGTGAAGGATCTCATCGACAGCCGCAGGCCGCTGTTCGAGTTCGCCATCCGAGTGGGCCTGAAGAAGCACAATCTCAACACCGTGGAGGGACGGGTCCAGGCCCTGCGGGAGGCCGCGCCGATCGTGGCCCGGATCCGGGACGGGTCGTTGCGTCCCGCGTACACCCGCGAACTGGCCGGCTGGCTGGGCATGTCCATGGAGGAGGTGTCCCGCGCGGTGCAGACGGCCGCGCGGCGGGCCTCGGCGGCGCCGTCGTCGTCCGATCACGGGGGAGCGGCGGCACAGGAACCGGCGGAGAGTTCGTCGCTGTACGGCCGTCCGGATCCGCGGGACCCGGCGGCGGCCATGGAGCGTCAGTCGCTGGAGGTCGCCCTGCAGCAGCCCCAGGTGCTGGACGAGCGTCACTGGCGGATGTTCTCCGAGGCTCATTTCGTGGTGCCCGCCTACCAGGCCGTCCACACGGCCATCCGGGCCGTCGGCTCCGCACGCGGCGCCGATCCGGTGACGTGGGTGGAGACGGTCCGTGAAGAGGTGCCGGAGCCGCTGCGGGGCCTGGTGTCGGAGCTGGCGGTCGCGATGATCCCGGCGCCCGACGAGGACGCCCTGCTGCGGGCCTGCCGGGACATCCTGGCCCGCCTGTTCGAGCTCGGCATCACGCGGCAGAAGGCCGACCTGCTGGGTCAGTTGCAGCGCATGGGCGCCGACGCCGACGCGGCCACCGTCCAGGATCTGAACCGGCAATTGCTCACCCTGGAGATGCAGCGCCGGTCACTGCGCCAGAACGCCTGAGGTACGGCGCCGGTCCGGTCGGATGAGGAGTTCCGATTTCATGTTCGGGCCCCGGCTCTGGTAATGTCTTACTCGCTTCGATCCTCCTTAGCTCAATTGGCAGAGCATTCGACTGTTAATCGAAGGGTTGCTGGTTCAAGTCCAGCAGGAGGAGCTTTCGCCCCGGGTGGGCGGCCTGAAAACGGCCGCTGACCCGGGGTTTTTCTTTGCCCGCACCACGGGTGGGGCCGGCGCCTCAGCGGTCCGCCGGCCTCTGCCCCGGAGCCTCCGACGGCTTCCTCGCGTCCTGTGCGGCCCGTAGAGCCCCGACCAGGCGTTCGGTGCAGCCCACGACCACCAGGAGCCCTCCGAGGATGGAGACGCGGAATCCACCGGTCACGAAAGCATCCATCGCCACCAGCAGCAGCCCGACGCCGACCAGCAGTGGGCCGAAGGTCCCGTCGCCTTTCGGCCGGTGGGTAGGTTCGTGCGTGGTGTCCGTCTCATGTCCCGTCATGGGCGTCAGACTACCCGCCCGGTTCAGCGGCCGCTTGTCACGCGTTCTTCGAAAGCCGACCAGCCCGGCTCCAGGAGCTCGAACGTCGCCTTGAGGGATGCCGCCGGGTCGTCCGTGCGGTCCAGGAAGGCCCAGGTCTCCAGGGCGTAGTGGGAGAACACCTGGATGAACGGATCGGCGGCGGGCCGGCCCAGCTCGTCGGCGATGGTCTGCACCAGGGCCTTCTCGTGCCGCATCCACATGGACCGCTCATACTCCCGGAGCGACGGCGCGGCCTGGACCATCGCGTCGAAGGCGGCCACGTGGGCCGCGTACTTCTCGTGTTCCTCCATGACCTCGCGGAGCCACTGGTGGATCGCCGCGCAGATGGTCATCCCCGGCTTCCGGTTCCTGACCGCGGCCAGCAGGGCGTCCCGGATCTCGTCGTCCTCGTCGTAGACCAGGGCTTCCTTCTGGGGGAAGTGGGCGTAGACCGTGGCGAGGGAGACGTCGGCCCGTTCCGCCACCTCTTTGATCGTGACGGAATCGAAGCCTCGGTCCAGGAAGAGCTCGAGTGCCGCGTCTGAGATCGCTTTGCGGGTTGCCGCCTTCTTGCGTTCCCGGCGTCCGGGGACTGATGTTCCGACCATGAATACAGCATAGTTGCTCTAAAACTAGAATGACTCTAGTTTCAGTGTTACTCTGACTTCATGCCCTCGGAATCCTCACTCCCCGCCTCGCCCCCGCCCTCACCGCAGGCGTCGCGGCGCGCCTGGTTCATGCTCGTGACGCTGACCATGCTCTCCGTCATCGGCTTCACCGTCGTCCTGCCCGTCATGCCGTTCATCGTGCAGGACTATCTGCCGCACGGCGATCCGAACCTCGCCATCTGGGTGGGTGTACTTGAAGGTGTGAACGCTCTGTGCGCTTTCCTGGCAGCCCCCTTCCTCGGGGCGCTCTCGGACCGGGTGGGCCGCAGGCAGGTCATCATCATCGCGTCCCTCGGCGCGGTGGTCGGTTACCTGGTCTTCGGCTTCGGGGGAGCCCTGTGGATCCTCCTGCTCGGACGCATCATCCAGGGCATCACCGCGGGTGACATGCCCGCGCTGTTCGCCTACACGGCGGACATCACCCCGGCGAAGGACCGCGCCAAACGCTTCGGGCTCCTCGGCGCGCTCAACGGCGTCGGCTTCATGATCGGCCCGGCCCTCGGCGGCCTGCTCTCCGCGATCGACATCCGCCTGCCGGTCTTCGCCACGGCCGCCGTCGCCCTGCTGGTGGCGATCCTCTCGATCTTCCTGCTGCCCGAATCGCTGACCCCGGAGAGCCGCTCGCCGAAGCTGACCCTGGAGGAGCTGCACCCCGTGAAGGTCATGTCCGATGCCTTCCGCCGCCCCGGCCTGCGCGGACTGTTGCTGGTGTTCGCGCTGATGATGATCCCGTTCGCGTTCTTCACGAACAACTTCAGCGTGCTGGCCATCGACTCGGTCGGCTGGAGCGCGGCGCAGATCGGTTTCCTGGTTGCCGTCATCGGCGTCCTGGACATCGCGGTCCAGGGCGGACTGCTGGCTGTGCTGCTGCCCAGGATCGGCGAGAAGAAGACCATCGTGATCGGCATCCTGGGGCAGGCCGTCGGCTGCGCGTCCCTCGTCATCCTCGCCTCGGTGCTGGCGCAGCCTTGGCTGCTCATCGTCGGCGTGCTGATGTTCGGCGCCTCCCAGGGCCTGACGCAGGCGCCCTTGGACGGGCTGATCTCCAGCTCAGTGGGCGACGACGAACAGGGCCGGGTGGCCGGAGCGCTCCAGGCGGTGGGGTTCGCCATTCAGATGGTCGCGCCGATCGTCGCCGGTCTGCTGTACAGCGGGATCGCGCATGTGGCGCCCTATCTGCTCGGGGTGATCTTCATCCTGGCCGCCGCGGTGCTCTTCTCCCGCCTGACGTTGCCACGGCGGGCCTCGGAGATTCCTGTGGGTGAAAGTGCAGTGTTGTGAGTGAGGGCCCCGCGGGGGAGTGAGTACGTGGTGGAGGGCTCCCGATTTCATGTTCGGGCCGAAGCTCTGGTAACGTCTTACTCGCTTCGATCCTCCTTAGCTCAATTGGCAGAGCATTCGACTGTTAATCGAAGGGTTGCTGGTTCAAGTCCAGCAGGAGGAGCTTTCGCCCCGGGTGGGCGGCCTGAAAACGGCCGCTGACCCGGGGTTTTTCTTTGCCCTGGGACGTCAGTGGGAAGCGGTGAGGGCTGAGGACCCACGTGGACGGCGGCGGTCACCCGAGGGTGCGTTGCTTCTCCCAGTCGCGGCGCAGCAGCCCGTAGACCCAGGAGTCGGAGACGACGCCGTTGACGATGCAGTCCTCGCGCAGCGTGCCCTCCCGGACGAACCCGAGTTTTTCGAGCACCCGGGCCGAGGCTCCGTTCCGGGTGTCGGCCTCCGCCTGCACGCGGTTGAGGTCCAGAGCCCCGAACGCCCATCCCAGGAGAGCGCCGGCGGCCTCGGTCGCGTATCCCTGGCCCCAGGCGGTGCGGCTCAAGCAGTAGCCGAGGGAGGCGCTGCGGAAGGTGGGATTCCAGCCGTTGAACGTGCACCAGCCGAGGAATGCCTGGTCGGAGCCCCGTTCGATCACGAGGCGGGCACCTGTGCCGTCCTCCGCCATGCGGCGCGATCCTGCGAGGAAGCGCTCGACGGCGGACCGGTCCGTCCAGGGTGGGGAGTCCCAGTAGCGCAGCACCTCGGCGTCGCTGTTCAGGGCGAAGAGGTCGTCCGCGTCGGTGTCCGCGACGGGCCGCAGACGGAGCCGTGCGGTGTCCAGCGTGGGGGTGGGAAGAGCCATGCCGTCATCCTGCCACGGCGTCGGCGCGTCAGGGCTGAGGCGGTCCGCCGGGGTCCACGCTCGGGTCCATCCCTCGGTCCACGTGCGGGTTCACTTCCGGTTCCCGCCCCGCGGGCCCGGGTTGAGCCGGTAGAGGACCGCGGCGCCGATGAGCGCGCCGAAGACGATCCCGAGGGCGCCCTGGCCGATCGCCCGGCCCGCGAAGTAGCCCAGCGCGCCGCCGATCACCGCGCCGACGAAGAGGCCACGTCCGTTGCGGTGGGGTTTCTTCCGGGCCGTGGAGTCGGTGGGGTCGCGACGCCAGGGGGCCGCCACCCGGGCTCCCGACGCACGCAAGGCCCGCGCACGCTCCCTCGCCCCGCGCAAGGGGGAGGGGCGGCGCCGGCGGGGTGCGTCGTCGTCGGTCATGTGGCCAGCCTAGGCGATCGCCGGGACCGAACGGGGCCGGATGACCAGCCAGAGACTCAGAATGCCGACGCCGATGCAGGCGATCATGATCGCGGCCATCGGCACGGCCGAATCGGTGCCGAGCAGCCCGACCGCGGGGGAGAGGAGACCCGCCGTGAGGAAGGTGCTGGCGCCCAGCAGCGAGGCCGCGGTCCCGGCGCGGTCGCCATGGCTGGCCAGCCCCAGCACCTGGACGCACGGGAAGCAGAAACCGGTGCACATGATGTAGAACCACAGCGGGATCGCCAGGCCGAGCAGCCCCGCATGGGAGACGTCCGACACGATGATCAGCAGAGCGGAGACGATCTGGCCCACCGTGGCGAACGCCAGGATCCACTGGGGCCCCACCTTCTTGATGAGCCGCGAACTGATCTGCACGCCGGCCACGATGCCCAGCGAGTTGATGCCGAAGAGGTAGCCGTACTGCTGCGGGGTGAAGCCGTAGATCTTCTCCAGCAGGAACGGGGAAGCGGAGAGGTAGGAGAACAGGCCCGCGAAGTTCATGCCGGCCATGATGAGCACGCCCACGAAGATCCGGTCGGTGAACAGCACGCGGTAGTGACTCAGCACGCTGGTGCCGGTCGCGCGACGGCGTTCCGCGGGCAGTGTTTCACGCACCAGGAACAGACAGCCCAGGAGCACCAGGGCGCCGTAACCGGCCAGGAAAACGAAGATGCCCGGCCACGGGGTGATCAGGAGCAGCTGCGAGCCGATCACCGGCGCGAGGATGGGCGCCAGTCCGTTGACCAGCGACATGGCGGCGAACATCCGCACCATGGAGTATCCGGCGAAGAGGTCGCGGACCATCGCCATGGAGACCACGCCTCCGCCGGCCGCGCCGATGCCCATGAGGACGCGGAAGATGCCCAGCGGCACGATGTCGTGGGAGAAGGATGCGCCGACCGAAGCCAGGATGTGGAGGGCGGTGGCACAGAGCAATGGGACCCGCCGGCCCACCTTGTCACTGAGGGGACCCACCAGCAGCTGTCCCAGGGCGAATCCGACGGTGGTGCCCGTCAGCGTCAGCTGCACGGCCGCCTGGCTCACGCCGAGGTCCCGTTCGATCGCGGGGAAGGCCGGAAGGTAGAGATCGATGGTGAACGGACCCAGCGCGGTCAGGGCGCCGAGAATCAGGACGTAGGTGATCTTCTGGCGTCGGGACATGGCGGAGCCAAGGGAAAGGGTGGGGGTGGTCACCCCCACTATCTTAAGCGGCTGATGCGGGCCTGAAAGGTGTGAGGGAAGGCTGCGGCGCAGGTGAACGCAGATGAACATGCCCACGGCGGAACTGCCGCCACCGTGGCGCAATGATAGTTTTGTCCAAGGCGGGGCCGTCCTCCAGCGGTCGGCATCCCGCCCCCGTGATCACGGTCACGGCCCTTTCTATCCGTCGAGTCGATGTGAGGCGAAACTGATGAGCGGACGCCATGCGAGCACCGTACGGCCCCAGACAAGCCTCAAGGCGCTTCCGGCGACGGCCAGGAGCGCGGCCCAGCTGCTGCCCCGCCAGATCCAGGACGAGATCACGCTGGCCCAGCTGGAGCTCAAGGACAAGGGCGTCAAGGTAGGCATCGCCTCCGCCGGCTTCGTCGCAGCCCTCCTGTTCGTGGGCCTGCTGGTGATCGCACTGGTGGTCGCCGCGATCATGGGGCTTGCCACCATCATGCAGGCGTGGCTCGCGGCTCTCATCGTGTCCGCCGCATTCCTGATCATCGCCGGGATCGGCGGGCTGTTCGGGTTCCTCAAGCTCAAGTCCGCCATGCCGCTGATGCCGGCCGAGGCCATCCGTGGCATCAAGCACGATCTCGGGATCGTCAAGGAAGGCAGCGCCTACGACGCCAGCATCCTCGATCCGGAGTCGCCCGCCGCCAAGGCCGCCGCCGCGGCGAAGGCGGAAGCCAAGGCCAAGGCCCGCGAAGAAGCGGAGGCCAAGGCGAAGCAGAAGCTGGCGGAAGAGGGTCCCGCCCCCACCCAGCAGCAGATCCTGGCACGGCTGGACGAGCGCCGTGCCCACCTGACCGGCATCCGCGACGACCTGGGCGCCCAGCTCGATGTCAAGACCCAGGCACAGGGCCTGGTGGCCGATGTCAAGGAACGGGCCGAGTCGGTCCGCGAGTCCGCACAGCAGCGCTTCGCCGGCGCCACCAGTGGGGAGAACGGCGGAATCGCGGGTGAGCTGGCCCAGCGCTGGAAGCCCATCGCCGTGGCCGTGGCCGCCGGAACCGCCTTCGTGGTCCTCCTGCGCAAGCTCATCAAGTCCTGACGCCTTCCCGGCTGAGGCCGGGCTGGTTCATCGGATTCGCACTGAGGAAGGGGGAGGATGAAGCTCATCGGCGCTGGCGCACGCCCTGGCGTGCCGCAAGTCGACCATGACCGCATCCTCACGGTGCCCAACATCCTCACGGTGGTGCGATTCCTGGGTGTGCCGCTCTTCATGTGGCTGGTCCTGGGAGTCCACGAATACGGCTGGGCCGTGGCGGTCCTGGCCATCATGGGCTCCACCGACTGGGTGGACGGTTATGTGGCCCGCCGCTTCGACCAGACCTCGAGACTGGGCCGGATCCTGGACCCGGCCGCCGACCGCCTGGCACTGATCGCCGTCGCCGTGACCCTGGTGCTGGCTGGCGTGGTGGCCTGGTGGTACCTGGCCGCGCTGCTGGTTCCTGATCTGATTCTGGGCACGGCGTCCCTTCTGTACTTCCGCAGCCACCCCGACCTTCCCGTCAGCGTGGTGGGCAAGGTCCGGACTGCGCTGCTCCTGGTCGGCACCCCGCTGCTGGTCCTCTCCGAACTCACGGGTGGGCCCGCGCTCGCGGTCACCGCGTGGATCCTGCTCGGTCTGGGTCTGGTGGGTCACTGGATCGCGGCCATCGGCTACTTCTCGGCGATCATCCGCAAAGGCCGCCCCGTGCGGGAGGCGCGCGTCGCCGGCCACCGGGACGCGGCTGACTCCGGCACCACGGCACCTGACGACGACGGCGGTGTGTCCGGCGGCGTCGTCGGGCGCCCTGAGACGGGGGAGAAGGACGGTGAGGGCCGGTGATCTGGTTCGCAGTCATCCTGGCGATCCTGGGCGCCTTCTGCCTGGCGATCGGCGCCCAGCGCCAGGGAAGCGCGGTCAAGGCCGACACCGGTGGCCTGGCCCTCGGGTCCAGCAGTTTCGTGCGGCTTCTGCGCAATCCCCGCTGGCTTCTGGGCCTGGCGCTGCTGGCCGGCGGCATGATCATGAACTGCATCGCCTTGATCTCCGCGCCGTTGACGGTGATCCAGCCGATCGGGGCGATCGCGCTGGTCATCACCACGATCGTCAACTCCAAGGATCAGGGCCTCAAGATCAACCGCGCCACCGTGGTGGCCATCTCGGCCTGCGTCACCGGCTCCGCCCTGTTCGTCCTGCTGGCCGTCAACGCCACGCAAGAGAACCACCATGTGGCGGCGTCGGACGAACTGGCGGTCGTGCTGCTGCTGGTCCTGGCCGTGGGAGTGTTCGGATCCCTGGCAGTGGGATTCCGGCATCGGCTGAACGCGTTCGTCTACATTCTCGGCGCCGGCGTGCTGTTCGGTTTCGTGGCGGTGCTGACCCGCATCATCGGCCGCCATCTGCTGGATCCGAACGGACAGTTCCTGCTCAACGTGCCGTGGTACACGGTGGTGGCCATCGCCGCCGCGGGTGGCCTGGGGTCCTGGTTCGTGCAGAGCGCGTACTCCGGGGGACCGCCGGACCTGGTGATCGCCGGCCTGACCGTGATCGATCCCATCGTGGGCATTGCGATCGGCGTCACCATTCTCGGTGAGCTGCGTCCCGATGTGCAGCCGGTCATCGGGATATCCATGATCGCGGCGGCCTGCCTTGCTATCGTTGGGGTGATCGCCTTGTCCCGTCACCATCCCGAGGTGACCAAGCGCAAGAAGGAAGCTGCACGGAAATCGGCCGGTAAATCGGCTTAGGGCCACAGCCCGCGACCCACCAACGCCAGGAGAACCTCACCCATGACGTCCACCGACGGCAGTAAGCCCCTGACCATCCTGATCGCCGCGGACACCTATCCGCCGCATGTGAACGGGGCCGCGCAGTTCGGCTACCGTCTGGCCAAGGGCATGACCGCTCGTGGGCACCAGGTGCACGTCCTGGCCGCTCGCGCGGACAAGGGCAAGAGCTACACCGAATTCCGTCCGGAGGGCACGGTGCACCGGATCCGCTCCCACGCGGTTCCTACGCACGACTCGTTCCGCATCACCTTCCCCTGGGAGATCAAGAAGGAGATCGCGCTCCTCTTCGACAAGGTGCAGCCGGATGTGGTCCACATTCAGAGCCACTACATGATCGGCGAGCACGTGCTGTACGAGGCGGTGAAGCGCGGCATCCGCGTGGTGGCCACCAACCACTTCATGCCGGAGAATCTGAACCCGTTCCTGCCGTTCCCGCAGTGGTTCAAGGACATCGTGGGGCGCATCTCCTGGAAGGACATGGGCAAGGTCATGGGGCAGGCCAATGTGGTCACCACCCCGACGCCGCTCGCGGCCAAGGCCATGCACCAGCACGCCTTCCTGCGTCAGGTGCTGCCGCTCTCCAACGGCATCGACACCCCGGCGTACGAGCTGCAGCCCGGCGAAGTGGTGGAGAAGAACCCGTACCCCACCATCCTGTTCGCAGGCCGCCTGGCCGAAGAGAAGAACATCGACGTCCTCATCAAGGCGGTCGCCCGGCTCCCGAAGGAGCTGAACGTCCACCTGGAGATCGTGGGCGGCGGCGAGGTCCGTCCGGCGCTCGAGCAGCTCGTGGCCTCGCTGGGCCTGGGGGACCGTGTCCGGTTCCTCGGACTGGCGCCCGACGACGAGCTGCGCCGCGCCTACATCCGCGCCGATCTCTTCTGCATGCCGGGCACCGCCGAGCTCCAGTCCCTGGTGACGCTCGAGGCCATGAGCGCCTCCACGCCCGTCGTGCTGGCGAATGCCATGGCGCTGCCGCACCTGGCCGAGGACGGCGTGAACGGCTACCTGTTCGAGCCGAACAACGTGGTGGACCTGACGGAGAAGATCCGCCTGGTCTTGGACCAGCCGGAAGAGGCCCGCAAGGCCATGGGCGACGCCAGCCACGAGATGGTCCAGAAGCACAGCCTGGAGAACACGCTGCAGACCTTCGAGGACATCTACCGCGGTGCCGCTTACGAGGACCTCCAGGTCTGAGTCTGTGCGCCCTTCGGGGCGCGTCTCCGTGACAGGTACGACGGCGGCTGCCGGGTAGACTGTCCGGGTGCCGTTTCGGGGTCTGCGACTCTGTGGCGGCGCCCCGAGGGGGTATAGCTCAGCCGGTTAGAGCAGGGGACTCATAATCCCTTGGTCCTGGGTTCAAGTCCCAGTGCCCCTACCTTCAACGGCCCCGGAATCACGGCGATTCCGGGGCTGTTGCGCGTTTCGGGTGTTCGCGGACCCCGTTCGACTCGCCCTGTGACAAGCCCCGGTCCTACCCTTGCCCCAAGCCGTCGCGATCACGCGCGGCCCGGCCGGGGTCCGGTCCGCTGAACCGTCACGAGAGGGAGCCGATATGCCGGAGAGAATCCAGTACGGACCGGGAAAAGACCAGTGGGGAGACCTGTACCTTCCCGCCGGGGAACCGCGCGGTGTAGTGGTCGCGATCCATGGCGGTTTCTGGCGTGAGCGTTACACCGCGCTGGACACCGTGGACGAATCGGAGGACCTGGCGGCCCGCGGGTTCGCCGTGTTCAACCTGGAGTACCGCCGTGTCGGTGACTCCGAGAGCGAGGGCGACGGCGGCTGGCCCGCGACGGGCGAAGACATCGTCGCCGGGATCCGCGCCCTGGAGGGCACCTCGGTGAGCGGGCTCCCCGTGGTCCTTCTCGGTCACTCGGCGGGAGGACAGCTGGCCGCCTGGGCTGCGGGACACGTCGAGGTGGCGGGGGTGGTCAGCCAGGCTGGTCCCCTGGCCCTGACGGAGAGCGCACGTCTGGGGATCGGCGACGGCGCCACCGTGAACTTCCTCGGCGCCACGCCAGAGGAGAACCCGGCGGTGTACGAACAGGCGGACCCGCTGAAGAACCTCCCCTTGAGCGTGCCGCTCATCGCCCTGCACTCCGGCCTGGACAAGATCGTTCCCTTCTCCCTGTCCCAGCAATACGTCACAGCAGCGCAGACGGCAGGTGCCGATGCCCGGCTGATTCAGGTCGAGGGAGACCATCTCGCCATCATCCGGCCGGGTTCAGAGGCCTATCAAGTCAGTGTCGACGCGATTCAGGCGATCCTCGGCCATTGAACCCGGCAACCTAGGGCGAACACGCCCTGTACCCCGCCCTGCCGTCATGCCATGCTGGCTTCATGGAACGCGTGACAGGCATCGGCGGGCACTTCGTGCGATCGGCCGGCCCCGAGACATTGACCGCTTGGTACCGGGACGTCCTGGGTCTGGACTTCGACCAGTACGGTCTCTGGCGGCAGGAAGCGGGTCCCACGGTGTTCGCCGCCTTCCCCGCGGACACCGAGTACTTCGGCTCCGCGACCCAGCAGACCATGCTGAACTTCCGTGTCCGGGATCTGGACGCCATGATCGCACAGCTCAAGGAGCAGGGCGCGAACGTCGCGGACGAGGTCCAGGAGATGGAGGGGGTCGGCCGCTTCGCCTGGGTCACGGACCCGGAGGGCAACCGCATCGAGCTGTGGCAGGCGGAGTGAACCCCGCACGCCCACACCGGCCACGGCACTGAACGCCACTCACTGCACTGACGACGACGGCGCCGCTCACCTTGAAGGTGAGCGGCGCCGTCGTCGTTCGCAGAGAAAGCGCGGAGGAGTGTGATGAGCCCCTCACGAGTAAAAGATTGCACCAGGCAACCAATAGTGCAAAAATTTACTTTGTGAGTAATAGTGCAAATTCTGACGGAGGCCTGCGGGAGCGCAAGCGCGCGGCCACACGGCAGGCGATCACCGCCGCCGCCCGGTCCCTCACGGCAGCCCGAGGCCTGAACGGTTTCACCGTGGAGGAAGTCTGCGAACAGGCCGACATCTCCCGGCGCACCTTCTTCAACTACTTCCACACCAAGGAGGACGCCGTGATCGGCGCCTTCTCGGACGAACTGCCCCACGATGCGCTGGAAACCTTCGCGGCCAACCCTCGCCGCGAGGAGGGCCGGATCTCCGGGACTCTGCTGCAAGCCCTTTTCCGCTTCACGGTGGACATCGTGACCCGTTCCGCCGTCAGCCCGACGGAGATCCGGCAGCTGATCGCGGCCATCGCCGCCGAACCTCAGCTCCTGAGCCGCCTGACCGCGGAGGGGGAGTCCCGCGAACGGCAGTTCACGGAGCTCGTCGCCGCCCGGGAGGGCCTTCCTGCGGACCATCCAGAGATCGTCATGGCCGTCACGGTCTTCAGCGCCGTCTGCAAGAAGACCAATCAGAGCTTCTTCTCCGAGGACAACACCACTCCGTACGGCGAGCTCCTGGAGCGGAATCTCCGGGCGGCCCGCGCACTCTTCGACCAATCCTTCGACACCACGTCTTCTGACACCCCCTCTCCTGACACCACCGAGGAACGCCCATGAGCACCATCACCAAGGCAGCGCAACCCCTGCTGCTGACCCAACGAAGAATCTGGATCATCTTCTCGGCCCTGATCGCCGGGATGCTGCTGTCCAGCCTCGACCAGACGATCGTCTCCACCGCGATGCCGACCATCGTCGGCAAGCTCGGCGGCGTGGAGAACCAGGCGTGGATCACCACCGCCTACCTGCTCGCGACCACCATCGTCATGCCCATCTACGGCAAGTTCGGTGACGTCCTGGGCCGTCGCAACCTCTTCCTCGTGGCCATCGGCCTGTTCACCGCGGCATCAGTCGGCTGTGCCTTCGCCACCGATTTCTGGATGTTCGTGGTCTTCCGCGCCATCCAGGGCCTGGGCGGCGGCGGTCTCATGATCCTCTCGCAGGCGATCATCGCGGACATCGTCCCGGCCAAGGACCGCGGCAAGTACATGGGCCCGCTGGGCGCCATCTTCGGCCTGTCCGCCGTCGCCGGTCCGCTCCTGGGCGGCTTCTTCGTGGACCACCTCACCTGGGAGTGGGCCTTCTACATCAACATCCCGATCGGCATCGCCGCCTTCGCCATCGCCTGGTTCACGCTGACCCTGCCGAACAAGAAGGCGGAGAAGCGCATCGACATCCTGGGCGTGCTGCTGCTCTCCGCCGCCACCGCCTGCCTCATCTTCTTCACCGACTTCGGCGGCAAGAAGGACGAGGGCTGGGATTCGCCGACCACGTGGCTGTTCGGCGCGGGTCTGCTCGTGGCCGCGGTCCTCTTCGTGCTCGTCGAGCGCAAGGCCGAGGATCCGATCATCCCGCTGAGCCTGTTCAAGAACCGCATCTTCATCAACGCCACGGCCATCGGCTTCACCCTCGGCCTCGGCATGTTCGCGGCCATCGCCTTCGTGCCGACCTTCCTGCAGATGTCCTCCGGGACCTCCGCGGCGGTCTCCGGTCTCCTGATGCTGCCGATGATGGTGGGCCTGATGGGCACGTCCATCTACTCCGGCATCCGGATCTCCAAGACCGGGAAGTACAAGATGTTCCCGATCCTCGGCGCCGCGCTCACCATCGCCGCGATGCTGTGGTTCACCACCCTGACCGCGGCGACCCCCATCTGGGTCATCTGCATCCAGCTGTTCATCTTCGGCGCGGGCCTCGGTCTGATCATGCAGGTGATCGTCCTGGTGGTGCAGAACGCGGTGCCCGCGGAACAGATCGGCACCGCGACCAGCACGAACAACTACTTCCGCGAAGTGGGCGCCTCCCTCGGCGTCGCCGTGTTCGGTTCGCTGTTCACCACGCGCCTGGCGGATTCACTGACCAAGGCCTTCACCGGCGCCGGCGCCTCGACCGAGCAGGCGTCGCACGCCACGAGCACGCTGGATCCGCAGACGCTCTCCCAGCTGCCCTCGGCCGTCCGGGATGCGATCGTGAACGCCTACGCCGACTCCCTGGCACCGGTCTTCTGGTACCTCATCCCGTTCATCGCCGTGGCGCTGCTTCTGGCCATCACGCTGAAGCAGATCCCGCTCTCCGACACGGCCGGCATGGTCGCCCGCGGTGAGGCCGTGGGCGGCGAGGAGGCCGAGCGTCTGGAGGCCGAACGCCTCGGCGGCGCTCCGGCGTCGGACGCTCCGGTCCCGCTGGTGGAGGACGGCCACGAGAAGGACGACGACGCCGAGCTCGCCTCTCCGCGCAGCTGACGTCGTGCTCGTGACGCGCAGCCCGCGTCACGTCGGAAGGGCCGCCGCACCGTGGGTGCGGCGGCCCTTCCGTATTTCCCGGGGGAGTGCGGACCCGCCGTCGAGCCGGTCGTGGAGGTCCTGCGGTCAGAGCACGATCGACATCTCCGGGCGATCCGACCCAGGAGTGTCCTGTGAGGCGAACCCCACGCCGTACGGCAGTGTTCCGGAGGGGTCCTTGGGGTGGTCGTCGCCGGCCAGGCGCGTGGTGACGTCGCCGATGAGGGCCGGTTCCCGCCGTGTCTCCTTGAGCAGCAGCGGCCCGGTCAGCGGATGCGCATCGTCCTGATGGGCCCGCGCCGTCTTGCGTTCCTCATGGCGCTTCTCCACGAAGTCCCGGAACCGCTCGAGATCCTCGCGCACGCTCGCCGGTTCCAGCCGGAACAACGAGACGGTGTGTTCCGACGGTTCCCGCGGATCCCAGATGACGTCCACGGTGATCCGCGTGAGCTCCGGCTCCAAGGAGTCGAAGAGCAACTGACCATGACTTTCGAGGCCATCACTGCAGTCCCAGCGGATCAGGCGATCCGGGCGCTGTTCCTCGATGGTCGTGTTGACGGTCCGGTGCTTGCCGTCGACCTCGGCGGTGAGGAGGACTGGCGCCTCGTCCTGCCGCTCGACCGACACCAGGTGCTTCAGGAACCGTGGAAGGAGTTCGAACTCGGCCCATTGCTCATAGCTGAGCCATAACGGGGCTCTGACGTCGATCTCTTCCTGTATCTGTGCCAACTGCATCATCTCCTTGAAAACTGTGGAGTGCGCTCCGCTCGGCCGGGCAAGGTGTTTCGGCCGGACCCGACGGAGTGCCGGGGTGAACGGATCAGGCGCTCAGGGACATCTCCCGCTCGGGCCGGGGAAGACGCAGTTCCTCCGCCATGGACCGCGAGGTGATGTCGATCCGCAGATGCCGGTGGTGGGCGTCCCGGATCGCGGACAGGTAGAAGGACCTTCTTTCAAGCCGGGAGCAGGCAGGACTGGTCTGGCAGAGCATGAACACGATGCGGTCTCCTCGCATCTGGTATCGGGCCACGCCGATGACCGTGCCATTGCGGTACATCTCGAATTGAGACTGCACGATGTTGTCGAACACGTGGTCATTCCGGTTGATAAGGCGCATGATCTCTACTGACTTTCTGTGCTCGTTGATCGGGTGGGTTGAAGAGGTCACATGCCGGTGGCGATGTCCGAGAGACCGTCGTCGGACACGTCGGGACCCAGGCCCTTGACGGTGTGCATCAGGCCGTGCGGCAGGGATCCCTGCTCAGTCTCACCGCCGTGGGATGAAGAGTCCCGTGAAGGCGTGGTCATGATGTGCCTCCTTGACGTTGAATACCGTGGGCGGGCGTACGGCGGTGATCAGGTGGACGAGGTGCGCATTTCCGGCTGTTCGGCCATCGGCGCCCATTCACACGGCAACGGCGCATTCTCCTGCGCCTCACGGCGCTGAATTCCCCGAGCGATGAGATCGGCCGATACCGCGTGGACGTGACGTCCGCATTCGGGTGATGCCTTCATGCTCCGATCCCTCCTTTAAGAATCAAGCCGACTGTTGGAAGGTAACGTAACTGGCACAACGGTAGCTTGACAAGCTAGTAAAAAACAAGGATTCGACATAGGCTCGCATCATGGGACACCACGAGAAGGAAACCGACCGAGATCCCCGCCCTCAGGACGAGGGGCATGACGTGGGGAAACACTCCTGGGACCGCGCGAACGGCAGCATCCAGCCGGAAACCGGGGCGGATCGTGACCCAGAGGACGTGCCGGATGGTTCCGGGACGGACCTGGATGAGTGCCGCGAGCCGGAGTCAGACCGATTCGACGCCGGCTGAGCCGTCGGCCCCGGCGCGGGTCAAGCGCGGGCCGTTCCGCGACTCCCGAACTTTCAGGAAGGAGAAATCATGCCTGATAAGAAGAATCCATCATTGAAGGACCCGGAGCTGTATGAAAAGCTCCGGGATGACGGGGCGTCCAAAACGAAGGCCGCCCGGATATCCAACGCCGCCGCCGCGAAGGGGCGCAGTGCCGTGGGCCGCAAAGGCGGACAGTCAGGGGATTACGAGGACTGGACGGTGAAAGAGCTCAAGTCCAAGGCCAAGGAAATCGGTCTGAAAGGCTATTCCGACAAACGTAAAGCGGAATTGATCGACGCGCTCCGCAACTCCTGATCGTCTCTCACGGCAGACGGTGCGGAAGGGCCCCGAATATTTCAGTTCGGGGGCCGTTCCGCGCCGTCCTCGTCAATGGCCAGTTGCGCCGTCGTCTTCCTCCTTCACGTCTTCGACGGCGGCGTGCACGCGAGGGCCGATGAATGCCACCGCCAGAAAGAGGAGCGCCAGCACCCCGCCCGCGACCACGGCACACACGGTGGCCGCCGTCCTGCCGGCCACCACATCGACCGTGAACGTCAGCGCACCCGCCACCAGCAAGTGGAGCAGCACCAGGACGGTCTTGCTCGCGCGGTCCGCCAGGCCCACCAGCGAGCCCCGCTGGTGGTGGCGGAACACCCGACGGTGTACAGCCACCGGGAGGAGCGTGATGATCGTGATGGCGGCGGCCAGCAGGACCAGAGCAAGGTACAGCCCCTTGTCCCAGTCGTCGAGAGAACTGAAACGCTGCTGGAATGGCAGCGTGAACAGGAAGCCGCCGATGATCTGAGCAGCCGTCTGCGTGACGCGAAGCTCTTGAAGCAGCTCACTCCAGTGCCGGTCCAGACGATGAGTCTCGGACTCGCGGCGCCGGTAGTCGTCGTCGCTGTCGTTCATGATGCACCTCCTCGAGGCCGCGGCCGCGGCCCATCTCCCTGGCCCCCATCTCCCTGCCCCGGCGCTATGGGCTCGGGATGCCACCGTTCGCATTGAGGGTCTCGCCCACCACGAAGCTGGACTCCGAGGATGCCAGGAACACGTAACACGGAGCCATCTCGGCCGGGTGTCCGGCCCGGCCGAGCGCGGTGTCCTTACCGAACTCCGGCAGACTCTCCTTCAACTGGCCGCCGCTGACCTGCAAAGCCGTCCACACCGGGCCGGGCGCCACAGCATTCACCCTGATGCCCTGGGGGGCGAGCTGCTGCGCCAGGCCTTTCGTGAGGTTGTTGATGGCCGCTTTGGTCGAGGCGTAGTCCAGCAGATCGGACGAGGGCTTGTACGCCTGAATCGACGTGCTTGCGACGATGCTCGACCCGGGTGGCATATGGGGCACCGCCGCCCGGATGAGCCGGATCATCGCGAAGACATTGATCTGAAACGTCTCCTCGAATTGCCTGTCGTCGATCTCCTCGAGTTGCGCGGTGGCCACCTGCCGGCCGGCGTTGCTGACCAGGATGTCCAGGCCGCCCAGGCCATCGACGACGTCGGCGACGAGCGCCGCTGGAGCGTCAGGGTCGCGGAGGTCTGCAGGCAGCTTGAGGGCTTTGCCCCCGGCTTTCTCGATCAGCTCGATGATCCTGCTCGCATCGTCCTCCTCCTCCGGGAGATACGAGATCGCCACATCGGCGCCCTCCCGCGCGAAAGCGATCGCGACTGCGGCTCCGATGCCGGAGTCCCCGCCCGTGATGAGGGCCTTGCGGTTCTGGAGACGGCCGAGCCCTCGGTAGTACTCGGCGCCCAGATCGGGCCCAGGGGTCGTGAGCACGTCAAGGCCGGGCGGCTCCTGGTGCTGGATGGGCGGGGTCACTTCCGGGAAGAGTGTGACGGGATCGCGGAAGGTGTACTGATCACTCATGAGTCATTTCCTCCATACTGAGTTCGGATGATCGTCGGGTCGGGCCGGGCTGGGTCGCAGAAACCTCGGAAAAAGGCGAGAAAAATACAGAACCGTCCGTTCGCCAGGCCGTCCGGAGCATAGAATTGCGAGCAGGGGCGACTTGTCTAGATTGACTAGTAACTAGTAGGCGGAGAACGGAAGGGACATGGTGTCTCATGGCACTGGAACTCATCAACAGAAGCTGGCTTGAAGCGAACGATGAGGACCGTGTCCTCTCCGCGCTCCACTTGCTGAGGGAGTTCGTGGTGGTGGAAGCCGAGACCCGGACCAGCCTGATGGCCGACCTGAAGATCAAGAGCAATGACCTCGCGGCCCTGCGCTTCGTCCTCGACGGCTCCGACAAGGGTGTGGTCAGCCCGCGGGCGCTCGGGCACCATCTGGGCATCACCTCGGCCTCGACCACAGCGCTCGTCAACCGGCTCGAGCACGCCGGGTATCTGCGCCGTGAGCCCGATCCGAACGACCGTCGGGCCCTGGTGCTCCACACGACGCAGGCGGCAAAGGTCCTGCTCGAGTCGAGCCTCCAGCGGCAGGTCTCGTCCCTCCTGAATGCCGCCGGATCCTTCACGACGGATGAACTCACGGTGGTCGAGGATTTCCTCACTGCGGTCACCGACGCCCTTCGTAGCTGATACCGTCGCTCCGGTCCGCCTGAGCCGGGCCGGAGCGCCCTTCCCTGTCTCGTCAGTCGTCATTCGGCCAGTCGGTGCGGTCGCCCCGGTGGCTCTTCTCCCCACCGCGGACCTTGGCCTCATGCGGTTGGGCTTCGGCACCCTTGCGGCCTGCTTCGCGAGGATCCGCACCGTGCTCTGAACCGAACTTCCCGGTACTTGCCTGCCCACCGCGGCGTGCCTGTTCTTCCGTGTCCGCGCGGTTCCCGAACCGTCCGGGGTTCTGTGTGTCAGCCATGCTGTTCTCCTTTCGAATGCCGTGCCGGTGGCCGCGTGCTGCGACCATGATTCCAGCCAAACAGTCACCCGGGGCTGGACGGAACCCCTGTGGTTCCAGGCGTCTCAGCGGTACACTATGGTGCTCGGTTTTCGGCCCTCCGGACGGCGTCTCGACCGTGTCCGGGCTGCTCCTGGAGCGCGGCCGGGCGCTGGTCCACGGGTAGGTTCCCGGCGGCGAAGTGGCAGAATGCGTCCATGACGGAACACCCGATTCCCCGGGCGCTGGACGCGCCGCTCGCTGCGGTGCGTGCCTCGTGCAACGCCCGGAAAGACATCGAGGCAGCCTGGCTGGAAGGATCGATAGCCCGTGGTGAAGCGGACGAGTGGAGTGACATCGACCTTCATCTCGTGGTCACCGACGAGGACTTCGATGTCCGGGCCTGGGCGGCTGAATTGTTCGACGTCGTGCTGGCGGATGCCATTCCCGGCACGCGGCGAGGGCACATCTTCCTGTCCTCGGAGTGGGTCCACCTCGATGTGATCCTTCATTCTCCGCAAGATGCAGCCACCGGCAGTGCGGAACGTCTCTACCTCTTGGACCGTGGCATTCCGCACGGGGCGTCCGCGGACATCCGCGCCGATCAACCGGACCCTCCGAGTGCCGATGACGGCGTGAGCAGTGTGCCCTACTTCCCGGACCAGGATTGCCGGGTGGTCCTGTACCTTCTGGGAAATGCAGTCGGCCTGGCCGCGCGGGACGATCTTCTGGCGTTGTCCACGACAGTTTCGGGGCTCCGTGACGCCTACCTGCCCAGGCTGATGCTGGCTGAGCGAGGAATGCGCCCCGGGCGCGGAGCCAAGCGGATGCTGGAGCAAGTGAGCCGGGACCAGCGGAGCTCACTGCAGTCTCTGCCCGCTGTGGGTTTGGACCGGAGATCTCTGTTGGGTGCGCTGACGGCGGTGGCTGCCCAGTATGTGCCCCGGGCGCGATCGCTTGCTCACGCGACGGGGGCCGAGTGGCCGCAGGGCCTCGAGGAAGCACTGCGTTCGCTGTGGGCCCGGGAGATGGGACATGAGCTTCCATGAGCGATGTCAAGGCGCTCCGTGACCACATCCTGGGTGCTCTGCACCCCGGTGACGGGTCGGCGCCGTTGTTCTCCGCCGTCGTCGTGCTGGTGAGTGAGGCGGGGGAGCGGATCGCCACCGAGGCCCACGGACTGATCGCGGACTATGCGGATGAGCACGGCATCCGACGACGGGGTGTTCCGGTCACGCCGGACACCCTCTTCGATCTCGCCTCGATCACCAAGGCGTTCGTCACCGCGACGGCGCTGGCAGAATTCTCGGACCGGGGATTCCTGGACGACGGTGTCGAGGGGCTGCGGATCCCCGTGGCGGAGTGGCTGCCGGAGTACCGTGGATTTCCCGAGGTGACACTCCTTGACCTGCTGACGCATCGGGCGGGGCTGCCCGGCGAATGGATCGACAACCGACCCGGAGCGGACGCTCTGGAGCGATTCCGAGCGGTCGTCCCGGAGAGGCCCGTCGGGTCGGAGCACGCCTATTCCTGCGTGGGATTCATCTGGCTGGGCCTGTGCCTGGAGGCGATGACGGGGCGGTCACTGGAGAGGTTGTTGGACACACGGATCCTGCGGCCACTGGGTCTTTCCGATACGGGCTATCGGCCCACACGGACCTTGGAGTCCATCGCCGCCACGGAGATTCAGCCGGGGCGGGGACTGGTCCATGGAGAGGCGCACGATGAGACCGCCTGGGCGCTGGGTGGAGTGAGCGGCAACGCCGGCCTCTTCAGCACCGCTGGGGATCTCCTGACATTCGCGGAGATGCTGCGGAACGACGGCCGGCATGACGGGGAACAGGTGCTTGCCCCGGAGACCGTCAGGCTCATGACCACGCCCGTACCCGGACCCGTTTCGGGGACGTACGAGCAGGCGGTCGGCCTGCGAGTGGGCGAACCCTGGCTGCGGGCGCTGGCCCCGGACGGTGCGCGGATCCCTGCAGGTCACGGTGGTTACACCGGCACGGCCTTCGGTTTCGAACCGGGCGGTCTCAGAACCGTCGTCCTCCTGAGCAACCGGGTGCACCCGCACCGCGGCAATGACGAGCGGTTCGCCGCCTTCCGTCAGGAGCTGATGGAGCTGGCCGGAAGGCTGTGACCGCGGATCAGGAGGACGTGCCGCTGATGACCGGCAAGGCGCGTGAGAAGTCGCCCGACTCGAGCAGCTGCACGACGGCGGCGGCCACCCGTGCGCGCGGCGTGAACAGTTCCGCGGGGCCGTGGGGAGTGAGGTCCACCCGGCCGTGGTGGCTTCCTGCGGTCAGCTTCAGGACGCGGATGATCGTGTAGTCCACGGGGCTCTTCTGGAGGATCCGCACGTGCTCCTTCCCATCGGCGATGCGCTTCGGATCCACGACGCCGATGGCGAAGTTGGCCGCCCGGTCGACCAAGGAGATGCGGTCTCCTGGGAGACGCACGCCGGTGCCGGTGAGGGAGATGAGCCGGGTCTTCGGCTGGCGAACGGCGATGATGTCCACGCAGTGCCGAATCGCCACGGACTGCACGTCCGCGCTGGAGCGCCGGTTGTGGCCGATCATGCTGACCACCGCGGAGACCCCCTCGAGGAGTGCGCTCACGTCTTCCCTGTTCCTGGCGTCGCAGCGCACGACCTCCAGATTCGGGTGGGCGTCAAGGGTCGACTCGGACCGGACCCCTGCCCGGACGCGGAAGCCGGCCTCCAGCAGCGCGGCCAGGCAGGCCTGACCGGAACGTCCTTGGGCGGCGAGTACAGCGATCAAAGGCTTCATCGTCCCAGCGTATCGGTGCCGGGCCTGCTCCGGGCAAGGGGTGTTCCGGGGCTCGGCGTGCTGTCGACGGCACAGAGGCCGGCCCCGGGTGTCCGGGGCCGGCCTCTGTGCAAGGGGCGGAAGAGTCTCAGCGGGTGAGGACCCAGGAGACCGCGTCGAAGGCGTTCACGGTCCAGAGCAGCTTCTCGCCGTCCTGGGGCGTGGGCCAGCTGGAGAGCTTTGCGGCCACGACGCCGGCGGACCGGTTCACGTAGACCATCTGGCCGTGGATCCCGAGAGCGAGGAGCGGATTGGAACCTTCACGCGGGAACCAGAAGCCGTTCCGGTACATGCCGCCCGGCATGAGCGTCGGCTCCGGGGCGTTCGCGAAGGCCTCCCGGCTGTCCGGTCCGCCACCGAAGGTGTCGGCCACCCACCACGACGGGAGCACCGGGGTGTCGTCCAGGGCGAAGCCGTCCCGCAGGAACAGGTTGCCGAAGCGTGCCAGATCCCGCAGCCCGGCGGAGACGCCGCCGTCGAACATTCCTTCGCCCGCGCTGTCCACGCCGACGTGCGCACCCAGCTCGGCGCCCATGGGCTGCCAGAGCCGCTCGGACATGAGGTCCGCGGCGTGGCGGCCGGTCGCGCCTTCCAGGACGAAGCCCAGAGCATCGGTTTCACACGACTTGTAGTCGAAGGCCCCGCCGTGATCACGGTCCTTGCCGAGGCCCGCCAGGAAATCCAGGAGGGTCGCAGGTGCGTTCGGATGACGACGCGGCGCCCAGCCGATCGCCTGTTCCAGGAGGCGTACCTCGGCATCAGGGTCGAGGTACTTCTCCGAGAAGTGGACGCCGGTCCGCATGTCCATGAGGTGGCGGACGGTTGCCCCTTCGTAGCCGGAACCGGCCAGCGCGGGGACATAGCTGGTCACGAGTGCGTCGGCATCCAGCTCGCCGCTGCCCTGAAGAGAGCCCGCCACCGAGGTGGTGAGGGACTTGCTCACGGACATGAGGAGATGCACGCTGGCAGGCGTCATGGTGTTGAAGTAGCCCTCGCCCACCAGGGCGCCGTCCTTGGTGACCACCCAGCCGTCGGTGAAGGTGTTCTCCAGAACCTCGGCGAACGTCGCGGTCCGGTCCTCCCACGGATGGGGGACGGACACAGCGGACAGATCAACCGGTGCTGGAGGGAGAACAGTGGCGCGAACGCCCCGGGGGATGGACCGCACCGGAAGGAAAGTGGCGATGTTCTGCATCGACCAATTCAGGTGCGGAGCCAGCTGCCACTGGTCCAGAGGAGGGGCTGCCGGAGGGCTCGGTTGACCGGTGCTCATGCCGTAGCTCTCGTCTGCAAACATTCCACCAAGTATGGCATGGGTAATTTAATTCCCTTTCGCGGGAGCGGGCCATTTCACCGGCTCGGACTCCGGCAGAGGAGTGGCGCGGTACATGGACCGGATCGACTCGATGAGGTGGCGCGCGTGGATGGTCAACCCGCCGTGAGAACCCTGGAGGCGGCCCTTGGTGACGAGGATTCCGAGGTCCGCGCCCTTCCACCGGTAATCACCCGGACCGTAAATCCGCAGGTAGAACGCTTCCGACTCGTTATTGACCAGGTGCCAGTCCAATTCGCGGTGTGCGAAGACGAAACGGCCCTGTCCGTCCAGCACGTAGAGGCCTGTGGTGGGTGCCGCGTCGATGTGCTCCACGGCCTTGTCCGTGTGTTTGATCACCATGTGGCTCCACTCGTCCTCCGAGGCGAGTTCCTCCCACCGCGCATTGATCTCATCCACATCCAGGGTGAACTCGACCCCCGAGTATTCGAGAAGGTGGAAGACGAAGAGCGGCACATCGGCGTAGGCGCCCGCCGTGACGTTGGTGATGGCGGACGCGCCACTGATGCGGGGATTCAGTTCGCCCAGGTAGACCTCGTCCGTATCCGTGTCCAGGAGGACGTCGACTTCGAAGAAGCCGCGGTAGCCCTCCTCGGCGAGCCGGTCTCCGAGCTTCCGGACCAGCTCCGTGGTGGCGTGACGGGCCTTTTCGGCCAGCACGTCCGGGTACATCTCATTGCCGGCCCAGCCTCCGCGATACGGGGTGAGGGCCTTGTGACCGGTGATCTCAGTCATGCACGGGCCCACGATGGTGCCGTGGTGGGTGATGACGGCCTCGACGGCGATGGGCCGGTTGTTGATCCGCTTCATGATCTTCACCTCCTCGCCCCGGAGGTGCTCCGCCACGGAGTTGAACTCCTCTTCCGACGTGACGAAATAGGTGGTCTTGCCCGAATCGCCATAGGCGGTCTGAATCACCAGATCAGTGCCCAGCTTGGCCGATTTGGTGACCTTGAGGACGTCGGCCCAGCTGTCCACCGTGGTCATCACGTTCGGGACGCTGTCGACGCCGGCCGAGCTGGCGATGCGGGTGGTCTCCATCTTGGAGTCGAGGCGCTCGCGCAGTGCAGCCGGAGGAAGGATCAGCTCGTAACCGAGCTCCTGGCAGATGTGCTCGGTCTCCTCGTTGAAGAACACCATGACGATCTTCGGGTGCACTCCGGCCGGTGTCCGCTGCTCGATATGCGCCCGGACCTCGTGGTTGGTGAGGAGCCAGTTGTTGATCTCCTCGCCGCTCTCGAACTCGATGTACGGCTTGTCGGCAGGGGTGAACACGCGAGGATGAGTGCCCTCCCAGCTGTCGTAGTACGTGATGTAGGAGAAACCGCGGACCCAGCGGTCGAGTCCCAGGAGGTTGAAGGCCGAAGCGCCGACGAAGAAGATGGGGGACGGGTCCGTGCGGAAGAAGTGCCGGATCTCCGACATGTTGTTCAGATGCCGGCCGTCGCCTGCGTTGCGGCTCCTATTGCGCGGAGCGGGCTTACTGGTCCGTGAGCGGCGTGGCGCAGGGATGCGTTTGGTGAGGGAACCCCGTGCGCTGGATGACTTGGTGGCGCCGGTCTTGACGGCCGGGGTCGCGGCGACGCTGATCGCCGGTTCGAGGGTGGGCTCCACAGGCTCAAGAGTGGGTGTGGCCACGGGCGGGACGGCCTTGGCAGAGGCTTTCCTGACGCGTGTCGGCACGGTGGCCGCCGTGGGGTCCTGCTGGCTGACTGCGCCGCTGGATGCTGCTTTCCGGACCATTGCGAATTCCTTCCCTCGGGGGGTTCGTAGCGTCATCTTGGCATGTGACGCAAGTCGCACCAAGAATGTTCCTTTCCCGTCCGGTTTATGTCGGCGGCCCGGCGATTCTTACGGTGCGACAAGGGATTCCTTCGCCCTTTACCAGGCTCGCAAAGTGGGATAAGTTACTCATGAGTAACATCAATTCCTGTGGAGGGATCATGGCCAAGGCCGAGCTGGACATCAACAATCTGCCGTATGCGGATGGCGACTTCTTCGCCTTCGAGCAACTGCTCTCCGACAAGGAGCGGGACCGTCTGAGTGAGATCAGGACGTGGCTCGACCGCGAGGTCCGGCCTATCGCCGTGGACTGCTGGAACCGCGGCGAATTCCCCATGGAACTCATTCCGAAGCTGGCCGAACTGGACGTGATGAGCCCGGTGCGGCGCCAGGGGTATTCGAACCTCTTCGCAGGCATCGTCCACGCGGAGTTCACGCGTGCGGACACCTCGATCGCCACCTTCATGGGTGTGCATGACGGCCTCTTCACCGGGTCGATCGAAGCCCTCGCCTCGGAAGAGCAGAAGGAGGCGTGGCTTCCTGACATCTATGCCATGAAGAAGATCGGTGCTTTCGGTCTGACCGAACCTCTGGGTGGCTCCGATGTGGCGGGTGGCACCAGGACCACCGCGCAGAAGGATGGCGACACCTGGATTCTCAACGGCGCCAAGCGGTGGATCGGCAATGCCACGTTCTCGGACTACGTGGTCATTTACGCCCGTGATGTGGCGGACAACCAGGTGAAGGCGTTCCTGGTCGACACCACGCTTCCGGGCTACCGTGCCACCAAGATCGAGAACAAGATCTCCCTGCGCACCGTGCAGAACGCAGACATCGTGCTGGAGAACGTGGTGGTCCCCGACAGCCACAAGCTGGCCGGCGGCAACAGCTTCCGCGACACGAACAAGGTCCTCAAAGTGACTCGCCTGGCGGTCGCGTGGCAGGCCGTGGGGCAGCAGCTCGCCGCGTTCGATGTCGCCCGCCGCTACGCCGTGGAGCGTCATCAGTTCGGGCGCCCCCTCGCCTCGTTCCAGCTCGTTCAGGAGCAGCTGGTCAAGATTCTGGGCAACGCCGTCAGCTCCATGGGCATGATGGTCCGCCTCGCCCAACTGGAGGACGCCGGGGTGGCGAAGGATGAGCAGTCCGCTCTGGCCAAGGCTTTCACCACCGCGCGGATGCGGGAGTCCGTGGCGATCGGACGCAGTCTCCTGGGCGGCAATGGCATCGTGACCGATTACGAGATCGCCAAGATCTTCGCGGACGCCGAAGCCATCTACTCCTACGAAGGCACCTACGAGATCAACACCCTCGTGACGGGCCGCGCGATCACCGGTATCTCCGCCATCGTCTGAAATCCGGGCGCCTCTGAGCCCCACAGGCTGGATGCGCGTGCGTGTGAAGTCCAGGTGCTCGAAGGCGCGGGGCGGCCGTGTCGATCCGCTCCTCCGAAAGGCCGGTCCCTTCTCGTGGGACCGGCGTTTCGGCTGCCCGGGCGGCACCTCCGGCTCGACCGGCCGTGATCGGGTCGGGTGCCCCATCGCCGGGTCACGACCAGGGCAGGAGGATCGACGGGCGGAGGTCCTGAATGAATCGGAGAGGATCCACATAGTCACCGTCCTGGCGCACTCCCCAGTGGACGCAGACTGAGATGGCGCAGTGACCGGGGCGGAGTGAGCCGATGCGCTGGCCGCGGCGGACGGACTGCCCCACCTTCAGATCGCTCTCCACCGGCTCGAAGCTGCTCTTGACGTCATCGCCATGGTCGATGGTGATGACGGGGCGGTCCACCACGGTGCCCCGGAAACTCACCACGCCATCGGTGGGGGAGAGGATGGCGGCTCCGTCGCCGTCGGAAGCGCGGAGGTCCACGCCGCGGTGCCCGCTCAGCCACGGCTGGTCCGGCGGATCGAAGGATCGCAGGACGTCCCGGCGCAGCGGCCTGGAGGGATGCGTCAGCGGCCAGCTCCAGTGCTCGATGGTTCTGGGTTGAGCACCCCGGCTTCCCGCGCCGTCTGTTCCCGCGGCGGTGCCGGGCGCTCCTCCCGCGGCCGCGCCGGGCGCCTGGGCGGGGGTCGCCGTCCGGGCCGACGGTGGCTCCGCCTGGGCGGATGCCGGCACTGCGATCAGCAGCAGTGCGGCCAGGGTGGCGCATCGCGCTGCTGGACGCATGGTGACGCCTCGCCGTCGTGGAGGGTGGATGGTCCGTAGGGTCGTCATTCCTCCACCCTCACCGGGTCGGGGCGGCGCGGGAACAGGGCGTGCGATGTATGTGGATGGCCGCCGCGCCGCACCGTGTGGAGAGCCGCGCGGACAACGGGACGGGTAGTGCCCGTGTAGTACACTGGGAACTGCAGTCTTCTGTGCCCTGCGCCCATTGGGCGGAGGTCGCGCCGACTGACTTCGCGTGTCCATCCTCGCAGCCCCCTCAATCCGTTCGCGGAGTGATCGCTGTGGGCTGGAACCGCTCACGGTCCACGATTCCGGGTTCACCGGAACCGCGGCGAGTGGTTTCTGGGGCACCAGGAGCCCGGATGCACGTCCGGACTGATAACCGACAAAACACTATGGCAGGGTAAGAGCGGCCTCTCGAAAGGCCCTCTCACGAGAATGCGTGACCTGCCGGAAGGAGCGATGGCATGCCCGTCGTAACCATGCGCCAGCTGCTCGACAGCGGTGTCCACTTCGGCCACCAGACCCGCCGTTGGAACCCGAAGATGAAGCGCTTCATCCTCACCGAGCGCAACGGCATCTACATCATCGACCTGCAGCAGGCTCTGTCCTACATCGACCGTGCTTACGAGCACGTCAAGGCCACTGTCGCCCACGGCGGCACCGTGCTCTTCGTCGGCACCAAGAAGCAGGCTCAGGAAGCAATCGCCGAGCAGGCCACCCGCGTGGGCCAGCCCTACGTGAACCAGCGCTGGCTGGGCGGTATGCTCACCAACTTCCAGACCGTCGCCAAACGTATCCAGCGCATGAAGGAGCTCGAAGAGCTCAACTTCGACGACGTCGCCGGCTCCGGCTACACCAAGAAGGAGCTCCTGCTCCTCAAGCGCGAGCTGACCAAGCTCGAGGCCAACCTCGGTGGTATCCGTAACCTCACCAAGACCCCTTCCCTCCTCTGGGTGGTTGACACCAAGAAGGAGCACCTGGCGGTTGACGAGGCGAAGAAGCTGGGTATCCCGGTCGTCGCGATCCTCGACACCAACTGCGATCCGGATGAGGTCGACTTCCCGATCCCGGGCAACGATGACGCCATCCGCTCCGTGAACCTGCTGACCCGCGTTGTTGCCGACGCTGTCGCCGAGGGTTTGATCGCTCGTAACAACCGCGCAAACGGCACCGCCGAGACTGCTGAAGAGCCCCTGGCCGCCTGGGAGCGCGAGCTCCTGGAAGGCGAGAAGGCCGCTGAGGCTCCCGCTGCTGAAGCTGCTGCCGAGGCTCCCGCTGCTGAAGCTACTGAGGCTCCCGCTGCTGAGGCTCCGGCCGCCGAGTAAGTCCCTGACTGCGACCGTTCCGGGCTCACCGCCCGGAACGGCTGGTGACAGGATGGCTGCCTTCGGGCGGCCATCCTGTCACGCATGTCATACCCAGATCTTTAGACGCAACAACACATTTGAGGGGTTCCCATGGCGAACTACACTGCTGCTGACATCAAGGCCCTGCGTGAGCGCACCGGCGCCGGCATGATGGACGTCAAGAAGGCTCTTGACGAGGCCAACGGTGATGCCGAGAAGGCCATTGAAATCATCCGTATCAAGGGCCTGAAGGGCGCCACCAAGCGCGAAGGCCGTTCCACTGCCGAGGGCCTGGTCGCCGCCAAGGTCGTGGGCAACGTGGGCTACATGGTCGAGGTCAACTGCGAGACCGACTTCGTCGCCAAGAGCGACAAGTTCATCTCCATCGCTGACAAGGTGCTTGCAGCCGCCGTGGCCGCCAACACCGGTGACCTGGAGACCCTGCTCGCCGCCGACGTCGACGGCAAGCCGCTGTCCGAGGTCGTCGTCGAAGAGGGCGCCGTGCTCGGCGAGAAGGTCGCCGTTCGTCGCGTGGCCCGTGTCGAGGGTGGCACCGTCGACGCTTACCTGCACAAGACCTCCAAGGACCTCCCGGCTCAGGTCGGCGTGCTGTTCGCCGTCTCCGGCACCGGTGAGGCCGCCGAGACCGCCGCTCACGACGTCGCCGTTCACGTGGCCGCCATGGCCCCGAACTACCTGACCCGTGAAGACGTTCCGGCCGAGCTGGTCGACAACGAGCGCCGCATCGCCGAGGAGACCGCCAAGGCTGAGGGCAAGCCCGAGGCCGCGCTGCCGAAGATCGTCGAAGGCCGCGTGACCGGTTTCTTCAAGGGCGAGGTTCTCGTGGACCAGGCATTCGCCAAGGATGCCAAGAAGTCCGTGGGCGCAGTGCTCGAAGAGGCAGGCGTCCAGGCTGTCGCCGTCGCACGCTTCCGCGTCGGCTCCTAGTCAGACATTCAGAAGGGGTGGCTACTTCGGTAGCCGCCCCTTTTGTGTGCGCTCCGGCAACCGGATTTCGCCGTCCGGAGCAGGGCACACAGGCGGCGCCGCTGGCGCCGGGCTCCGCAACATATAGTGAAGACAGAACCGAGCCAGGGAGGCCCCATGGAAAACACCACCATCGCCAACGATCCGTCGCCGCGCCGCCGTCGAGTGCTGCTGAAGCTCTCCGGTGAGGTCTTCGGGGGCGGCAAGCTCGGCGTCGATCCCGAGACGGTGCGGGGCATCGCCACCCAGATCGCCGAGGCGGTCAAGAACGAGGTCGAGGTGGCAGTCGTGGTGGGCGGCGGCAACTTCTTCCGTGGAGCCGAACTTTCCCAGAGTGGCATGGACCGTTCCCGCGCCGACTACATGGGCATGCTCGGCACCGTCATGAACAGCCTGGCTCTGCAGGACTTCCTGGAACAGGCCGGAGTGGACACCCGGGTGCAGTCGGCGATCTCCATGGCCCAGGTGGCCGAGGTCTACATCCCGCGCCGTGCCATCCGCCACATGGAGAAGAACCGCGTGGTGATCTTCGGGGCCGGCGCCGGTCTGCCGTACTTCTCCACGGACACCGTGGCCGCTCAGCGTGCCCTGGAGATCCATGCCGACGAGGTCCTCATGGCCAAGAGCGGCGTGGACGGTGTGTACACCGCGGACCCCAAGACCAACCCCGACGCCGAGAAGCTGGACGTCCTCAGCTACGACGAGGCCCTGCGCCGCGACATCCGTGTCATGGACCAGACCGCGATGACGATGTGCAAGGACAACAAGCTCCCCATGCTGGTGTTCGGTATGGAGGGCGAAGGCAACGTCACCCGGGCCATCCTCGGCGAGGACCTGGGCACCCGCGTCACCCCGTAGCACCTGCATCATCCCGCGCAGCACCTCGGCCGGAGCGTTCCGGTTCCGGACGGACGGCCGGGTGCTGCGGCTGCGGCTAGGATACTTGTAGTTGTGCCTGGATCTCAGGCACGTTTCACCCATGAGTTCACAGGAGTAACCGTGATCGAAGAGACCCTGCTCGAAGCGGGCGAAAAGATGGACAAGGCCATTGAGGTGGCCAAGGAAGATTTCGCCTCGGTGCGCACGGGTCGCGCGAACCCGGCTCTCTACAGCAAGGTGATCGTGGAGTACTACGGCACTCCCACCCCGCTGCAGCAGCTGGCGTCCTTCGCCGTCCCGGAAGCCCGCACCATCCTCATCACGCCGTACGACAAGACCGCGCTGCGTGACATCGAGAAGGCCCTGAGCGATTCCGAAGTGGGCGCCAACCCGTCCAACGACGGCAATGTGATCCGCGTGGTCCTGCCGGAGCTGACCCAGGAACGCCGCAAGGAGTACGTCAAGATCGTCAAGGGCAAGGCTGAAGACGCCAAGGTCTCGGTCCGTTCCATCCGCCGCAAGGCCAAGGACACCCTGGACAAGCTCGTGAAGGACGGCGAAGCCGGCGAGGACGACGGCGCCCGCGGCGAGAAGGAGCTCGACGCCCTGACCAAGCAGCACGTCGACGCGATCGACGAGCTGCTCAAGCGCAAGGAAGCTGAGCTCCTCGAAGTCTGATGACTGAGCACGCCGGGCGGCGCCGTCCCCCGCGAACAGCGCGTCCCAACCCCACTCCGAAGGCAGGCCGGGATCTCCCGGCCGCCATCGGCGTGGGACTCGGGCTGCTGGTCGTGGTGCTGGGCACGCTGTTCTTCCTCCCACTCGGCTTCGTGGCCGTCGTGACGGGATTCGCCTGTCTCGGCGTCTGGGAAGTCTCCCGCGCCCTGGAGAGCTACGGCATCCGGGTGACGATCGCGCCGCTCATGCTGGCCTCGGTCGCCTTGCCGTTCGTCTCCTACTTCGGGGGACTGGAAGCCTTGCTCTACGGAGTGGTGGCCGGAGCGTTCGCGATCCTCGTGTGGCGCAGCGCCGAATCGGCGGAAGGCGCCGCGCCCAGCATCTACGCCGGCATCTTCATCCTGGCCTGGGTGCCGTTCTTCATCAGTTTCGCGGTCCTGGCCCTGCACACCGGCGTGGGGCAGGCCAGCCTGGGGCTCTGGCCGGGTGGTGAAGCGCCGCAGGGTGTCTTCCAGCTGATGACCATGCTGCTCCTGGTGGTGGCCAATGACACCTTCGGCTATCTGGTGGGCGCCTCGCTGGGCAAACACCCCATGGCGCCGAAGATCAGCCCGAAGAAGTCCTGGGAGGGCTTCGCGGGTTCCGTCGCGGGTGCGGTCCTCATCGGCGTCTTGGCCTGCGTGTTCGTTCTGGACAAGCCCTGGTGGCTCGGCGTGGTGCTCGCCATCGGCATGGTCGGAGCCGCCACGGCCGGTGATCTGGCGGAGTCCATGGTCAAGCGCGAACTGGGGGTCAAGGACATGAGTTCCATCCTGCCCGGGCACGGAGGCGTGATGGACCGGCTGGACTCGGTTCTCTTCGCCTCACCGGTGGCCTTTATCCTGTTCCATGTCTTTGAAAACGCACATTGATGCCGGATGAAGACACCGCATCACGTACTTTCCGTAAGGGGAAATCCATGACAGAAGCGAGCAGCGGCAAGATCCCCGCGACCTTCCGCCGTGTAGAACGCTCCGGCTATGGCTACAGCGTGGCGCAGGTGGACGACTTCATGGAGCGCGGACGCGCCGTGTTTGAGGACCCCGCGCATGATCGCCCCCTCACCAGCACCGATGTGCGCAAGGTGGCGTTCGACCCGGCCCGCGGAGGCTACGAGGCCGCGCAGGTCGACCACGCTCTGGACATCCTCGAGGACGCCCTGGCCCGCCGCGAGCGGGACCGGCTGATCTCGGACCGGGGCGAGGAAGCCTGGCTGGGTGAGGTGGGGCGGCTCTCAGCCCTCCTGCGCCAGCGTCTCTACCGGCCCGACGGCGAGAAGTTCCGTCACCCGTCCAAGTCCCGCACGCAGGGGTACGCGGTGCCCGAGGTGGACGCGCTCTGCAAGGACATCGTGGACTACCTCGAACACGACCACGCCCTGAGCGTCGACGACGTGCGCCGTGTCTCGTTCCCGCCCGCGAAGGGCCCGGAGGCCTATGAAGAGGCACAGGTGGATGCGTTTCTCGACCGGGTGGTCGAGCTGATGGCTGCCATCGACTGACACGGGTTCGGCGCTCAACGACGTCCGGAGCGTGGCGTCACGCTGCTGCCGGTCGCAGACCGAGCCCGGGCGGCAGGAAGTCAGCGGTTCCGGCGTCGCATGACAGTCCTGAACGACTGGACTGGATAGACCAGCGCGGCCGCTGCCAGCACGACGCCGGCGACGAGCATGGCGATCCGGTAGCCGTTCGCTCCAGCGGCCAGCGCGATCGTCCCGAAGACCGCCACTCCGATGCCGTTGCCCAGGGCGAAGCTGACCTCCTGGACAGCGCCCACCTGACCCGCCTGGGGCGGCGTCGTGTAGTCGAAAAGCGCGGCCGCGGCCAGGGTCCCCACCGCGCCGAAGCCCGCGCCGATCAGGCCCAGCGCCACGGGAATCCCCGGGAGCCCGGAAGCCAGCCACAGCTGGCCGAGAAGCGCCACGGTGAGTGCGAGCGTAGTGATGGTCTTCCGGCCCCACCATCTGAGGGCGAGCGGTGCGGCTGCGCCGACGATCCCGGTGAGCGCGGCCAGCGGAAGCAGCACGAGCCCGGACTCCGCAGGGCTCAGGCCCTGTCCGGACTGGACGTGGAGACCGACCAGGTAGAGCGTCGCCGCCGTCGTGCCGGTGATCAGGAGGATGTGGCCGTACGCGATGCTGAACTCGCGGATGCGGAAGATCCCGACGTCGATCAGCGGGTTGTCGAGCCGCTCCTGCCGTCTCACGAAGAAGATCCCCGACACGATGGCGACGGCGGCCAGTGCGGCCGCGGTCACCGGTTCCGCCAGCGCGTGCTGGAGGGCGTAGACGAGGCCTCCGATGGCGAGCACCGACGTGCCGATGCTCAGAGGATCCCAGCGGGGACGGACGGGGGCGCGGCCTTCCGGGACGAACCGGAGGGCGGCGAGAACAGCCAGCGCGGACAGCGGCACACAGCCCAGGAACACCCATCGCCAGCCCGGTCCCTCGGTGAGCAGGCCGCCCAGGATCGGGCCGAACGCGCTCCCGGCCCCGAACGCCGCCGTCCAGAAGCCATAGGCGAGAACCCTTTCGCGTGCATGGAACTGGGTTCCGATGGTCGAGACGACACTCGAGATGACCATGGCCTCGGACACGCCCAGGAGAGTCCGCAGCGCGATCAGGGTGAACCCGTCCGACGCCAGTCCGGCGAGGAGATTGAAGACGGCGAATCCGCTGAGCCCCAGAAGCATGATGCGCCTGCGTCCCCAGTGGTCGCCCGCGCGGGCCGCCAGCACCAGGGTCACCCCAAGCGTGAGCGGGTAGATGTCGATGATCCAGACGCCGGCCGCAGGCTCCAGCCGCAGTTCGGCCAGCAGCGCGGGGAGGGCGGTGATGATCGAACTCAAGCTCAGGCTGCCGATCAGCACGCCGAGCAGCATGGGGATCAAGGCCAGCCATCGGCGGGGGGACAGTGCTGTGATGGGTTCGGTCGGGCAAAGCGTCATGGTTTTAGGCTTGTTGCTACGCATTGGAAGAGCAAGTACTGACTTTTTCTGCCCGTACTGACAAATATGTAAGTGATGAAACACCCCGGGAGGAACCATCATGCGTGAGCGTACGGAGAAAGTGATCCGTCAATGGCCTGCCGAATGCGCCGCCGAAGTGGCGGTGGTGGTGCTCGGCGGCACCTGGAAACCGGCCATCCTGGGGCTGCTGCACCGGGACGGCGCCATCCGGTTCGGCGAGCTGGGCCGCCGCCTGGGCGAGCCGCCGGCCCGGGTCCTGACGCGTCAGCTCCGCGAGCTGGAGCAGGACGGACTCGTCCTGAGGACGGTCTACCCGCAGGTGCCGCCGAAGGTCGAATACTCCCTGACCGAACTGGGCCTCAGTGCGATGCCGATCATCGACCAGCTCGCCAACTGGGGAGCGGACTACGCCGACAGGATCGGCGACGAGGCTTGAGCAGAATGCCCAGTGACGCGGCACTTGACTGGGCATTCGACATGCTGTGGCGAGAGTCTGGGAGTTCGAACACCGCATTCCGCGCAATTGCCGGGGAAGTGCTTGTTCGGGCTTTTCAATGTGAGTAGCCTCACAGTAAGAGCTGCATGTGACGATGGCGTCCGGTAGGGCTCCGGGTGATCCCCGGAGTGACTCGGCCGCAGCGAAGGGAAGTTGAATATCGTGCCTGACGTGAATCCCCACAACCCGGGGGAAGAATTGCTCCAGGTTCTCGCTCCGGATGGAGAGCGGGTCCCGGAACCGCACCTGGACCTCTGGCTCCAGGACCTGGACGGCGGCGACGGCGCCGCTGTTCTGGCCGGACTCTATGAGGACATGGTGGTGATCCGGCGGATCGACGCCGAGGCCACCGCCCTCCAGCGTCAGGGTGAACTGGCGCTCTGGCCGCCACTGCTCGGTCAGGAGGCCTCCCAGATCGGCTCTGGCCGGGCGCTGCGCCAGGACGATTTCGTCTTCTCCAGCTACCGCGAGAACGGGGTGGCCTACTGCCGCGGCGTCGACCTCAGCCAGGTCCTGCGGGTCTGGCGGGGCAACGCCTCGTCCGGCTGGGACCCCTTCGCCATCAACATGGCCACGCCGCAGATCATCATCGGGGCGCAGACGCTGCACGCCGTCGGCTATGCGATGGGCATCCAGTTCGACGGCGCGGACGCCGCTGCGGTGGCCTACTTCGGCGACGGCGCCACGAGCGAGGGCGACGTCAACGAGGCGATGGTGTTCGCCGCGAGCTATCAGGCGCCGGTGATCTTCTTCTGCCAGAACAACCATTGGGCCATTTCCGAACCGGTGAGCCTGCAGAGCCACATCACGCTCGCCGAGCGCGCGGGCGGCTTCGGCATCCCGCACCTGCGGGTGGACGGCAATGACGTGCTGGCGGTCCTCGCCGCCACCCGGATCGCGCTGGACCGCGCCCGGCAGGGCGGTGGCCCGAGCTTCATCGAGGCGGTGACCTACCGTATGGGACCGCACACGACGGCGGATGACCCCACCCGTTACCGTGACGCCAATGAGCTGGAGGACTGGGCGGCCAAGGACCCGATCGTGCGGCTGGAGCGTCACCTGGCCTCGCGGGGCCTCCTGGACGACGCCTTGCGGCAGCGGGTGGCCGATAAAGCAGACGAGGTGGCCGCCGTCGTCCGCGCCGGAGTCATCGCCATGCCGGAACCCGAGCCGATGGACGTGTTCAAGCACGTCTACGCCGCGCCGAACCCCTGGCTGGAACGCCAGGAGGACCACTACCGGCGGTATCTGAGCCAGTTCGAGCATTCCGCCGCGGCAGCCGGCGGCACCACTGAGGGAGGGCAGCGCTGATGGCGACCATGACCTTCGCCCGTGCGATCAACGCGGGGCTCCGGCGGGCCATGGAGGCCGATCCCAAAGTGCTCCTGATGGGCGAGGACATCGGGGCCCTGGGCGGCGTCTTCCGGATCACCGACGGGCTGCAGAAGGACTTCGGAGCGCACCGCGTCCTGGACACGCCGCTGGCCGAGTCCGGGATCATCGGCACCGCGGTCGGCCTGGCCTATCGCGGCTATCGCCCGGTGTGCGAGATCCAGTTCGACGGCTTCATCTACCCGGCCTTCGACCAGATCGTCTCCCAGGTGGCCAAGCTGCACTACCGGACACAGGGGCTGGTGAAGGTCCCGCTGACCATCCGGGTGCCGTTCGGCGGCGGCATCGGCTCGCCGGAGCATCACTCCGAATCGCCCGAGGCCTACTTCACGCACACCTCCGGTCTCCGGGTGATCTCGGTGTCCAATCCGCAGGACGCGTACACGATGATCCAGCAGGCGATCGCGAGCGACGACCCCGTGCTCTACTTCGAACCGAAGCGCCGCTACCACGACCGCGGCGAAGTGGACGAGTCCGTGGACCCGGCCGCGGCCCTGCCGCTGGGATCGGCCCGGGTTCTGACGGAAGGCCGGGATGTCACTCTCGTCGCCTACGGGCCCCTGGTGAAGACCGCGCTGGACGTGGCGGTCGCCGCCGGTGACGAAGGCGTCTCCGTGGAGGTCATCGACCTGCGCTCGCTGTCACCGGTGGACTATCCGGTGGTGGAGGCCTCCGTCCGCAAGACGGGCCGTCTGGTGATCACGCACGAGGCGGGCCAGAACGGCGGCCTGGGCGCGGAGATCGCCGCGAGCATCACGGAGCGGTGTTTCCACTACCTGGAGCACGCGCCGGTCCGGGTGACGGGCTTCGACATCCCATACCCGTACTCCAAGCTCGAGTCCCATCATCTGCCGGACCTGGACCGCATCCTGGACGGCGTGGACCGGGCCATGGGGCGCGCCAATTCCCTCTCGAACCTCCCAGGAGCGGACGACTGACATGATCAAGGTTTTCAACCTGCCGGACCTGGGCGAAGGACTCACGGAATCCGAAGTGGTGGCGTGGAAGGTCACCCCAGGCCAGGCTGTCGCGCTCAACGAGATCATCGCCGAGGTGGAGACCGCCAAGGCCGTGGTGGAACTGCCGTCCCCGTTCACCGGCACCATCTCGGCTCTGCACGCGGACCCCGGCACGGTCGTGGAGGTCGGGCGTCCGCTGGTCTCCTTCGAGGTGGCCGGCGCGGACGACGACGGCGCGCAGCAGCCGCGGCGCGAAGCGAACCTGGTCGGCTACGGCGCCCTCGTGGAGACGGGCGGGCGACCGGCCCGTCGGGCGCGGGTCACGGCAGCGTCTCCCGTGGAATCCCGGGTGGCCACCACCGCCACCGACCCGGCCACAGCCGCCGCCTCGTTGGCAGCCCCGGCCGCCGCTCCGGTGGCGGCTCCGGACGAGGACGCCGCCGCGGCGCCCACGCCCCGGGAGGAGCGGCCCCGCTCCACGCCGCCGGTGCGCAAGCTGGCCAAGGACCTGGGGGTGGACCTGGAACTCGTGGCGGGCACGGGGGAACGTGGACTCATCACGCGCGAGGATGTTCTGGCGTTCTCCGGGGCGGGCACGAGTGCCGGCGCCGACGCCGCGGGAGGGCCCACGGACGGTCCCGGCCCCGTGCCTGCTGGGGCGGGCGCGACCGAGGCGGAGGGCGGCGTCGTCGGTCGGGAGACCCGAAGCCCCATCAAGGGGGTCCGCAAGCACACGGCGGCGGCCATGGTGGCGAGCGCTTTCACGGCGCCGCAGGTCACCGAGTTCCTCACCGTCGATGTCACGCCCACCATGGAGCTGCTGACCCGGCTCAAGGCCGACCGGTCCTTCGCCGGGCTCAGGTTCACGCCGCTGACCCTCGTGTCCAAGGCCGTGCTGGTGGCGCTCGCGAACAACCCGACGCTCAACAGTCATTGGGATGAGGCCGCCCAGGAGATCGTCCAGTACCACTACGTGAATCTGGGCATCGCGGCCGCGACGCCGCGCGGTCTGACGGTGCCGAACATCAAGGACGCCCACCGGCTCAGCCTGCGGGAACTCGCCGTGGCGCTCGCGGAACTGGCGGAGAAGGCCCGGGCCGCCCGGACGACGCCCGCCGAGCTGAGCGGCGGGACGTTCACCATCACGAACATCGGGGTGTTCGGGATCGATGCCGGAACGCCGATGCTGTACCCCGGCGAGGCCGGGATCTTGGCCGTCGGCGCGGTGCGCCGGCAGCCGTGGGAGCACGAGGGCGAGGTGGCGCTGCGTCAGGTGCTGACCCTCAGCCTGTCCTTCGACCACCGCTTGGTGGACGGCGAGCAGGGTTCCCGGTTCCTGGCCGACGTGGGCCGGATCCTGGCGGATCCGGGCATGGTCCTCACCATGATTTGAGGCGCCGGGCTGACGCGGAGCACGGCGCCTGGAGGAGCGGGCGGAACCTGCGTCAGTCCGCGTCGCCGGGTGCCGTGAGCGCGGCGTAGGCCATGGCCTCCAGCACGGGGCGCGCGGTCCGGGCGGGCACGGTCCGGCCGCGCTCGCGGAGGGAATGCGGGGTGGAGTTGATCAGGCCGAAGCAGGCGTGGACCCGCAACCGGCGTTCGCTGGGTCCCACCCCGGGCAGCGCCGTGCCCAGTGCCTGGACCCACAGTTCCACATAGGCGCGCTGCAGTTCCCTGACCTGCTTGCGGCTGTCCTCGGGGAGCGACTGGAAGTCCCGGTCCTGGATCCGGATCACCTCCGGCTGGGAGAGGGCGAAGTCCGTGTGGAACCGCACCAGACTGCGGAGCGCGTCGCCGCCGTCCTGATCCTGGGCCGCCATCACCTCCCGCCCGCCGTCCAGCAGACGCCGGCTCACACCCAGCAGGAGTTCCTCCAGGACGGCCTGTTTGGAAGGGAAGTGCCGGTACACGGCCGGCCCGCTCATCCCGACCGCCGCTCCCAGCGTTTCCAGGGACACCTTGGCGAATCCGGCGTCGGCGAAGAGCCGGGCGGCCTGGGACACCAGCGCCTTCCGGCGTTCCTCCTTGGCCACGGATCGCGCCGTGGCGGGACTTTCGCTCACCTGTTCCTCCCGAGTGGTGGACATCACGCTCATTCGAGACTAACCTCAAACTCAGTTATACGTCACTAACTGAAATGTGACGTACCCGCTTCGGAAAGAGCAGGTCAATGGAGATTCTGTCCACCACCGTGGAACCGGCCTCCGCGTCGTTTGAAGCCAATGTGTCAGCGCAACGGGCGCTGGTGGCGGAGCTCCGGGAGAAACTGGCCACCGCCGCTCTGGGAGGCCCGGAGAAGTCGCGCGAACGCCATGTGGCGCGCGGCAAGCTGTTGCCCCGTGAGCGCGTGGACCTGCTCCTGGATGAGGGAAGCCCCTTCCTGGAGGTCGCGCCGCTGGCCGCCCACGAGATGTACGACGGCGCGTCCCCGGCGGCCGGTGTGATCGCCGGGATCGGCGTCGTGCAGGGCCGGCTGGTGATGGTGGTCTGCAACGACGCCACCGTGAAGGGCGGCACGTACTATCCCCTCACGGTGCGCAAGCACCTGCGCGCGCAGGAGATCGCGCTCGAGAACGGCCTGCCCTGCGTCTACCTGGTCGATTCCGGCGGCGCCTTCCTTCCGATGCAGGACGAGGTCTTCCCGTCCAAGGATCACTTCGGGCGGATCTTCTACAACCAGGCACAGCTCTCCGCGCGGAAGATCCCGCAGATCGCGGCGGTCATGGGTTCCTGTACCGCCGGTGGCGCGTACGTCCCGGCCATGAGCGATGAGACCGTCATCGTCAAGAACCAGGGCACCATCTTCCTGGGCGGGCCGCCCCTCGTGAAGGCGGCCATCGGCGAGGTCGTCACGGCCGAGGAACTGGGCGGGGGAGAGGTCCACGCCAGGATCTCCGGTGTGGCCGACCATCTGGCCGAGAACGACGAACACGCCTTGCAGATCGTACGGGACATCGTCTCGACCTTGCCGGAGACCCCGGCCCGCGCCTGGGACGTGCTGCCCGTCCGGGAGCCCGTGGTGGATCCAGCCGAACTGTATGGAGCCGTTCCTGTTGATGTGAACGCCTCCTACGATGTCCGTGAGGTCATCGCCCGCCTGGTGGACGGGAGCGAGTTCCACGAATTCAAGAGGGAGTACGGGGACACGCTGGTCACAGGCTTCGCGCATGTGATGGGCCACCCGGTGGGCATCGTCGCCAACAACGGTGTCCTCTTCTCCGAATCAGCCCGCAAGGGCGCCCACTTCATCGAACTCTGCGATCAGCGCGGTGTGCCGCTCCTGTTCCTGCAGAACATCACGGGCTTCATGGTCGGCAAGGATGCGGAGCACGGGGGCATCGCCCGCGACGGCGCCAAGATGGTCACGGCCGTCGCCACCGCCCGGGTGCCGAAGTTCACCGTGGTGATCGGCGGTTCCTTCGGCGCCGGGAACTACTCGATGTGTGGCCGCGCCTACAGCCCGCGGTTCCTCTGGATGTGGCCCGCGGCCCGGATCTCCGTCATGGGCGGCGCCCAGGCGTCGAGCGTCCTGGCCACCGTCAAGCGCGATCAGCTCGAGGCTGCCGGCCAGGAATGGAACGCCGAGGATGAGGAGGCCTTCAAGGCCCCCATCCGCGAGCAGTACGAGACGCAGGGCAGCCCCTACTACTCCACAGCACGGTTGTGGGACGACGGCATCATCGACCCTGCGGACACCCGCCGGGTCCTGGGGTTCGCCCTCGACGCGGCATCACGGGTTCCTCTGCCCGAGACCTCCTTCGGCCTTTTCAGGATGTGATCATGGACTTCGCTTTCCGTCTCGGGAGCCATTCCGGCCCGCCGGCCGCCCCGGAATCCGCCCCACCGCCCTTCGGCTCGGTGCTCATCGCCAACCGCGGCGAGATCGCAGTGCGCATCATCCGCACCCTCCAGCGCCTGGGCATCCGGTCCATCGCCGTGTACAGCGACGCCGATGCGGACGCCCTGCACGTCCAGCTGGCCGATGAAGCGGTCCGCATCGGTCCGGCTGCCGCCACCGAGAGTTACCTGAACATCGACGCCGTCGTGCGGGCCGCCGTGGAGAGCGGCGCCGACGCCGTGCATCCGGGGTACGGCTTCCTCAGCGAGAACGCACGCTTCGCTGAAGCGCTCGCCGCTGCCGGGGTCACCTTCATCGGCCCCGGGGTGGACGCGCTCGCCGTGATGGGCGACAAGATCACCGCCAAGAACCACGTGGCCGGCTCCGGCGTGCCCACCGTTCCCGGCTATGCCGGCTCGCCGGGCCGTCCGCCCAGCGACGACGAACTGCGGGAGCACGCCGCCGACGTCGGCTACCCCCTGCTCATCAAGCCGTCCGCGGGCGGCGGCGGCAAGGGCATGGTCGTGGTGGAAGCGCCGGAAGACCTCGACGCCGGCCTGGCCACCGCGCGCCGCGTGGCCGCGAGCGCCTTCGGCGACGACACCCTGTTCATCGAACGCCTCGTGCGGAATCCCCGCCACATCGAGGTCCAGGTGCTGGCCGACATTCACGGGAACGTCATCCACCTGGGGGAGCGCGAGTGCTCCTTGCAGCGCCGTCATCAGAAGGTCATCGAAGAGGCTCCGTCGGCCCTGCTTGAGAGTCTGCCGAACGGTGCCGAGATCCGGGAGCGGATGGGGCAGGCGGCCTGCGACGCCGCCCGGAGCGTCGACTACGTGGGCGCGGGCACCGTCGAGTTCCTGGTCTCGGATGACAACCCGGACGAGTTCTTCTTCATGGAGATGAACACCCGGCTGCAGGTGGAGCACCCCGTCACCGAGGAGGTGACCGGCATCGATCTGGTGGAGCAGCAGCTGCGGGCGGCGGCGGGGGAGACCCTGTCACTGGCGCAGGACGACGTCCGGCTGAACGGCCACGCCATCGAGGCCCGGGTGTACGCGGAGGATCCGCGCAACGGCTTCCTCCCGGCGACGGGCACGGTGCTGTTCCTCGACGAGTATCACCGGCGGGGTCCGGCCCCGCGGTTCCTCGGCGTGCACAACTCTGCCCCCGAATGGCCCCGACGCCTGAGGATCGACTCCTCGCTGTATGAAGGCCAGACCATCGGCTCGGACTACGACCCCATGCTGGCGAAGGTCATCGTGCACGGGGAGGACCGCGCGGACGCCCTGCGGCAGCTCGATCTGGCTCTGGCGAACTACCGGTTGCTCGGGCTGTCCACGAATGTCGAGTACCTGCGGCTCCTTCTGGCGGACGAGGATGTCCAGGCCGGGCGCCTGGACACGGGTCTGATCGAACGGAAGCTGGACGGCTTCCCCTTCCACGAGGTGGACGACGCCGATCTGGCCTTCGTCGCCGTGCTCGCCGACCACGTGGGAACGGCGGCCCGACGCGCACAGTCCGACGGCAACGGCCGTGGGCTGGGACCGGAGTGGGGCACGACCGATGGCTGGCGTCTCGGCGTCCCCAGGCCACGCCGGGTCCACGCGACCGTCGACGGCGTGGAGCTGGAAGCGTTCGTGACCGGCGACCGACAGGACCAGGCCATCTTCCACCGCGCGGAACGCGGTGACAATGTGGTCACCCTTGCGGGAGGCCGGGTGGTGCGGATCGAGACGTCGCAGATCTTCCACGGTCCGGTGGAGGCCACCGTGGAGGGCGAACGGCGTGAGTACGTCCTCGGCCAGCCGCGGTTCCTCAGCCCCGAAGGTCCGGTGCCCCGCGAGTTCACTGTCTGGATCGGCCGGGACGGCTGGTCCGCCGAGGTCGAGCTCCTGGGCCGCGAAGAAGTCCTGACCCGCAGGCTGGCCCGGCTCGACCGGGTGGACGGCGAGGCGGATCCGCGCGTCGTGACGCCCATGCCGGGGACCGTCGTCGCGGTCATGGTGCAGGACGGCGAGCGGGTGGAGGCCGGCCGCCATCTGCTCAGCGTCGAAGCCATGAAGATGGAGCACCAGTTGACCGCACCCCTCGGGGGCATCGTGCACCTGAACGTCGCACCCGGCGATCAGGTCAAAGCCAAGGCCGCAGTGGCCACCATCCATCCCGAAGATCCGGGACACGAGAACTAGGACAGCACATGCCTGATTTTGAACTCAGCGACGAGTACCAGGACCTCAGTGACACGGTCCGCGAGTTCGCGGACGAGGTCGTGGCTCCGGTCGCGCAGAAGCACGACGAGGAGCACAGCTTCCCCTACGAGGTGGTGGCCGGCATGGCTGAGCTGGGACTCTTCGGCCTGCCGTTCCCGGAGGAGTACGGCGGCATGGGCGGCGACTACTTCGCCCTGGCCCTGGCCCTGGAGCAGCTCGGCCGGGTGGACCAGTCGGTGGCGATCACCCTGGAGGCGGGCGTTTCGCTGGGCGCGATGCCGGTGTACCGCTTCGGGACCGACGCCCAGAAGGAGGAATGGCTGCCGTCGCTGGCGTCAGGCCAGGCTCTCGCAGGCTTCGGCCTGACCGAACGTGAAGCGGGTTCCGACGCCGGCGGCACGCAGACCAAGGCGCGTCGCGAGGACGGCCAGTGGGTCATCAACGGCAGCAAGGAGTTCATCACGAACTCGGGGACGGACATCACCCGCCTGGTCACCGTCACGGCCGTTACAGGCAGCACCGAACGCCCCGACGGCACCGTGAAGAAGGAGATCTCCACGATCCTGGTCCCCACGGACACCCCCGGCTTCACCGCGGAGAGGCCGTATAACAAGGTCGGCTGGAACGCTTCGGACACCCACCCTCTCACCCTGAAGGACGTCCGTGTCCCGGAGGAGAACCTCCTGGGTGTCGAGGGCCGCGGCTATGCGAACTTCCTCTCGATCCTCGACGAGGGCCGGATCGCCATCGCGGCGCTCGCCACGGGTGCCGCCCAGGGCTGCGTGGACGCCTCCGTCCGCTATGCCCGCGAGCGGAGCGCCTTCGGGAACATGATCGGCAAGTACCAGGCGATCCAGTTCAAGATCGCCCGGATGCAGGCTCGCGCCCACACCGCCCGGCTCGCCTACTACGACGCTGCGGCCCGTATGCTGGCCGGCAAGCCGTTCAAGTCCCAGGCGGCCATCGCCAAGATGGTGGCAGGCGAGGCCGCGATGGACAACGCCCGGGACGCCACCCAGGTGTTCGGCGGCTACGGCTTCATCAACGAGTTCCCCGTGGCCCGGCATTACCGTGATTCCAAGATCCTGGAGATCGGGGAGGGCACCACCGAGGTGCAGCTCATGCTGATCGCCCGCGAGCTCGGCCTGTAGCGCGCCCCTGGAAATCGACGACTCCACAGGAGAGGATCAGAGCATGATCGACAAAGTGGTCGGCAGCGTGGAGCGTGCCGTGGCTGACATTCATGAGGGAGCGTCCCTGGCGGTGGGAGGATTCGGGCTGTGCGGGATCCCCGTCGGCCTGATCGATGCCCTGCACCGCCAGGGGACCGGCAACCTGGAGACCATCAGCAACAACTGCGGGGTGGACGACTGGGGCCTGGGCATCCTGCTGTCCGATGGCCGGATCCGCCGCACGATCAGCTCCTATGTGGGCGAGAACAAGGAGTTCGCCCGCCAGTACCTGGCCGGTGAGCTCGAAGTGGTCCTCACTCCGCAGGGCACGCTCGCGGAGAAGCTCCGCGCCGGCGGCGCAGGCATCCCCGCCTTCTACACGGCGGCCGGTGTGGGCACCCAGGTGGCCGAGGGTGGATTGCCGCAGAAGTACGACGACGCCGGCGGGATCGCGCTCGGTTCGGCGCCGAAGGAGGTGCGTGCGTTCAACGGTGCGGACTACGTGCTGGAGGAGTCCCTCACGCCGGACTTCGCTCTGGTGCATGCCGCGAAGGGCGACCGTCACGGGAACCTCGTGTTCCACGCCACCGCCCTGAACTTCAACTCCCTGTGCGCCATGGCCGGCCGGATCACGATCGCCGAGGTGGAGGAACTCGTGGAACCGGGAGAGCTGGATCCGGAGCACATCCACGTGCCGGGCATCTTCGTCCAACGGGTCGTCCATGTGCCCGCGGGAAGCCCCCTGGCGGAGAAGCGGATCGAGAAGCGGACCGTCCGGAAGGACCAGGCCCCCGAGGCTGAGGGGACCGGCGCGACGCCGGCGTCGCAGGCCACGGAATCCGCGGCCGCCCCAGCGGCGCCCGGGCTCGACCGTAACCAGCTCGCGGCCAGGGTGGCCCGCGAACTGCGCAACGGGCAGTACGTCAATCTCGGGATCGGCATGCCCACGCTCATTCCGAACCACATCCCGGACGGCGTCGAGGTGGTCCTCCACTCGGAGAACGGGATCCTGGGCACCGGTCCGTACCCCACTGAGGACGCAGTGGATCCGGACCTCATCAACGCCGGAAAGGAGACCGTGACGGTCAACCCCGGTGCGGCGTTCTTCGATTCGGCACTCTCCTTCGGCATGGTCCGTGGCGGGCACGTCGATGTGGCGGTCCTCGGTGCGATGGAGGTCGCGGAGAACGGCGACCTGGCCAATTGGATGATCCCCGGCAAGATGGTCAAGGGGATGGGTGGCGCCATGGACCTCGTGTTCGGCGCCAAGCGGCTGATCGTCATGATGGAGCACCTGGACCGCAACGGACGGCCCAAGATCGTGAAGAGCTGCACCCTCCCGGTCACCGGGAAAGGTTGCGTGGACCGGATCATCACGGACCTGGCGGTCATCGACGTCACGGACGGCGGTCTGGTCCTGCGAGAGACCGCCCCCGGAGTCTCGGTGGACGACGTCATCGCTGCGACGGGTGCGGAACTCCGCGTGGAGATGCACGATCCGGACACGGTATGAGCAGGGAGGAGCTGAGCACGGAGGAGAACACGGTGAGCGAGCAGGGGGAACCACGCCGGATCGTCCAGCGGGGTCTGTATTTCGACGAACTCGAAGAGGGTGCGGTCTACGTCCACCGGCCCGGACGGACTCTGACGGAAGCGGACAACGTCCTGTTCACCACCCTGACCATGAACACGCAGGCCCTGCACCTGGACGCCGCGTGGAGCGAATCGCAGCCGTTCGGGCAGCGCCTCGTCAACTCGATGCTGACCCTCGCCACGCTGGTGGGGCAGTCGGTGCCGCAGCTCACGGCGGGGACCATCATCGCCCAGCTGGGCCTGGACGGGATCAGCTTCCCGAAACCGATGTTCCACGGCGACACCCTCTACACGGAGACCACCGTGCTGGAACGCCGTCCCTCGGCGTCCCGCCCGGGCCAGGGCGTGGTGACCTTCCAGCACACCGGCTACAACCAGCGGGGTGAGGTGGTGGCTCTCGCCCGGCGGACCACGTTGATGTGGACGCGCGAAGCCCACGAGGCGGCCGGACGGGGGACACTGGAGGCATGAGCTTCTCGATGGGACCCAGCCTCCTGTTCTGCCCGGCCGACCGGCCCGAACGCTACGCCAAGGCGGCCGACCGCGCCGACGCGGTGATCCTCGATCTGGAGGACGCCGTGTCCGCCGAGGCGAAGGCCTCAGCTCGTCTGGCGCTCGCCGATCCCGCGAACGCCCTCGACCCCGAACGGACCATCGTCCGGGTCAATCCGGTGGGTACCCCCGAGATCCGGCTGGACCTGGAGGCCGTGGCGAAGACCCCATACCGGACCCTCATGCTGGCCAAAGCCGAGAGCGGCCAGCAACTCGACGCCCTGGCCGGGTACCAGGTGCTGGCCTTGTGCGAGACGGCCCGGGGCGTGCTGAACGCCGCCGAGATCGCCGCGCGGCCCAACGTCGTGGGACTCATGTGGGGCGCCGAGGACCTGCTGGCGTCCCTCGGCGGCACCTCGAGCCGGGATGCCGACGGCGCCTACCGCGCTGTCGCACTGCACGCCCGGTCTCAGGTGCTGCTGGCAGCCGGGGGGTTCGGGAAGGCCGCGATCGACGCCGTCTACGTGAACATCCCGGACCTGGATGGCCTCGCGGCGGAATCCGCGGACGCGGTGGCGTCCGGGTTCACCGCGAAGGCGTGCATCCATCCGAACCAGGTGGCCGTGGTGCGGGAGGCCTATCTTCCCGACGACGCCGCGGTGCAGGCGGCGCGCGAGCTCCTGGCAGCCGCCTCCTCCGCGGGCAACGGGGTGTTCAGCTACCAGGGCCGCATGATCGACGGGCCCATCCTCCGTCACGCCGAGGCCGTGCTGCGCCGCGCGGGTGCGGCCTGCTGAGTATCCTCCCGCTGAGCCGGGTTCTGTGCGCTCCGCAACCTGACGATGCCTCTGGATCGCCTGGCCACCACCGCTGAGTACGCTGCGGAGGGTGTGAGTCCGCTGCCACTGGTAGCGAACTCACACCCTCGGTAGCGGATTCGGCGGTCGCCGCTACCGAGGGTGTCTCTTAGGTGCGGTGGCCCTCGGGTGCCGCCCGGGCTCCGTGCAGCGGACGCACAGGTTCTCCGGGATACTGGAACCATGCGTTCTGTGACCCTGCTCGGCTCCACCGGTTCCATCGGCACCCAGGCGATCGACGTCGTCGACGGCGCCCCGCACCGCTTCAGCGTCACCGCGCTGAGCGCGGGTGGCGGGAACCTCGCCCTCCTTGCGCGGCAGGCGGTCCACGTCCGCGCGGAAGCCGTGGGCGTGGCCTCCGGAAGCGAGAGCGAGTTCCGCGCGCTCCTGGCGGATGAAGCGGCCCGTGAAGGACTGCGGGACTACGCTCCGGAGCTGTATTTCGGCCCCGACGCCTCCACCCGCATCGCCGAGATCCCGGTGGACGTGGTGCTCAACGGCATCACGGGTTCCATCGGCCTGGCGCCCACCCTCGCCGCCCTCGAATCCGGGGCGACCCTGGCCCTGGCCAACAAGGAATCCCTGATCGTGGGCGGCGCCCTGGTCAAGGACCTCGCCCGTCCCGGCCAGATCGTGCCGGTCGATTCCGAGCACTCAGCCATCGCGCAATGCCTCCGCTCCGGCTCCGAGATCGAAGTGGACCGCCTGGTCCTGACGGCATCCGGCGGACCGTTCCGCGGCAAGACCCGCGCGGAACTCCAGCACGTCACGCCCGCCGAGGCGCTCGCCCACCCCACCTGGGACATGGGCCTCATGGTCACCACCAACTCCGCCAGCCTCGTGAACAAGGGCCTGGAGGTCATCGAGGCCCATCTGCTCTTCGACGTGCCGCTGGACCGGATCGACGTCGTCGTCCACCCGCAGTCCGTGGTGCATTCGATGGTGCAGTTCGTGGACGGCTCCTCGATCGCCCAGGCGTCGCCGCCGGACATGCGCCTGCCCATCGCGCTGGGCATGGCCTGGCCTGAGCGCGTGGCGCACGCCGCGACCCCGTGCGACTGGACCCAGGCGACCCAGTGGACGTTCGAACCTCTCGACGCCGTGGCGTTCCCCGCCGTCGACCTCGCCAAGGACGCGGCCAAGCAGGGTGGCACGCACCCCGCCGTGTTCAACGCCGCGAATGAGGAGGCCGTGCTGGCGTTCCACCGCGGTGAGATCGGCTTCACCGACATCGTGGACACGGTGGAGGCGGTCCTGGCCGAGCACTCCGATCATGCGGCGCTCAGCCTTGATTCCGTGCTCGCCGCGGAAGAGTGGGCACGAAAGCGCGCCCACGAACGTTTGTCCTCGTGATGAACCCTTCGACGAGAAAGACCACTGAGATGACGAGGCTGTGGGCATGAGCGGGCCGCTGCTGTTCCTGGGCGGGGTGCTGTTCGTGGCGATAGGCATCGCCGTGTCGATCGCCCTGCACGAGGTGGGCCACCTCGTGCCCGCCAAATTGTTCAAGGTCCGCGTGACCCGTTACATGATCGGCTTCGGGCCCACCGTCTTCTCCCGGAAGAAGGGGGAGACCGAGTACGGCGTCAAGGCGCTGCCGCTGGGCGGCTACGTCCAGATGATCGGCATGTATCCGCCCAACCCGGAGGACGGCACCATGCGCTCCTCCAGCACCGGCATGTTCCAGAGCCTGGCGCGCGAAGCCCGCCAGCAGGCCAGCGAGGAAGTGGGTCCCGAGGACGGGAACCGCGTCTTCTACAAACTCCCGGTCTGGAAGAAGATCGTGGTGATGCTCGGCGGCCCGGCCATGAACATCGTGCTGGGCATCCTCTTCACCGCCATCCTCCTGATGGGCTTCGGCAGCGCCCAGGCCACCACCACGCTCTCCTCGGTGTCGGCCTGCCAGGTGGTCCAGGGTGAGAAGGAACCGGCGCCGGGGGAGAAGTGCACCCCGGCTCCCGCGGCCGCCGCCGGGCTCAAACCCGGTGACCGGATCGTGAGTTTCGACGGCAAGCCCGCCACCGACTGGACCAGTCTCACCGAGCAGATCCGTCAATCGGCCGGCCGGAAGGTCCCGGTGGTCATTCAGCGAGGCGACCAAACGGTCGACACCACGGTCACCCCCGTGCTGACGGCCCGGCCGATCGTCGGGGCGGACGGTCAGCCGAAGAAGGACGCCTCCGGCAAAGTCATGACGCAGGATGTGGGCTTCATCGGCGTCGGGCCCCGTCAGGCGCTCGTTCCGCAGGGGCCCGAGACCGTCCTCCCTGCGGTGGGCACCCAGATCACCCAGGTGAGCCACGTCGTCCTGGACCTTCCGGCGCGCGTGATCGGCGTGGCCAAGGCCGCGTTCAGCTCGGAACCCCGCGACCCCAACGGACCCATCAGCGTGGTGGGTGTGGGGCGCGTGGCCGGTGAGGTGTCCGCCATGGAGGAGATTCCGCTCGAGGCCCGCGTCGCCAGCCTGATCGGGATCCTGGCCGGCCTCAATTTCGCTCTGGCCATCTTCAACCTGATTCCGCTGCCGCCCCTGGACGGCGGCCACGTGGCCGGTGCCCTCTACGAGGCGGTCCGGCGCGGTATCGCCCGCCTGTTCCGCCGTCCCGACCCGGGGCCCTTCGATCTCGCCAAACTGCTGCCCGTGACCTACACGGTGGCGGGGCTGCTCCTGGTGATGAGCGTGGTCCTGATCTACGCGGACATCGTCAAGCCCGTGAAGCTGTTCGGATGACGACGGCGGCGAAGGGCCTGTGCCGACCAGGGGTCGGAGGCGGGCCGGGGATGTCCCTCGGCGCCTGCGCTCGTTCCTCACGCAACAACGGCGCTGTCGGGACATCCCCGGCCCGCGTCCGTCCAGATGAGTGTGCGGCCCGGCGTCGAGCGCTCAGTGTCACATGGCTCACGCCGCACGGTTCCGGGGCTGAGGGATAGAGTGAACCCATGACTGTTTTCGCCGTGGAGTACGTGTACGACGCCGCAACGGCGGCCGTGCGCGACGAGTTCCGTCCCGCCCACCGCGCCTGGCTCGGATCGCTCGCCGAGGAGGGCACCGTGCTGGCCTCCGGACCCGTCGATTCCGGGGCGGGAGCCCTGCTGATCCTGGTCGCGGAAGACCAGCCGGCGCTGGACGCGCTCCTCCGGGAAGACCCGTTCCAGATCAACGGCGCCGTCGCCCAGACCAGCGCCCGTGAGTGGAGCCCCGTGATCGGCCGCTTCAGCGAATTCGTCTCCTGACCGGGGCCGGACTCACCAGAACCACCAGAGCAACAGAACTGAGGAATCAGAAGTGACATCGGTCAGCCTTGGAATGCCGTCCGCCCCGCCGCCCGTGCTCGCACCGCGGCGCAAGACCCGCCAGATCAAGGTGGGCTCGGTGGGCGTCGGATCCGACTCGCCCATCAGCGTGCAGTCCATGACCACCACCCCCACCACGGACATCAACGCGACCCTGCAGCAGATTGCGGAGCTGACCGCGTCGGGCTGCGACATCGTGCGTGTCGCCTGCCCGTCGGCGGATGACGCGGCTGCGCTGCCCATCATCGCCAAGAAGTCCCAGATCCCGGTGATCGCGGACATCCACTTCCAGCCGAAGTACGTGTTCGCCGCCATCGAGGCAGGATGCGCCGCCGTGCGTGTGAACCCGGGCAACATCCGGAAGTTCGACGACCAGGTCAAGGAGATCGCCCAGGCGGCCAAGGACCACGGCACCAGCATCCGGATCGGCGTCAACGCCGGTTCCCTGGAGCCGAGCCTGCTGAAGAAGTACGGCAAGGCCACGCCGGAGGCCCTCGTGGAATCGGCCGTCTGGGAGGCGAGCCTCTTCGAGGAGCACGGCTTCCACGACTTCAAGATCTCGGTGAAGCACAACGACCCCGTGGTCATGGTGGCCGCCTACGAGATGCTCGCCGAAAAGGGCGACTGGCCCCTGCACCTCGGTGTCACCGAGGCCGGTCCCGCCTTCCAGGGCACCATCAAGTCGGCCACCGCCTTCGGCGCCCTGCTCTCCCGGGGCATCGGCGACACCATCCGTGTCTCCCTCTCGGCCCCGCCGGTCGAGGAGGTCAAGGTGGGCAACCAGATCCTCCAGTCCCTGAACCTGCGCCCGCGCAAGCTGGAGATCGTCTCCTGCCCGTCCTGCGGCCGTGCCCAGGTGGACGTCTACACGCTGGCCGAACAGGTGACCGCAGGCCTGGAAGGCATGGAGATCCCGCTGCGCGTGGCCGTCATGGGCTGCGTGGTGAACGGACCCGGCGAGGCGCGCGAGGCGGACCTCGGCGTCGCCTCCGGCAACGGTAAGGGCCAGATCTTCGTGAAGGGGCAGGTCATCAAGACTGTGCCGGAACACGAGATCGTTGAGACACTGATCGAAGAAGCCATGCGCATTGCCGACGAAATGGAGTCCGATGATCCGAGCGCTCCCTCCGGCAGTCCAGTGGTCACCGTCTCCTAGCAAAGTCGCGGGAGGGCCCATGATCCGTGAACTCGTGGATGAGGACCTTCCCGCGCTCCGGGATCTGGCCCTGCGGGACGAAGCGGTCAACGCCTTCGTCCTGGCCCAGACCGTCAGGCCGTGGCGCTCCCTGGGCGCCACGGTCTTCGGCGTGTTCGACGACGGCGCCCTGGTCGCCGCCTGCTGGGCGGGCGCCAATGTGGTGCCCGTCGCTCTCGAGCCGTCTCTCGCGCCCCTCTTCGCCTACGCGCTGCACACCCGCTCCCACCGTTACGCGTCGATCTTCGGGCCGCGTGACGCCGTGCTCGCGCTGCTTCCCGCGCTGGAGGCCTTCGGGCACGTCCCGCTGGAAGTCCGATCCTCCCAGCCCTTCCTCCTGCACGACGGGGAGCTCGGCGTCGACGCCGATACGTCCGTCCGTGCGGCCTCGATGGACGACTTCGACCGGGTTCTTCCCGCGTCCGTGGCGATGTTCGAGGAGGAAGTGGGCTATTCGCCGTTCCTGGGCGGACAGGAGAACTACCGGCGCCGCGTGCTGAACCTCCTCCGCCAGGGTCATACACTCGCGCGTTTCAGTCCCACGGGCCAGGTGCTGTTCAAGGCGGATCTGGGGGTGGTCACCCGCGGGGTGTGCCAGATCCAGGGTGTCTGGATGGAGCCGGGCCAGCGCGGGAGGGGGATGGCGGCCGCCCGGGTGGCCGCCGTCGTCGAGTACTCCCGGAAAGTGGCCGGCATCGCCTCGCTGTACGTCAACGATTACAACACCGCGGCGCGGAAGGTCTACGAGAAGGTCGGCTTCCGCGAGCACGGCGAGTTCGCGACCGTGCTGTACTAGGTGCCATGAGATCAGGCGCTCCGAGGAGATCCCTGACGGCCGTGCTGTGTGCGGCGCTGGTGGCCCTGCTGGTGAGCGGATGTTCCGTCTCCATCCCGACTCCTGGGAAGGCCTGGAACGCCGCGGAGCTGGAGGAGGTGGTGGCCCGTCTCACGGGCCCCAACGACGGCCGGTTCACCCCCGTTCCGGTGGAGAAGATCCGGAAGACCGTCGAGGCGAATGAACGGATCGAGGCCAGGACCGAGGTGGCGCCGGCGGCGTGTCAGGACGTTGCTTTTTCCAACAACCGCGTCTCCACGAAACTCCTGGACCGCGCCCGTGTGGCCCTGGGCCTCAATGACTCGGGGCGGAATGCGGCGGTGGCCGTCGCACTCAGCAGTGGCCCGCCTGAACTGCTGCAACCGGGGTTCGACGGGGAGACTCTCCAGAGGTGCTCCACCATCAAGCTGATCCGCGGCGTCCAGGTGGCCACCGTGTCCGCTGCCGCCGCGAAGGCGCCGGACGTCCGGAGCGGTTCCGCCTGGACGCTGACCATCACCGGCTCCGACGGCACCGTCGAGGTGGCGTTGTCCACGGTCACGGTGGGCCGGGTGAACATCTTCGTGAGCGTGGCCGGGCAGAAGGGCGGAGCAGACACGACGGCGGTGGCCAACGCCGTGGTCGAGCAGGCCGCCGCCCTGGTCGAGTGAGGTCCATCTGTCGCACTCGCGTCATGGGGAGGGCTGCCCATCGCGCATTTCCGCATCGAATGGAATAATCGCTTTCGAGTTCAGTCTCACCAATCGAATCGCTTTCTGATCGGGGAAAACATCATGAAGAACGCACGTCGGGCCCTCCTGGCTCTCTCCGCGGCCTCGCTGCTGGCCGTCACGGCCTGTTCCGGCCCGGCACAGCAGCAGTCCGGTGGGACCTCAGGAGGCGGCGGACAGTCCGCAGCACCGGTCGCCGCGAAGAAGTACAGCGAGGCCGAGCTGGAGGCCGTGCTCAAGGCATCCAAGGGCGCCGATGGCAAGGAGCTCAAGGTGCTCCCCTCCACGGACCTGAAGAAGTCCCTGGAAGCGTCCAAGGAACTGCTCGCGAAGACGAAGATCACCCCGGCCGAGTGCGGCGGAGGTGATGTCACCGCCGGTCTCCAGATGCTTGAAGGCGCCACCACGGCGGTAGGCACCTCGACCGGTGCCGACGGCATCCCGAGCCAGGCCGTCAGCCTGATCTCCGGTGTCGACGCTTCGGCGCTGGAGAGCGCCCTCTCGAAGTCCAAGGAACGCCTCGAGAAGTGCAAGACCATGACAGTCGAGATCGCGGGACAGAAGGCCGAGGCGACCACCGAGACGCTCCAGATCTCGGCAAAGACCCCGGGTGCCACCGCGTTCGAAACCACGACCGGTCTGCCGGGCGGCGCCTCCACGATGAAGCAGGTGAGTGTCATGGCCGTGAAGAACGGCGTCGCGATCACCAGCGTCTCCCTGGCCGGCGGTGCGGGCACTGCCGATGTGGAGAAGGCCGTCGCCACCCTGGACGCCGTCGCGGACCAGATCAAGTAGACAGCAGCATCTGCCACGGGCCGCGTCCATTTCGGACGCGGCCCGTTCCTGTCCGTCAAGCTGTCAGGTCGTCAGCTCTCCGGAACTCTGGAGTCCTGTGCGCCGTCCACCTCGCCCGTGAGATATCTCCGGATGGTCGGGGCCACCTGCCGGACCACTTCCTCGGGCGTCGCCGAGGCCAGCGGTTCCAGCCGCACCACGTAGCGGGTCAGCATGAGTCCCACCATCTGGGAGGCGACCAGATCGCCACGCAGCGCGAGCTCCTCCGGAGTTCCTGGCAGCCCGCCCGTGATGCGGGACAGGATCGTCCGGCTGACCATCTCGCGGAGCATCGCGGTCTTGGTGCGGGACCCGATGGTTCCCCGGATGAAGGCCACCAGGCTGTGCTGGGCCGGACTCTCCCACAGCCGCAGCACCGCACGCACGATCTCCTCCGACCGCTGCCGGGGGTCCAGGGAGGTGACTCCTCCGAGCACCTCCGCGGGGTCGGCGGGCAGTTCGACGCTGAGCGCGAAGAGCTCGTCCTTTCCCTGGAAGAAGTGATGGACCATGGCTGGGTCCACCCCGGCTTCCCGTCCTACCTGGCGTAGGCTGGTGCCCTCGAATCCGTGCTCGGCGAAGAGGCGGCGGGCTGACGCCAGGATACGCTCCCGGCTGTCTCCCTGACCGCCTCGGCGACCACGACGGCGCCCGGGAGGGCGCCCGGGAGGGGGCCCGGGAGGGGGCCCGGGAGGGGGCCCGGGAGGGGGCCCGGGAGGGGGCCCGGGTTCCACGCCGGGGCCGCGGGGGTCGCCGTCGTCGTCCGCGCCGGCGGCGTCCACCCCGCTCATGCCGTCCGCCGGCGGAGCGTGGCCGAGGCGAGGACCAGAAGCCCGAAGGCGATCACGGCCAGCGCTATGAGGTCATGACGGAGAGTGTCAGTCGGGTCGCTGTACCGCCCGATCTCCTGCAAGGCCTCCACCGAGTAACTCAGCGGAAGCACATTGGAGATGGCCTCCAGGACCGAGTTCATGGAGTCACGCGCCACGAACAGCCCGCAGAGCAGGATCTGCGGGACCACCACCACGGGCATGAATTGCACGGCCTGGAACTCGGTGCGGGCGAACGCCGAGCAGAGGAGTCCCAGAGCCACACCGAGCACCGAGTTCAGGACGCACACCAGTCCGACCAGCAGCGGGCTGCCCTGCACGTCAAGCTGGAACACCCAGTAGGCGACGGCGAGGGTGACCAGGGCCTGCACGGCGGCCAGGACCGAGAACGCCAGGGCGTAACCGAACAGCAGATCGGCCTTGCCCAGGGGAGTGGTGAGCAGCCGTTCCAGGGTGCCGCTGGTCCGCTCCCGCAGCATGGTGACCGAGGTGATGAGGAACATGATGAGGAACGGGAAGATCGCCAGCATGACCAGGCCCACCCTGTCGAAGGTGCGGGGCAGCCCGGGCGGGAGGGTCTCGTTCTCGAAAAGGAAATAGACCGCGGCCAGCAGGAAGGACGGCACCACCAGGATCATGGCGACGCTGCGATGGTCGTGCCGGATCTGCGTGAGCACGCGCGCCGTGGTGGCGCCGAGGAGCCGGGGGTTCATGACGCCACCTCGTCCTGTCCCGGGCCGCCGATCGCGGATTCCTGGATCATGGCCAGGAACGCCTGTTCCAGGTCCGGATTGTGACCCCGTTCGGCCAGTTCATCGGGCGTCAGCTGCGCCAGAAGCCGCCCCTCGCGGAGCAGCAGGAGTTCCTGGCAGTGGCGTGCCTCCTCCATGACGTGACTGGACACCAGGAGGGTGGCTCCCGCGTCGGCGAGGCGGCGGAAATGCGCCCAGAGCTCCGCGCGGAGCACGGGGTCCAGGCCCACGGTGGGCTCGTCCATCACGAGCAGTTCCGGTTCACCGACCAGCGCACAGGCCAGGGAGACGCGGTTGAACTGGCCGCCGGAGAGGTCAGCGGTGAGCCGCCGGGATTCGCTCGCCAACCCCACGGCGTCGACGGCCTCGCGGGCCTCCGCAGCCGACTTGCCGTGCAGGGTGGCGAAGTAGCGCACATTGTCCAGCACGCTCAGATCCCGGTAGACGCTGGGGGACTGGGTCATGTAGCCGAGTTTTCGGCGCAGGACCGCCGCCCCCGCAGGTGAACTCAGGACGGTCACGGTGCCCGACCCGAACCGCTGGAGTCCCATGATGACCCGCATGAGGGTGGTCTTGCCGCTGCCCGAGGGACCCAGCAGTCCGGTGATGCTGCCGGAGGGGACGGCGAAGTCGAGGTTCCTCAGCACGTGCAGTCTGCCTCTCCGGACGTGGAGCCCTCGCACGGAGATGGCCGGGCTCCCCTCGGGCGGAGAAGACCCGTGGTTGTGGGTCGTGTCCATGACGCCTCCCGTCTCCCGGGGCCCGGGGCGGACACCGAGAATAATTCACCGCCTGATGAATTAAAAGTAAGTTCACCGAAAAGGTGCGTCAAGATGCTTGAAGGATGAACTCTGGTGAACTACGTTCGGCTCAGATGTGTCGTCACTGTTCGCGGTGACCAACAGGGCATGTCACCGACGTAAAGGAGCTATGAGCATGGCAGTAAGCGTCAACCTCGGTAAGGGTCTGGACAAGGAGTTCGAGGACAAGAGCCTCAAGGAGATCCTGGACGCACCCGTGTCCGCTCTGGCGGGCATCACGGACGCCAAGGGTGAATTCCTGGCCAAGGAACTCGGGATCAAGACCGTCCGCGATCTCGGCTCCAATAAGTACTTCGCTCTGGCCGGCGTCCTGGTGGCCCTGGAGGGCAAGGAGGGCTGAAGCCCTTCCGCGGAGACCCTCGGGGAAACCGCAGCAAGGGCCCGGAGCGCGGTCGCTCCGGGCCCTTCGCCGTGCCTGCTGTCGGAGGCTCCGTGCCCGGGTGACGGCCCGCACCGGATAAACTCGGGGTACGGTCCGGTCATCCCGGACCGCAGCCCTGTCCCGGCACGCCCGGAAGGGCTCCAGTCCCGACTGCGCCAGAAACGGAATTTCAGTGATCACACGCCTTTCCTCGCTCTTCCTGCGAACCCTGCGTGAAGACCCGGTGGACGCCGAGGTCGCCAGCCACAAGCTCCTGGTCCGGGCCGGTTACATCCGGCGTGCCGCCCCAGGCATCTACACGTGGCTGCCGCTCGGTCTGAGCGTGCTGCGCAAGGTGGAGCGGATCATCCGCGAGGAGATGGCCGCGATCGGCGCGCAGGAAGTGCACTTCCCGGCGCTGCTGCCCAAGGAACCGTATGAGGTGACCAACCGCTGGACCGAATACGGCGAGGGGCTCTTCCGCCTGCAGGACCGCAAGGGCGCCGACTACCTTCTGGCCCCCACCCACGAGGAGATGTTCACCCTCCTGGTGAAGGACCTGTACTCCTCGTACAAGGACCTCCCCCTGGCCATCTACCAGATCCAGAACAAGTACCGGGACGAGGCGCGCCCGCGTGCCGGTCTGCTCCGTGGCCGCGAGTTCATCATGAAGGACTCCTACTCCTTCGATATCGACGACGCCGGCCTGGATGCCAGCTACTCCGCTCACCGCGGCGCCTACCTGCGCATCTTCGAGCGCCTCGGCCTCGAAGTGGTCCCCGTGAAGGCCACGGCCGGCGCCATGGGCGGGTCCCGGAGCGAGGAGTTCCTGCACCCCACCGCGATCGGTGAGGACACCTTCGTGCGCTCCGCGGGCGGCTACGCCGCCAACGTCGAGGCCGTGACCACGGTGGCTCCCGAGTCCATCGACTACACGTCGCTGCCGGCCGCCGTCGTGCGTGACACGCCGGACACGCCCACCATCGAAACGCTCGTGAACGCGGCCAATCAGGTCGAGCCGCGCGCCGATCGTCCCTGGACCGCCGCCGACACCCTCAAGAACGTGGTCCTGGCCGTCACGCTGCCCACCGGTGAGCGTCAGCTCGTGGTCATCGGTGTGCCCGGCGACCGCGCCGTGGACCTCAAACGGGTCGAGGCGAACATCGGCGCCTTCCTGCCCGTGGGTGGGGAGATCGGGCTCGAGGCCGCCACCGAGGAGGACCTCAAGAAGAACACGGCCCTGGTCAAGGGGTACATCGGCCCGGGTCTGACCACCGACGAGCCCGTGCTCGGTTCCGAGGGCACCGCCAAGATTCTGTTCCTGGTGGATCCCCGGGTGGTGCCCGGTTCCAGCTGGATCACCGGCGCCAACGCCGCAGGCAAGCACGTCTTCGGTCTCGTGGCTGAGCGGGACTTCGGTTGGGACGGCGTCATCGAGGCCACCGAGGTGCGCGCAGGTGACCTCGCCCCCGACGGCAGCGGCCCGCTCGAACTGGCTCGCGGCATCGAAATGGGCCACATCTTCCAGCTGGGGCGCAAGTACGCCGAAGCGCTGGATCTGAAGGTGCTGGACCAGAACGGCAAGCAGGTCGTGGTGACCATGGGTTCCTACGGCGTGGGCGTCACCCGCGCGGTGGCGGCGCTGGCCGAGTCCAACCACGACGACCGCGGCCTGATCTGGCCCCGCAACGTCGCCCCGGCCGATGTGCACGTGGTGGCCGTGGGCCGTGGCGAGGAGATCTTCTCCGCCGCCGCCCAGCTCGCGGAGGAACTCTCCGCCGCCGGCCTGGACGTCATCTACGACGACCGCCCCAAGGTCTCTCCCGGCGTGAAGTTCGGCGATGCCGAGCTGCTCGGCGTCCCCACCATCCTCGCGGTCGGCAAGGGCCTGGCAGACGGAGTGGTCGAGCTCAAGGACCGCCGCAGCGGAGAAGCACAGAACGTGCCGGTGGCCGAGGCGGTCGCCGCCGTGCGCGCCGCCGTCGCACACTGACCGCATGACGCGATCACCGGCGGGCGTGCCATGCTGAGCGGCTTCGAACTGCTCGACGGCGGCACGCTCGCCGTGATCGTCCTGGCCGGCTTCTGCGCGGGCTGGGTGGACGCCGTGGTGGGCGGCGGCGGTCTCATCCAGCTGCCCGCTCTCTTGCTGGTGCCCGGCATCACGCCGGTGCAGGCACTGGCCACCAACAAGATGGGGTCCATCTTCGGGACGACCACGAGCTCGATCACGTTCTACCGGCGCGTGCATCCGGACCTGAGAACGGCCGTGCCGATGGCGCTCATCGCGCTGGCTGGCAGCTTCGGGGGCGCCGTGATCGCCACGCAACTGCCCGGCAAGGCGTTCAAACCGATCATCGTGGTGGCACTCGTGGCCGTCCTGCTGTTCACGGCGTTCCGGCCCGCGGTGGGCGGGGAGACGGCCCTGCGGCACCAGGGCAGGAAACACTATGTCCTGGCCTGCCTGATCGGCGCCGTGATCGGCTGTTATGACGGGCTGATCGGGCCCGGCACGGGGTCGTTCCTGGTGATCGCGCTGGTGTCCCTCATGGGGTACGCGTTCACGGAGGCCAGCGCCAAGGCGAAGATCGTGAACATGGCCACGAACGCCGGCGCGCTGCTGTTCTTCCTGCCGCACGGTTCACTCCTCTGGGGAGTGGGCCTGCTGCTCGGGGCGGCCAACACCGCGGGCGGCTACCTCGGAGCGCGCATGGCCGTGGCCCGCGGGAACTCCTTCATCCGCTGGGTCTTCCTGAGTGTGGTGGCGGTGCTGATCGTCAAGCTCGGGTTCGACGTCTGGCAGGACAACGTCCGCTAGATCCTGGAATCGCCAGGGCGCTCAGTCCACCTGGTTTCAGCCGACTTGGCCTGGATCGTGCAGGCGCCGGGGGTCGATGGTGTCGTCCAGGACATTCCCGGCAAGCGCGGAGGCCAGCCAGAGCGAACGCTCCGTCTCGCCCTCGTGCCCGTCCTTCGCGGCGAACCACAGTGCGTCCTCCACGAAACTGACCATGCTCCACTGCCGGGCGAGTTCCGGGTCCAGCCCGCCGGCCGCGCAGTAGTCCTCCAGGCGGCGCAGCACGCCGTCGGCCGGACGCACCACCGGGTACTCGGCCAGCCGGTTCCGCAGCACCGGCGGGAGGGCGAACTCCGCATCGCCCAGCACGGCCTGTGGATCGATGGCCACCCATTCGGGGGCCGCCGACGCCGGACCGCCGGGCCGCGCCAGGATGTTCAGGAAGTGGAGGTCCTGATGCACCAGAACCTCCCGTGATTCGCGTCGTCCCACTGTGCCGTGCACCTGACACACCTCCAGGGCGGCTTCCAGCAGCCAGCGGGGGAAGGGTTCCCCGGCCTCCTGCCAGCTCTGGGGCAGTTCGTCGCACCAGCGTTCGGCGGTGTCGGAGAGCCGGGGGATGGCAGCCAGCGCAGGGGTGTCACCGAGCACGCGGTTGACGGCCGCCGCGGGCACGCTCAGACGCCGGACGATCCCGCCCCAGACATCCGCGGCCTGGTCGAGATCCATGCTGATGAGGGTCCGGTGAGGGTCGAGCCTTTCCAGCAGCAGGGCGCACCGACCGGCGTCATCCTGAAGGACTCGGACCGCCCCCTTGCCTCCCCACACGCGGAGAGAGGGCCCTTCAGACAGGGTCTCCTCCACCGGCAGCGACACTTTGAGCACTGCTGCGCCGTCCGGCCCGTGAACCGGGATGACCAGTCCGCTGTAACCGTGCAGCACCGTGAAATCGGGCGAGAGGTCCAGCCGGAGCTCCCACGTGGCGAAGCATTCTTCGACCAGACGGGGCAAGGCGGCGATCCACCGGGCGCCTTCGGCACTCCGGGTCATTCTCCTGGCCAGGCCGGGCGGTATGGTCACGGGGGAGCTCACGGTCCCAGCTTAGTCTCGCGGGATCGGCGGGGACTGCCGGATGCTCAGAGTCACCGAACGCGGGAGCGCGGCGTTCTGGGGTCCTTCCCGGGATCAGATCACTCCCGACTGTCCCAGCAGGCTGCCCACCAGGAAGGTGGCGGTGAGGGCGAGGGCTCCGCCGATCACCACTCGCACGGCCGCCCGGGAAACGCTCGCGCCTCCGATCCAGGCGCCCACCGCGCCCGTTGCGGCGAGAGCCGTGAGCACCACCCCGAAGGTCACGGGGATCCGGATCCCGGCTGGCAGGAGGAGCACCGCGAGGAGGGGCAGGATCGCCCCGGCGGTGAAGGCCAGCGCCGAGGCGAGGGCGGCGTGCCACGGACTGACGATTTCCTCTTCATCGATATTGAATTCGCTTTTCAGATGAGCTCCCAGCGCATCTTTGGCGCTCAATTCCTCGGCGACGAGCGCTGCCGTGGCCGGGGAAATCCCCTGGGCGATATAACCCTGTTTCAGCCGTGTGAGTTCCGCCGCGGGATTCTCCCGCAGGGCGTGGCGTTTCTGCCGCACGATCGCGCGCTGGCTGTCACTCTGGCTGCTGACCGAGACGTACTCGCCGAGCGCCATGGAGATGGCGCCTCCGATGAGGCCTGCCGCACCGGCCGCCAGGAGAGGGCCCTGCTGGGTGGTGGCGCCGGCGACGCCGACCACGATGGCGGCCACCGAGACGATGCCGTCGTTGGCGCCGAGAACGCCCGCGCGCAGCCAGTTGAGCCGCTGTGCAAGATTGCCCCGGGCGCTCTTTTTCACGGCCCCGGCCTTGATGTCCACTGTCGTCATGTCTTCAGGAAATCACTCCGGGAAAAACATTTCCAGCAATGTTTGCCTTCACTAATTTAGCGAAGGCTCGGCTTGGTGAAGTAAGCCTTGGCTCAGTGAATTCGGGAAACGGCGGCCCGGTGAAGCGGTGCGGTGACCCTGGATTTCCGGGTGGCGCCCCCGGGTTCAGCGGGAGGCGGGTGAAGGCGTCGCGGACGGCGCAGGAGTTCCGGATGGCGCTGGAGTTCCGGATGGCGCCGGAGTCACGGCGGCCGGAATCCCGGGGAGGGCCTGACCGGAGCCGGTGTCGGGAACCCAATGGCGTGCTCGCGCCCCGGATTCCAGATACTGGGACATGGCCCAGGCCCTGAGCCCACCGTCGGAGACCGCCACCAGATCGAGCGAGGCGTTCGCCCGCTCCTCTTCGACGGCGCCGAGCCCCGTGGCGGGGTCCTTGAGGAAGGACGTCGGCAGCTCGTACCCGGCCTCGGGAACGGACGGCGTGGCGCAGGTGGCCCTCAGCCAGGCGGTCGCTTCCGAGCCGCCCTTCCGGACGGCCGCGTCGAACCGGTCGGCTGCGGCGCGGGCGTCGCGGTCCAGTCGGACTTCCGCCACCTGGTAAAGGTAGGCGAGGTGCCTGCCGGCACGCAGGACCGCCTGCGTGCCGTCGACCGCCTCGGGGGAGGCCGTGGGCACGGCCGCGGAGGACGACGCCGGGCCGCTGGGCGCGTCGCTCGTCTGCGGGGCGGCGCCCGCCGTCGTCGGGGCCGCCGAGGCGACGCCGGCGAGAGTGGGGGTGCCGGACGCACAGGACACCGGGGGAGCGGGAGGAGCCGGCTTCAGCAGATCGGTGGGGGAGGGCCCGCCCGACGGGATCAGGGGGCGCAGCGCCTCCAGCCGTCCTTGCGCGGCGGCGGTGTACAGCCGCGCGAGTCCGCCGTCCGTCTCCCGCTGAGCCTGCCGGAGAAGGTCCGCGACGCTGGCCTGGGCGTCCTCCACGAGGTGTGGCAGGCCCGTGCTGCTTGAGCTGGCGGACGGCGAGGCCGGTCGTGCCACGGGCGGGTGGGCGCCGGCGGGGGTCAGAGCGGTGTTCTGCTGCTCCAGCACCGTGGCCAGAGCGGCCACTTTGGCTCCGGCGGCCGGGGCGAGAAGCCGTGCGCGGGATGCGAGATCGCCGGTGGCCGCGGCGAGGACCGTCTGGGGGGCTTGAGCGGTCGCCTCGACAGGGTCGGGCGAGAGCACCTGGTTCACGGCCGCGCTCAGCCCCAGAACTGTGGCCAGCACCACGGCCGAGGCTCCCACCCGTCGGAGGACCGTGCCCGTCCGTCCCGTCTTCTCCGCGTTTTTCATCACCACGATCTTGCCACGGCCGCGCGATTCCCGGCGTCGAGGCCCGCTCCGGGCAGAGGGATACGGCGTCCGTAAGCCGCAGAAGGCAAAAAGTCGATACTCTATAGTCTGAAAACTTCAATCAGGGAGGCCTTGCGGACCATGAGCGGTGCCGGACATTCGACTACGCCAGACCGGGGCGGTCAGGACTCCGAAGCAGCACGGCTGCATGGACTCCTGGAACCCGTGGTGGCCGGACAGGGCCTCTTCCTCGAAGAGGTGGAGATCCACCGTGCCGGGACCCAGCGCACCGTTCAGGTGCTGGTGGACCTCCCGGAGGATCAGCAGGGCGGGGTGAGCCTGGATCGCATCGCAGCCGTCTCCACCGAGATTTCGGCGGCGCTGGACGCGGATCCCCTGGACGGATCCCAGCCCTACGAGCTGGAGGTCTCGTCGCCGGGCGTCTCCCGCCCCCTGACCCTGCCACGCCACTGGCGCCGGAACCTCGGCCGCCTGGTGCGCGTGAAGGCGGCCGATACTGAACCGCTCACCGGACGGATCCGCGAAGTCCACGAGGACGCAGTGACCCTGATCCCGCAGCTCGAAGCGAAGAAGGGCGTCAAAGCCAAGGAAGGCGCACCGGTCACGGTGCCCTTCAGCACGATCCGCCAGGCCAAGGTGGAGATCGAATTCACACATCTGGACCATGCGGCGCTGGACGAAGCATTGGACCCCGAAGAAACTGAGGAGGCCTAAATGGATATCGACATGAGCGCGCTGCGACTCCTGGAACGGGAACGCGAGATCCCCCTGGACAAGCTCATCCCCACCATTGAGCAGGCACTGCTGGTGGCCTATCACAAGACGCCGGGCGCGATCGACCAGGCCCGCGCCGAGCTGGACCGTAAGAGCGGTCACGTGACCATCTGGGCGAGCGAGATCGACGACGACGGCAACGTCGTCGGCGAATTCGATGACACCCCGGACGGATTCGGCCGCATCGCCGCGAGCACCGCCCGCCAGATCATCCTCCAGCGTCTGCGTGACGTCGAGGATGACAACGTGCTGGGCGAGTTCAAGGGCCGTGAAGGCGAGCTCGTGGCCGGTCAGATCCAGCAGGGACACTCGGCCCACATGGTCCAGGTCAACCTGGGCAGTGTGGAGGCCCTCATGCCTCCGCCCGAGCAGGTTCCCGGCGAGAAGTACCTGCACGGCAACCGCATCCGCGCGTTCGTGGTCAGCGTGCAGCGCGGCCAGAAGGGCCCCAGCATCACGCTGTCCCGGACGCACCCCGGTCTGGTCCGCAAGCTCTTCGAACTCGAGGTCCCGGAGATCGCCGACGGCTCCGTGGAGATCGTCGCTCTGGCCCGCGAAGCAGGCCACCGGACCAAGATGGCCGTGCGTGCCAACCGTCCCGGCATCAACGCCAAGGGCGCCTGCATCGGTGAGATGGGCTCGCGAGTGCGCGCCGTCATGACCGAACTGAACGACGAGAAGATCGACATCGTCGACTTCTCCGACACCCCGGAGACGTTCATCGCGAACGCTCTCTCGCCGTCGAGCGTCACGAGCGTCACCATCGCGGACCCCGCGACCCGGTCCGCCCGCGTGGTGGTGCCGGATTACCAGCTCTCCCTGGCCATCGGCAAGGAGGGGCAGAATGCCCGTCTGGCCGCCAAGCTCACGGGCTGGCGGATCGACATCGTCTCCGACGCGGCCGGCGAGTAAAGCCCCAGGCGGACCCCGACGCGCCGTCGCGCACGGAGGGGTCCGCCAGAAGGCGTAGAATGGATAACGCCGGTTCCCCGGCATGGCATTTGCGTGTCCGCCCCTGGGCGGCGCACGCACCTTAGGCGAGGCAGGCGCATGTGGCAGCACCGACAAGTGCACCTCTGCGGACCTGTGTCGGATGCCGTCGCCGGGAAACCCAGGATCAGCTCATCCGGCTGGCGACCGTGACCTCTCACACAGGTGAAAGCCTTGTGGTGGTGGACGCGCGACGTCGGGTGGGCGGCCGGGGTGCATGGCTGCACCCCACCACTGAGTGCCTTGCCCTCGCCCAGCGGAAGCGTGCGTTCGCGCGTGCCTTCCGGAGCGCCGTCGTCAGCGACGGCCTGGAGGAGAAGCTGGCGCCGCACAGTGTCCCCACCGGGGCGGAAACGCCTCAGGGGACGACCGTCCTAACCGAAAGCGGGTCAGAAATCTGATGGAAACCCGATGAGTTCCCTGCGATGAGCGCGTAACCATGACCAATCTGTTGCGCGCTGCACAGCGCCCCGAGCCGCTTTCCATGGCTCAGGGCAGGAAGAAGTATTAGACGGTTCGTGCCAAGGCTGATGCGCGGACCGAGACAGGAGAAATGTGGCCAAGGTCCGCGTACACGAGCTCGCCAAGGAGCTCGGTATCACCTCCAAGGATGCGCTTGCAAAGCTGCAGAGCCTCGGAGAGTTCGTCCGTTCCGCATCGTCGACCATCGAACCCCCGGTGGCGAAGAAACTGCGTGACGCATTCCCGGGTGGGGCTTCCGCTCCCGCCCCGTCCGCTGCACCCGCAGCGAAGGCCGCCGCCCCGGCGGCCCCGAAAGCACCTGCGGCGGCTTCCGCCCCCGCAGCACCTCAGACTCCCGCGGCACCTGCCGCGCCGTCGGCGTCCTCCGCTCCGGAAGCCTCCTCGGCTGCTCGTCCGGGTGGCATGAAGCCGGGTGGAGCACCCAAGCCGGGTTCCCGTGCAGCAGCCGAAGCGGAAGCGGCCCGTGTGGCTGCGGCCCGCGCGGCCAAGCCGGCTTCCCAGCAGCGCCAGTCCGGTCCTCGTGCCGGTGGCCCCCGTCCGGGCAACAACCCGTTCGCCAGCTCGCAGGGCATGCCCCGTGGGCGCGACGGCGAGCGTGCTCCCCGTCCGGGTAACAACCCGTTCGCCAGTTCCCAGGGCATGCCCCGTCCGGGTGGACCCCGCCCCGCCGCAGGTGCGGGCGGTCCGCGCCCGGCAGCCGGCGCCGGTGGGCCCCGTCCCGCCGCAGGTGCGGGCGGTCCCCGTCCGGGTGCTCCGCGTCCTGGCGCTCCCCGTCCGGGTGCTCCGCGCCCCGGCGGTCCCCGTCCGACCCCGGGCATGATGCCCAGCCGCATCGAGCGTCCCGCTCCCGGTGCGGCGGCCCGTCCGGGCGCTCGTCCCGGTGGCGGCCCCGGCCGTCCGGGTGGCGGAACCGGTGGCGGCGCCCCCGCCGGCGGTGGCTTCGGCAAGGGCGGCCGCGGACGCGGCGGCACGCAGGGCGCCTTCGGCAAGGGCGGCGCCGGTCGTGGCAAGCAGCGCAAGTCGAAGCGTGCCAAGCGCCAGGAACTGGAGCAGATGAGCGCACCGTCGCTGGGCGGCGTGAGCGTGCCCCGTGGCGATGGCGAGACGATCGTGCGCCTGCGCCGTGGTTCCTCCATCACGGACTTCGCCGAGAAGATCGATGCCAACCCGGCGTCGCTCGTCACGGTGCTGTTCCACCTCGGCGAGATGGCCACGGCCACCCAGTCGCTGGACGAGGAGACCTTCGAACTCCTGGGCGCCGAGCTGGGCTACAAGCTCCAGATCGTGTCCCCGGAGGACGAGGAGCGCGAACTGCTGAGCAGCTTCGACATCGACTTCGACGCCGAGCTTGAGGCCGAGGGCGACGACGAGCTGCAGGCCCGTCCGCCGGTCGTCACCGTCATGGGTCACGTCGACCACGGTAAGACCCGCCTGCTGGACGCCATCCGCAGCTCGGATGTGGTGGCCGGTGAGCACGGTGGCATCACCCAGCACATCGGTGCCTACCAGATCACCCATGAGCACGAGGGCGTCGAGCGCGACATCACCTTCATCGACACCCCCGGTCACGAGGCCTTCACGGCCATGCGTGCCCGTGGCGCCAAGGTCACCGACATCGCGATCCTCGTGGTCGCCGCCGACGACGGCGTCATGCCGCAGACGGTGGAGGCCCTCAACCACGCTCAGGCGGCCAATGTGCCGATCGTGGTGGCCGTGAACAAGATCGACAAGGAAGGCGCCAACCCGGAGAAGATCCGTGGCCAGCTGACCGAGTACGGCCTGGTTCCCGAGGAATACGGTGGCGACACCATGTTCGTGGATGTCTCCGCACGTCAGAACCTGCACATCGATGACCTCCTCGAGGCCGTGCTGCTGACCGCCGACGCCGCGCTGGACCTGCGTGCCAACCCGGACAAGGACGCTCGAGGCATCGCCATCGAAGCGAACCTGGACCGTGGCCGTGGTTCCGTGGCCACCGTGCTGGTGCAGTCCGGCACGCTGAACATCGGTGACACGATCGTGGCGGGCACGGCTCACGGCCGCGTCCGTGCCATGTTCGACGAAGACGGCGAATCCCTCACCGAGGCGGGTCCGTCCCGTCCGGTGCAGGTGCTGGGTCTGTCCAGCGTGCCGCGCGCCGGTGACACCTTCTTCGTGACAGCTGACGAGCGCACCGCCCGTCAGATCGCGGAGAAGCGTGAAGCCGCCGACCGTAACGCCGCCCTGGCCAAGCGCCGCAAGCGCATCAGCCTGGAGGACTTCGACCAGGCCGTGGCCGAAGGCAAGATCGACACCCTCAACCTCATCCTCAAGGGTGACGTGTCCGGTGCCGTCGAAGCCCTCGAGGACGCCCTGCTCAAGATCAACGTGGGCGACGACGTCCAGCTGCGCGTCATCCACCGCGGTGTGGGTGCCATCACGCAGAACGACGTCAACCTGGCCACCGTGGACAGCGCCATCATCATCGGCTTCAACGTCAAGCCCGCCGAGCGCGTGGCCGAACTGGCCGAGCGTGAAGGTGTCGACATGCGCTTCTACTCGGTCATCTACGCGGCAATCGACGACATCGAACTCGCGCTCAAGGGCATGCTCAAGCCCGAGTACGAGGAAGTCCAGCTGGGCACGGCCGAGGTCCGCGAAGTGTTCCGTTCGTCCAAGTTCGGCAACATCGCGGGTTCGATCGTCCGTTCCGGCCTCATCCGCCGTAACGCGAAGGCCCGTGTGCTGCGCGATGGCAAGGTCATTGGGCAGAACCTGTCCATCGATTCGCTGAAGCGCTTCAAGGACGACGCCACCGAGGTCCGCGAGGGCTTCGAGTGTGGCATCGGCCTCGGCTCGTACAACGACCTCACCGAGGGCGACATCATTGAGACCTTCGAGATGCGCGAGAAGCCGCGCGTCTAGGAGTGTCGGGAAGGCCGGGCCCAGGGGAGACCGTGGGCCCGGCCTTCCGTTCACCGTCACACGACGTTTGAGGAGGAGAACATGGCAGATCCAGCACGCGCCGGCAGGTTGGCGCAGCGCATCAAGGTCCTGGTGGCCGAGGCGCTCAGGAAAGCCGTCAAGGACGAGCGGGCGCTCGACATCACCGTGACCGATGCACGCGTCACGAATGATCTCCAGCACGCCACCGTCTACTACACGGTGCTCGGCGACGCCGCCGCCCGGGCCGGGGCAGAAGAGGTACTGGCCCAGAACAAGGGGATCCTGCGCCGGGAGGTCGGACGCAATCTGACCATCCGCCTGACCCCGACCCTGGAATTCGTCGCCGACGAGATCCCGGAGAACGCCTCGAACCTCGAGGAGCTGATCCGCAAGGCCAAGGAACGGGACGCCGAAGTGGCGGCCCTGGCCGAGGGGGCCGTCTTCGCAGGCGAGTCCGATCCGTACAAGAAGGACGACGAGGACCAGGAAGCCTGATCCTGCGCCCGGCCCGATGCCGTGAGGCACCGGGTACGACTGAGGCCCACCGGGATGTCCCGGTGGGCCTCAGTCGTACCCGCTCACATCCGCGGCCCCTCCGGGGAGGGCCCGCCCGGCCTCACTTGGCCCAGACGAGGGGCTTGTCGCGGTACGGGTTCAGGTCGTAGCTGAGGTAGTTGCTGGAGTTGCCGGTGTAGGCCACCCCGGTCACCGCGGTGCCCGTGGGAGCAAGTGCGATCTGGCAGTCCACCTGGGTGTCGCCGATGGCCCGGAAGCTCTTGGAGTACGGGCACTTGTCGAAGCCGCCGAAGATGATCAGGCTGCCGGCCGGGGCGCCGCCGGCGAGGGTGCCCTTGAAGGACGAGTGCGTCCAGGAGACCGAGGTCTTGATCGGGTTCAGCGTCTGCTTGAGGGTGACCTCGCTGTGGATGTAGTAGGGCACGTAGCCCTTGTACTTGTCCGAGTTCTTGAGGCCGGACAAATCCGCGAAGGAGCCCTTCTCGATGCTCGTGACCTTCACATCGAAGAGCTGCTTGTCGTAGTAGTCCTTGCCGGGCTTGCCGGTCTGGACGAAGATCTTGCCGGTCTGGCCGATCTTGAGCGTGGTGCCCGCGGGGGTCATCTGGTCTACGGACGGGCCGCCCTGGGGGTCCGCTGCAGGAGCGGCGCTGGTTTCCGACGGCGTCTCAGACGGGGTGTCCGAGGGGGACGCCTCCGTGGACGGAGTCTCTTCCGGGGTCTGCGACGGAGTGCTCGAGGAGCTCTCCACCGGCGCCGGATCCTTCTTGGTGTCCACGGTGATGGTGCAGGCGCTCAAGCCCAGGGCCAGAGCGGCCAGGGCTGCGACGGTGCCCGCGCTGCGGGTGCGAGAGGTGAAGAATGACATGGTTCCCTGATCCTTGCTACTGCGTCAGATGACACTTTTTAGTGCAATCATTGGAGCAATTGTGGCATGGCTCAGGCCGCGAAGGCGATGGGTACCCCTCCCCATGACGACGGCTGCCGGGGGAGTCCGTATGACCTGTCGGCCGGCTCGTGCAACCGCCCGTGACAGTTCCGGGTGTGGACGGCGGGGCGAGAGGCCGGGTGCGACCTCTTATACTGGAAGGCGTGCTTTCGGGACTGGTGATCGTGGACAAACCACAGGGTTGGACGAGCCACGATGTCGTGGCGCGTATGCGTCGGCTGGCGGGGACCCGCAAGGTGGGCCATGCCGGCACACTGGACCCCATGGCCACCGGTGTCCTGGTGGTGGGGGTGAACAAGGCCACGCGTCTGCTGACGTACATCGTGGGCACCGGGAAGCGCTACACCGCCACCATCCGCCTCGGCCAATCCACGGTGACCGACGACGCCGAGGGCGAGGTCACCGCCGAACAGGACGCCTCGGCCGTCGAGGACCGGGCCATCCGTGACGCGGTGTTGCAGTTTCTCGGCGACATCCAGCAGGTGCCCAGCAGCGTCAGCGCGATCAAGGTCAACGGGGAACGCTCCTACGCGCGGGTGCGCGCCGGGGAGGACGTGGCCCTGGCCGCCCGGCCGGTCACGATCCGCCGCTTCGACATCCTGGACATCCGCCGGGACGGTTCCCTGGTGGATGTTGATGTGGACGTGGAGTGCTCCTCCGGGACCTACATCCGTGCGCTCGCCCGTGACCTCGGAGCCGTACTCGGCGTCGGAGGTCACCTCACCGTCCTCCGCCGGCACGAAGTCGGGCCGTTCACCCTGGACGCCGCCAGGACCCTGGAGCAGCTCGCCGAGGACTTTCAGGTCCTGGACCTGGCCCAGGCCGCCCGCGATCTGATGCCGGTGCGGGAGCTCAGTGCCGAGGAAGCCGCCGACCTGTCCCACGGGCGCCGCATCTCGCGCGACGAGGCACAGCCCGGCACCGCGGAGAACCCCGTGGCGGCCTTCGCCCCGGACGGGACACTCGTGGCTCTTCTGGCCGACGCGGGACGCCATGCCAAGCCCGTGCTCGTCTTCCCGCCGGACGCTCCGGAGGCTCCCGCCGGACCGGGCGCGGGGGAGCGGTGATGGACGCCTACTTCTGGATCATCGCGGTGGTGGGCATCGCGTCCACCCTGATCTGCGCGGTGGCCGGCGTCCTGGGCAAGAAGCCCAATGACGTCACCATCCTGTCGGTCGGCGCCGTGTGGCTCGCGCTCGTGGTCTACCTGGTGGGCTCGATCATCCGCGTGAGCCTGGGGGAGCGGATCCGCGGGGAGACCTGGGAGTTCTGGGGTTACATGACCACGGCCCTGGTCCTGCCCCTGGGCGCGGTCTACTGGTCCGTGGTGGAACGCACGCGCTGGAGCAATTTCGTCATGGCGGTGGTGGGCGTGACGGCCCTCGTGATGGCCGCCCGCATGAACCAGATCTGGTACTAGATGGAGAACACGGTGAAGACCCCCCCAAGCAACGCGGAACAGAGTGACACGGCTCAGGGCAACACCCGGAACACGGGCCCGGGCCGCCTCCTGATCGCCGTCTACGGCATCTTCGCGCTCGCGGCCACCGCACGCGCCGGCTATCAGATCGCCACCAAGTTCCACACCGCGCCGCTGGCCTACCTCCTCTCGGCACTGGCCGCCGTGGTGTACATCGTTGCGACCGTGTCTCTGGCGCGCCGCGGCACCGCGTCCTTCCGGGTCTCCGTGGTGGCCGTCAGCCTCGAACTTCTGGGTGTCCTGGTGGTCGGAGCCCTGAGTGTTTTCGACTCCCAGGCGTTCCCGGCGGACACGGTCTGGTCCGGCTTCGGGAAGGGCTACGGTTTCGTGCCGCTGCTCCTGCCCCTGCTCGGGCTCTGGTGGCTGTACAAGCGGCGTCCGTCCACGTCCTGACCGCCGGCGGGATCACCGCCCGCGCACCCGGTATTCTTGACAGGCCGCTAGCCGCGGCACACCGCTCTTGTAGGGGATGGCTCATGGTTGACATTTGGCGGGACCTCACGGAGGTTCCGGAAGCTTACGGTCCCGCCGTGGTGACGATCGGGAACTTCGACGGCGTGCACCGGGGCCACCGCCGAGTCCTGAGCCGCCTGGTCGCCGCTGCCCGCGAAGGTGGCGCACGCGCCGTCGTCGTGACCTTCGATCCGCATCCCGCGCAGGTCCACCGCCCCGAGCACGCCCCCGAGCTGATCATGGGCCTGCAGGACCGGATGGAGGCCCTGGGCGCCGAGGGCGTCGACGCCGTGCTGGTCATGCACTACACCCCGGAGCTGGCCGCCATGAGTGCGCGCGCCTTCGTGCAGGACGTCCTGGTGGACGGGCTGCGCGCCGCCGGAGCCGTGATCGGCCACGACACCCGCTTCGGCGCGGGCAACAGCGGCGATGTGGACACCATGCGGGAGCTGGGCGCGGAGCTCGGCTTCCAGGTGGAGGTCATCGACGAATTCGGCAGCGACGACGACGGCGGCCTCTCGCGCCGCTGCTCGTCCACCTGGGTGCGTGAGGCCCTCGCCGCGGGGAACGTGGAGCAGGCCGCCGAGGTGCTGGGCCGTCCGCACCGCATGCGTGGCGAAGTGGTCCACGGCGCCGCCCGTGGACGTGAGCTCGGCTTCCCCACGGCCAATCTGGCCCCGGACTCCTCAGGCTTCGTGCCCGCGGACGGCATCTACGCCGGCTGGCTGGTCGATGAGGCCGGAACCCGCTGGCCGGCGGCGATCTCGGTGGGCTCCAATCCGACGTTCGAGGGCGTCGAGCGCCAGGTGGAAGCCCATGTGATCGGGCGGCCGGATGAGCGCGTCGAGGACTTCAACCTCTACGGGCAGTGCGTCGTGGTCGAGTTCGTCTCCCATCTGCGCGGCATGGTCGCGTACCGGGGCCCCGAGGCCCTCGTGGAGCAGATGTGCCTCGACGTCGCGCAGACGCGGGAGATCCTGGGCGTCCCGGCGCCCCGAACCTGACGGATCCGAAGCCCCGACGGGCTCACGGCCCGGCTGTCCCTGGGGCGCGTGCCCCAGGCGTCACACCGGTGGAGCAGTGAGTGCCGTCGCGTGGTCCGCGGAGGAGAGCCGTGCCGCGAAGGCCCGGTGATCGGCCGCGTTGACCTCTTCATACGCCAGCGCCCAGTCCAGGAGCGCCGACCCCACCTTCCGGCCCCGGCCCAGGTACCCGGCGATCCGCGTGGCGGCGGGCGATTGGGAGTGCGCCCGGGACAGCAGCAAGGCGCAGGCCTGGGCGTAGCCGTGGAAGGGGCCGTCCTCCAGAGCCGAGGCATCGATCCCGCCCTTCATGTCGCGGAACTGGCGCAGGTAGAAATCGCCCTCGGGTGCTTTCAGATGGCCCAGGAACGGGTCCGAGCAGGCCTGGAGGATCTTCTGGATCCTCACCACGCGCGCGCCTTCACCGCGCTGGGCCACGCCCTCGAGCAGCTGACGCGGCTGGGCGATCCCTCCGTATTCGGCCAGCACGCTGCGGCGGGCCTCCTTCGCCTGGAGGATGAGGACGTCATCCGCGGAGTCCTGCAGCGCGATCACGAAACACTGCGTGCCCACACTTCCCACGCCCACCACCCGGCGGGCGAAGTCCGCCAGGGAGTAGTGCTGGACCAGGAACGCGATGTCGATCGCGGCGTTGCGCTGATACTCCTTGAAGAGGGCGTTGAGATCCCGCGTGAGGGACGGCTCCACATGTTCCATGACCGGAGGATCGTCCACGAAACGGATGCGGCCGTCGTCGCCCTTCCGGGTCAATTTCCGCGCCGCCTGCCCGGTGGTCCGCCTCCTCGCCTTGGCGATCGCGTCCTGCAGGGCTTTCCGCGACGGCCCGGACAGTCTGCTGAGTGTCTCCTCGGCGTCGACGTTCGCGTAGTACCGTTCCACGGGGCTCAGCCGGAGTGCGGCGTCGAGACCCAGGCGGTAGCCGTCCACCGCTGCGAGCGCCGCGTTCTCGATGACCTCGGTGCTGCGCCCGCTGTCCCGCCCTGCGATGACGAGGCTGGTGACCAGGCGCTTGAGGTCCCATTCCCACGGCGCCCAGGCGGCCTCGTCGAAGTCGTTGAGATCGAACACGAGGCTCCGCTCCGGGGACGCGTAGAACCCGAAGTTGGCGAGGTGGGCGTCCCCGCAGGAGGCCACCAGGATGCCGCTGTGCCGGTCCCTTGCCAGGTCCGCGGCCATGACGGCGGCCGCGCCACGGTAGAACGCGAAGGGCGACGCGGCCATGCGCTCCTCCCTCAGCGGGACCAGGAACGGGACGCGCGTGGCGTTCTGACGGTCCAGGATCCCCAGTGGGTCGCGCCCGTCGGTGCTGAGCCGCGCCAGCTCCCGCCGGGGATGCGTTGAGCGGGCGGCCCGGCCGGCCGTGAGCTGGTCCGTGAGAGTGACGCGTGCAGACTCCATGAGGACAGTCTGGGGGCCGCCGCCGCTCCGGACAAGCGAGGCCGCGGCCCGGGCCACCCCGCTTTTCGACAAGCTGCGGCGTGTGCCGATAGAATGACAGGTGGGTTCGGCTGCAGTCCGTGGTTGCCGAGTCTGTTGCCTGTCCGCTTCGGCGGGAGGCGGCTACCCGGCAGTGAGTTTCTGTCCGGGCCGCACGGCACAACTCATTAGGAGTTCACTGTGGCACTTGACGCCGCCGTAAAGACGCAGATCATCCAGGAATTCGCCACCCACGAGGGTGACACCGGTTCCCCCGAGGTTCAGATCGCTGTGCTGTCCAAGCGCATCTCTGACCTGACGGAGCACCTGAAGTTCCACAAGCACGACCACCACACCCGCCGTGGCCTCATGGCTCTGGTCGGTCGCCGCAAGCGCATGCTGCGTTACCTGCACGACACCGACATCAGCCGCTACCGTTCGCTCATCGAGCGCCTCGGCCTGCGCCGCTAGTTGGTCCGGAAGCGGCCCGCTCATCGAGTGGGCCGCTTCCTGCAGCAACAGCGAAAGCTGAGTTCGACGGAAGTGCCTCACCAGAGGCGCTTCAGCACAAGTAGGTCAGCACATCAGTAAGTAGATCAGCAGAAGACCTTCCGGATCCGCGCATTCGCGGTCCTCGGTAGTGACTCGCGGGACGGCCGGACAGGCCCTGGCCCGAGGGTCTCGATCGAAGACCGGGTGACGTACAGGACGGCGACGCCGCCCCTGGGCTGGAACGGACGGTCTTCACACACGAAACGGAGGTGACCCTTGGAGGGTCCCGAAATCCAGTTCTCCGAAGCGATCATCGACAACGGCCGGTTCGGCCAGCGCGTGATCCGATTTGAAACCGGCCGTCTGGCCAAGCAGGCCGCAGGCGCGGCCATGGTGTACATCGACGATGACACCGCACTGCTCTCCGCCACCACCGCGGGCAAGCACCCGCGTGAGGGCTTCGACTTCTTCCCGCTCACCGTGGACGTGGAAGAGCGCATGTACGCCGCCGGCCGCATCCCCGGCAGCTTCTTCCGCCGCGAAGGCCGTCCGTCCACCGAGGCCATCCTGGCCTGCCGCCTCATGGACCGCCCGCTGCGTCCGGCCTTCGTGAAGGGTCTGCGCAACGAGGTCCAGATCGTGGTGACCGTCCTGGCGATCAACCCGGACGAGCTCTACGACGTGGTCGCCATCAACGCGTCCTCCATGTCCACCCAGCTCTCCGGTCTGCCGTTCTCCGGCCCGATCGGCGGCGTCCGTGTCGCACTGATCGCCGACGAGCAGGGCACCCAGTGGGTCGCCTTCCCGAAGCACTCCCAGCTCGAGAACGCCGTGTTCGACATGGTCGTGGCCGGCCGTGTCGCCGGTGACGACGTCGCGATCATGATGGTCGAGGCCGAGGCCACCGACAACTCCTGGAACCTCATCAAGGAACAGGGCGCCACCGCCCCGACCGAAGAGGTCGTGGCCGAGGGCCTCGAGGCCGCCAAGCCGTTCATCAAGGCCCTGTGCGAGGCTCAGTCCGACCTGGCCGCCCGTGCCGCCAAGCCCACGGTCGAGTTCCCGGTCTTCCTGGACTACCAGGACGACGTGTTCTCCGCCGTCGAGGCCGCCGCTGCGACCCGCCTGGCCGAGGTCTTCCAGATCGCGGACAAGCAGGAGCGTGACGCCGCCTCCGATGCCCTGAAGGACGAAGTGGTCGCCTCTCTGGCCGAGCAGTTCGAAGGCCGCGAGAAGGAGCTCTCCGCAGCCTTCCGCTCCGTCACCAAGCAGGTCGTGCGCCAGCGCATCCTCAAGGACCAGGTCCGCATCGACGGCCGTGGCCTGACGGACATCCGTCAGCTCACCGCCGAGGTCGAGGTCCTGCCCCGCGTGCACGGCTCCGCCATCTTCGAGCGCGGCGAGACCCAGATCATGGGTGTCACCACGCTGAACATGCTCAAGATGGAGCAGCAGATCGACTCCCTGTCGCCGGAGAAGACCAAGCGCTACATGCACAACTACAACTTCCCGCCGTACTCGACCGGTGAGACCGGCCGCGTCGGCTCCCCGAAGCGCCGCGAAATCGGCCACGGTGCTCTCGCCGAGCGCGCCCTGGTGCCGGTGCTGCCGAGCCGCGAGGAGTTCCCGTACGCGATCCGCCAGGTGTCCGAGGCTCTCGGCTCCAACGGTTCGACGTCGATGGGTTCCGTCTGCGCCTCCACCCTGTCCCTGCTGAACGCCGGTGTGCCGCTGAAGGCCCCCGTCGCCGGCATCGCCATGGGCCTGGTGTCCGACGAGGTCGACGGTCAGACCCGCTACGCGGCCCTGACCGACATCCTCGGCGCCGAAGACGCCTTCGGTGACATGGACTTCAAGGTCGCCGGTACCCGTGAGTTCGTCACGGCCATCCAGCTCGACACCAAGCTGGACGGCATCCCCGCCTCCGTGCTGGCCGCCGCGCTGAAGCAGGCCCGCGAAGCCCGCCTCCACATCCTCGACGTGCTCAACGCCGCGATCGACACCCCGGATGAGCTCTCCGAGTTCGCTCCGCGCGTCATCGCCGTGAAGATCCCCGTGGACAAGATCGGCGAGGTCATCGGCCCCAAGGGCAAGATGATCAACCAGATCCAGGAGGACACCGGCGCGGACATCTCCATCGAGGACGACGGCACCGTGTACATCGGCGCCACCAACGGCCCGTCCGCCGAGGCCGCCCGCTCCGCGATCAACGCCATCGCCAACCCGCAGATCCCCGAGGTCGGTGAGCGTTACCTGGGCACCGTGGTCAAGACCACCACGTTCGGCGCGTTCGTCTCCCTGACCCCGGGCAAGGACGGCCTCCTGCACGTCACCGAGCTGCGCAAGCTCGCCGGTGGCAAGCGCGTGGACAACGTCGAGGACGTCGTCTCCGTGGGCCAGAAGGTCCAGGTGGAGATCACCAAGATCGACGACCGCGGCAAGCTCTCCCTCTCCCCGGTGGTTGAGGACGAGGCTGAAGCCCCGGCTGGCGAGTAGTACATGGCAGCCACTGAGCTGCCTCTGAGCGTGGAGCAGGGCCGTCCGGTCCTGCTCCACGCCCATGATGGGGCAGAAGTCCGCCGGACCGTCCTCCCGGGCGGCGTCCGGGTCCTCACCGAATCGATGCCGGGGCAGCGCTCCGCCACCATCGGGTTCTGGGTGGGCGTGGGCTCCCGCGACGAGGTCGGAGGCCAGCACGGCTCCACGCACTTCCTGGAACACCTGCTCTTCAAAGGCACCCGACGCCGGACCGCCCTGGAGATCGCCTCGGCCTTCGACGAGGTGGGCGGCGAGTCCAACGCGGCCACCGCGAAGGAGAGCACCTGCTACTACGCGCGGGTGCTGGACCGTGACCTGCCGATGGCGATCGACGTCATCGCGGACATGATCACGGGAGCCGTCCTGGATCCCGAGGAGCTCGAGCAGGAGCGCGAAGTCATCCTCGAAGAGATCGCCATGGACGCGGATGATCCCACCGACGTGGCGCACGAGCACTTCGTCTCCGCCGTGCTGGGCGATCACCCGCTGGGCCGCCCGATCGGCGGCACCCCCGAAGCCATCCGCGCCGTGGCGCGCGACTCGGTCTGGGAGCACTACCGGCAGCACTACCGTCCCCAGGAACTGGTGGTCACCGCCGCCGGCGGCCTGGATCACGACGTCGTCTGCTCGCTCGTGGAGGAGGCCCTCCGGTCCGCCGGCTGGCCGATGACCGAGGGCACCGCTCCGAAGCCCCGCAGGTCCTCCGACGCCGCCGCCATCAGCGGCAGGCCCGGTCTCGCCGTGGTGAAGCGCCAGGTGGAACAGGCCAACATCATCCTGGGCTGCCCGGGACTGGTGGCCGGTGACTCGCGCCGCTACGTCATGAGCGTGCTGAATTCGGTGCTCGGCGGAGGCATGTCCTCGCGGCTCTTCCAGGAGATCCGCGAGAAGAAGGGGCTGGTCTACTCCACGTACTCCTTCTCCTCGAGCTACGCGGACGCGGGCTACTTCGGTCTGTATGCGGGATGCAGCCCGGCCAAGGTGGGGCAGGTCATCACCCTGCTCCAGGCCGAGCTGGAGAAGCTCGCGGAACACGGCATCACGGAGTCGGAACTGAGCAAGGCCAAGGGCCAGCTCTCCGGCGGGATCGTGCTGGCCCTGGAGGACACCGGCTCCCGGATGTCCCGCCTGGGCCGGGCCGAACTGGTGTCCGGCGAGTTCCAGAGCATCGACGACACCCTGGCTCAGATCGAATCGGTCACGGCGGAGCAGGTGCTGGAGCTGGCGCGGGACATGGCCGGCCGGCCTCGGACGATCACCGTCGTGGGGCCGTTCGACGAGTCGGAGACGTTCGGGCTCTAATCGAAAACTGACAGAGGATCTGCTCTGACGGCTATCCCCATGCTCCGTGCGCGGCGACCGCTGTGCTCAGGGCATGGGGCCCCTTGACGCCGTCGGCCGCAGATCCTCTGTCAGTTTTCAGCACTGGCGAACGTCTCGGGTTCGTCTGGTGGTGCTCAGCCGCCGGCGAAGGGCGGGAGGACGTCCACCGTGTCGCCGGGGGAGAGCGGTTTGGCGTGGTCCTTGGCGGCCACGCCGTTGATGAGGAATGAGCTCCGCGAGAGGACCCGGGACAGTTCGGGGGCGTCTGCGGCGGCGCCCGGCCGCTCGGCCGCCTGGACCGCTTCCAGCAGCGCGCCCAGGGTGAACGGGCCCGCGGAGGGGGCCGCGCCGTCGTCGGTCGCGAGGGTGGACGGCGGCGCGTCGAAGCGTTCCTCGTCCACGCCGGCCGCCGCTTTGGCCGCGGCGAAGTACCGTACCGTGATCATCTGTTCTGTTCTCCTGGGTGACTCTGCGTGACTCAGCCGCCGATGGCGCTCATGGAGCGGTCCGGCTGCACGAAATCGGGGGCGTCCAGGCCGACATGGCCCATGCCGTGTGCCTTCGGCTTGACCCACATGGCCTCCTGCCATCGACGCACGAGTTCTGCGTCGTCCGCGCCGGAACGGAGCGGCCCCAGAAGGTCGAACTCCTCCCGCGAGAAGAGGCAGCTCATGACCTTGCCCTCCGCGGTGAGGCGGGTGCGACGGCAGTCCGAGCAGAACGGCTCCGTGACGGAGGCGATGATGCCCACCGTGCCCAGCACCTCGCCGGTCTCCCGTGACCGCACGGTGAACCGTTCGGCAGGGGCGCCGTCACGCTGACGGGGATCCGGACCCAGCTCGAAGCGCTCTTCGATGATCTCCCGGGTCTGGGCGGCGGTGATGAGCTGTTCGCGCTGCCAGATGTGGTCCGCGTCCAGGGGCATCTGCTCGATGAACCGCAGCTCGTAGCCGTGCTCCAGGGCCCAGGCCAGGAGGTCCGGAGCCTGGTGGTCATTGAGACCGCGCATCAGGACCGCGTTGAGCTTCAGGGGCGTGAGCCCGGCCCGGGCCGCAGCCTCGACGCCGCGCAGCACCTGTTCCAGGAAGTTCCGGCGCGTGAGCGTGGCGAAGGTCTCGGGGTGGATGGAATCGAGCGAGACGTTGATCCGGGTCAGGCCCGCGTCCCTGAGCGCCTGAGCCCGCGACTCCAGCCCGACGGCGTTGGTGGTCATCGAGATGGGCAGTTCCGGATGATCCTCGCGGAGCCCGGCGATGATCTCCACCAGATCGGCTCGGACGAGAGGTTCGCCGCCGGTGAGCCGCAGTTCCCGGACACCCAGCCGGTCCACGGCCAGGCGCACCAGGCGGCGGATCTCCTCCTGGGTCATGAGGCGGTCCTTCGCCATCCAGTCGAGGCCGTTGGCGGGCATGCAGTAGGTGCAGCGCAGATTGCACTTGTCGATCAATGAGACCCGGAGGTCGGTGGCGAGGCGGCCGAAGCGGTCCAGGAGACCGCTGTGTTCCGGCATCGGCGTCGGGTCGCCTTCCCGCGCGGCAGGGGGCAGCCCGGGCATGCCGAGGGCTACGCGCACGCCCGCATCATGTGCGGTCTTCTCCATGTCTTTCACCCTACGCCAGCCTGAAGCCCGCGGGATGTTTCAGTCTTGTCATAACTGGTGAATCCGAACGCTCGATCGGTGGCACCGGCTTAATCTGGACGTATGAACGGTGCCTCGCTTTCCCGGGACGTCCCGACGGCCCCACGGCACAGGCCGGTCGGAGCCTGGCGGGTGACGGCGCTGGCCGGGGTCTGCGGCCTGCTGGCCGTGGTGACCGGCGTGCTGCTGGGAGAGTTCCTCAGTGTCTGGCTGAGCCCGTCGCTGACTCCGCTGAACGCCGTAGGCGGAGTGGTGATCGACGCCGTGCCCGGCCCGGTCAAGGAATGGGCCATCGCCAGCTTCGGGACCTCGGACAAGCTGGTCTTCGGTATCGCCATGCGCGTGATCGCGGCCGTGCTGGCCGTGCTGGCCGGGATACTCGAATCCCGGCGCCGCCGCACGGGCCTGGTGCTCGTCTCCCTCATCGGGGTGCTGGCCGCCTGGGCCGGCGCGGTCCGGCCCGACGGCGGTGCCGTGCCCGCGGTGCTCGGGCTGCTCTCCGGCGTGGTGGCCGCCGTCGTGCTGTCCGTCCTGATCACGCGGCTCGGCGTCTGGGCGCGTCCGGAGGCCGACGCGGAGGCCGACGCCCCGACTCCCGCCGAGGCGGGGTCGGGGGCGTCCGCCCCGAGCAGCCGCAGGCGGTTTCTCGGTGCGATCGGTGCGAGCGCCGTGGGGATCGCCGTCCTCGCGGCCGGCACGGCCGTGGCCCGCGGCGCCCGGAGCGGATACCAGACGGCGCGCGCCGCGCTGAAGCTTCCCGCCCCGGCGAAGGCCGCGCCGCCCGCCCCGCCGGACGTTCCCGTGCCCGGCATCTCGCCCTGGTCCACACCCAACGGCGAGTTCTACCGCATCGACACCGCCCTGGTGGTCCCGTTCGTCGACCCGGCCTCCTGGAGTCTCAAGGTCACCGGCCTGGTGGAGCGGGAAGTCACCCTGACCTTCGAGGATCTGCTGGCCAAGCCTCTGCGCGAACTGGACGTCACCCTGGCCTGCGTGTCCAACGAGGTCGGCGGCGATCTGGTGGGCAACGCCCGCTGGCTCGGCTGGCCCGTCCGGGAACTGCTCGCTCAGGCGGGCGTCCGGCAGGGCGCAGACATGGTGCTCTCCAGCAGCGTGGACGGCTTCACGGCCAGCACACCGCTGGAGGCCCTGACGGACGCCAGGGGTGCCCTTCTCGCGATCGGGATGAACGGTCAGCCGCTGCCGCCCGAACACGGTTTCCCGGTCCGGCTCGTCGTTCCGGGGCTGTACGGATACGTCTCCGCCACCAAGTGGGTCACGGAACTGAAGGTGACCACGTTCGCGCAGGACATGGCGTACTGGACGTCCCGCGGCTGGTCCGACCACGGTCCCATCAAGCGCTCCAGCCGGATCGACACACCCCGCAGGAACGCCACCGTCGCACAGGACGGCGTCCTGGGCGGCGTGGCCTGGGCTCAGGGCGTGGGCGTCGCCTCGGTCGAGGTGAAGCTCGACGACGGCGCCTGGCAGCCCGCGCGATTGGGCGGCGACGGCGGCACGGACTCCTGGCGGCAGTGGTGGCTGCCGCTCGCGGCACTGAGTGGGGGAGCGCCGGGGCCGGGTGAACACCGGCTGACGGTCCGGACGACCGGCCGGGACGGACAGCCCCAGTCCACGGACGTGGCCCCGCCGGCGCCGAACGGTTCCAGCGGCCTGCATTCGGTCGATTTCCGGATCGGGTGATCTTCCCGGCGGCCCGGCCCCTGCGGCCCGGCCCCAGTGCACTGCGCGGGGGAGCAGCCCCGGCTCGCCCGATCCGTGCGGTGACACCGGACCATCGCCGCCGCGTCGTCCGCGCCCGCTCGCCGGGCGGCACCCGGAGACCGTCCTCACCTGCCAGAATGGGGCCATGACTTCGCATTCCGAGACGCCCTCCGCGGGGGCGCGCCGGGCGCGCCGGAGCGTCGATGACCATGCGGCCGCCGTCCGTGCGCTCCTGGAGCCGGTGCTGGAACGGCTGGCACGTGACCCCCGCTCCGTGCCCTTGGCGGAGGCCCGCGGCAGGGTCCTGGCCCGCGACGTGGTCGCACCCCTGGACCTTCCGCCATTCGCCAACTCGCAGATGGACGGGTACGCCGTCCGGTCCGCCGAGGTCCCCGGTGCCGTGACCGTCGTGGCGACCATCGCAGCCGGCCACGCCGAAGCGGCGCTGGCTCCCGCGCCGGGGCCTGGCTCCGCGGCCCCCATCATGACCGGCGCCATGCTGCCCGCCTGGGCCGACGCCGTCGTGCCCGTGGAGGCCGCCGATCCGCCGCGCTTCGTGTCCACGGGGGAGGCGGTGACGCTGCCGGCGGCGCCCGCGGGGCAGTTCGTCAGAGCGCAGGGAAGCGACGTCCAGCGGGGGACCGTGGTCCTGGACGCCGGGGTGCGCCTCGGTGCGGCCCGGATCGCCCTTCTGGCCGCCCTGGGCCTGGCGGAGGTTCCCGTCCGGGAGCCGCTGCGCGTGGCGGTCCTCAGCACGGGTGATGAACTGGTGCAGCCCGGCGTCGCCCTTTCTCCCGGCCGGATCTACGATTCCAACGGCCCCATGCTCGCGGCCGCGCTGGAAGACGCCGGAGCGGCGGTGCTCGCGGTGCAGGCTCAGGAGGACAGCCCGGAAGGGCTGCGAGAGGCACTGTCCCGGCTGGACGGGGTCGACCTGGTGGTCAGCACGGGAGGCATCAGCCAGGGTGCCTTCGAAGTCGTCAAGCAGGGCCTGGCCGACGGCGTGGAGTTCGTCTCGGTCGCCCTGCAGCCGGGAGGCCCCCAGGCCCTGGGAACCGTGGAACTCGCCGGTGGAGCCGTGCCGTTCCTGGGATTCCCGGGGAACCCCGTGAGCTCCCTGATCTCGTTCGAGATGTTCCTCCGCCCGCTGCTGGCCGGGGCTCGGCCCCGGGTCCGGGCCATTCTGGATCAGGGCGCGGACAGTCCCGCGGACAAACACCAGGTGCGGCGCGGCGTTCACGGTGACGGCCGTGTCCGCCTGGAGGGCGGGGCCGGTTCCCACCTCCTGCACGCCCTGGCGCAGGCCGATTGTCTGGTCCACCTCCCGGTGGGCCTCGAGCGCGCTGACGATGGCGCGGAAGTGGAAGTATGGATCCTATGACGGAATCGCAGGCCGGAGACGGCCCCCAGCTGACCCATGTCCGGGCCGACGGCAGTGCCCACATGGTCGATGTCTCGGCCAAGGAGGAGACCACGCGCGTCGCCACGGCGCAGGCGGTTCTGCGGACCACGCCCGAGGTGCTCCGTCTCCTGGGCGAAGGTGGGCTGCCCAAGGGTGACGCGCTCGCCGTGGCCCGCGTGGCCGGGATCATGGCCGCGAAGAAGACCCCGGAGCTCGTGCCCCTGTGTCACCCGTTGCCGCTGTCCAAGGTGACCGTGGACTTCGAGCTCCGGGAGGACTCCGTCCGCATCGAAGCGCTCGTCAAGACCCGTGGCGTGACCGGTGTGGAGATGGAAGCGCTGACCGCGGCGAGCGTCGCAGCGCTCGGCGTGTACGACATGATCAAGGCCGTGGACAAGCACGCGGTCATCACGGACATCCAGGTGCTTGCCAAGAGCGGCGGCAAGAGCGGGGACTGGACACGATGAGCCACGGACTGAGGAAGAACCGGGCCGGAGTGGTGGTGGCCTCCACGAGCGCCGCCGCCGGACTCGCCGAGGACCTGACCGGTCCCGTCCTGGTGGACTGGCTGCGCGAGCACGGCTTCGACGTGGGGGAGCCGCTCGTGGTGCCCGACGGCGCCGCCGTGGGCGCCGCCCTCCGCGCACTCGTGCAGGTGGGTTCCGCCGTCGTGATCACCACCGGGGGCACCGGACTCACCCCCGACGACCTCACCCCGGAGGAGACGCTTCCATTGCTGGACCGCCAGGTGCCCGGCCTCATGGAGGCGATCCGCGCCGTGGGACTCGCGAAGACGCCCTTCGCCGCCCTGAGCAGGGGCTACGCCGGTCTGGCCGGCGACTGCCTCGTGGTCAACCTTCCGGGGTCCCCCCAAGGGGTCATGGACGGCCTCGGCGTCCTCGACCCGCTCATCAGCCATATCTGCGCCCAGGCCCAGGGAGAACACCATGACCATTGAGAACGCACAGCCCACTGAGAATGCACAGCCCACTGAGAATAGCCAGCCCGCACCGCACGCCCGCGTCCTGTTCGCGGAGCTGAGTCCCGCGCCGATCTCGGCGGAGATGGCGCTGGACGCCGTCTCCCACGACCGGGCCGGCGCCGTCGTGACGTTCTGCGGCGTGGTCCGGGACCACGACGGCGGCCGCTCGGTGGACCGCCTCAACTATTCGGCCCATCCGAGCGCCCAGGAGGCCCTGGACCGGATCGTGGCGGAGCTCGGGGACGCGCACGGGGAGGCGACGCTGTGGGTGTCGCACCGGGTGGGAGCGCTCTCGATCGGGGACGCGGCGCTGGTCTGCGCCGTGGCCACCCCGCACCGACGCGAGGCGTTCGCCTTGTGCTCGGACATCGTCGAGCGTGTCAAGGCGGAAGTGCCCATCTGGAAGGAGCAGTTCTTCTCGGACGGCACCGTCGAATGGGTGGGTGTCTGACGGCTGCCGTGGGCCGCACGCGGACCCGTTTTCAGTGCCTGCCCGGCCCCCGGATACGCTTGGTGCATGAGCATCAGAGTGGCAGTGATCGGCGCGGGCGGGCGCATGGGCAGCGAGGCCGTGAAGGCCGTGGAGGCGGCGTCCGACCTGGAGCTCGTCGCCGCGCTGCGTCGCGATGACGCGCTGGAGGGGATCCTCGACGCCGGGGCCACCCACGTGGTGGACCTCAGCGTGCCGGACTCCACGGAGCGGAACGTGCGCTTCGCCGTCGAGCACGGCCTGCATGCCGTGGTGGGCACCACCGGCTGGACGCCGGAGCGGCTCGAATCCCTGCGTGAACTGCTCGCCACGCAGCCCGGCGTCGGCGTCCTGATCGCGCCCAACTTCGCCCTCGGCTCCGTGCTTGCCAGCGCCTTCGCGGCCAAGGCCTCCCGGTACTTCGAATCCGTCGAGATCGTGGAACTGCATCACCCGGACAAGGTGGACGCCCCGTCCGGAACCGCTGCGCGCACCGCCGAACTGATCGCCGCCGCGCGAGAGGCGGCGGGCGTGTCCGCGAGCCCCGACGCGACGCAGAGCGATCCGCTGGGAGCGCGGGGCGCCGTCGTCGACGGTGTCCACGTCCACAGCGTCCGCCTCCGCGGCCTGGTGGCGCACCAGGAGGTGCTGCTGGGAGGTCCCGGCGAGCAGCTGACCATCCGCCATGACTCCTACGACCGTGCGTCCTTCATGCCCGGTGTCCTGCTGGGTCTGCGTGAGGTGGCGGGGCACCCGGGCCTCACGCACGGCCTGGACGGCTACCTGGATCTGGGGCTGTAGGTGAAAGAGTTCTGGGCAGCCTACAAGACCAAGATCTGGGTGGGTGCCATCACCCTGCTGCTGGTGTTCTATCTGGTGGTGACGTTCAACCGGGCCGTGCTGCTGCTCGTGGATCCGCAGCCCGTGGCCAAGGCGATGGGTCTCGCTTATCTCGTGCTGCCCGTGGTGGGCGCCTGGGCCCTGGCCCGGGAACTGATGTTCGGAGCCCGCACCGAACGGATGGCGAAGATCCTGGAGGAGGAAGGCGGACTGCCGCCGGACAACCTTCCGCGCACCCCGGCCGGCCGGATCGTCCGCGAGGCTGCCGACGCCGAGTTCGTGAAGTACCAGCGGGAGGCGGAGGCCGCGCCGGAGGACTGGCGCGTCTGGTTCCGCCTGAGCTGCGCGTACGACGCCGCCGGGGACCGCCGTCGTGCCCGCGCCGCCATGCGTGACGCCGTGGGTCTCTTCCGCCGCGGCTGAGAAGCGGCCGCGAGGCGTCCCGCACCGTGCCGAACGCTCTGTGAAGTGCCGCCATACGGGACCGTGTTGCAGAGGTATGACGGATTCGCGATAACCTTCATGCATGGCTGTTTCTGGTACGCGCACCCCCAACCTCGGAACTCTTCTGACCGCGATGGTCACACCGTTCACCGATGAGGGAGTGGTCGACTACCAGAAGGCGGCCGAGCTGGCCGTGCACTTGGTGGACAACGGCTGCGACGGTCTGGTCGTCACCGGCACCACCGGGGAGACCTCCACGCTCACCGACGACGAGAACGTGGGCATGTTCCGTGCCGTCAAGGAAGCCGTCGGGGACCGTGCCGTGATCATCGCGGGCACGGGCACCAATGACACCGCCCACTCGATCCAGCTGTCCCGCCGGGCAGAGGAGGTCGGGGTGGACGGCCTGCTGATCGTGACTCCGTACTACAACAAGCCCAGCCAGGCCGGAGTCCAGGCGCATTTCGAAGCCGTCGCGAACTCCACCGGCCTGCCCGTCATGCTGTATGACATCCCTGGCCGCTCCTCGATCGAGATCGCCCCGGACACCATGATCCGGCTGGCCGAGCACCCGAACATCGTCGCCGTGAAGGACGCCAAGGCGGACTTCGCCAAGGCCACCCGCGTCATGCGGGAGACGGACCTGGTGTTCTACTCGGGCGATGACGGTCTCACCCTGGAATGGATGGCGCTCGGCGCCGTCGGACTGGTGGGTGTGACCACCCATGTCGCCACGGCGAAGTTCCGCGCACTCGTGGACGCCGTCAACGCAGGCGATCTGGTCACCGCCCGCACCCTCAACTTCGACCTCGAACCCGTGGTCCGTGCCACCATGACCCGCGCCCAGGGCGCCGTGGCGGCCAAGCAGATTCTTCAGTGGCAGAACGTCCTGCCCAACTCGCGCGTCCGTCTGCCCCTGGTGGAACTGGACGATGCCGAGAAAGCCATCATCCGTGAAGATTTGGCGGAGGCCGCATGGGTCCTGGGCTAAACATCCAGGTACCCGTACGGCTGCTGCCGGAAAGTAGCCAGATATGACCCAACTCGCGTTTCCCCACCTCACCACGCCTCCGAAGCTGGCCAAGGACACGCTCCGCATCGTCCCCCTGGGTGGCCTCGGGGAGGTGGGGCGCAACATGGCGGTCTTCGAGATCGCCGGAAAGCTCCTCATCGTCGACTGCGGCGTGCTCTTCCCCGAGGAGACCCAGCCGGGCGTGGACCTGATCCTGCCGGACTTCTCGTACATCGAGGACCGCGTCAATGACATCGTGGCCGTCATCCTGACGCACGGCCACGAGGACCACATCGGCGCCGTGCCGTACCTGCTGCGCCTCCGCAAGGACATCCCCCTGGTGGGTTCCCAGCTGACGCTCGCTCTCGTGGAGGCGAAGCTCGTGGAGCACCGCATCCGCCCGAAGACCATGGTGGTCGAAGAGGGCCAGGTGGAGCAGTTCGGCCCGTTCAACTGCGAATTCGTCGCCGTGAACCACTCGATCCCGGACGCCCTGGCCGTGTTCATCCGCACCGCGGGCGGAACCGTCCTGCACACCGGTGACTTCAAGATGGACCAGCTCCCGCTGGACGGCCGCATCACGGACCTCCGCCACTTCGCCCGCCTGGGCGAGGAGGGCGTGGACCTGTTCATGTCCGATTCCACCAACGCCGATGTGCCCGGCTTCACCACGGCGGAGAAGGAGATCGGCCCCACGCTGGACCGTCTCTTCGGCCAGGCCAAGAAGCGCATCATCGTGGCCTCCTTCTCCTCGCACGTGCACCGCGTGCAGCAGGTGCTCGACGCCGCCGCCAAGCACGGCCGGAAGGTCGCCTTCGTGGGCCGCTCCATGGTCCGCAACATGCAGATCGCCGCGAAGCTCGGCTACCTCGAAGTGCCGGACGGCATCCTGGTGGATCTGAAGAACGTGGACAAGCTTCCGGACGAGAAGGTCGTCCTCATGTCCACCGGTTCGCAGGGTGAGCCGATGGCCGCCCTGTCCCGCATGGCCAACGGCGACCACCGGGTCCAGGTGGGCCCAGGCGACACCGTCATCCTGGCCTCCAGCCTGATCCCGGGCAACGAGAACGCCGTCTTCCGCATCATCAACGGCCTGCTCAAGCTGGGCGCCGACGTGATCCACAAGGGCAACGCCAAGGTGCACGTCTCCGGCCACGCCGCCGCGGGCGAGCTCCTGTACTGCTACAACATCCTCGAACCGCTCAACGCCATGCCGGTGCACGGCGAGACGCGGCACCTGATCGCCAACGGCAAGATCGCCGAAGAGTCCGGCGTCCCCGGCGACAACATCGTGCTGGCGGACAACGGCACCGTGGTCGATCTCCACGACGGCCTCGCGAACATCGTCGGCCAGGTCGAGGTGGGCTTCGTCTACGTGGACGGCTCCAGCGTCGGTGAGATCACGGACGCCGATCTGAAGGATCGCCGCATCCTGGGCGACGAGGGCTTCATCTCGATCGTCACGGTCATCAACCGCACCACCGGAAAGGTGGTCTCCGGTCCGGAGATCCACGCCCGCGGTGTCGCGGAGGACGACGATGTCTTCGATGAGATCATCCCCAAGATCAACGCCGCCCTCGAGGAGGCCGTCGCGGAGCGCAAGGATCACACCACTCACCAGCTCCAGCAGGTGGTGCGCCGCGTGATCGGCACCTGGGTGAACCGCCGTCTGCGCCGCAAGCCGATGATCATCCCGGTGGTCCTGGAGGCCTCCGTAGAACCCCGGAAATCCGGGGTTCTACGGCGCTTCTGGGCTAGGGTGGGACTATGGCGACCCGCACCCCTTCCGCGCCAAAAGGCACCACGAAAAGCAAAACCGGCACCTCCACCTCGCGTGGGGGCTCTGGCCGGGCGACTGCTTCCAAGGCTGCGGCCGCCCGGCACCAGAATGCCGGAGCCGCCGAACAGCCGTGGATCGTCCGCGCCCTGGCCGGGGCCTACCTCGGCGTGGCGCATGCCGTCGGCGCGGGGGTGCGCAGGATCGGACGTGATGTCAGTGGGCTGGATCCCGAAGCCCGGCGCGACGGCGCGGCGCTGTTCAACCTGCTGCTGGCCGTCTTCATCGCCACCTTCGCGTGGTGGGGCCTGAGCGGCTGGCTGCCCGCCGTCGTCGGCTCCGTGGTCAACGGCACCTTCGGCTGGATGACCTATCTGCTGCCCCTCATGCTGGCCGTCTGCGGCGTCCGGCTCTTCCGCCACCCGGAGGACACCCGCGGGAACAACCGGATCGGCATCGGTTTCATCATCATGACGATCGCCGGCTCCGGTCTGGCGCACGTCATCGGCAGGCAGCCGAGTCCCTTCGACGGATTCGACGGCGTCCGCCGCGCCGGCGGGATGGTCGGTTTCCTGGTCGGCTCGCCGCTGGCGGCGGTCCACGTGGCCCTGCCGATCGCGCTGTACTCGTTCCTGGCCTTCACGTCGGTGCTGATCGTGACCGCGACCCCGTTCACGGCCATTCCCCGCAGGATCCGCGACGCGTACGAGCACCTCATGGGCATGGATCTTCAGGACCCTCTGTCCGCGGACGGCCACGACCGCAGCTATCTCTACGAGCATGACCGTCCCGCCAGGCCGGCCCGGAAGCGCCGGCTCTTCGGCCGTGACAAGGGCGGGGATGACCGCGCGGTGGAAGGCTACGCGGGCGATGAGGCCTTCGAACATGCCGTGATCGACGACGACGCGGACCGACTCGCGGCCGGCGCGGCTCCGGCGCCACGGACCAGCGCTCCTGCCGCCCCGGCGGTGCCGGCCGGCGTCCGCCGTCCCACGCAGTCCGAGCTGGCGCGCGAGAAGATCAAGGAACGGCAGGCGGCCCCCGAGACCGCGGGTCCGGACGACACCGCCACCCAGGCGCTGCCCGCCGTCGCGGCCACCACCGTGTTCAACGTGGAGCCGCAGAAGCCGCCGGTTCCGGCGCCGATTCCCCAGAGGACCGAGCAGCTCTCGCTGGCCGGTGACGTGACCTACACGCTGCCCAACGCCGACGCTCTGGTGGCCGGCAGCGTGCCGAAGGAACGCACCGAGGCCAACGACGCCGTCGTGGCCGCCCTGACCGACACCCTGCAGCAGTTCAACGTGGACGCCGCCGTGACCGGGTTCAGCCGTGGCCCGACGGTGACGCGGTACGAGATCGAGCTGGCGCCGGGCACCAAGGTGGAGCGCGTCACCGCGCTGTCCAAGAACATCTCCTACGCGGTGGCGAGTTCGGACGTCCGCATCCTGAGCCCCATCCCCGGCAAGAGCGCCATCGGCATCGAGATCCCGAACACGGACCGCGAGACCGTGTCCCTGGGCGACGTGCTGCGCAGCCAGAACGCGCGCCGGACCGAGCACCCCATGGTGATGGGCGTCGGCAAGGACGTGGAGGGCGGGTTCGTCGTGGCGAACCTCGCCAAGATGCCTCACATGCTCGTGGCCGGCGCCACCGGCGCGGGTAAGTCCTCGTTCGTGAACTCCATGATCACCTCGATCCTCATGCGCGCCACACCGGACGAGGTGCGGATGGTCATGGTCGACCCGAAGCGTGTGGAACTCACCGCCTACGAGGGCGTCCCGCATCTCATCACGCCGATCATCACCAACCCCAAGAAGGCCGCCGAGGCGCTTCAGTGGGTGGTCCGTGAGATGGACGCCCGGTACGACGATCTGGCGAACTACGGCTACAAGCACATCGACGACTTCAACAAGGCCGTCCGCGCAGGCAAGGTGGTCCCGCCGCCGGATTCCAAGCGCATCATCAAGCCGTACCCGTATCTGCTGGTGATCGTGGACGAGCTCGCGGACCTCATGATGGTCGCCCCGCGCGACGTCGAGGATTCGATCGTCCGCATCACCCAGCTGGCCCGTGCCGCCGGCATCCACCTGGTGCTCGCCACCCAGCGGCCCTCCGTGGACGTGGTGACCGGTCTGATCAAGGCCAACGTCCCGTCCCGCATGGCGTTCGCCACGTCCTCCGTCACCGACTCCCGCGTGGTCCTGGACCAGCCGGGCGCCGAGAAGCTCATCGGCCAGGGCGACGCGCTGTTCCTGCCCATGGGAGCCTCCAAGCCGATGCGTGTCCAGGGCGCCTGGGTCAGTGAGTCCGAGATCCACAAGGTCGTGGAGCACGTCAAGGGCCAGCTCCAGGTGACCTACCGGGACGATGTGGCCGCCGAGGCGCCCAAGAAGCAGATCGACGACGACATCGGGGACGATCTGGACCTCCTGCTGCAGGCCACCGAACTGGTGGTCACCACGCAGTTCGGTTCCACGTCCATGCTGCAGCGCAAGCTCCGCGTGGGCTTCGCCAAGGCCGGCCGCTTGATGGACCTCATGGAGTCCCGGGGCGTCGTCGGGCCGTCCGAGGGCTCCAAGGCCCGCGACGTCCTGGTCAAGCCGGACGATCTGGGCGCCGTCCTCGCCACGATCCGCGGGGACGATGTCCCGGCCGCGCCGGACAGCACCACCGAGGCGCTGGCGGACAACGCCAATGCGAACCACCAGATGGGCGACTACGGCGTGGACCTGGTCCAGCAGGACCTCGACGCCCGCAAGCAGGCGGGTGACTACGGCGGCGACGACGATGATGACGAGGGCGAAGACGCGTGGCAGCTGACCGGACGGTAGCCTGAGAACGTGAGCGGAACCCCGACGTCGCAGGTCTGGAACCTGCCCAACATCCTGACCATGCTGCGGATCGCCCTGGTCCCGTTTTTCGCTTGGTTCCTGCTCGCGGACGCGGGGGAGCACGGCCTGTGGCGCTGGGCGGCCCTGGTGGTGTTCGCCGTCGCGATGTACACCGACAAGCTGGATGGCGACATCGCGCGCGCCCGCGGGCTGATCACGGATTTCGGCAAGATCGCCGATCCGATCGCGGACAAGCTCCTGACCGGAGCGGCCTTCGTGATCCTGTCCGTCCTCGGGGAGATCCCCTGGTGGGCCACGGTGATCATCCTGGTGCGGGAGTGGGGCATCACCCTGCTGCGCCTGGTGGTCATCCGGTATGGTGTCATCCCGGCCTCCAGCGGCGGCAAGATCAAGACCGTGCTCCAGACGGCCGTGCTGTTCCTGTATCTCCTGCCGTTCACGGCGCAGTGGGCCTGGCTGGGCGTGGTCGCCTTCGTGCTGCTCCTGGCCACCGTGGCCGTCACACTGGTGACCGGCCTGCAGTATGTCTTCCTGTCGGCACGGCTCATCCGAGGCGGAACCCGTGCCTGATGCCTTTTCCGCGACGGTCCGCGAGACCGTGGAGCTCGCGATCTCCCGTGGAATCACCGTCGCCACCGCGGAGTCCCTGACAGCGGGGCTCGTGGCGGCCCGGCTGGCCGACGTGCCCGGGGCCTCGGCCGCCTTGCACGGGGGAGTCGTGTCGTATCACAACGAGGTGAAGGAACAGGTGCTGGGCGTCAGCGGCGAGCTGCTGGCCGAGCGTGGTTCGGTGGACCCGGACGTGGCGCGGCAGATGGCGGAGGGAGCGCGCCGTTCCTGCGGTGCGGACCTGGCCGTGAGCACCACCGGTGTGGCCGGTCCGGATTCCCACGACGGCAAAGCGGTGGGCACCGTGTTCATCGGCATCGCGGACGCGCAGGGGTCCCGGGCGTTCGCCCATCATTTCGTCGGTGGCCGGGAGCAGATCCGTGAAGCGGCATTACGCGGCGCGATCGGTCATTTGCTGGAGGCACTCCGTGAGTTCCCTGGGAAACAGCCCCCGGGGAACAAAAGCTGAGAGCCGGGAGTTACTTTAGTGTCGCCATCACAAGGGTGATGGTCATAGGATGAAATTCAGGCCGAGGCCTGAACGAAGGAGCAAGCGATACACATGGTCAAGCAGCCCGTATCCGTGAACGGCGTGGTCCGCTGGAAGGATGTGGGCCTACTCGATCCGGCACAGCACGAAGCGAAGGAGCGCAAGATGGTGATCCTACGTCACGAGATCGGTGACGTCCTCCGCGATGTCCGTCAGCGCCAGGGACGCACACTGCGGGAAGTCTCCCACAGCGCGCGGGTTTCGCTCGGATATCTGAGTGAGGTCGAGCGCGGCCAGAAGGAGGCCTCCTCCGAGCTGCTCTCCTCGATCTGCTCGGCATTGGACGTTCCGCTGTCCAGCATGCTCCGTGAGGTCAGTGACCGTGTGGCCGTGGCCGAGGGCGTCGCCGTCCCGGACACCGTCCCGCAGGACTTCACCCAGCGCTACGGACGCGGCCTGGGAGACGAGCTGGAGCTCGTCGGGAGCCGCTGAGAGCGGCAGAACTGAATACGGGAAGGCCCCGGCGCACTTCGTGTGCCGGGGCCTTCCCGTGGGCGCTCACAGCCCGTCGCGCTCGTAGATGGTGTTGAGGCGTTCCAGGTTCTCCGCCAGCGCGTCCAGAGCCGGGGTGTCCCATTCGCCCAGCCGCTGCCGGAAGATCTCCCGCCGGGCGTCCTGCACGCGGGCCATGGTGGCTTCGCCGTGGTCGGTGAGATGCAGCAGCTGTGCCCGGCCGTCCAGGGGATCGGCGTCCTTCGCCACCAGACCCAGCTGCATCAGGAAGGTGACCTGCCGGCTCACGGTGGGTTTCCCGACCCCGATCAGCCCCGCCAGCTCGGTCAGGCGGATGGGTCCCTGCCGGCGGAGGATGGACAGCAGGCCGTACGCCGAAGGGTCCATGTCCGGGTGGACCTGCCGTGACAGGCGCAGCGAGACGGCGCGGCCGCGCCTCCACAACAGGCTGAGCTGGTGCTCGACGGCGTGGATCGCCTCGTCCAGGCGCTCACCTTCCGGCGTGCCCGGCGGCGGAGCCGCCGTGTCTCGGGGGTCGTCACCGGGGGCGGGGGCGCCGGTGCTCTCGGCTGGGGTCATGGGTCCATTCTAGTTTGGCCGCCGGTGCCGCCTGGCCCGACGGCGTCCGGGTCCGGCACGTGAGAAGCTGGTCCGATGCGACGTTCCCAGTTCTGGCAGTTGATGGAAGACGAGTTCGGTGCGTCCTATGCGCGCCATCTGGCCGCGAACCTCGCACTGCGTGAGCTGGGAAGCCGGACACCGGACCAGGCCGTCCGCGACGGCCAGGACCTGAGGTCGATCTGGCTGGCGGTCTGCGAAGCCCAGGATGTCCCGGAGGAGCGGCGGCTGGGCAAGGACCCCAAGGCGGCCAGAAAAGGCTGAAGGGCGGGATTCTTCCGACGGGTTCCTCCAACACGCCGTGAAATCATTCGAATAGTTGTTCGAATGGCGCTAGGCTGAGAAGCAGATAAACACACGGCTGAGTTGTCCACATGAGCAAGGTCGCGGGAATTAATGTCAGTCCTGCTGCCTAGTCTCGTCAGTAAGGGTTCCCGGAGAGGGAACTGACGATTCAAGTCATCACCTTCGCCGGGCCGTACGGGTCCGCGAACCAGACAAGGGGTATGTCATGGCGGCAGCAACACCGGACCGCGCCAAAGCTCTTGAAGCGGCACTGGCCCAGATCGACAAGCAATTCGGCAAGGGATCCATCATGCGGCTCGGGGATGACACCCGTGCTCCCATCGAAGTGATCCCCACGGGTTCCATCGCCATGGACGTGGCTCTGGGTATCGGGGGCCTGCCGCGCGGACGCGTGGTGGAGATCTACGGTCCGGAATCCTCCGGTAAGACCACGGTCGCCCTGCACGCCGTCGCCAACGCCCAGCGCAATGGCGGCCTGGCGGCCTTCATCGACGCCGAGCACGCTCTGGACCCTGAGTACGCGGGCAAGCTGGGTGTGGACACGGACGCCCTGCTGGTCTCTCAGCCGGACACCGGTGAGCAGGCCCTGGAGATCATGGACATGCTGGTCTCCTCCGGTGCTCTGGACATCATCGTCATCGACTCCGTGGCGGCTCTGGTGCCTCGCGCGGAAATCGAAGGCGAGATGGGTGACAGCCACGTGGGTCTCCAGGCCCGCTTGATGAGCCAGGCGCTCCGTAAGATCACGGGCCGTCTGAACCAGACCAAGACCACGGCCATCTTCATCAACCAGCTGCGTGAGAAGATCGGTGTCTTCTTCGGCTCCCCGGAGACCACCACCGGTGGTAAGGCGCTGAAGTTCTACGCATCGGTCCGCATCGATGTGCGCCGTATCCAGACCCTCAAGGAGGGTGCTGACTCGGTGGGTAACCGCACCAAGGTCAAGATCGTCAAGAACAAGATGGCTCCGCCCTTCAAAACCGCTGAGTTCGACATCATCTACGGCCAGGGCATCTCCCGTGAGGGCGGCATCATCGACATGGGCGTGGAGCACGGCATCATCAAGAAGTCCGGTTCCTGGTACACCTACGACGGTGACCAGCTCGGTCAGGGCATGGAGAACTCCCGTCGTTTCCTCCGGGACAATCCCGATCTCGCCGATGAGCTGGAGCGCCTCATCAAGGAGAAACTCGGCGTGGGCCAGGCTGCCCTGGTCGAGGAGGAGAACCCGAAGCTGAAGGCCGTCGACGGGTACTGAGTTGGGGCGTTCTGAGCAGCATTCCGCTGAACACGAGGGCGCAGAGAACGCACGCGCAGAAATCACGGGCGCTGAACACGAGAGCCCGCACCGCTGGAGCCCTGGCATGTCGATGCCGGGGCTCCAGCCCGCTTCGGCGCTCTCCAAGCCGACGGGCCCGCCCCAGGAACTTCCGTGGAGCCAGGATGAGGCGAGCCCCGGGAACGGGCCTGGCTCGGCACGGCGTTGGGTGGGCGGCGGTGGCCGTGGTTCGAGTTCCGGCTCCCGGGCAGTGGGTCGTGGCCGGGCTCGACGAGCGGGATCGTCCGAAACCACGGAGTCTCCCGAAGCCGTGGAGACCGTGCCCCCGGCGCCCGAACTGGACCGTGACGCCGATCCGGAATCTGTCGCCCGCACCATCGTCCTGCGTCAGTTGAGTGCCGGGCCGAGGACCCGTCATCAGCTCGCCACCAAACTCAAGGACCGTGACGTGCCGGAGACGGCCGCGACGGCCGTGCTGGACCGCTTCGAGGAACTCCGGCTCATCAACGACGCCGAATTCGCCGATCTCTGGGTGCGGAGCAGGGCCGAGAACCGGCACCTGGGGTCTGCCACTCTGCGGAGGGAACTCCGCGAGAAAGGCGTGGCGGACCACTTGATCGAGTCCGCGCTGCAGCAGCTCTCCGCCGACGACGAGCGGGAATCGGCCCGGCACCTCGTGGCCAGGAAGCTTGCGCGCGTGGACCGGGCGTCGCTGGACCGGACCGAGAAGGACAAGCACACCCGCAGGCTCGTGGCGATGCTGGTCCGCAAGGGGCATTCGCCGGGGGCGGCCTTCGCCGTCGTGGCCGAGGAGCTGAACCGCGAGGACGAATCCTGGGACTGAGCGCCTTCCGTTCCTGAGCCCGGACGGGTGAACGCGATCGTTTCCAGGAGGCGAAAGGGGACCTGCCGGTCCCGGTACCCTTGAAAGGTGAGCGTGAGCATTCCTTCTTCGACTTCTTCCGTCTCTCCGGACTCCCTCGGTTCTCCCTCGGTGGGACAGGACGTTCCGGAAGGCGCAGCTCCCCGCACCTACCAGGTGCGCACCTTCGGCTGCCAGATGAACGTCCACGATTCCGAGCGGATGTCCGGTCTGCTGGAGGACGCCGGTCTGGTTCCCGCCACCGGGGAACTGGCGGACGTCATCGTCTTCAACACCTGCGCCGTTCGCGAGAACGCGGACAACAAGCTGTACGGGCACCTCGGGCAATTGCGTCCCGTGAAGGAGAAACACCCCGGGATGCAGATCGCCGTGGGCGGCTGCCTGGCCCAGAAGGACCGCGAGACCATCCTGCAGAAGGCGCCCTGGGTGGACGCCGTGTTCGGCACCCACAATGTGGGAGCGCTGCCCGCACTCCTCGAGCGCGCCCGGCACAACGCCAAGGCCGAACTGGAGATCCTGGAGTCCCTCGAAGTCTTCCCCTCCACGCTGCCCACCAAACGCGATTCGGTGTACTCCGGCTGGGTCTCCATCAGTGTCGGCTGCAACAACACCTGCACCTTCTGCATCGTCCCCTCACTGCGTGGCAAGGAGCGTGACCGCCGGCCGGGCGAGATCCTCGCCGAGATCCAGGCCCTGGTGGACGACGGCGCCATCGAAGTCACCCTGCTCGGGCAGAACGTGAATTCCTACGGCGTCGAATTCGGGGACCGTCAGGCCTTCAGCAAGCTCCTGCGCGCCTGCGGGGACATCGAAGGGCTCGAGCGGGTCCGGTTCACGAGTCCTCACCCGGCGGCCTTCACGGATGACGTCATCGCCGCCATGGCGGAGACCCCCAACGTCATGCCGCAATTGCACATGCCGCTGCAGTCGGGCTCGGACAAGGTCCTCAAGGACATGCGCCGCTCCTACCGGTCCACGCGATTCCTCGGCATCCTCGACAAGGTGCGGGAGCGGATCCCGCACGCCGCCATCTCCACGGACATCATCGTCGGATTCCCCGGCGAGACCGAGGAGGACTTCCAGGCCACTCTGGACGTGGTGGAGAAGTCCCGATTCGCCACGGCCTTCACCTTCCAGTACTCCAAGCGCCCGGGTACCCCCGCCGCGGAGCTTGAAGGGCAGCTGCCGAAGGCCGTGGTCCAGGAGCGTTACGAGCGGCTGATCGCTCTGCAGGACCGGATCGCCGCCGAGGAGAACGCCAAGCAGGTGGGCCGCGAAGTCGAGATCCTGGTCGCAGCCCAGAGCGGCCGCAAGGCGGACCGGACGCATCGCCTCAGCGGTCGCGCCAAGGACCAGCGCCTGGTCCATTTCACCGTGCCGGAGGGCGCGGAGACCCCCCGTCCCGGAGACCTGGTCACCGTGACCATCACCGAGGCCGCTCCGTTCCACCTCATCGCCGATCCCCGTGACGCCTCGGAGTACCAGCTCCGGAGGTCCCGTTCCGGGGACGCCTGGGACCGTGCACAGGCCGACTCCTGCGGTGTCCCGTCCGGCGGAACCGCCGGAACGGCGCCGGGCAAGGGCGTCCTCCTCGGCATGCCGAAGCTGCCCACCCCGGTTCGATGACGGCCTTCTCCAACCGGGTTCCTCGCTCAACGGCCGCGGTCCTGGGGCGGGCGACGGCGGAGGTCCCCGGAACAGCGCTTCGTCCGGGTGAGGGCGCCTCTCCCGTCGCGACCGTCCACCGAAGCACCGGCGCACCACGGACTGCGGAGCTGCCCGCATGACCCAGCCAACCCGCCCGCTGCCGCTCCTCGCCGTCGTCGGGGCCACCGGAACGGGCAAATCCGAACTGGGCCTCCGCCTCGCCGAACGCCTGGGCGGGGAGATCATCAACGCGGATGCGATGCAGTTCTACCGCGGCATGGATATCGGCACCGCAAAACTCAGCGTCGCCGAGCGCGAAGGAGTGCCTCACCATCTGCTGGACGTGCTGGACGTGGTCGAGGAGGCCAGCGTCAGCGACTTTCAGACTCAGGCCCGTGCGCTGATCGAGGAGATCCGCGGCAGGGGAGCGGTGCCCATCCTGGTCGGAGGGTCCGGGCTGTACGTCCGGGCCGCGCTGGACGTGCTGGAGTTCCCCGGCACCGACCCGGAGCTGCGCGCCGCTCTCGAAGCGGAGGCGGCCACCCGTGGCCTGGCACCGCTGCGGGAGCGTCTCCGGGCGGTCGATCCCGTGAGCGCCGAACGCCTGCAGGACGAACGCCGGGTCATCCGTGCGCTTGAAGTGCATCAGCTCACCGGGCGGCCCTTCAGCTCGTTCATGCCGACGCGCGAATACGCTCAGCCCGCGCTCCAGCTCGGGTTGGAGGCGGACCGTGAGGTGCTCAAGGAACGCCTGGCGCTGCGGGTCCACCGCATGGTCGACCAGGGTCTGGAGGACGAGGTCCGTGCGCTCGACGCCCATGACCTGCGTCAGGGCAGGACGGCCGGCCGGGCGATCGGATACGCCCAGTTCCTCGCGGCGCAGGACGGTATTCTGAGCGTGGCGGAAGCGATCGAGGACACGATCGTGGCCACTCGGAAGTTCGCCCGGCGCCAGCTGACCTGGTTCCGCGCCGATCCCCGGATCCACTGGCTGGACTGGACCGCACCGGACCTCGTGGACCAGGCACTGCGCCGGGTGGAGGACGAGTTCCCGGGTTCGGTCGCTTAGGTGAACATCTGTACGCTGGACGTATGACTGAGACGCTTCCCGCACCCGCCGCCGTCGTCCTCGCCGGACTCAGCGGTCTGGAGTTCGCCAAGGGCCATGGGACCGGCAATGACTTCGTGCTGATCGCCGACCCCGAAGGGCAGCGGCACCTCAGCGCCGAGCAGGTCGCCGTGCTGTGTGACCGGCACCAGGGCATCGGCGGGGACGGCCTCATCCGGGCGGTTCCGTCCCGGTTCCTGGCCGAGGGCCAGGAGCTTCTCGCAGTCGAGCCGGACGCCGAATGGTTCATGGATTACCGCAACAACGACGGCTCCATCGCCGAGATGTGCGGCAACGGAGTACGGGTCTTCGTCCACTTCCTGCTGGATTCCGGGCTGGCCCGTCTGGAGGAGGGGGCCCTCCTCAAGATCGGCACGCGGGCCGGCGTCAAGGTGGTCACCTTGGTTTCCGAGGGATACGCGGTGGACATGGGGCCGTGGGCCTTCATCCATCCCGAAGAGGCCGCCGAACGGGCCGTCGATTCGCTCGTGACCGCCCGGGGTCTCGACGGCGAGCGTCCTGCGCTCTCCATCACCATGGGCAATCCCCACACGGTCCTGGCGCTTGCCGGGCTCGAGGAACTGGAAGCACTGCCCCTCACCGAGATCCCGACCGTGCATCCCACCCCGCCGAACGGCACGAATGTCGAGTTCGTGGTGCCCGCGGAGCCGCTCGTCCAGAACGGCAAGGGCCATGTGAGCATGCGGGTGCACGAGCGCGGAGTGGGGGAGACCCAGTCCTGTGGCACGGGTGCGTGCGCGGCCGCTGCAGCCATCCGTTACTGGGCCGGGTCGAGCGCCCCCGCGACGTGGGACGTCCGGGTGCCCGGCGGTGTGGTCGGGGTCGAATTCCTGCCCGCCGCCGCGGACGGGGAGCACGTGGTCCTCAGCGGTCCCGCGACCATCGTGGCACGCGGCCGCCTCTCCTGAGCGGGCCGCCACGGCGGCGTGATCGACGCTTGAAACGCGCGACGACGGCGGGGCCTCCCGCCGTCGTCGTCGCATCTGAGCGACCGGCGGCCGCGCCGGCCGGAGCCGGGAGCCGGACGTCAGCCCTTCCGGACCACTTTGAGGACGCGGAACGACTTGGAGGTCGAGAAACGGGACACGGCGAATCCGCCCGGGAGCGTCTCAGCCAGCCACTTCTGCAGGGAATCCGAGCCGAGGTTCTTCTGGACCACCAGGAAGGCTTCGCCGCCGGGGTTCAGGCGGGGGAGCCAGAGCAGCAGGAGCTCGTGGAGCTCGGCTTTGCCGATCCGGATGGGCGGATTGGACCAGATGAGGTCGAACCCGAGCTGCGGGTCGACCTCCTGGGGCAGCGAAGCCGCGACGTTCTCCAGGCCGAGCGTGGCCGCGTTCTCAGTGGTCAGCGCGATGCACCGCTGATTGACGTCCACCGCGGTGACCCGCGCAGCCGGGGACTTGAGGGCGAGCGTCAGGGCGATGGGCCCCCAGCCGCAGCCGATGTCGAGGAACGAGCCCTCGGCCGGAGGTTCGGGCACCTCGTCCAGGAGGATCGTGGTGCCCTTGTCGATGGCGTCAGGACTGAAGATCCCGGTCGAGGTGTGCAGGGAGCGTTCCCGGCCGTCCAGAACGGCGGTGAGGGGCTTGCGGATGAACTCGCCGGCCGGCTCGCTGCTGAAGTAGTGTGCGGACTCCATGCGTGCAACCTTAGTGGGCCGGGAGCAGGCGCGGGAGCTGGTAGAATGGTCCAATGCTGTTGTTCCTGTAATGAGTCCCGGCCCCGCGCCCCGCTTCCCGATATGTATCCGAGTGAAGCCGGCTTCCGCGTGGCACCGGTCGACCCCGTGACCCTGACCCCAGTGGTGCGGTACTGCAGGAATCCCTTTCGTGTGACCCTCCGGTTTCCGGAAGACGAGCTTTTTCCTTTCCGCACCTCAATTCACCATTAGCCCCTGTTGTCGGAGCCTCCGGCTAGCATGGGACCGAACGCTTTGAGGGAGACCATGACTGAACAGACTCATTCTGGTTCTGAACTGAGCCCGGAGGAGATGCAGGCCGTCATCGACCGCATCCTCGCCACCGATTCCGAGTCGGTGCAACCGGAAGCGGGGGCCGGCTCCGGCACCCCCCGCAAGACCGTGCTGGGCTCCAGGGCCCAGGCGCTGTCCACCCTGGACAAGGAACACAGCGAGTTCGACGGCCTGCAGCAGGACCTCGCCGAACGGCGCGCACTGCGCCGTGTGGCCGGCCTCTCGACCGAACTCGAGGACGTGACCGAGGTCGAGTACCGGCAGCTCCGTCTGGAGCGCGTGGTGCTGGCCGGTCTGTGGACCGAGGGCACGCTCGCCGACGCGGAGAACTCCCTGCGGGAGCTGGCCGCACTCGCCGAGACCGCCGGTTCCGAGGTGCTCGACGGGCTCGTGCAGAAGCGTCTCAAGCCGGACCCCGGGACCTTCCTCGGTTCCGGCAAGGCGCTGGAACTGCGCGACATCGTCATGGCCACCGGCGCCGACACCGTGGTGGTGGACTCCGAGCTCGCCCCGTCTCAGAGGCGCTCCCTGGAGGACATCGTCAAGGTGAAGGTCATCGACCGCACCGGCCTCATCCTGGACATCTTCGCCCAGCACGCCAAGAGCCGCGAGGGCAAGGCCCAGGTGGAGCTGGCGCAGCTCGAGTACCTGCTTCCGCGCCTGCGTGGCTGGGGTGAATCCATGTCCCGTCAGGCCGGTGGCCAGGTGGGCAGCGGTGGCGCCGGCATGGGTTCGCGTGGTCCCGGTGAGACCAAGATCGAGCTGGACCGCCGGAAGATCCGCAACCGCATGGCCAAGCTGCGCCGGGAGATCGACGCCATGAAGCCGGCCCGCGAGGCCAAGCGGGCCAACCGCAAGCGTCACGAGGTCCCCTCGGTCGCGATCGCCGGATACACCAACGCCGGCAAGTCCTCGCTGCTGAACCGGCTCACGGACGCCGGGGTCCTGGTGGAGAACGCCCTGTTCGCCACGCTGGATCCCACCGTGCGCCGCGCTCAGACGCCGGACGGTATCACCTACACGCTGGCGGACACGGTGGGCTTCGTGCGCTCCCTGCCCACACAGCTGGTGGAGGCGTTCCGCTCCACGCTGGAGGAAGTGGCCGATTCCGACCTCATCCTGCATGTGGTGGACGCGTCGCATCCGGATCCGGAAGGGCAGATCGCGGCCGTCCGCCAGGTGTTCACCGAGGTGGATGCACGGAAGGTCCCCGAGATCATCGTGCTCAACAAGGTGGACGCCGCGGATCCGTTCGTGGTGGAACGCCTCAAGCAGCGGGAACCGCGGTGCCTGGAGGTGTCCGCCCGTACCGGCGCCGGCATTCCGGAGCTGCTCGCGGAGATCAGCCGCTCCATCCCACGTCCCGATGTGCGGATGGAGCTCCTCGTGCCGTACCAGCGGGGTGACCTGCTGAACAAGCTGCACGAAGGTGAGTCGGAGATCCTCAGCATCGAGCACACCGGGGAGGGCACCCGCGTCACCGTGGTGGTCCGGGAATCCCTGGCCGCGGAACTGGAGCAATTCGCCATCCATGAGTGAGACGCCCGCGGCCCCGCAGGAGCCGGAGGAGGAGACCAGGAGGGACAGCCCCGCCATCCGGCGCGCGCTGTCCCTCCTGGACACCGCCGTCGGCAGCCTGGGAGGCCAGAACCGCCCCGGCCAGCATGAAATGGTGCGGCAGGTCGCCGCGTCCCTTGAGGAACAGCGGCACCTGCTGGTCCAGGCCGGCACCGGCACGGGAAAGTCGCTGGGGTATCTGGTGCCCGTCATCGATGATGCGGTGCGCAACGGCCACCGCGCGGTGATCTCCACCGCGACCCTCGCCCTGCAGGCCCAGATCATGGGACGTGACCTTCCCCGCTTGCTGGAGACGGTCACGCCCGAACTGCCGCGCCCCGTGAAGACCGCGCTCGTGAAGGGACGCTCCAACTACTTGTGCCTGCACAAGGTGGGCGGCGGTTTCCCGGACGAGGACGCTTCGGACGATCAGCTCTTCGGCGTGGGGGCCGACGGCGCGCTGTTCAGCTCGAACAACGGGCCAAGCCTCGGCAACGGGCCCGGAACCCAGCTGGGCCGGGAGATCCTGCGTCTGCGGGAGTGGGCGCAGGAGACGGACACCGGCGACCGGGACGATCTGACTCCCGGAGTCTCCGAGCGGGCGTGGCGGCAGGTGTCCGTCACGGCGCTGGAATGCCTGGGGCCGTCCAGGTGCCCCATGTCCGAGGAGTGCTTCAGCGAACGTGCCCGGGCCACGGCCGCGGAGTCCGATGTGATCGTCACCAACCACGCCATGCTCGCGATCAACGCGTTCGAAGGTGTGGCGGTGCTTCCGGAGTACGACGTGGTGGTCGTGGACGAGGCCCATGAGTTGCAGGATCGCGTCACCAGCGCGGTCACCGGCCAGCTCTCGGAGGCCATGGTGACGGCGGCCGCGAGGGCGGCCCGTCGTCACGCCCGTGTGAATGTCGAGGCGCTGGATGCGGCCGCCGGCGGCCTGGAGTCCGAACTGGCGCAGCTGTCCACCGGTCTGCTGCCCCGCGGCCCGGAGGAGCCGCTGGGGCGGGCCATCGACGCCGTGCGCGAAGCCTGCCGTGCCGCGCTGTCCGATTCGAAACCCGAACAGGGACAGCCCGTCGACGGAGCCCTGCAGGCGGCCCGCTCACGCCTGACGCAGCTCCTCGAAGTCTGCGAACGGCTCCTCGTGGCCGCTGAACGCAAAGAGGTCGTCTGGCTGACCCGCAGCGGCACCTTCGAGCCGGGCGCCGGGTATCGCCCCGCCGACGACGACGCCCCCGCCACGGTGACGGTGGCGCCTCTCAGCGTGGCCATGAAGCTGCGCGACGGGCTGTTCGACGGGCACACCGCGATCCTCACCTCCGCGACGCTCGCGATCGGAGCCGCCTTCGAACAGGCCGCCGGCGACGTCGGTCTGCAAGGCCCGGGCGCTCCCGACTGGGTGGGCGTGGACGTCGGTTCACCGTTCGATTACCCGCGCCAGGGCATGCTGTACGTGGCGCGGCATCTCCCCAAGCCGGGACGCGGCATCTCGCCGGAAGCGCTCGACGAGGTGGTGGAACTCATCAAGGCCTCGGGTGGAGGCGCCCTGGGGCTCTTCTCCTCCCGGCGTGCCGCGGAGGAGGCGGCCGACTACGTCCGTGAACGGGTGGACGTGCCGATCCTCTGTCAGGGGGAGGCGACCATGAGCTCCCTCATCCAGGAGTTCTCCGAGGACAGGGACACCTGTCTCTTCGGCACGCTGACCCTGTGGCAAGGCGTCGACGTCCCGGGCGACTCCTGCCGCCTGGTGATCATGGACCGGATCCCGTTCCCCCGGCCGGACGACCCGCTCAACACGGCCAGGTCCCGCGCTGTCGCCCAGAACGGCGGCAACGGCTTCATGGCGATCTCCGCGAGCAGTGCTGCCATCAAGATGGCGCAGGGCGCGGGCCGCCTGATCCGTTCCACCGGCGATAAGGGTGTCGTGGCGGTCCTGGACTCCCGGCTCGCGACCGAACGCTACGGCGGATTCATCCGTTCCACCCTGCCGCCGTTCTGGCCCACCACCGACCGGCAAGTGGTGCTTGGCGCCCTTCAGCGGCTCTCCGGGAGCGAAGAGGCTGCTGCTGCGAACACGTGAGACGGAAAACGATACGGCAGGGGCCCGAGCGGTGATCCGCTCGGGCCCCTGCCGTATCCCCGTCTGCCGGACACGGCGCCTGTCTGCAGTGCGCGCGCCTACAGGGAACGCAGCACGGACACCACTTTGCCCATGACCGTGGCGTGGTCTCCGAGGATGGGCTCATAGCGCGTGTTCTGAGGAAGCAGCCAGGTGTGGCCGTCCCGCTGGCGGAAGGTCTTCACGGTGGCCTCGTCGTCCAGAAGGGCCGCGACGATGTCGCCGTTCTCCGCGTTGTTCTGACGGCGGACCACCACCCAGTCGCCGTCGCAGATCGCCGCGTCGATCATCGAGTCACCCGCCACCTGAAGCATGAACAGCTCACCGTGACCCACCAGCTGGCGGGGGAGCGGCATGACGTCCTCGACCTGCTGATCCGCCAGGATGGGACCGCCGGCCGCGATACGTCCGACGAGCGGCACCATGGCCGCGTCGGACGAGGTGCTGAGCTCCGCCACGACGGACCGCGGCGCCGGCAGCTCGGTGACCTGGGGCCTCTCCCGGGTGTCCAGGGTCAGCGGGATGAGGATCTCCATCGCGCGGGGGCGCTTCGGATCACGGCGGATGTAACCGAGCCGCTCCAGCTGGCTCAGCTGGTGGGTGACGCTGGAGAGGCTCGCGAGACCCACCGTGTCCCCGATCTCCCGCATCGACGGCGGATAACCCTTCGCCTCCACCGACCGCTGGATGGTCTCCAGGATCTTCTTCTGGCGTGGAGTGAGGCCGCGGTTGCCCGGCGTCCTGCCGGGCCCGGCTTCGTTCGATGAACTCCTGGCCATCTGTCACTCCCTGGATCTGGTGTGCGGATCCCGGCCTCCGGGGGAGGACGGGTGCTGCCTGTCGCATCGCCGTTTCGGTGGGACCCGGCGAAATTTTTGTCAGTGCCTCCTGGTGAGCTGTTCACCAAGGGGACCCTTCTTGCCTCCAACGCTAGGCCAGGAGGATGCCCGAATCAAACATTTGTTCTAGCGAGTCTTGACAGTGTTCGTAGGTATGTCCTAAAAATAGTAGTAACAAGATTCGAATACATGTTCGAATCAAGCTGGATGTACGGCGTATTGCCATCGAACGTAGATGCCAAGCGGCGTGATGGAAGCGAGGAATCGAAATGTCAGCACAGGCTGTTGCGATCATCGGAACGCACACTGCTCCGCGTATGCGGTTGACCCGGCGCGGGCGGTTCGTCTTCTTCGGCCTACCGGCCGCGCTGCTGCTCGCCGCGATCATCACCTTCGCGCTGGGCACCTTGCTCACCCCGGCGATCGCGAGCGACGCGCACAGCGTCAGTTCCGTCACCCAGACGGTCGTGGTGCAGCCCGGGGACACGGTCTGGGACATCGCTCAGCGGGTCGCCCCTGGACGCGACACCCGCGAGGTCGTCGGTGAGATCGCCCGTCTGAATGACATGAAGGCGTCGGAGCTGGTGGCCGGTCAGGAACTGTTCGTCCCGGCCCAGCGCTGAATCCTACGCAGCGCTGAATCCAACCCGGCGTTGAGTTCAACCCGTCGCTGAATCGGGCCATCGGTGCGGACCGTGTGGCCTGGAGCAACAATTCAAGGCGGGGGAGCCGGGCAAACTAGACTGTACGGGTGAGCGAACAAATGCAGCGCTTGGCGAAGCTTCCCCTGCGAGACAATCTCCGGGGAATCAGCCCCTACGGTGCCCCTCAGATCGATGTCCCGGTGCTTCTGAACGTCAATGAGAACACCCATGGCGTCCCCGCTCCGGTGGTTCAGGCCATCACGGAAGCCGTGACGCATGCTGCCACCACCCTCAACCGTTACCCGGACCGCGAGTTCACGGAACTGCGGACCGCATTGGCCGAGTACCTCGGTCACGGATTGAGCGCTGAGAACATCTGGGCCGCGAACGGCTCCAACGAAGTGCTGCAGCAGATCCTCCAGGCTTTCGGCGGCCCCGGACGCACCGCACTGGGTTTCCCCCCGACGTACTCCATGTACCCCCTGCTGGCCAGCGGCACGGACACCGCCTATGTGAAGGGTGTCCGCGACGCCGACTTCGAGCTGTCCGCGGAATCCGCTGCGCGTCAGGTGCGCGAACTCGGCCCCGACGTCGTGTTCCTCTGTTCCCCGAACAACCCCACCGGCACCAGGCTCGGGCTGGACGTCGTCGAAGCCGTGTATGAGGCCGGCGAGGCGAGCCGGACCATCGTGATCGTCGACGAGGCGTACCATGAGTTCGCTCACGAAGGCACCCCGAGCGCCCTGACACTGCTGCCCGGACGGGAACGCCTGATCGTCAGCCGCACCATGAGCAAGGCCTTCGCCCTGGCCGGCGCCCGGCTGGGCTATCTGGCGGCGGCTCCCGAAATCGCCGACGCCCTGCGGCTGGTCCGTCTGCCGTATCACCTCTCGGCCATCACCCAGGCGACCGCCCTCGCCGCGCTCAACCATCGCGAACTCCTCATGGCCGACGTGGAGGACATCAAGGTCCAGCGCGACCGGATCGTGACGGAGCTCGAGGACATGGGGCTGAAGCCGGCCTCCTCGGACTCCAACTACGTGTTCTTCGGCGGCCTCGAGGATCCCGCGGCCATCTGGCAGGGCCTGCTGGACGCTGGAGTCCTGATCCGCGACGTCGGCATCCCGGGACATCTCCGGGTGACCGCCGGCACGGAGGCGGAGACGACGGCATTCCTGAACCGGCTCCGGGAACTGCTCGGGCGCACCGCCTAGCCCTCGTGGCGCACAGACTTGTCCGGGAGACCGGAACCGGCGGGCGGCCCGGAGCCGCCGCCGACCAACGACATTCACACAGCACGCGACCTGAAGGAGTCTCCCGCATGAGCGCAGCGAGCACGCCCCGCACCGCCAGCATGGAACGCAGCACCAGCGAGTCGAGCGTATTCGTCAGCATCGACCTCGACGGGACCGGTGTCGCTGAGATCAGCACCACCGTCCCGTTCTACGATCACATGCTCAACGCGCTCTGCAAGCATTCCCTGATCGACCTGACGGTCCGGGCGACCGGTGACACGCACATCGACGCCCACCACACGGTGGAGGACGTGGCCATCACCTTCGGCGAGGTGCTCAAGAAGGCCCTTGGCGACAAGGCGGGCATCCGGCGCTTCGGTGACGCGACGGTTCCTCTGGACGAAGCGCTGGCGCGCGCCGTCGTCGACGTGTCCGGGCGTCCTTACCTGGTGCACGAGGGTGAGCCCGCCGGTCAGGAATACCACCTGATCGGGGGCCACTTCACCGGCTCGCTGACCCGGCACATCTTCGAGGCGATCACGCTCCATGCGGGCATCTGCCTCCACATGGACGTGCTGCGGGGCCGCGATCCGCACCACATCGTCGAGGCGCAGTTCAAGGCGTTCGCCCGCGCCCTCCGGGCGGCCATCGAACCCGATCCGCGGGTGGAGGGCATCCCGTCCACGAAGGGAGCCCTGTGAGCGAGCAGCAGAACGGCCCATCGGTCCCCGCGCAGTCCCTGCAGGACGGCGCGGTCCGTGACGCACACACCGGCCGGACCCCGGAGAGCCCGGAGGGCAAGCCGACCGTCACCGTGCTGGACTACGGGTCCGGCAACGTGCGTTCGGCCGTGCGCGCCCTGGAGGCGGCCGGCGCCCAGGTGACCCTGAGTGCCCGGCCCGAGGACGTCCTGAACGCCGACGGACTGGTCGTCCCCGGCGTCGGCGCGTTCGCGACCGTCATGAAGGAACTCAAGGACGTCGACGCGATCCGTCTGATCGGCCGCCGGGTGGCCGGAGGCCGTCCGGTGCTGGCCATCTGCGTGGGTCTCCAGGTGCTCTTCGAAAAGGGCGTCGAGCACGGTGTCGAAGCCGAAGGCATGGGCGAGTGGCCCGGCACGGTGGAGCTGCTGCCGGCCTCCGTGGTGCCGCACATGGGCTGGAACACCGTCAAGGCCCCCGAGGGAAGCCTGCTGTTCGACGGTGTGGAGGACGAGCGGTTCTACTTCGTGCACTCCTACGGCGTGCAGAACTGGGACTTCGACGTCACCCAGCCGCACATGGCCCCGCCGCAGGTCACCTGGTCGGAGCACGGCGCCCCGTTCATCGCCGCCGTCGAGAACGGCCCGCTGAGCGCAACCCAGTTCCACCCCGAGAAGTCCGGAGAAGCCGGAGCGCGCCTGCTCCGCAACTGGGTCGGCTCGCTGCGCAAGGGCCGCAAACCCTCCTCCCCGGAGGCGGGTGCGGATTCCTGATGTGGTCCATTCTCCTGATGGGCCTGGGCGGCCTGCTGATCGGCGGAGGCATCTCCTTCGTCCAGCAGAAGAAACCGCGCTGGCTCAGCATCGCCTTCTTCGTCCTGGCCGCCATGGCCCTGGTCGCCGCATACCTGTTCACCCTTGACTCGAAATAGGCGCCCCGCGCGCCGCCCGGAGGGATCATGACCCAGACCCAGCTTCCCGTTCTCGAACTGCTGCCCGCCGTCGACGTCGTCGACGGCCAGGCGGTCCGCCTCGTCCAGGGCGAGGCCGGCAGCGAGACCAGCTATGGCACCCCGCTGGAAGCCGCCCTCAACTGGCAGCAGAGCGGGGCCGAATGGGTCCATCTGGTGGATCTCGACGCCGCGTTCGGCCGGGGCGACAACGCGGAGATCCTGCGCGAAGTCGTGAACTCGCTGGAGCTCAAGGTCGAACTCTCCGGCGGACTTCGCGACGACGCCAGCCTGGAACGCGCACTCGTGGACCTCGGCGTCGCCCGGGTGAACCTCGGCACCGCCGCGCTGGAGAACCCCGAGTGGACCGCCAGGGCGATCGAGCGCTTCGGTGACCGGATCGCCGTGGGGCTGGACGTCCGCGGGACCACCCTCGCCGGCCGCGGCTGGACCCAGGAGGGCGGTGACCTCTGGGAGGTCCTCGCCCGGCTCGAGGATGCCGGGTGCGCCCGGTACGTCGTCACCGATGTGACGAAGGACGGCACGCTGCAGGGCCCCAACGTCGAGCTGCTGAAGCAGATGGTGGAGAAGACCGGTAAGCCCGTGGTGGCCTCCGGCGGCATCTCCAGCCTCGCCGATCTGGAAGCTCTGCGCGCTCTGGTGCCGCTCGGCGTCGAAGGCGCGATCATCGGCAAGGCGCTGTACTCGGGCGCGTTCACGCTTCCCGAGGCGCTCGACGTCGCCGGTCGCCGCTGAGGCCGTCATGACGGAGCGACGCGAACTTCCCGGTCACATCGCCGCAGCCCTCGCCGGGGCCGGTGGACCGACCGACTCGGCCGGGCGTCCCTGGGCGGGCCGCTCGCTGGCCGGCGAGGACTCCCACATCCACAACTTCGAGAACGACGACGGCGAGGCGAACCCGGGGCTGGCCGCGGCCCTGAGCGCTTTGCGCTCCGGAACCGGGGGAGAGGACGGCGTCCTGTCCGCGCTGGCGACCTCCAGGGTGTTCATCCCGATCGTGGCGCAGCTGGCCGAGGAAGGCGAGGGCCACGAGGGCCTGCACGCCGACAAGCAGGCGGACATGGCCATGGTCACCATGCAGGCGCCGGACGGCCGGATCGCCATGCCGGTCTTCAGCTCCGTCGGGGCTCTGGAGAAGTGGCATCCGGAGGCCCGTCCGGTGGCCGCCTACGCCGCACGTGCAGCCCTGTCCGCGGTCTCGGAGAAGGCACAGCTGCTCGTGCTCGACCCCGGTGGCGACTTCACGTTCGTGGTGCGCCGCGCCCCGCTGTGGGCCCTGGCCCAGCAGAAGCCGTGGATGCCGTCCTACCAGGACCCGGATGTCGCGGAAGCCTTCCGGGAGAGTGCCGTGGGGCACCCGGAGGTGGGGGAGATCCTGCTGCGCCGCGGTTCCGGAGTGGCCTCCCGCGACGCACAGGGCGAGGAGGTCCCCGGCGGCGGGCTGGGGCCGGAACTCTGCGTGGTGCTGGCGCTCAAGCCCGGCTTGGAGTCGGCCCAGGTCAGTGCACTGGTGTCCGCTTTACAGCAGAGCTGGGCAGGAAATGAAACACTTGCTGAGGGTGTTGATTCGATCGAGGTCAAAGTCACCCTTCATCACAGCTGATCCTCCGTGCCGGGAAGCGCGGGGCGGTCACGACTCGCGCAAAGGAATAAGCTCACGTGAACTTCGCACGGTACAAGGAACTCCTGGCTGAACGGGATGTCCGCTGGCTGCTGCTGGTGGGGATGATCGCCAGGATTCCGCATTCCGCGTCGGGGATCCTGCTCACCCTCCACATCGTGCTGACGTTGGGGAAGGGTTTCGCCGAGGCGGGCGCCGCGGCTGCGCTGTTCACCATCGGCATCGCAGTCGGCGCTCCGTGGCGCGGACGCCGGGTGGACGTGGCGGGTCTCCGTGTGGCGCTGATCCCGTCGATCATCTCGGAAGCGATCATCTGGACGGTCATCCCGCACGTGTCCTATGAGTGGATCCTGCCGCTCGCCCTGGTGGGCGGGGTCTTCAGCCTGCCGATCTTCAGCGTGATCCGTCAATCGCTGGGCGTGCTGGTCCACGGCGAGAAGATGCGCACCGCGTATGCGCTCGACTCGATCGCCACGGAACTGGTCTTCATGATCGGCCCTGCCGTCGCGGCGGTTCTGGCCACCAACTGGTCCACGGTCTGGGGCCTGACCCTGGTCGGCTGGCTCACCGCTCTGGCCGGCCTGTTCCTGGTCTGGATGAATCCGCCGACCCGCCGCGAAGGGGTGGCCACGGCCGACGAGGAGCAGGAGCAGCGCACCGCCGAATGCGCCGCGGCCGAGCACGCGGTGGCCGACACCGCGGCCGGCAATCCGCAGGGCGCCGCGGGCGAGCTGCTGGAAGTGGCCACCCGTCCGCCCGGACCCGCGGTGGCGGAACGCGAGAACGCCCGGCACCGCCTGGTGAAGTCGTTCTCCTGGATCAGTGGCGCGCTCGTGGCGGTGTTCCTGACGGCGGCCGGCGCCGGTCTGGTGCTCAGCGGCACGGACGTTTCGATCGTCGGACTGCTGCGCCAGCACGGCAATGAGGCCGAGCTGGGCATCGTGTTCTTCTTCTGGTGCGCGTCCTCCATGGTGGGCGGCATCATCTACGGCGCCATGAAGTGCAAGATCTCACCGATGCCGCTTCTGCTGGCGATGGCCGTGCTGACGATTCCCATGGGCTTCGCACAGGACACGTGGTCGCTGGCGCTGCTGTCGAATCTGCCCGGACTCCTCTGCGCCCCGGTGCTCTCCTCCGCCTCAGAACACGTGGCGGATCTGGTGGACGAGGACCGCCGCGGCGAGGCGATGGGCTGGTACGGCTCCTTCCTCACCGCCGGAACCGCGCTCGGTTCGCCGATGACCGGCCTCTTCATCGACCGGATCGGCCCGTGGTCCGGTTTCGTCGCCATCGGCGTGGCCGGTGTGCTCCTGGTCGCGGTGGCGATGGGCGCCCGGGCGATCAGGCGCAAGCTCGCGTCGGTCTGATCCACCACCACATCCCCGGGCGGCCGGCCTGCGGGAGCCGGCCCTCACTCCGCGAACGACGACGGCGGGGCGCCACCTTCTCCGGGTGGTGCCCCGCCGTCGTCGGGTGCTGGAGGTTCCGCGTCAGCTGACGGGGCCGGTGAACTTCTCGCCGGGGCCCTTGCCGGGCTCGTCCTTGATGAGGGAGGCCTCGCGGAAGGCGAGCTGCAGGGTGCGCAGGCCGTCACGCAACGGACCGGCGTGCTGGGAGCCGACCTCCGGGGCGGCGGCCGTGATGAAACCGGCCAGCGCGGTGATGAGCTTGCGGGCTTCGTCCAGGTCCTTGAGGTCTTCGGCCTGCGGATCGTCAGCGAGGCCCAGCTTCACGGCGGCCGCGCTCATGAGGTGGACGGCGGCGGTGGAGATGACCTCGACCGCGGGGACTTCGGCGATGTCCCGGGTGTGCCCGGCGGCTGCGTCGCTGCCAGCAGCGGTGCCGTGGTCTTCGTGTTCAAAAGTGCTCATTTGATAAGCTTGGCACAGACCAACTGGGAGTCGTTACCCGACGCGGACACTGTGTGAGCGCGCCGTTCGCATACCTGCGCCGATGTCGTGTAAGATTTACTCTTAGTTTGCAAGTGGAGATTTCTCCCACCCGCGTCGACCGCCGTTCGGACAGGGGCTCAGGCCTCTGGAATCGGACACTGAAGGTCGCCGGGTCAGAATAGGACGGCAGTCCTGCGTCTGGTCATCACTCCGGTGGTGTTCCGCACGCTGTGATCTTTGTCCGACTCAGTTTCCTGAGGCCTCCGCTTGCACTGGCAAGAGGAGGCCTTTCTCATTGCCAGTGGAACAAGGCAACGAGCAACAGGAGCTACACATTAGCGATCCACGTATCAATGAGCGTATCCGCGTCCCCGAGGTGCGGTTGGTCGGCCCAGCCGGTGAGCAGGTGGGTATCGTCCGCATCGAGGACGCCCTCCGTCTGGCCGCAGAAGCAGACCTTGATCTCGTTGAGGTTGCGCCTCAGGCCAAGCCGCCTGTCTGCAAGCTGATGGACTTCGGCAAGTACAAGTACGAAGCCGCGGTGAAGGCACGCGAGGCCCGGAAGAACCAGACCAACACGGTCCTGAAGGAAATCCGGTTCCGCCTGAAGATCGACAAGCACGACTACGAGACCAAGCGCGGTCACGCACTGCGTTTCCTCGGCGCCGGTGACAAGGTCAAGGCCATGATTCAGTTCCGCGGCCGTGAGCAGCAGCGTCCGGAGATGGGCATCCGCCTCCTCCAGCGCTTCGCCGAAGACGTGGCCGAGGTCGGCGTGATCGAGTCCACCCCGCGCATCGATGGCCGCAACATGGTCATGGTGATCGGACCGCTCAAGAACAAGGCCGAAGCCAAGGCGGAAGCCCGGCGTGCCGCGCAGCGTGCCGAGGCCAAGGCCCAGAACGAGGCCAAGGCTCTCGCCGAGTCCGGCCGAGTGGACACGGACAGCGCGACCCCGCTGAGCAACAACCTGGGCGAGCAGCTCGCCGAGGCTCTGAAGGCCAGCGAAGCGACCGCCGTGGAGGCGCCGCTTGAGGACGTCGCGGTGGACGAGACGGTCGTCGCCGAGGTTCCCGCTGAGGAAGCCGTGGCCGAGGTCGTCGAGGAAGCTCCCGTCGAGGAGGCTCCCGCTGAGGAAGCCGCCGTCGAGGTCATCGAGGAGGCTCCTGCTGAGGAAGCCGCCGTCGAGGTCATCGAGGAGGCTCCCGTGAAGGAAGCGGCGCCTGCGAAGGCCGCCAAGCCTGCTGCTGCGAAGCCCGCGGCGGCGCCGAAGCCGGCTGCGAAGCCCGCTGCGGCACCGAAGCCTTCGATGCCGAAGCCGGGTGTTCCGAAGCCCGGGGCCCGCAAGGCCAACTAGACGTCAGTCCTTCGCTCCGAAGGCCCTCCGATGACGAGGGCCGCCGGGGCGGAAAGCCCATCGGCATCCGTCAGGATTGCCGGAATGTGATTCGCAGGTCCGTCAGGGCCTGTGGCAACGTAAGGAGATCGGTCCCCATGCCGAAGATGAAGACCCACAGTGGTGCCAAGAAGCGCTTCAAGCTGACCGGTAGCGGCAAGCTCAAGCGCCAGCAGGCCAACCGCCGCCACTACCTGGAGCACAAGCCCAGCACCCTGACCCGCCGCCTGGCCGGCGACCGCATCGTCGCCAAGGGCGATGCCAAGGTCATCAAGAAGATGCTGGGCATCTAAGTTCCATTTCCCGGCCGGATGGCCAACCACTTAAGGCCCTGCGCCGCCTGACATGGCGAGCCGAGCAGGCCAATGATTGAAGGAGTACGCACGTGGCACGTGTGAAGCGGGCGGTCAACGCCCACAAGAAGCGTCGGGTTGTTCTTGAGCGCGCCAAGGGTTACCGCGGCCAGCGTTCGCGCCTGTACCGCAAGGCCAAGGAGCAGCTGCTCCACTCGTTCGTTTACAGCTACGGCGACCGCCGCAAGCGCAAGGGTGACTTCCGCCGCCTGTGGATCCAGCGCATCAACGCTGCATCCCGCGCCAACGGCCTCACCTACAACCGTCTGATCCAGGGCCTCAAGGCCGCTGAGGTCGAGGTTGACCGCCGCATGCTCGCCGAGCTGGCCGTGTCCGACGCCGGCACCTTCGCCGCACTGGTGAAGCTCGCCAAGGACGCCCTGCCGGCCGACACCTCCGCCCCGAAGAACTAAGTAAGTCCTTCTCAGCGTGAGCTTTTCCGAGCGCCCCCAAGCCGCCTCCATGTCCAACCCCCGGGCTGACCGGGTCAGAGACGTGGCACGGCTTGCGGGGCGCTCGGCGCGTTCCCGGCGGGGTCAGTTCCTCGCAGAGGGTCCGCAATCCGTCCGTGAAGCCCTCGTGGCTCATCGTGAACGGCTGTCCCGCGGCGACGAGGGGCTGGTCACGGAGCTGTACGCCAGCCAGGCCTGCCTGGACCGGCACCCCGAGCTCGCCGCCGGCGCGCAGGGGGTCCAGACCCGGATCGCCACGGACGAGGTGCTGGCCGCCATGGCCGACACCGTCAACCCCCAGGGCATCGTGGCCGTGTGCCGCTTCCTGGATCGCCCCCTGGATGAAGTGCTCGACGCCGGCCCGCGCCTGCTCGCGGTGCTGTGCCAGGTCCGTGACCCCGGCAACGCCGGAACGGTGCTGCGGGCCGCGGACGCCGCGGGCGCCGATGCCGTGATCTACTCCGGCTCCAGCGTCGACATCTACAACCCGAAGGCCGTGCGTTCCACGGCCGGATCGCTCTTCCACCTCCCCGTGGTGACCGGCGTCGACGTCGCGGACCTCGCGGCACGGTGCGCCGAGCGCGGTATCGGGATTCTCGCGGCGGACGGTTACGGCTCGCTCGACCTGGACGAACTCCAGGACGCCAGCGCGGCACGCCGTCTGCTGGCCTCCACGGCGGGCGACGGCCCGGTTGCGACCCCGGATGGGGAGCAGCCGCCGTCGTACGATCTGGCTTCCCCCACCGCTTGGTTCTTCGGCAATGAGGCTCAGGGCCTCGCCCCGGAGGAGATCGCCCTGAGCGATCACCGTGTGGCCGTCCCGGTCTACGGTTCGGCTGAGAGCCTGAATCTCGGCACCGCTGCGACGGTCTGCCTCTACGCCAGCGCCCGCGCCCAGCGCCGCTGAAGCCCCTTCTCCTGGCCCTCCGGCGTAAAACTGCCGGTCCCGCACTCGGGATCCGTCCGGGACGACTAGCCTTGGAATGAATTGTCACTCCAAGTCTCACAAGGGGAATCATGTCCGCAAGTGGCGGAAACAAGGCCGTCGTGGCCGCCCTGTCCGCGAACCTCGCCATCGCCGCGATGAAGTTCGTGGCCTACGCCTTCACTCTCAGCAGTTCCATGCTCGCCGAGGCGATCCACTCCGTGGCCGACTCCGGGAACCAGGTCCTCCTGCTCCTGGGCGGGAAGCGGGCCAAGCGCGCCGCCGATTCGGAACATCCGTTCGGCTACGGGCGTGAGCGGTACATCTACGCCTTCATCGTCTCGATCGTGCTGTTCAGCGTCGGCGGCCTGTTCGCACTGTACGAGGCCTATGAGAAGTTCCACGACCCGCACGGCATCGAGGGGCCCTTCTGGTGGGTCCCGCTCGCCGTCCTGGTGGGCGCCATCGTGGCGGAGGGATTCTCCTTCCGCACCGCCATCCGCGAGGCGAACCACATCCGTGGCCGTCAGGGATGGATTCCGTTCGTCCGCAACGCCAAACAGCCGGAACTGCCCGTGGTCCTTCTGGAGGACTTCGGAGCGCTCATCGGTCTGGTGTTCGCACTGTTCGGCGTCTCCATGACTCTCGTGACCGGCAACGGCATCTGGGACGCGTTCGGCACCGCCATGATCGGCCTCCTGCTCGTGGCGATCGCCATCATCCTGGCACTGGAGACCAAGTCGCTGCTGATCGGTGAATCCGCCAGCGCGAACGATGTCGCCGCCATCGAAAAGGCCATCCAGGAGGACGGCACCCGGATCATCCACCTCAAGACCCTGCACCTGGGTCCGGAGGAGCTGCTGGTGGCTGCGAAGTTCAGTGTGCCGGAGGGCGCCAGCGGCGCGTCCATCGCCCAGGCGATCGACGACGCCGAGTCCCGCATCCGCGCCTCGGTTCCTTCAGCGCGGGTGATCTACCTCGAGCCGGACATCTACCGGCCCGGGAACTGATCAGTCCCGGGTTCGCGGAACCGGGATACGGCGAGGGCCGGGCCACATGGCCCGGCCCTCGCCGTATCTCCGGTTGATGTCCCGGCCTGCTCGGATTCCCAGCCCGGGCGCTCGGCCCGGTTACTCAGTCCGGTTACTCGGCCCGTTACTCAGTCCGATTACTCAGCCCGGGTGCCGGGCTGAGGGCCGTCGTCCTCTGCAGCCGTTCAGCTGAGAGGCCTGCTCCTCAGTGTTCGATGTCGTGGTGAACCGACTGCACCGGGAAACGACGTTCGAGGCGGCCGCTCGTGAGGGCGACTCCCAGGCCCAGAAGGGCCAGGACTGCGCCCACGAGGGCCGGTGCGGTGTAGCCGTAGCCGAGGGCGATCACCACGCCGCCGAGGAAGGCGCCTGCCGCGTTCGCCAGGTTGAGCGCGGCGTGATTGAGCGACGACGCCAGGCTGGGAGCGTCCGGCGAGGCATCCAGCAGGCGGGTCTGCAGGGGAGTGGTGAGCAGGGAGCCGATGCCGCCGACCACGAACACCATGATCAGCGCCGCAGGCGCCCAGGGAGCGGCCAGTGTGTACAGCACCAGAGCGATCGCGATGGCGATCAGCGCGCGGTAGATGGAACCCATGACGGACTTGTCCGCCAGGCGCCCGCCCACGATGGTGCCGATGACCATGCCCAGGCCGTAAATCGCCACCACCAGCGGGATCAGGCTCTCCGGAAGGTGGCTCACCTCCGTCATGGTGTGCGAGATGTAGGTGTACGTCGCGAAGAATCCGCCGAAGCCGATGGTGCCGATCAGAAGAGCCATCCAGACCTGGACCCGTTTGAGGGCACCCAGTTCCCGGCGGATGCTGGCACCCGGGATGCTGGCTTCGAAGGGGACGAACAAGGCGATGGCCCCCGCCGTGAGGAGGGCGATCACGGAGACGAGGGCGAAGAGCAGCTGCCAGCCGAAGTTCTGGCCCAGCCAGGTGGCGAACGGGACGCCGATGACATTCGCGACGGTCAGGCCGGTCATGACCATGGAGATGGCCCAGCCGCGCTTGGTGGCCGGGACCAGCGACGCCGCGATCACCGCGGCGATGCCGAAGTACGCGCCGTGGGGCAGACCGGAGATGAAGCGGGAGAGGGCCATGGCGCCGTAACTGTCGGCGAGCATGCTGGACGCGTTGGCGACGGCGTAGAACAGCATGAGGCCGATCGCGAGACGTTTGCGAGGCAATCGTGCCCCGAACGCCGCCAGGAGCGGGGCGCCCACGCAGACGCCCAGGGCGTAGGCGGAGATGAGCGTGCCGGCCTGGGGCGTGGTCAGATGCAGTCCATGCTCGACTTCCCGGAGCAGGCCCATCATGGCGAACTCGACGGTGCCGATCGCGAAACCGCCCATGGCGAGTGCGACGATGGCCCGGGTCAGGGCGGCGGAGGACAGGCGGGGACGTGTGATGGTCCCGGCCGGGGGAGAGGTGGTCACGGAGAATCCTTGACTGGGGGTGGGCTGGTCTGTGATCACGACGTCGGGACCAACGTCTCCATTGTCGCAACGGACGGGTTCAGACGCCATTTGTACGCGCCCCGCGCGCCGCGGGGGTGGACCTAGACTGGTCCGCGATGACTACTGCACCGCGTCTGGTGGTCGGCGCCGCCGTCCTGGACTCTCTCGTTCAGCCCCGATCCCTGCTCTGCGCCCGGCGCAGCGCTCCCGAGAGCCTGGCCGGGCTCTGGGAGTTCCCGGGTGGAAAAGTGGAACCCGGCGAGCATCCCGAGGCGGCTCTGCATCGAGAGCTTCGGGAAGAACTCGGCATTTCGGTGCACCTGGGTGGGGAAGTCCTCTCCGGCGCCCCGCACGGCTGGGTGCTCCACGGGAAGGCCACCATGAGGGTGTGGCTCGCCGAGGTGAGCGACGGCGCGCCCCAGCCGCTTGAAGATCACGACGAGCTGCGCTGGGTTCCCCTAGAAGAGGGCGCCCTGCACGCCTTGCCGTGGATTCCGGCGGACTTCCCGATCGTGGACGCCGTCCTGCGTCGGGCGACTGCTTCCTGACGGACCCCGCCCCGGCAGGCGGTGACCGCTTTCGGAACCCGGCGACGGAAGCATGTCCTGTCCGCTGACCAGGGCGGGCTCCCGGGTGGTGTGCCAGGACGGTGCTCCGCCGGAGAACCGCGACGTGGCATCCGGGAGGGACAACGCGGTGGTCAGCCGTGAGGCCGGGGTCCAGCCCTCCAGACTCGCCATGCTGCCTTCGGGGTACCGGGCTTCCTCGACCCGTGGATCGGGGTGGAATTCCGTCACGGCCCCGTCCCGGCTTCCCGGTCCGGCGGCTGTTCCTGGTCTGGCTGCTCCTGGTTTGGCAGCTCTTGGTTTGGCAGCTCCTCCTCCGGCTGTTCCCGGTCCGGCAGGGGCTCCGTCCAGACCCGCGGGGACGTCCGCGGTCACGGCCGGACCAGCCCCGGAGGCCGCGTCCAGGAGCTCGGAATGCGCGAAACCCTGGGACGTGGGGAAGCCGTGCTTTCTCTTGAAGAACGCCACCCGCTGGGCCAGCCACTTGCGGTACCCGGGATCGGCATAGGAACCCTGCCCCTTCGGCCCGGCGTACAGCCGACGGTACTTGCCCACCAGGGCGGGGTGCTCCCGAGCCAGCCACGACATGAACCACTCACGGGTGCCCGGCCTCAGGTACAGAGCACCGGCCGTCACGCCGGTGGCTCCCGCGGCTGCGAGTGACGAGAACAGGGAGTCCAGCGCGTCATCCGAGTCGCTCAGGTACGGCAGGATCGGCATGGCCATGACGCCGCACGGCAATCCGGCCTCGCGCAGCCGGGAGACCAGGCGCAGGCGGGCCCGCGGGCCCGGGGTGCCCGGTTCGATGGCTGCCTGGAGCTCCTCGTCCATCATGGCCAGGGAGATCCCCAGCCCGATCGGCACCGCCTGCCCGGCCTCGCGGAGCAACGGGATGTCCCGGGACAGCAGCGTGCCCTTGGTCAGGATGGAGAACGGTGTCCCGGATTCGGCCAGCGCCTCGATGATGCCCGGCATGAGCTGATACCGGCCTTCGGCGCGTTGATAGGGATCCGTGTTGGTGCCGAGCGCCACATGCTCATGCTTCCAGGACTTCCGGGCCAGTTCGGCACGCAGCACCTGTGCGGCATTGACCTTGACCACCACCTGGGAATCGAAGTCGAGGCCCGAGTCGAAGTCCAGGTATGTGTGGCTCTTCCTCGCGAAGCAGTACACGCACGCATGGCTGCAACCCCGGTAAGGGTTGATGGTCCAGGAGAACGGCATGGTCGACTGAGTCGGGACCTTGTTGAGCACCGATTTCGCGGTGACCTCATGGAAGGTGATTCCCGCGAACTCGGGCGTTGAGATGGAACGCAGCAGGCCCGCCATCGGCAACAGCGGGGCGGCCGTCGGGGCAGTGGCGGTGTCCACCAGTGCCGGCTGGAGTGCCTGTGCGTCCCATCTCATGCAAGTATTCGAACATATGTTCGAACGGAGTTCAAGGGGGTGGGAAGAGCTTTCCCGTGGTCCGTGTGCTCAGTCCACGGACCACGACACGGAGAGGGACACCTGGATCTCCTGCTCGCCCGCCTGGATGGCGCCATCCGCCTGAGGCGCGGAGGCCACCCGGGCGAAGGCGATGGGCGGCAGCCCGCCTCCGGCGGCGCCCTCGTCGATGCGCAGGACGTTGCCGAGGGTGACGCCCGCGGCGGACGCCAGCTGGGACGCCCGGGAGTGCGCGTCCCGCCAGGCCGCCTCGCGGGCCTGCGCCCGGACCGAGGTGGGGTCGGAGACCTCGAGTGAGAAGCCTTCGAGGCGGGCCTGCTCCCCACCGGCCGCGATGGCGCTCTGCAGGACGCCGGCGGCGTCCGGCAGCGAACGGAGCGTCACGCGCACCGTGCCACGCGCCACGTAACCCAGCAGACCGTCGTCGTGCCCGTCACGCCACTTCCGCTCCGCGCGGAGCGAGCGGTCGGTGGTGGCGATGTCGCGCGGCTCCACGCCCGCGGCGTGCAGCGCGTCCCGGAGGGAGTCGAGGGTGCGCCCGGACCGGGCGAAAGCCTCCTCAACGGTTCCGGCCAGCGTCTCGATGCTCAGCTGCGCGGTGGCGATGTCCGGCACCGCGGGGGCGCTCGCGTGCCCGGTGACGGAGATGGTGCGTGTCTGTGATTCCATGCCGTTCCTCTCGCCAGGTCCCCGGAGGGAGTGGTCAGAACCGATCCTGGTCCTGCCGCCCAATATAGCCACCCGCTTCGAGTCCCGCGGCACGCTCGAAGGGGTTCGCGAGGGCCGGGCTTCCCGTCCTCCAGAAGGAATAGGCGGCGCAGAGGCCGTAGAGCGGGAGGAACGGCAGGCCCAGACAGGCGGCGTACTGCCCGGCGTGACGGGATTCGTGGGCCAGCAGCTCCGGATCGTTCTCCACCGTGAGTCCTGGGCGACTCAGGATCACGGAGCCGATCGTGAAGGCGCCGCCGGAGGGAAAGCTCCAGGGGTAGTCGCGGGCGAGCCGCAGTCCCTGCGGTCCACGCTCGACGGTGCAGCGCGCGACCCGTGCGACGGCGAGGCCGAGCGGCGTGCTCAGGTTCAGCCAGTTGAGCGCCGCCCGCGTTTTCCACATGCCAGACATGCGCCCAGCCTACGACGGCCCGCGTACTAGACTTGTTCAGGGCCGCAGATGGCCCGTCACCACCCCTTCGACCCGAAAACACGGTACATGTCAGAGACCACTAAGGAAGTCATGGCCCCCAGCCCGTTGGATGAGGCCGCTCTCCAGAATGCTGTCGCAGAAGCCCTGGCAGCCTTTGAGGCGGCCGCCGATCTTGAGGAACTCAAGACGGCACGGCTGGCGCACACCGGTGAGAAATCGCCCCTGAGCCAGGCGAACGCGGCCATCCGTGATCTGCCCAAGGACCAGAAGAGCGCCGCCGGCAAGCTCATCGGCGGTGCCCGCGGCCAGGTCAACAAGGCGCTCGCCGCCCGCGCCGTGGTGCTGGAAGAGGAGAACGACGCGCGGATCCTCCTGGAGGAGACGGTCGACGTGACGGCCGCTCCGCGCCGTCGTCGTGCCGGTGCCCGGCATCCTCTCTCCGTGCTCCAGGAGCAGGTCTGCGACATCTTCGTGGGCATGGGCTGGGAGATCGCCGAAGGACCCGAGCTCGAGTCCGAGTGGTTCAACTTCGACGCCCTGAACTTCCAGCCGGACCACCCGGCCCGCGAGATGCAGGACACCTTCTTCGTGGAGCCTCCGGAGGCCCACCTCCTGCTGCGCACCCACACCTCGCCCGTCCAGGTCCGTTCCATGCTGGAGCGCGAACTTCCGGTCTACGTGCTGTGCCCCGGCAAGGTGTTCCGCACCGACGAGCTGGACGCCACCCACACCCCCGTGTTCCACCAGTTCGAGGGTCTGGCGATCGACAAGGGCCTGTCCATGGCCGATCTGCGCGGCACGCTGGAGCACTTCGCCCGCCAGATGTTCGGTGCGGAGGCCAAGATCCGGCTGCGCCCCAACTACTTCCCCTTCACCGAGCCGAGCGCCGAACTCGACATCTGGCACCCGGGCGCCAAGGGCGGCCCGCAGTGGATCGAGTGGGGCGGCTGCGGCATGGTCAACCCGAACGTGCTCCGCGCTGCGGGGATCGACCCGGAGGAGTATTCCGGCTTCGCGTTCGGCATGGGCATCGAGCGCACCCTCATGTTCCGCAATGAGGTTGCCGACATGCGGGACATGATCGAGGGCGACATTCGTTTCAGCGAGCACTTCGGGATGGAGATCTAAGCGTGCGCATTCCACTTTCCTGGCTCCGTGAGTACACGGAGCTCCCTGCAGGCGCGTCCTCCGAGGACCTGATGGCGGACCTGGTCCGCGTCGGCTTCGAAGAGGAGGACGTGCACCGTCCCGCCGACACGATCTCCGGTCCCGTCGTGGTGGGCCAGGTCCTGTCCCTGGTCAAGGAGCCGCAGAGCAACGGCAAGACCATCAACTGGTGCCAGGTCCGCGTGGTTCCGGAAGGCCAGCAGCAGACCCTGGAAGGCAAGGGCATCGAGCCCTCCGGCATCCAGGGAATCGTCTGCGGCGCCCACAACTTCGTGGAGGGTGACAAGGTGGTGGTGACCCTCCCGGGCGCCGTCCTGCCCGGTGACTTCCACATCTCGCCCCGGAAGACGTACGGTCACGTCTCCGCCGGCATGATCGCATCCGCCCGCGAGCTGGGGCTGGGCGACGAGCACGACGGCATCATCGTGCTGTCCACGCTCGGCCTGGATCCGGAGCTTGGCACCGATGCCCTGGAGCTGTTCGGCCTGAAGGACGAGGCCGCCGAGATCAACGTGACCCCGGACCGGAGCTACGCCTTCAGCATCCGTGGCGTCGCCCGTGAATACGCCCATGCCACCGGCACGGCGTTCACCGATCCGGCGTCGCAGGTCACCGTCCCGGCGGCCCTCGGCGAAGGCTACCCGGTGACGCTGTCCGATCAGGCGCCCATTTACGGCGTACCCGGCTGCGACCGCTTCGTGGCCCGCGTGGTCCGCGGAGTGGACACGAGCCGTCCCACGCCGCAGTGGATGGTCTCCCGGCTGCGTCTCGCCGGCATCCGCTCCATCAGCCTGCCCGTGGACATCTCCAACTACGTCATGCTGGAACTCGGTCAGCCGAACCACTGCTACGACCTGGACACCCTCGACGGCGGCATCGTGGTCCGTCGTGCCCTCCCGGGCGAGCGGATCTTCACGCTGGATGAGAAGGACCGGGCGCTCGACGCCGAGGACCTGGTCATCGCGGACGGCTCCGGAGCGATCGGGATCGCCGGTGTGATGGGCGGCGCCCGCACGGAGGTGTCCGCGAACACCAAGGACATCCTGGTGGAGGCGGCCCACTTCGACACGATCTCGATCGCGCGTGCCCGCCGTCGCCACAAGCTGCCGAGCGAAGCGTCCAAGAGGTTCGAGCGTGGCGTCGACTGGTACCTGGCTCCTCTCGCCGCGCAGCGCGTGGTTGACCTCCTCGTGGAGCTCGCCGGCGGAACAGCCGACGAGGCGGGCACCGATGTGGGCACGGTTCCGGAGACGGTGAACATCTTCCTCCCGACCGGCTTCGTGTCCGCACGGATCGGCGTGGAGTACACGCCCGAGCAGATCGAGAGCAGCCTGACGGACCTGGGCGCGACCGTGACCGGGACCGAGGGCGGCTGGACCGTCACGGCTCCGAGCTGGCGCAACGACCTGGAGACCAAGGAGGACCTCTCCGAGGAGATCGCCCGCCTGGTCGGCTACGACAAGATCCCGGCCACCCTCCCGGTGGCGCCTCCCGGACGTGGCCTGAGCCGTGTCCAGAAGCAGCGCCGTCGGGTGATGCAGGCGCTCGCCGACTCCGGTCTGGTGGAGGTGCTGGCCTACCCGTTCGTGACCAGGGCCTCCAACGACGTGTTCGGCACGCCCGAGGCCGGCGCCACCGTGCAGGCGGTCAAGCTGGCGAACCCGCTGAGCGAGGAATTCGGCTGGCTGCGGACCTCCGTGCTGCCGGGTCTGCTCGAGACGGCCAAGCGCAACATCTCGCGCGGCTTCCGTGATCTGGCGCTGTTCGAGGCCGGTCTGGTGTTCCTGCCGGACGGCGAGCTGGGCACGCCCGGCATCCCTCCGCTGGGTGCCAAGCCCTCGGATGAGGTGCTGGACGGCCTGTACGGCGGGATCCCGGCGCAGCCGCAGCACATCGCCGGCGTCTTCACGGGCAAGGACAGCCCCGCCGCGCCGGGTCACACGCCGCGTGCGTGGGACTGGGCCGACGCGGTCGACGCAGCCCGGCTCGTGGCCGACGTGCTCGGCGTCGAGATCGTGGTGGAGCAGGGTGCGCATCAGGCCTTCCATCCGGGCCGCACCGCTGTGCTGCGTCTGCGCTCCGGTGAGCTCGTGGGCTACGCGGGCGAACTGCACCCCAAGCTGGTGAAGTCGCAGGATCTGCCGGCCCGGACGGTCGCGTTCGAGATCGATGCCGACGTGCTCTTCGAGGCCGCGGCCGACGTCGTGGTGGCCAAGGCGATCTCCACCTTCCCGGTGGCGACGCAGGACGTGGCACTGATCGTCGACGGCGACCAGCCGGCCGCCGCCGTGCAGGAAACCCTGCGCGAGGGCGCCGGAGAGCTGCTGGAGGACGTCGCGCTGTTCGACGTCTACGTCGGCACCGGCATCCCGGAGGGCAAGAAGTCGCTGGCTTTCGGTCTGCGGTTCCGTGCGGATGACCGCACGCTGACGGCCGACGAGGCCTCCGAGGCACGCGCCTCGGCCGTCGCACTCGCGGCGGAGCGTTTCGGGGCCGTCCAGCGCTGACCGTTTCCTGACGCCGTCTCATCGACTGTTCCACAGGACGCCGTTTTCCCTGATTTCCGGGGGATCTCGGCATCCTGTGGAACAGTCGATGTGGTTAAAGCGGCTGGACGGTCATGCGCACGCACACGATCGGGGTGTCATCGGTGACCCGGAAGTCCAGATCGCCCAGTGATTCGCGGAAGTCGGCTGAATGCCAGAACTCCTCATGAGCGGTGCGCCATTCCGCGACGGAACTGAAGCCTTCGCCCTCGGCCAGCGCATGGTCGAGAGGGACGTCTTTGAGGCGGCGCACCTCCACCCCGGTCACGGTCTCCACGGCGACCGGTTCACCCTGTGAGTCCACGACGACGGCCCGGTCGCCCACGCGCGGCAACGGCTCCCGCTCGGTGTACTCGAGCAGCAGGGAGGACGTTGACATCTTCGTCCCGTCGAGCAGGGCGGCCACGAGTCGATCCCGCAGGGGGCCGGGGAACGCGTACTCCGAAACGGGCAGGGAGGGGTCGGTCGTGGTCATCCGGCCAGTCTAAGAGGCTGGGGTTCCTCGGCGGGCCCCTCGCCATCGATTGCTCGGTAGGTGTCGTTCTGACCGCTCAAAACGACACCTACGGAGCAATCGATGGGGGGGAGAACGTGAGGGAGAGGGCGAGGGAAGGTGTGGGAGACGGCGGGGGATCGGGCTCAGAGCCCTGGGTGCTCGCCGTCCTCGAAGATCCGGGACGCCGGTCCCACGATGAGAGGGTCCGGGGCGGTGGCGAGCTCGGGGTCCTTGCCGTCGTAGTCGAAGAGATTCAGGACGTGGCGCATGGCCTCAAGGCGGGCGCGCTTCTTGTCGTTGCTCTTCACGACCGTCCAGGGCGCGTGGTCACGGTCGGTGGCCAGGAACATGGCCTCCTTGGCGCCGGTGTAGGAATCCCACTTGTCCAGCGAGGCGAGGTCCATGGGGGAGAGCTTCCATTGGCGCACCGGGTCCACCTGGCGGATGGTGAAACGGGTCAGCTGCTCGGACCGGGACACCGAGAACCAGAACTTCACCACGTCGATGCCGTCCTGGACCAGCAGCTCCTCGAACAACGGCACCTGGCGCAGGAACACCTGGTACTGCTCGTCGGTGCAGAAGCCCATGACCCGCTCCACGCCCGCACGGTTGTACCAGGAGCGGTCGAACAGGACCATCTCGCCGGCAGCAGGAAGATGCTTCACGTAGCGCTGGAAGTACCACTGGCTCTGCTCGGTACTGCTGGGCTTCTCCAGCGCGACCACTCGGGCGCCGCGCGGGTTCAGATGTTCCGTGAACCGCTTGATGGTCCCGCCCTTGCCTGCGGCGTCCCGGCCTTCGAAGACCAGGAGCAGACGGCGGCCGTTTCCCTTGATCCACTTCTGCAGTTTCAGCAGCTCGATTTGCAGGAGCCGCTTCTCCAGCTCGTACTGCGGGCGGTCCATGCGCTCGGCGTACGGGTACCCCTCGCGCCAGGTGTCGACCGGCATGCCCCGGGCGTCCAGCAGGACCGGATCGTCATCGTCATTGTCCAGCACGGTGAAGCCGGGAGGCGGCTGGATCTCCGCGAGCGAGTGGTTCAGAAAGCTCATGGCGTCACCGTAGACGTGCCCGATGAACGGCTGTTGAACGGGTGCAGGCGGGAATCCCGCCAGGGACAATGGACCCATGCGTGTGATCACCTGGCTGGGCTCCCTGGACGAGGCCTCTCGACTCGACGGGCTTCCGCCTCTCGACGCCGCCGAACAGGAGCGGGCCAGGGCCTTCACCTCGGACGTCGCCAGGGAGCGCTTCGGCACGCTGCGCCGGATCCAGCGGGGTCTCCTCGCGGAGGCGCTGGGGACGGAACCGGGACGGCTCCTCAGTTCCTACGACTGTCCGGACTGCGGCTTCGGGGCGGGACACGGCAGGCCGGGCTACCTGCTGGCGGGACCTGTCACGGAGCCACAGCGCGCGTCGGCGGCGGGATCGGCCGCCCTGTCCGGCACCGGGGCGAGCGAGGCCGGTGAGCCGCTGCGGCTGAGCGGTGTGGCGCTTTCGGCCAGCCGCGCGGGGGAGTGGGGCGCCGTCGTCGTCGTGGCCGGCGTGGAACGCGGCTTCTGGATCGGACTGGACCTCACCCTGCACGAGGAGATCTTCGACGGCTTCGACGACGTTGCGCTCAGCGGGCCGGAGAAGTCCTGGCTGGACGGACAGCCGCCCGCCCGGCGGAATGCCGGACGGGCCGCGCTGTGGGCCGCCAAGGAGGCTGCGGCGAAAAGGGACGGACACGGACTGCGGAAGGACCCGGCGCGCATCGCGGTCCTGGCCGCGGCAGAGGACAGGGGAAGCGAAGCAGGCTACGCGCCCGGAGTGGTGCGCCTGGAAACCCGTGCGGAGGGGCTGCCCCCGCACGCGCTCATGGCAGCGGTGCCGGCAGCGGCGGAAGACGCTTTTCGTAGAGCCACGGCCTGAGCAGCCCGGCCGCGTCGATCCCAGGCACGAGCGAATCCGCCAGGGCGAACAGCTCCTGGGGGGTGACGGTGGCATGCCGGTGCTTCCGGGTCCACTCACGCAGCAGCGTGAAGAACGCTTCGTCGCCCATGGCGGTCCGCAGCACGTGCAGCGCCAGGGCGCCCCGCTTGTAGACACGGTCATCGAACATGTCCCGCGGACCCGGATCGCCCACGGCCAGATCCTGGGCCTGATCCGCCAGTTTGCGCCAGGCGGCCAGCACTCGCAGCTGCGTGCTGAGCGTCCCGCTGGCCTCGCTCCACAGCCATTCCGCGTAGCAGGCGAAGCCCTCATGCAGCCAGATGTCCTTCCAGCTGCCGACCGTCAGGGAGTTGCCGAACCACTGATGGCTCAGCTCGTGCGCCACGAGCCGCTGCGCCTCCCACTCCGTGTTCAGGTGGTTGCGCCCGATGATCGAGAGTGCCTGGGCCTCCAGCGGGATCTCCAGCTCGTCCTCCGTGACCACCACGGTGTACTCCCCGAACGGGTAGGACCCGAACAGCTCCTCGAAGAGGTCCATCATGTCCCGCTGCCGGGCCAGGCCGGTCTCGGCGTGTGCACGGAGCGATGGAGGCACGGCCACGTGGATCGGGACGGCGGCGGACGGCCCGGCGACGTCGAACGTGGTGTAGCGGCCGATCTGCAGGGTCGCCAGGTAGCTCGCCATCGGCTCCTTCTGCTCGAACACCCAGGTCTCGCGGCTGGACTTCCTCCGGTGCTCCACCAGTCGGCCGTTGCACACCACGCGGTAATCGGCGTCGGTGGTCACCGTGAAGCGGTAGGACGCCTTCTGACTCGGGTGGTCATTGCACGGGAACCACGACGGCGCGCCGTCCGGCTGGCCGGCGACCAGGACGCCGTCGCGCAGCTCCTCCCAGCCGACCTCACCCCAGGTGCCCCGGCGCGGTCGCGGATTGCCCTCGTAACGCACCTCCAGGAGGAATTCCTCGCCCTTGGGGATGCTGTGCGGGACGTTGATGACGAGCTTCTCGCCACGATGGGAGAACTTGGCCACCCGAGAGCCGTTGAGCTGGATCTTGGTGGGCTTGAGGCCGGCCAGATCCAGGGAGATCTGGCTCAGCTTGACGTTCGCCTTGCCCCGGATCGCCGCCACTCCCTGGAGCCGGTTGCTCGCCAGGCGGCAATCGAGTTCCAGATCGTAGTGCCGGACGCTGTAGTCCGCACTTCCGTGCCCGGGGGTGTACGGGTCCGGGATCAGGGAGGCCGGGTGCTTCTTGCCGTGATGCTCTGACATGAGGGAGAGGGTCATCCAGGGTCGGGGACGGGGACAGGGCGGGAGATGCTACGGTCCGCGCCAGGGGCTGACCGGATTGCCCATCCAGTAACTGCCCGCCGGGACCGCTTCGCCCCGCATCACGAGGGATGCGGGACCGACCGTGGCACCACTGCCCAGGGAGGCCTGAGGCAGGATCACGCCGTGCGGCCCCATGGTGGAACCAGCCTCCAACGTTACGGTATCGATCGCCATGATGCGGTCGTGGAAGAGGTGAGTCTGGACCACACAGCCGCGGTTCACGGTGGAACCGTCGCCCAGGGTCACGAGGTCGGCCTCCGGTAGCCAGTAGCTCTCGCACCACACGCCGTGCCCGATCTTCGCCCCGAGCGCCCGGAGCCACCAGACCAGGGCGGGAGTCCCCGCCGCGGCACGGGCGAACCAGGGTGCGGCCGCCATCTCGATGAACGTGTCGACCACCTCGTTCCGCCAGATGAACGAGCTCCAGAGAGGGTGCTCGCCTTCGCGGATGCGCCCCACCAGGACCCACTTGGCGACGACGGCGATCGTCGCCGCGACCGCTCCGGCCACCAGAACCACGAGGCCCCCCAGCAGTGCGGCGAGCCAGTAGCCGGCGCCGCGGGCGATGGCGTCCAGCAGCACCATGACGCCCACCGCCAGGTAACCGGTCAGGAGGACCGGGAAGACCCGGCACAGCTCCCAGAGCGCACGCGCCACCTTGAGACGGGTGGGCGGTTCGAAGGTGCGGCTCGCGTCGGAGCTCTGCGCCACACGGCGCAGCCGGACCGGAGGGCTGCCGAGCCAGGAGCTGCCGGACTTGGCCTTGCGCGGGGTGGCGGAGAGGACCGCCACGAGGGAGTTCTTGGGCACGCTGCGGCCGGCCGCCGTCATGCCGGAGTTGCCGAGGAACGCGCGCTTGCCCACCTTCGCCGGGGCGATCTTCAGCCAGCCGCCGCCGAGCTCGTAGGAGGCCACCATCGTGTCGTCGGCGAGGAAGGCGCCGTCGCCCACGGTGGTCATGCTCGGCACCAGGAGCACGGTGGAGGCCTCCACGTTCTTGCCGATCGTGGCGCCCAGCAGGCGCAGCCACACCGGAGTGAAGAGGCTCGCGTAGATCGGGAAGAGGAGGTCGCGTGCCATGTCCAGCACACGCTCCGTGGCCCAGACCTGCCAGCCGATGCGGCTGCGGACCCGGTAATGGCCCTCCGCGAGGCCCACGGACAGTGCGCGCGTGGTACCGAGGATCAGGAGCGCGTTGCACAGGAACCAGACCACGGAGGCCACGGGCACCGACCACGCCAGCGCGCCGAGGGACTCCAAGAGGGAGGACGCGCCGTGCAGGGCGCCCACGACCACGAGCCCGGCGACCGCAGCGGACAGGAACGGGATGCAGGCCAGCAGACCGGACGCGGCCGCGAAGGCGGAGAGCCAGCTGAACTCCCGGAGACCTTCGCTCGGATTGCTCTGTTCCGGCCAGGACGGCTTCGCCTTGCCGGTCCGCTCGGCCGGGGAACCGGCCACCGTGGTGCCGGCCTTGACCTTGCCGGTGACGGCCGAGCCGGGCTCCACGATCGCGTCCGCGCCGACCTTCGCCCCGGGCATGAGCGTGCTGCGGGCGCCGACGGTGGCGCCCGGCCCGATGGAGACCGAGCCGATGTGGACCTTGTCCCCATCCACCCACCAGCCGGAGAGGTCCACTTCGGGCTCCACGTTGGCCCCACGGCCCACCGTGAGCAGCCCGGTCACCGGCGGCACGGAATGCAGGATCACGTCACGGCCCAGCTTGGCGCCGAGGGCGCGGGCGTAATACGGGACCCACGGAGCGCTGGCCAGGCTCACCGCGCTCGCGGCGTCCTGGATCTGTTCCGCGAGCCAGAGCTTCAGGTGGACCCGGCCGGAGCGGGGGTACACCCCGGGGGTGACGCCGCGCAGGAGCACGCGGGCCGCCACCACGGCGATGCCCATCCGGCCCAGCGGGCTGACGAACACGGCCCAGGACAGGAGGACCCACCACCAGGAGACGGTGGGGGCGGCGAGCAGGACGCCCCAGGCGGACAGCAGATTGTTGACGGCCATGAGGTATGTCAGCCAGCGCATGCCCACCAGGATGAACAGGGGCACGCCCATGAGGGTCTGGAACACCTGCGTCTTCCGGGCGGTCCGGCGGACCAGGCGTTCCTTCGCGACGACGGCCTCACCGTCGGGGACCGACGCGCGGCAGGCCTCCACGAGGGCCCCGACGCGCGGATTGGCGTAGATGTCCGCCACGGTCACCGTGGGATAGCGGCGCCGCAGGGCGGACACGAGCTGAGCGGCGGCGAGGGAGCCGCCGCCGTGTGCGAAGAAGTCGGCGTCGAGGCTGCCCGCCGGCGCGCCGAGCACGGCGCTCCAGGAGTCCACGATCCACTGCGCGTCGTCCGGGAGGTTCAGGGGCGCGGCGTCCGCGGCATCGGCGGAACCACCGGCCAGCGGCCAGGGCAGGGCCTTGCGGTCCACCTTGCCGCTCGTCTTGGTGGGCAGGTGGTCCGTGGTGGTGAGGAGGGGGATGAGCGGCGCGGGCAGGGTGGCGCCCAGCAGTTCGCGCAGGGTTCCCAGGTCCGGCTCGGTCTCCCCGGCGGGCACCAGATAGCCCACGAGCACCTGGTTCCCGGCCGCCGTCGTCTGCACGGCAGCCGCGGCTCCGGCGATGTCCGGGAGCGCCTGGAGGGCCGCGTCCACTTCGCCGAGCTCGATGCGGCGTCCGCCGAGCTTCACCTGTTCGTCCGCGCGGCCCTGGAAGATGAGGCCCTCGGCTTCGTAGCGGACCAGGTCGCCGGAGCGGTAGGCGCGCTCCCAGCCGAGGCTGGGCATGGGCGCGTACTTCTCGGCGTCCTTCGCGGGGTCCAGGTAGCGGGCCAGGCCGACGCCGCCGATGATCAGCTCGCCGACCGCTCCTTCCGTCACCGGAACGCCCTCGGCGTCGACGACGGCGAGATCCCAGCCGTCCAGCGGCAGGCCGATGCGCACGGGGCCGGGTCCGCCGAGCGGGGCGGCGCAGGCCACGACGGTGGCCTCGGTGGGCCCGTAGGTGTTCCAGACCTCGCGCTCGTCCACGGCGAGGCGTTCGGCGAGCTCAGGAGGGCAGGCCTCGCCGCCGAAGATGAGCAGCCGGACGTTCTCCAGTGCCTCGGCGGGCCACAGCGCGGCGAGCGTCGGAACGGTGGAGACCACGGTGATCCCGTGGTTGATGAGCCAGGGCCCCAGGTCCATGCCGGTGCGGACCAGGGCGCGCGGCGCGGGGACCAGGCAGGCGCCATGCCGCCAGGCGAGCCACATCTCTTCGCAGGAGGCGTCGAACGCGACTGAGAGCCCGGCGAGGACCCGGTCGTCGGTGCCGATCGGCTCGCCCTGGAGGAACAGCCGTGCTTCCGCATCCACGAAGGCGGCCGAGTTGCGGTGCCGCACGGCGACGCCCTTGGGCGTGCCCGTGGAGCCGGAGGTGAAGATGACCCAGGAGTCGTCGTCGGGGCCGGGCATGCGCGGGGAGGGGAACGGCTTGGGCCGCTTCTTGTCCACCACGATCTCGCCCTTGGCCTTCAGGATCCCCGCGACCTTGGCCTCACTGAACACGAGACGGGCGCGTTCGTCGGGGTCGTCGGCGTCCACCGGGACGTAGGCGGCGCCCACCAGCAGGATGGCCAGGATGGCGATGTAGAGCTCATTGGTGCCGGAGGGGATGCGGATGCCGATCTTGTCCCCGGCGCCGAGTCCGGCACGGTGGAGCTTGCGGGCGTAGCCGCGCACCTCGTCGGCCAGTTCGGCGTAACTCAGGGACTTCTTGCCGTCATCCAGGGCGGAGGCCTCCGGATGAGCCTCGACGGTGGCGAGGAAGATGTCCACCAGGGTGCGTTCCGGCGGTGCGAGGACGCCGCCGGGCATCTGAGGTTCGTACACGGTCCCCGCGGACGACGACGGCGCGTCGCCGCCCGTCGCCGCCGCTCCGGGGTCTGGGCTCTCCGGAGCGGGGGACGGGTCGTGCGGGGAGGATTCGGGATGCTCGGTCACACCAGCATTCTTTCTGTCGTGAATGAACCAATGATGAAGTTCTGCTGAAGGAGCCGGTGTCCGGACCTCGGAAGGCCGTATCCTGGCCCGTCGCGGGAAACTCGCCGAGGGACTGGTGCGGCCCGGTTTCAGGAGGTCCGGTTTCAGGAGCTCCGGATCCCCGGAGGCCGGCTTCGGGACGCCGGATTTCAGGAACCGCCGGGCGCCGGGGCGTCGTCGGGGATCAGCAGCACCTTGCCGGTCGTGCGCCGTGCGGCGAGGTCACGGTGGGCGTCCGCGGCCCGGGAGAGCGGATAGCGGGCGCCGATGCGCACGGCCAGGGTTCCGTCCGCGGCGGGGCCGAAGACCTCGCCGGAACGCCAACGCCGTTCTTCGGCGTCGAGCAGGTGGTCGCCCAGGGTGGGCCGGGTGAGGAAGAGCGAGCCGCCCTGGTTGAGCCGCTGGGGATCGACCGGGGGGACGGGCCCGGACGCCGCGCCGAAGAGCACGAGCGTGCCGCGGACGCGCAGGCTCTCCAGGGAGCGGTCGAAGGTGTCCTTGCCCACGCCGTCGTACACCACGTCCACGCCGCGGCCGTCGGTGAACTGGCGGGCCTGCGTGGCGAAGTCCGCGTAGTCGATCACCAGATCGGCGCCCGCCGCGCGGGCGAGGTCGGCTTTCTCCGGTGTGGACACCGTGGTGATGACCCGCGCGCCGCGTGCCTTGAGGAGCTGGATGAGGAGCAGTCCCACCCCGCCTGCGCCGGCGTGGAGCAGGGCGGTGGTCCCCTCGCCGGCCGGGAAGCTGGACGTGGCGAGGTAATGGGCCGTCATGCCCTGGAGCGGGAGGGCGGCGGCGGTCTCGAGGTCCAGTCCGTCCGGGACCGGCAGGGCCTTGTCGGCGTCGACCACGGCGAACTCGGCGTAGCAGGCCGAGGCTTCGGCGGTGGCGATGCGGTCGCCGATGGCGAAGCCCGTGACCCCCTCGCCGAGGGCGTCCACCACTCCCGAGGCCTCCGCGCCTGGGGTCCAGGGGAAGGGGAGGGGATAGATGCCTTGCCGCTGGTAGGTCTCGATGAAGTTCACTCCGGTGGCCGCGACGCGGAACCGGAGCTGGCCGGGGCCGGGTTCGGGGACGTCCGTCGCGGTGTATTCGAGAACGTCTGGTCCGCCGGTCTCCCGGGCGATGATGGCGTGCATGGTCAGTGCCTCCCTTGTCCTTCTCGAATGCCGTCAGGGACATCTTATGCATCGGGTTGAGAGCGGTCACCGCGCCATGCCGTTGCATAAATATTTACAACAGTGCATATTCTTGCTCTGAGTTGTATAGTGAGGCCATGAGCATATCCGTCGCCGTTTCCGGAGCCAGTGGTTACGCAGGGGGAGAGGTGCTGCGCCTGCTCGCCACCCATCCCGGAGTGACCATCGGCGCCATCACCGCCCACAGCAACGCCGGAGCCCGGTTGGGGAGTGTCCAGCCTCAGCTTCACACCCTCGGCGACCGCATCCTCGAAGAGACCAGCGTGGAGAATCTCGCGGGGCATGACGTGGTGTTCCTCGCCCTGCCGCACGGCGCCTCCGCCGCGATCGCCGCACAGCTGCCCGAGGGCACGCTGGTGATCGACGCCGGCGCGGACCACCGCCTCGAGGACGCCGCGGCCTGGGAGAAGTTCTACGGCTCGCCGCACGCGGGCACCTGGCCGTACGGCCTGCCCGAGCTCCCCGGTCAGCGGGAGAAGCTCCGCGGGAGCAAGCGCATCGCCGTGCCCGGCTGCTACCCCACCTCGGCTCTGCTCGCCCTGACCCCCGGCTTCGCGGCCGGCCTGCTCGAGCCCCAGGACGTGGTGATCGTCTCCGCGTCCGGCACCTCCGGCGCCGGGAAGGCCGCCAAGGTGAATCTCCTCGGCTCCGAGGTCATGGGCTCCATGTCCCCGTACGGCGTGGGCGGCGGTCACCGGCACACCCCCGAGATCGAGCAGGGCCTGGGCAACGCCGCCGGGGAGCCCGTCACGGTCTCCTTCACCCCGACGCTCGCCCCCATGAGCCGCGGCATCCTGACCACCGCGACGGCGCGGGTCAAGCCGGGCGTCAGCGCGGAGGACCTGCGCGCGGCCTGGCAGGACGCCTACGAGAACGAGACGTTCGTCCACTTCCTGCCCGAGGGCCAGTGGCCGACCACCAAGTCCGTGCAGGGATCCAACCACGCGGTCATCCAGCTGGCGTACGACGCGCACACGGGAAGGGTGATTGTCAGTGCGGCAATCGATAACCTGACCAAGGGCACCGCAGGCGGTGCCGTGCAGTCCATGAACATCGCCCTGGGTCTCGACGAATCCCTGGGGCTCGCCCAGCTAGGAGTCGCCCCGTGAGTGTCACCCTTCCCCTCGGTTTCCGTGCAGCAGGCATCACCGCAGGCCTGAAAGCCAGCGGCAAGCCGGACATGGCCCTGGTCATCAACGACGGGCCCACCAAGCACGCGGCCGGGGTGTTCACCTCGAACAGGGTGGCCGCGGCCCCCGTGCACTGGTCCCGCCAGGTCCTTGCGGACGGCCGGGTGGACGCGGTGGTCCTCAACTCGGGCGGCGCCAACGCGTGCACGGGTCCCCAGGGCTTCCAGAACACGCATGCGACGGCGGAGCGGCTGGCCGCGCTGCTCGGCGTCTCCGCCGGGGACGTGGCCGTGTGCTCCACGGGGCTGATCGGCGAACAGCTGCCCATGGACAAGATCCTGCCGGGGCTGGAGCTGCTGGTGGACAACGCGGGCCCGGACGCGGGTTCGGCCGCCGCCGAGGCCATCATGACCACGGACACCGTGAGCAAGGAAGCCAGCTACATCGGGTTCGATCCGCTCGGCACCGGCTTCACCATCGGCGGCATGGCCAAGGGCGCCGGCATGCTCGCGCCGGGCCTGGCCACCATGCTCGTGGTCATCACCACGGATGCGATCGTCAGCCCGGAGCTCCTGGACGCGGAGCTGCGCGAGGCCGTGCGCCTGAGCTTCAACCGCGCCGACTCGGACGGCTGCATGTCCACCAATGACACCGTGCTGCTGCTCGCGTCCGGCGCCTCCGGCTCCTACCCGGCCGGCGAGGAGTTCGGCAAGGGACTGCAGGAGGTCTGCAAGAACCTCGCCCGCCAGCTCATCGGTGACGCCGAGGGCGCGGCGCACGACATCGCCATCCGCACCTTCAACGCCGCCAGCGAGCTCGACGCAGAGACCGTGAGCCGCGCCGTCGCGCGTTCGAACCTCTTCAAGACCGCGATCTTCGGCAAGGACCCGAACTGGGGCCGCGTGCTCTCCGCCGTCGGCACCACGGACGCCGTCTTCGAGCCGGACCGCCTCAACGTGGCCATCAACGGCGTGCAGATCTGCCGCAACGGCGGGATCGGCGAGGACCGTTCGCTGGTCAGCCTGGAGGACCGCGAAGTCCTCGTCGAGATCGACCTGAACGCCGGCGAGGACGAGGCGACCATCTGGACCAACGACCTCACCCACGACTACGTGCACGAAAACAGCGCTTACTCCAGCTGAGCAGCGCCACCACCCACGCCCTAGGAGAGACATGACCTCCAGCATGACGAGGGACCTCAGCCAGGCCCAGGCCAAGGCCGAGACCCTCATCGAAGCCCTGCCCTGGATCCAGCGCTTCGCCGGCAACACCATGGTGATCAAGTACGGCGGCAACGCCATGATCAACGACGAGCTGCGACGGGCCTTCGCCGAGGACATCGTCTTCCTGCACCACGTGGGCGTGCGTCCCGTGGTGGTCCACGGCGGCGGACCGCAGATCAACTCCATGCTGGCGCGGCTGGGCATCGAGAGCGAGTTCAAGGGCGGGCTGCGCGTGACCACGCCGGAGGCCATGGATGTGGTGCGCATGGTCCTCACGGGCCAGGTGGGCCGCGAGCTGGTGGGCCTCATCAACAACCATGGCGCTTATGCCGTGGGCCTCTCCGGAGAGGACGGCGCCCTGCTCCAGGCCATCCGCACCGGGACCGAGGTCGACGGCGAGGCCGTGGACCTCGGCCTGGTGGGTGAAGTGGTGGGCGTGAACCCGCGGGCCATCCACGACCTCCTGGAGGCCGGCCGGATCCCGGTCATCTCCACGGTCGCCCCGGAGATCACCCCGGACGGCGCGCCCACCGGTGACGTGCTGAACGTCAACGCGGACACCGCCGCGGCGGCCCTGGCCGAAGCACTGGGCGCCAGCAAGCTGGTGATCCTGACCGACGTCGAGGGTCTGTACGCGAATTGGCCGGACAAGGACTCGCTCATCTCCTCGCTGAGCGCCACCCAGCTCCGGGCGATGCTGCCCAGCCTGCAGTCCGGCATGATCCCCAAGATGGAAGCCTGCCTCAAAGCGGTGGACGGGGGAGTGCCTCAGGCCCACATCGTGGACGGCAGGCTTCCGCACTCCATGCTGCTGGAGGTCTTCACGACGGCGGGCATCGGCACGCAGGTGGTCCAGGACTCGGACGCCGCACTCACCACGGAAGGGCTGTGACGCGCATGGCGAAGCACGCTGACATCACCCCGGCGCAGGAGGAAGGCCTCCTGGACGCCCGCACTGCCAGCGGCGCCGAGTGGCTCTCCCGCTACTCCGGCGCCCTGCTCAACGTCTTCGGGACCCCGCAGCGCGTGCTGGTCCGTGGCGCGGGCGCCGTGGTCTGGGACGCGGACGGCAAGGAGTACCTGGACCTGCTGGGCGGGATCGCGGTGAACGCGCTGGGCCACGCGCACCCGTTCGTCACCTCGGTCATCTCGAGCCAGCTGGCGACTCTGGGCCACGTCTCCAACTTCTTCGCGTCGCCGCCTCAGATCGCGCTCGCGGAGAAGCTCCTGGAACTCGCGGGCGCCCCCGAGGGCTCCAAGGTGTTCTTCTCGAACTCGGGCACCGAGGCCAATGAGGCGGCCTTCAAGCTCGCCCGTCGCAACGCGGACGGGCCGGAAGGGCCCCGCCGGAAGATCATCGCCCTCGAAGGCGCCTTCCACGGCCGCACCATGGGCGCGCTCGCCCTCACCGCCAAGCAGGCGTACCGCGAGCCCTTCGAGCCGCTGCCGGGCGGCGTCGTCCACCTGCCGTTCAACGATCAGCAGGCGCTCCGCGATGCCGTCGACGGCCAGACCGCCGCTGTGGTCCTGGAGCCCATCCAGGGCGAGGCCGGCGTCCGCCCGCTGGACGCCGAGTACCTGCGGCTCGCCCGCGAGTTGTGCACCGAGCACGGCGCCCTGCTCATCCTGGACGAGGTCCAGACCGGCGTGGGCCGCACCGGCCAGTGGTTCGCCTTCCAGGACAGCGGCGTGCTGCCGGACGCCATGACCCTGGCCAAGGGCCTCGGCGGCGGCTTCCCGATCGGCGCGCTCGTGACGTTCGGGGAGAAGGTCTCCGCGCTGCTGAACCCGGGCCAGCACGGAACCACGTTCGGCGGCAATCCCGTGGCGACCGCCGCGGCGCTCGCCACCCTCCACGTGATCGAGCAGCAGGGGCTGCTGGCTCAGGTCCGCGCCACGGGCGAGCGCCTGGCGCGCGGCCTGACCGCCGTGCCGGGCGTGACGGAGGTCCGCCAGCGCGGTCTGCTGATCGGGATCGACCTGGACGCCGACGTCGCGCCCGCCTTCATCACCGCGGCGCTCGACGCAGGCTTCATCCTCAACGCGCCCGGCCCGCACACGCTGCGCCTGGCGCCGCCCCTCATCCTCAGCGACGCCCAGGCGGACGCCTTCCTCGGCGCGTTCCCCGGCATCCTTTCCACGGCCAAGGCCGCCTCGGCGGCAGAGTAGGTTCCCATGACTTCCGTACGTCACTTCCTCAAAGACACCGACCTCAGCCCCGCCGAGCTGACCGAGGTCCTGGACCTCGCGGAGCGGCTCAAGGCCGCGCCGGACTCGCTGGCCGTTTACGCGGGTGAGGGACGCGCCCGCAAGACCGTCGCTGTCATCTTCGACAAGACGTCCACCCGGACCCGGGTCTCGTTCAGCGCCGGCGTGTCCGAACTGGGCGGCAGCCCGCTCATCATCAACCCCGGCGAGGCCCAGATCGGCCACAAGGAGTCCGTCGCGGACACCGCACGGGTGCTGGAGCGCATGGTCTCCACGATCGTGTGGCGGACCGGTGCGCACCAGGGCCTGGTGGAGATGGCGGAGAACTCCCGGGTGCCCGTCATCAACGCCCTGTGCGACGAGTACCACCCGTGCCAGCTGCTGGCCGATCTTCTCACCATCCGCGAGCACAAGGGCACGCTCGCCGGGCTCACCCTGGCCTACCTGGGGGATTCCGCCAACAACATGGCGAATTCGTATCTGCTGGCCGCGGTGAATGCCGGGATGCACGTGCGGATCGCAGGTCCGGAAGGTTATCTGCCGGCGCCGGAGATCGTCGCCGCCGGTGAGGAACTCGCCGCCCGGACCGGCGGCAGCGTCCTCGTCACGACCGATGCGGCGGAGGCCCTGGCGGGCGTCGACGTCGTCGCCACGGACACCTGGGTGTCCATGGGCCAGGAGGACGAGAAGGAAGTACGGATGACCCTCTTCCGGGACTACTCCGTCACCGAGGAGGCCATGGCACAGGCCGCGCCGGACGCCATCGTGCTGCATTGCCTGCCCGCCTACCGTGGCTACGAGATCGCGGCGGACGTCATCGACGGCCCGCAGTCCGTGGTGTGGGACGAGGCGGAGAACCGCCTGCACGCGCAGAAGGCCGTGATGGCCTGGCTCATGCACCGCTCCGGCCTGGCCGTGGTGCCCGGGCTGGACTGATGACCACCGGCTCCGGGGCCACGAGCCCCGCCACCAAGACCGCCCGTCAGGCGCGCATCAGCGCGATCCTGCGGGGTGAGAGCGTGCGCTCGCAGGCTGAGCTGGCCGCTCTCCTGGCCGACGACGGCGTGCAGGTCACCCAGGCGACGCTGTCCCGGGACCTCGTGGAGATCGGCGCGGTCCGGGTCAGGGGGAGCGACGGCGGCCTGGTCTACGCCGTGCCCGGCGAGGGTGGCGACCGTGGGCCGACGAGCGCCGTGGCGCAGGAGATCCTGGATGCCCGGCTGGAGAAGCTCTGCGGTGAACTGCTGGTCACGGCGGAGGCGTCCGCAAACCTCGTGGTGCTGCGGACCCCGCCCGGCGCCGCGAACTTCCTGGCCCTGGCCATCGACCACTCCGTGATGCCGTCCGTGCTGGGCACGATCGCGGGGGACGACACCGTGCTCCTGGTGGCTCGCGACCCCCAGGGTGGGGAAGCCCTGGCCGCCCGGTTCCTGGCCATGGCGGACAGCAACCCGAATTGATCCAGACGGCTATGAATACTTACTCATAGTCATGTATAGTTTTACATACACCACTTCCTGAAGGAGATACTCACGTGACTGAGCGCATCGTCCTGGCCTACTCCGGCGGCCTTGACACGTCTGTGGCCATCGGCTGGATCGGCGAAGCCACCGGCGCCGAAGTGATCGCCGTGGCGGTCGACGTCGGACAGGGTGGAGAGTCCCTGGAGACCATCCGCCAGCGCGCCCTCGGCTGCGGCGCCGTGGAGGCCTACGTGGCCGACGCCCGCGATGAGTTCGCCAACGAGTACGCCATGCCCACCCTGAAGGCCAACGCCCTCTACCAGGGCCACTACCCGCTGGTGTCCGCGATCTCCCGTCCGGTGATCGTCAAGCACCTGGTCAAGGCCGCCCGCGAGTTCGGCGCCACCACGGTCGCCCACGGCTGCACCGGCAAGGGCAACGACCAGGTCCGCTTCGAGGTCGGCATCCAGACCCTGGGCCCGGACCTGAAGTGCATCGCCCCGGTCCGCGACCTCGCGCTCACCCGTGACAAGGCCATCGCCTTCGCCGAGGAGAAGGGCCTGCCGATCGAGACCACCAAGAAGAACCCCTACTCGATCGACCAGAACGTCTGGGGCCGCGCCGTGGAGACGGGCTACCTGGAGGACATCTGGAACGCCCCCACCAAGGACATCTACGACTACACCGCCACCCCGGAGTTCCCGCCGGCGCCGGACGAGGTCGTCGTGACCTTCCACCAGGGCGTCCCCGTGGCGATCGACGGCGTGGCCGTCACCCCGCTGCAGGCCATCCAGGAGCTCAACCGCCGTGCCGGTGCGCAGGGCGTGGGTCGGATCGACGTCGTCGAGGACCGCCTGGTGGGCATCAAGTCCCGCGAGATCTACGAGGCCCCGGGCGCCATGGCCCTCATCACGGCCCACAAGCACCTCGAGGACGTCACCATCGAACGCGAGCAGGCCCGTTTCAAGGCCACGGTCGGCCAGCGCTGGTCCGAGCTGGTCTACGACGGTCAGTGGTTCTCCCCGCTCAAGCGCTCCCTGGACGCCTTCATCGAGGACACCCAGAAGTACGTCTCCGGCGACATCCGCATGACCCTGCACGGCGGCCAGGCCATTGTGAACGGCCGCCGCTCGGACACCGGTCTCTACGACTTCTCGCTGGCCACCTACGACACCGGCGACACCTTCGACCAGTCCCAGGCCAAGGGCTTCATCGAGCTCTGGGGCATGTCCTCCAAGGTCGCCTCCACCCGCGACCAGCGGGTCGCGGGAGCCTGAGCATGAGCTCCGAGACCCACGGCACGAACGAGGGCGCCCTCTGGGGTGCGCGCTTCGCCGGCGCCCCGGCGGACGCGCTCGCCGCGCTGAGCAAGTCCACGCACTTCGACTGGCGCCTGGCGCGGTACGACATCGCCGGCTCCATGGCGCACGCCCGCGTGCTCCACAAGGCGGGTCTGCTCGACGACGCCGAGCTGGACGGCATGCTGGCCGCTCTCACGCAGCTGGATGAGGACGTCGCGAGCGGCGCCTACGTGGCGGCCGAAAGTGACGAGGATGTGCACGGTTCCCTGGAGCGCGGCCTGCTGGAGCGCGCCGGGACGCACCTGGGCGGCAAGCTCCGCGCCGGACGCTCCCGGAACGACCAGATCGCCACCCTGGGACGCATGTTCCTGCGCGATCATGCCCGGATCATCGCCGCGCGCGTGCTGGACGTGGTGGACGCCCTCGTGGCGCAGTCCAAGGCTCACCCCGAGGTCGCCATGCCGGGCCGCACGCACCTGCAGCACGCGCAGCCGGTCCTGCTGAGTCACCATCTCCTGGCGCACGCCTGGGCGCTGTTGCGCGATGTGCAGCGGCTCCAGGACTGGGACAAGCGCGCGGGTGTCTCGCCGTACGGCTCGGGCGCCCTGGCGGGCTCCTCGCTGGGCCTGGACCCGGAGGCCGTCGCGGCGGACCTCGGCTTCTTCTCGGCGGTGCACAACTCGATCGACGGCACGGCCTCCCGTGACGTCTTCGCGGAGTTCGCCTGGGTCGGGGCCATGATCGGCGTGGACATCTCCCGGATCTCGGAGGAGGTCATCCTGTGGGCCACGAAGGAGTTCTCCTTCGTCACGCTGGATGACTCCTACTCCACGGGCTCGTCCATCATGCCGCAGAAGAAGAACCCGGACGTCGCCGAGCTGGCGCGTGGCAAGGCGGGCCGCCTGATCGGTGACCTGACCGGGCTGCTCGCCACGCTCAAGGGCCTGCCCCTCGCGTACAACCGGGACCTGCAGGAGGACAAGGAGCCCGTGTTCGACGCGGCCGACACCCTCGAACTGCTGCTCCCGGCGGTCTCCGGCATGATCGCGACGCTCGGCTTCAACACCGAGCGCATGCAGTCGCTGGCCCCGCAGGGCTTCGCTCTGGCCACCGATGTGGCCGAGTGGCTGGTCCGCCAGGGCGTGCCGTTCCGCGAGGCCCACGAACTCTCCGGTGCTGCCGTCAAGCAGGCGGAGAGCCGTGGCGTCGAGCTGTGGGACCTGACGGATGAGGAGTATGCGGCCATCTCCCCGCAGCTGACTCCCGAGGTCCGCACGGTGCTGTCCACGGAGGGCTCCCTGGCCAGCCGCAGCGCTCAGGGCGGCACCGCGCCGTCCGCCGTCGCACGTCAGCTTGAGGCGCTTGAAGCCGAGCTGTCGGAGGCGCGGACGTTCGTGGCCTGACCGGCCCGCTCTGATCCACCCCGGAGGGCCGGGTTCCGCAGCACCGCGGAACCCGGCCCTTTCGTGTCGGTGGCGGATTCCGGTTCATGGCCACTCACTGAAACGGCGGTCTCTGACCTAGGATGGCGGCATGAGCCAGATCACTCCCGGGTCCCCGGACCACGCCTCTGCTGACGACGCCCTGCTTCGTGACCTCCGGTCCGCCGCGGAACTGGTGAACAAGCTGGCGGCCTCGCTGGACGATGACGCCGTGAAGGCGCCCTCCGTGCTGCCGGGCTGGACCCGCGGCCATGTCCTGGCCCATGTGATGGGCATCAGCGAGGCGATGGCCCGGCAGGCGGAATACGCGAAGCGCGGCGAGCGGATCGACCTGTACGACGGCGGCTACGAGGGCCGCGCGGCGCGCATCGAACTCGCCGCGGGGCACACTGCGGAAGAGCATCGTCAAGACGTCCAGGCCGCGACCGACCGGGCCCTGAAAGCCCTCGGCGACCTGGCCCCGGGGGAATGGGACGCCTCCATCAGCTACCGGGACGGGGTGGTGCGGGACGGCGCTTTCGCGCTTTGGCGCGAGCTCACCATCCACGGCACCGATCTGGGTCTGGACTACGGTCCGGAGACCTGGTCCAAGGCCTTCTGCCTGCACCTTCTGGACTTCCTGGCCGCCCGGGTCCCCGCGGGCCGCCACCTGGTGCTACAGCCCCTCGGCCTGCCGCCCCGTACCCTCGGTCACGGGGGCGACGGCGTGGTGGTCAGCGGCATGCTCACGGACATCGCCGCGTGGCTGGCGGGGCGCGAGCCGAGCCTGTCCACGCTCCGCGCCTCGGCGGCCGCCGATGACGTGGACCTGCCCGAGTTGCTGCCCTGGCCGTCCCCCGTCCCCACGACGAAGTAGCGTCCCGGCCACGGAAGAGCGTTGCGGGGTCAGATGATGTCCCTTCCGGAGTGACCGGGGGACATCATCTGACCCCTCATTCGTCAGGAAGCCGCGGCCTCGCGGGCCAGCAGACTCTCCTTGACCGGCAGTCCCCAGCGGAAGCCGCCCAGCGAGCCGTCGGTGCGGACGATCCGGTGGCATGGCACGAACAGCGCCGCGGCGTTGAAGGCACACGCACTGGCGGCGGCGCGCACGGCCTTGGGGTTTCCGGCGGCCAGGGCGTAGTCCGCGTAGCTGAGCGGGCGGCCCGCCGCGACCTCCCGGAGGACGTCCCACGCGTGTTCGCGGAACGGCCCTGACTTCTGGTGCACCGGCACGGTCATGGGCGCGGCGAGGTCGCCGTCGTAGTAGGCCGTCACCGCGTCGGTCAGCGCGCCGAGTGAAGCCACCGGATGCAACGCTGCGGGACGGAGGGCGGCATGCACCTGGGGAAGGAGTACCTCCAGGTCAGCGGTCCAGCCCGAGGCCAGAACAGCACCGTCCTGGGCGATGACGGTGAACGGCCCGTCGGGGGTGGTGAGGGTGGTGTGGTCAGCCATGATGCGGTGCTTTCCTCTCGGGGTTCGCGGACGTGGTGGCGGCGCGCGGCAGAGCGGCCAGGCGCCAGAGGTGCATGGTGGCGTAGGAACGCCAGGGGGAGACGGCGGTGAAGGCGGGATCCCCGGCGTCGCCGCCCAGGGCGCGGATGCCGTTGCGGACCGCGGCGTCGCCCGCCAGGAAGACATCCGGGGCTCCGAGCACCCGCATCGACAGGTACCCGACCGTCCAGGGGCCGATTCCCGGCTGGGGCAGGAGCGCCGCGCCGAGCGTTTCCGGTGTGTCGCCGAATCCGAAATCCAGCTCGCCGGAGGCCATGGCCGCGGCGGCCGACTGGAGCGCGGCCGTCCGGCGGGCCGGCCCGCGCAACAGCTCCGGAAGATGTTCGGCCAGCGACGACGGCGCCGGGAACAGCCGGGTGATCCGCTGCTCGGCGTGGGGGAGCGGCATCGCCGTGGCCGGCTCGGGCGCGGAGGCCTCGAAGGGCGCGCCGCAGGCGGAGAGTCCCGCCAGTGCGGTCCGTGCGGCGGCGACCGTGATCTGCTGACCGACCATGGCACGGACCAGCATCTCCTGAGGGTCCAGAGCGCCGGGCAGCCGGAGGCCCGGAACGTCGGCCACGGGCGCCGCCAAACGGGGGTCGGCGGCGAGGGCCGTGTCGATGGCCTGCGGATCCGAGTCCAGGTCGAAGAGCCGCCGCACCCGGGTGATGAGCCGGTGCAGATCCTTGAGGTCGACGGAGAGGATCAGCAGCTCCAGGTAGCCGCGGCCCGTGGCGGAGACCCGGAAATGGGCCACACCGTGCGGCAGGACCAGGGCCCGCTCGTACGACGTGGCGTCGGCGATCTCCACGCCCGGGATGGCGCGGACCGCCAGGAAGCTGAAGATCCCGGGGTCGAAGGGCTCGCGGTAGGGAAGCCGCAGCGTCAGGGTTCCCGCTGGGCCGTGGACCGGATCCCACCGGGCGGACGCCGTGGCGCGGAGCTGGCCCGGGGTCTTGTCGAACACCGCCGAGATCGTCTCGTTGAACTGGCGGACGCTGTTGAACCCGGCCGCGAAGGCGACGTCGGCCAGGCTCATGCCCGTCGAGACGAGCAGCTGACGGGCCGTCTGAGCGCGGGCCGCGCGGGCCAGCGCCAGAGGCCCGGCTCCGAGTTCCTGGCTGAGGATGCGGCCCAGCTGCCGCGTGGAGTAGCCGAGGCGTCCGGCCAGGGCGGGGACTCCGCCGTCGTTCACCAGGCCGTCGTTGATGAGGCGCATGGCGCGTGCGGCCACATCGGAGCGGACGTTCCACGCGGGGGTGCCCGGCACTGCTTCGGGAAGGCAGCGCTTGCAGGCGCGGTAACCCGATTCGTGGGCGGCGGCCGAGGTCTCGAAGAACTCGACGTTCTCCGGCTTGGGGGTGCGGGCCGGGCACGACGGGCGGCAGTAGATGCCGGTGCTTTTGACGGCCGTGTAGAACTGCCCGTCGAAGCGGGCGTCCCTCGTGTCGATCGCCCGGTAGCGCTGCCAGAAGTCCATGTGTTCATTCTGGCAGTTTCCGGACATCCCTACTGGCGGTTTTCGGACATGGCAGTGAGCGGGGATGCCGGCGCCGGGTGTTAGCGTCGTGGCCATGAACGGCATGGGAGGCGACGAGGACCGGCTGGGACCCGAGGAGGTCCGCGAGCTGCTGAGCGGTGATCCCGTGGAGCTGGCGCCCCGCCTGCTGGGTTCGGTGATCAGCCACAGCACTCCGGAGGGCACGGTCGCCGTCCGGCTGACCGAGCTGGAGGCGTACCGGGGTCCCCGGGATTCGGCGTTCCCCGATCCGGGAGCGCACAGCTACCGTGGCAGGACCGCCCGGAACGCCGCGATGTTCGGTCCTCCGGCCCACCTTTATTGCTACTTCACCTACGGGATGCACTACTGTGCCAACCTCGTCTGCGGCCCGGAGGAACGTGCCGGCGGGATCCTGATGCGGGCGGGTGAAGTGGTGGAGGGCGTGGCGCTCGCGTGGAGCCGTCGGCCCGCCGCCCGCAAGGAGGCCGACCTCGCGCGGGGCCCGGCCCGGCTGGCCACCTGTCTGGCCCTGACCACTGCCGACACGGGCGCGGACCTCCTGACACCACCCTTGGGCCTCCGCGTTCCGCGCAGTGCACTCTCGGGTCGGAACCCGGATGCCCAGACCGTGCTTTCGGGGCCGCGCGTGGGGGTGTCCGGGGCGGGCGGCAGTCTGGAGTATCCGTGGCGGTTCTGGCTCGACGGCGAACCGAGCGTCTCCGTATACCGCCCGGCGAAGCCACGCTGAGCGTGGCGCGGAACACCCGTTCCGGGTCCGGCCCAGGTCCTCACGGCCGGACACCCGGGCCTAAAATGGAAGGCGTGCCTGAAACAGCCCATGAATCCGCCATCACCCTTCTCGACCGGCTCTGCGCCGTCATCCCGGATTACCCGGAACCCGGCATCGTCTTCCGTGATCTGACGCCCGTCTTCGCCGATGGTGAGGGCTTCCGCACCGTGGTGGACGCCCTGATCGAGCCGTACACGGGGCTCTTCGACGTGGTGGCGGGCGTGGAAGCCCGCGGGTTCCTGCTGGCCGCGGCCGCCGCCTACGCCTCCGGGAAGGGCGTGGTGGCCGTGCGCAAGGCGGGCAAGCTGCCGCGCGAGACGTTCGCGCAGGAGTACGCGCTGGAATACGGCACCGCCACGCTGGAGATCCACCGCGATGATCTGGCGCCCGGCACCCGGGTCCTGCTGCTCGACGACGTGCTGGCCACCGGCGGCACCCTCGCCGCCGCGCATGAGCTCTTCTCCCGGGCCGGCGCCGAGGTCACGGGCATCGGCGTGGTCCTGGAACTGGACGGCCTCCCAGGACGCGAGCGGCTGGCCGGCGCCGGCATCGATCTGGACCTGGTGCACGCCCTCCAGAAGGTCTGAGCGGGCGCTCCTATGCACGGGCCGCACCCCGCCTGCGCCGTTCCGCGCGATGCCCGCCGTGGGGCCGCTGCGACGTTCCCTTCCGTTCACCCGAATGGCTGTAGAATGGACGGTCCGTTATCGACAATGGCGGGGAACCTTGGCGAAGAGGAGTTGCTTGATGCTCGAAGCTGAGCTGGCGCGTGAACGGGACTACGTGCACGGCCTGTACCACCGGCTGGATGAGCTCCGTGAGGAGAAGCGTGGGCAGCTGGCCCGGGTGCGCCGGGGCGGACCCGTCGGGAGCATGCAGAACGTCTCGGAGCGCGATGCTTTCGCCGCGCTGTACGAGGACCGTTTGGCGCAGCTTGACGCGGTCGAGGAGCGGCTCGTGTTCGGGCGTCTCGACCTGGACGACGGCGAAGCGCAGTACATCGGGCGCATCGGGCTGTCCACGGAGGACCTCCAGCGCCTCATGGTGGACTGGCGAGCCCCGGAAGCCGGTCACTTCTACCAGGCCACCGCCTTCGACCGGCAGGGTGTGCGCCGCCGTCGTCATCTGATCCTGTCGGGCCGTGAGCTGAAGGCCATGGAGGATGACGTCCTGGACCCGGGCATGCTGACCGAGGGGAGCGGGCACCAGGGTGAAGGCGCCCTGCTGGCGGCGCTGAACTCCAAGCGCACGGGACAGATGTCCGACATCGTCAGCACCATCCAGGCCGAGCAGGACCGCATCATCCGCAGTTCCATGTCCGGCGCACTGGTGGTGCAGGGCGGTCCCGGCACCGGCAAGACCGCCGTGGCCCTGCACCGCGCGGCCTACCTGCTGTACACCCACCGTGAGCGGCTCAAGTCGGCGGGCGTGCTGCTCGTGGGCCCCAGCACCTCTTTCATGAAGTACATCGAACGCGTCCTGCCCTCCCTGGGCGAGACCGGCGTCGTGATGGCGAGCCTCGGCCGGCTCATGCCCGGCATCGACGCCGTTCCCGAGGCCGATCCCCAGGTCGCGGCGCTCAAGGGGCGTCTGGCCATGGCTGTCGTCGTGGCGAACGCGGTGGCGCAGCGTCAGCGCACCTTCCGCTCGCCGCGCACCCTCGACGTGGAGGGCTACCGCCTCACCCTGAGCCCCAAACAGGTCTCGCGCGCCCGGGAGAGGGCCCGTCAGACCGGGAAACCCCACAACGAGGCGCGGGCCACGTTCGTCAAGATCCTGCTGCGCGAGCTCACCGAGCAGCTCACGGAGAAGGTCCTGGCCGCCAACCCCGGCAACAGCGCCGACCGCTCGTATCTCGCGGAGGACGTCCGCTCCTCCCGCGATGTGCGCGTGGCACTGAACCTCGCCTGGATGCCGATCACGCCGGAGAAGCTGATCTCGGAGCTCTTCTCCCGTCCGGAGATCCTGAAGGCGTGCACGCCCGGCTTCAGCGAGGCCGAACGGCGCCTGCTGCGCCGCCCGGCAGACGCGCCCTGGACGGAGGCCGATGTGCCCCTCCTGGACGAGGCCGCAGAACTCCTCGGCGAGTACGACGCTCACGCCGGCCGCAACGCCGCCCAGGCCGAGCAGGACCGCCAGCGGGACGTGGAGAATGCCAAGGCGACCCTGCGGAACATGGAGCACATGGGCATCGACCCGCTCTTCACCGCCGAGGAACTCGCCGAACGCAACGCCGAGCAGCACCACCGGCTGAGTGCCGCGGACCGGGCGCGGGGGGACCGTAACTGGGCTTACGGCCACGTGGTGGTGGATGAGGCGCAGGAGCTGTCGCACATGCAGTGGCGGCTCCTGGCCCGGCGCTGCCCGCTCAAGTCCTTCACGATCGTGGGGGACATCGCCCAGACCAGCTCGGCCGCGGGCGCCCTGTCGTGGGCGTCGGCGCTGAACCCCGAATTCGGTGACCACTGGCGGCTGGAGGAGCTGACGGTCAACTACCGCACGCCGTCGCAGATCGCCGAGGCCGCAGTCAGGATGGCGAATGCCGCCGGCCAGATCGTCTCCGCTCCCAAGGCGGTGCGGGAGGGACGCTGGGCGCCGCAGATCGACCGGGTGGCCGCGGGCGACGTCGTGCCTCAGCTGGTGCGTGCCGTCCCGGAAGAGCTGCAGATGCTCGACGGCGGCCTCCTCGCCGTGATCAGCGGCCCCCGCCACCGGGCGGCGGCCGAAGCGGCCCTCCGCGCCGAGTACGGCGGCCGCGTGGGCACGGGCTCCGGGAGCTACGACCAGGACATCGTGGTGATCAGTCCGCAGGAGGCCAAGGGCCTGGAGTTCGACGGCGTCATCATCCTGGAACCCCAGGAACTCCTGGATGAGGCGGCCGGACGTGTCGGCGATCTGTATGTCGCCATGACCCGGCCCACCCAGCGTCTCCGGCTCATCGCCGCGGGGCGCATCCCGGAGGGCATCGAGAAGGTCTGAACCCGTGGGAAATGCTAGTTTGGAAGGGTGTCACAGCTGAGCGAAACCATCGAGGACTCCGTCCTCGCCAAGCAGAAGAACGATTCCTCCTTTGCCAACGTCTGGCAGGAGCTGAAGTGGCGTGGCCTGGTCCACGTGTCCACGGATGAGGCGGAACTGGAGAAACTCCTCGCCGGCGAGCCTGTGACCTACTATTGCGGTTTCGACCCCACGGCGCCGTCTCTGCACCTGGGCAATCTGGTGCAGCTGCTCGTCATGCGCCGTCTCCAGCTGGCCGGCCACAAGCCGCTGGCCCTGGTGGGCGGTTCCACGGGTCTGATCGGCGACCCCCGGCAGACGGCCGAGCGGGTGCTCAACACCCGGGAGACCGTGGCCGAGTGGGTGGGGAAGCTCCAGACGCAGGTCTCGAGTTTCCTCTCCTTCGAGGGGGAGAGCGCCGTGCGCCTGGTGAACAACCTGGACTGGACCGCTCCACTGTCCGCGATCGACTTCCTGCGTGAGGTGGGCAAGCACTTCCGCGTGGGCACGATGATCAAGAAGGACATCGTGGCCAGCCGTCTCAACTCCGATGAGGGCATCAGCTACACGGAGTTCAGCTACCAGATCCTCCAGGGCATGGATTACCTCGAGCTGAACCGCGCCTACGGCTGTGTCCTGCAGACCGGCGGCAGCGACCAGTGGGGCAATCTGACCAGCGGCACCGAGCTGATCCGCAAGGTGGAGGGCCGCAGCGTGCACGCGCTCGGCACCCCGCTGATCACCAACTCGGACGGCACCAAGTTCGGCAAGAGCGAAGGCAACGCCATCTGGCTGGACGGCGAGATGTGCTCGCCGTACACCTTCTACCAGTTCTGGCTGAACACGGCCGACGCAGACGTGATCGATCGGCTGAAGGTGTTCACCTTCCTGAGCCGTGCGGAGATCGAGGAGCTGGCCGCGTCCGTCGCCGAGCGTCCCTTCGCCCGCGAGGCGCAGCGCCGCCTGGCGTGGGAGGTCACCTCGCTGGTGCACGGTGTCGAGGCCACGGAGAAGGTCATCGCCGCGTCCGCCGCGGTGTTCGGCAACGGCGATCTCGCGGTGCTGGACGAGCCGACGCTTCTGGCGGTCTCCGCCGAGCTGGCCTCCGCCACGGTGCCCGCAGACGGCCTGGCCGTGGTGGACCTGCTGCTGGCGACCGAGCTGGTGAAGTCCAAGTCGGATGCCCGCCGGACCATCACCGAGGGCGGTGCCTACGTCAACAATGTCAAGGTGACGGATGTGGACTTCGTTGTCCCGGCCGAGGACCTGCTGCATGGCAAGTACCTGCTGCTGCGCCGCGGCAAGAAGAACCTTGCGAGCGTGACGGTCGCCTGACCGGCGCCTCCACCGAACCGACGACGGCGGCGGCCCGCCTGTCCCTGTCTCCCACCGTGCGGTGGGATGACGGGGGAGGGGGCCGCCGCCGTCGTCGTGTCCTGGATGATCATCGTCCTGGATGGCCAGAGCGCTGGGCCGTCAGAGCGTCACACGATTGGCCAGCACCGGCAGGGCGGCCCGGGCCCGGCGGACCACTTCGGGGTCCAGGTCGGCGAACAGGAGCTGCACCGAACCGTCGGCGCGGGTCACGTCTTCGCCGAACGGATTCACGACGCCGGAGTGCCCCACGCCGGTGGGGAGCCGGTCCGGATTCCCGACGCCGAGGGTGCCCGGGTCGGCCTGGCCACAGGCCAGGAGGTGACTGGTGGTGTCGATCGCGCGGGCCCGGGTGAGGAGTTCCCACTGCTCCACCTTCCCCGGGCCGGGTCCCCAGGAGGCGCAGACGATCTGCACGGTCGCGCCGGCCAGGGCGTTGGCGGTGAAGAGCGCGGGGAACCGCACGTCGTAGCAGGTGGCCAGACCGAACGTCACCCCGTCGAGTTCGAAGGTGGCGGGGGTGTCTCCCGGCTCCACGGTGTCCGATTCCGCGAAACCGAACGCGTCATACAGGTGGATCTTGGTATAGGACGCCGACACCTCCGGCCCGGTGACCAGCAGGGTGTTGCGGACTCTGGGCTTCCCCGTGGTCCGGTCATCACGCCCGTCAGCTCCGGCCGGCTCGGATCCCGGAGTGAACATGCCCGCCACCACGGTGATGCCGTGTTCCAGGGCGATCTCTCGCACCGCGGTGGCCCAGGGTCCGTCCAGGGGTTCCGCGATGTCCCGGAGGGGATTGCCGAAAGCACGCATGGTGGCCTCGGGGAAGACGATCAGCCGGGCGCCGGCTTCCGCCGCGCGGGCCGTGAATTCTCGGATGGTCCCGAGGTTCTCGGCGAGGTCCGATCCACTGTGGATCTGGGCGAGGGCGATGCGCATGCGTGCTCCTGGTCCGGGGGGTTGAGCCGGGTGGACCCGGCGCTGACTTCTCCAGCATCTGCCGCCGACTGCTCTGAGTCCAGCCCTGGGACGGTCCCGGTGCCGCTGCCGATCGACACCGTTTCGGGGACGGTGCGGCTTCGGTCGGCGGTCTGCGGGAGCGGGAGGCCCTGGATGTGGTGGGCTTCACAGCATCGGCCTTCCGTCCGAGAGGCGCCCGGGCGGCTTGAGGAACACTCCAAAACCCCGGAATCCCGCGGAAGTGAGGGGTGCTGAAGCACCTCTTCGGGTGGAATTTGCGCTGACGCAGGAAGATGCGTATAGTTGATCAGGTCGCCGCGACGGAGACGGAAAGGGTCCTGAAGGATCCGGAGCCGCCCGGGAGGCGACAAACAACCTTCCTCATCGTCCTGGAACTTTCGTGTCCGGGATAGACGGTTGGATGTCTGTTGTTTGAGAACTCAATAGTGTGTCATGTTTTTTTGATACCAATGTTTTTTGGTAATCATCGGTCATCACCCCGTGGTGGTTGGTGTTTGCTGGGTTTTGAATTTCTTTTTGGAGAGTTTGATCCTGGCTCAGGATGAACGCTGGCGGCGTGCTTAACACATGCAAGTCGAACGATGAAGCGGTGCTTGCACCGTGGATTAGTGGCGAACGGG